>JAZUQP010000025.1:0-23512 GCA_045605785.1 Alistipes sp. | reverse complement strand
GGGGGTGTAAATAACAGTTCGCGAGAAATGCCCACGAGCATCGTGGGCTCGAGTCTCGTTTTCCGCTCAAAATGAGAAGGTTGGCTTAACGCCAACCTTTCCTATTTTTGCACGATGACACGCCCGAAGCGACCCCAAAATGCCCCCTGCCAGGGGGTTAGGGGGTGTAAATAACAGTTCGCGAGAAATGCCCACGAGCATCGTGGGCTCGAGTCTCGTTTTGAGCTCCAAAACGATGAAAGACAGCCTTTCTAAGGAGTCATCTCTTTTTGATTATTATTGGAGCGATCGTTACTCCTTGAGCCACTCAATTGTAAGGGTGTAGGTAATATCATAATGCCCGACACCCTCGTGGTCCTCGTAACTATCTCCACTCCTGAACACAAGAGAGTTGCCAGGGGTGAGGGTCTGGCTCTTGTCACCCATTCTGATGGTTATCGCTTCGTCAGTTATCTCGGTTATGCAACCCTGGAAATTCTCATAGCAGAGAACTCCCCGACGAGCAAAAACAACATCGGAGATATGCTCATCATAATCGTTGCCAATGCTCCAACCCTTCTTCTCCCAATCAATCTTTAAGCGGTAGTTGGTTGGCTCGCCCTCGGCCACATTCCAGATAAAGCGTTTGCGACATTCATCAGCATCGACAATAAGAATATAGGCATTATCATTGCCTAACTCGTTGTGTAACAACTCTTCTGCCTCGGCCCAATGTTCCTCAGGCTTATCGTAGCAGAGCGAAGCATAGATATCCACTATCGCTCGGCTCAATTTATTGAAGTCGCGCGCCTTAGAGTAAGGAGCCGACGAGAGCAGAACAACATCCTTGTACACTGTTGGGCTACCCAAGATGGTCTCCATCTGGTTTATCAACTTAGGGCTCGCTAACAACGTATCGGCATAGAAACCCATCATCTTGGCCTTAGACTCTGATTTGTCGCCGAGGTTCTTATGATAACACTCCTTCCAATCATAAGGGTTGTATGCCTTGCGCTTATTGTAACAGAACATTATCATTGGAGAGGTTGTCTCCAAGGAGTCAAAGAGGTCACTAAGGCCCGACCTGTTGTCACTAAGATCGATTGTTGGGGCCTGCTGGTGGAACTTGGCAATGATAGCATCGGCATCGTCGCCCTTGATGATCAGACCAACGGCCTTGTCGCATATATCTGCACTCGTGGCTCTGGCATTGCCACCCTCTGGATTGAAGGCTCGTATGATAATATCCATAGTCGTACTGTTTAAAGATTTATAGTTACAAATACAAGTGTTTACAAAGATAGATAAAAACTTTGAAATAATCAACCTCAATCGGAATTATCCTCTATCTCGCACACTCAACTATCTCAATTTAGCATAGTAGCGCAAACTCCTGATGCATCATCATATCCAATCCAAAGCAGAGGCAACCCCTCTGCTTTTTTGTGTCGTTGTCCAACCTTTTCGGGTGGATGTTCCTATCCTTTTTGTAGGCAACCGCAAAATATATGAAAAATTTTTGCCCTTGTTCCAAACCTTCCCAGACAAAGGCTCCCTATACTTTCAATGAAGCGACCCCAAAGTTCCCCCTTTCAGGGGGTTAGGGGGTGTAAACAACAGTTCGCGAGAAATTGCCCACGAGCATCGAGGGCTACATCTCCATGTGCCGAGCCACGATATCGGAGCAAAGCAACCCCCATCACTTGGAGATTATACGCCTTCTGACGCGAGCCTTCTTCCTCGGATTCGGCTACTTCATGCACGAACAAGAGTCCGAGGAGCCTTCTCGAAATCAGCAACTTACGCAGGAGTTTATCCGATTGGTCGAGGCCAACTACAAAGTGCACCGTGACTTGCGTTTCTATGCCGATCGCATGGGGCTGACGGCAAAGTATATATCGACCATTGTGAAGCTCTCGAGTGGTAAGAGTGCCACCGAATGGATCGAGAAGTATGTGACGCTGGATGCCATTACGCAACTTCACTCGACGAGTAAAACGGTCAAAGAGATTGCCTACGACCTCGGCTTTCCCTCGCAATCCTGCTTTGGCAAATACTTCTGCCGTGTGGTGGGGCTCTCGCCCGCAGCCTACCGCGTGGAGCACCGATAAGGAGCCGATGTCGCTACTCCTCGACCCTGTCTTATGCCTGCTTCTCGGGCGTGTTGAAGCGGTCGAGGAAGGTGATGAGCGACTGCTCGCTGTTCGTCAGGCCGAACTTTTGGCGCAGGCGTGAACGGGCAATGTGGATGCTGCCCACGCTTTGGTGCGTAATTTTCGATATCTCCTTGGTTGAGAGATTCAGATGGATGAAGGTGCAGAGCTTGCGCTCGTTCTTGGTCAGGTTGGGGTATTCGCGCAACAGATTTTCGAAGAAGTGGTCGTTGTTGCCCGCCATCACCTTCTCGACCTCGGCCCAGTCGCGGCTCGAGTCGGGGCTCTTCTCCAGGCGGCGGATGATGCGGTTGATTTCGGTGCGCATCTGCTTGCCGTCGCTCCCCTTAACCGCCTCGGAGAGCTCCTCGGTCAGTGAGGCCATATTCTGCTGCTCCTGATACTGTTGCAGCTTCTGCACCTTGATAATCTCGTTCTTGATGCGCAGCTCCTGCTCCGCCTTCTCGGCCATCAGTCGGCGGTTTTTTTCGGCCAAACGGTGGCGTGAGGCGAAGAGCGTGATGGCGATGATGAGCATCACGACACCCAAAACCAGAATCACAATCACGAAGAGGTGCTTTTCGCGCATGCGCTCCAACTCCAATTCGCTGATCGACTTCGAGAGCCCGATGAAATCCTCGGTGCTGATCTGTTGCGTATAGATCTCGGCAAACTCGCGCAGGGCGTGGTAGGCTTCACGATAGGCCCCCTCCTCCTGATAGAGCTCCTGCAGCAAAAAGTAGGAGTGTACATTCTTGGAGTTGAAATCACCTCGGCTGAGCAGTTCGATCGAGCGTTTGGTCTCCTCGATGGCCTGCTGCTTGTCGCCGGCGTTCAGGTGGTAGAAGCCCAAAGCCGAGTAGTAGTACCCCTCCTCCTTGAAGTTGGAGATCAACGGTTTTGCGAGATCCAGGTAGTGGCGGCACGCCTCCATGTCGCCAAAGAGCATCTCCTGCATTGCTACATTCAGATAGACATTGAGCAACATATCGTTGAATCCCCAGGCTTGACAGATGACTTCGCATTTATGTGTAATTTCCTGTACCTCTTCGGGTGACGGCGAGTAATTAAAGCGATTGTTTAGGGCGCGAACGGCTTGGTCGGCCTGCTCTCTTCCGTGGTATTGGTCGGCCACAAGACGGTTGTACGACATCGCTTGTTCGATATCCTTGTCGTAGTAGTACTTCACCTGTTCGATCGTCAGATAGGCCTCGCGCAGCGAGAGGGTGTCGCGTAGCGAGTGTGCCATGTGGGATGCTGTGAGCGCGCTGGTGTAGGCCTGGTGGTAATCCCCCTCTTTGAGGTGGAGACGACCGAGTTCGGCGCTTATGCGTGTAGCTTCTGCCCGATTGTTCAGGGCGTCGTAGAGCTCCAATGCACGAAGTTTGTAGTTCAGCGCCTCCTTAAACAGGAAGGATTGCTCCTCGTTGTAGGTAGCCAGGTAGTCGTAGAGGTGGGCCAACGAGGGACTCACCATCAGGGAGTCGACCTCTGCCAGAGCGAGGTTGGCATAGTGAAGCGCTTTGAGGGTGTCGAGTTGGTGGTACTGCTCAAACTTTTCGATGTTGTTTCTCAGGCTCTCTGTCACCTCTTCGCGGGCAATTGTCGGGGAGAAATACAGACAGAAAAGTGTTATATTGAGCCATAATATGCAGCGTTTCATTTTGTAAGTTTTAATCTCTTGTTAATCAATTTGTTATAAATGTTGCTTTGGAAAATGTTATACAAATGTAAGCATATTTTTTTGAATTGTTATACTAAAATAACTCTTTTTTTTCCTCTTTTTTATTAGGGCGTCGTAATTTTGTGAATAAGAAAACCAACTTACTTCCATACCAATGAAAAAGATTACTCTGTTCTGGTGTTTTTTGCTGGCATTTGCCGCATGTTCGACCGATGAGCCCGTGGGGCCTTCTACCCCTCAATCCGAGGATGGTTTCGAAATTACGGTTCATGAGGAGAGTCTTACGGCCTTCTCTGTAACCTTCGATATCCGTCCCAAGAGGCAGGATGTTACCTATTATTATGACATTATCTCGAAGGAGCGCTGGGAGCAGAGCGATTTGGCGACCATGCAGGCTGAGATTTCGGAGTCCATTCAAAAACTCGCCGAGCTCACCTCGACCTCGTTCGAAGAGGTTCTTGCCGGTATCCTCTTTCAGGGCGACATACTGAAAGGATATAGCGGCTCCGGGTTCCGCCCCAATACCGAATTTTATCTCTACGCCTACTACTGGGATGCTTCGGGCCCCTCGTCTGAATTTACGCTCTGCGCCTTTTCTACCCCTACAGCCAACCCTTCGACCGAGTCGTTGGAGATCTCGTTTGAGGAGGTTACCCCCTACTCGATGCAGGTGGTGTGTGAGCCCTCGTTGGGGGTTGTGGAGTACTATGTCTACTTCGACGAGGCGACCAAGGTGAAGGCATTGGTGGCCGACGAGCAGGCCTTCCTCTCGTTCCAGGCCATGAACTATGGTCTGCACTATGCCGACATGCAGAGCCTCTTGCAGCAGGGTTTGAAGCCCGAGAACGACTACGCCGTAGCGGTGATGGGTATCGACGAGCAGGGGAATCGCTTTATGACCTATGCCGAACAGAAGACCCCGCAGGTGGAGGCGAATCAGCGTGTGGAGTCCGAGCTCTTCACTACCCTCTTGGACGAATGGGAGGGCACGCAACTCCTCTCCGACGGCTTCAGCCAGCCCGAGACGAGCACTTTTCGTGTAACTATCGTGCAGCAGGTCGAGGATAAGGATTTCGACTATCGCGCACAGAATCAGTTGGTGGCGCTGGTCGATGGCTGGTACAACATCCGATACTATGGAGTCAAGGGGCTGGAGGCCGAGTATGCCGACCTGGAGGATGTGCCCGACCCCGCCGAGGCCTTTGGCCCGAAGTGGCTGCTCAACATCGCCGAGGGAGATGTGATTACGATCGACGGTCAGGCTCGCCAGTCGGTGATTGGCTGGATGTTTTTTGGCGATGGTTACATGACCAACTCGTCGGCCGGGGATGCCCTGGTCTACACCTCGCACGACCTCAAGGTTACCCTCTCGGAGGATGGCAATACGCTCACCATCTCGTCTCCTGCCGAACTTGGTGGCTGCTACCCCTCGTTGAGCTACCTCTTCACCGGCTTCGGTTGGATGAGCTACTTCTATGGCGAATCGGATATTGTGCTGACCCGCAAGAGCAACTAACCCTAAATGGTTTTCAATAATCGGAATTAATATAAACCAAAAAGCAACAATCATGAAAAAGTATTCCTTGTTTCTGATGATGGCCACGCTGTTGGTCGCATTTACCGGGTGTTCGGAGGATGATACGACACCAAATGTAACTGCCAATCCCACCATCTCGCTCGAGAAGGGCACGGCAGATGCCTCGTCGTTGAGCTTTAAGGCGACGATTGCCGACGCTTTAGAGGCCGCCTACATGGTATTGGCCGATGGCGAGAGCGCCCCTTCGCTCGAGACCATCCTCTTGGAGGGTGAGCTCTTTGACCTGCGCAAGCAGAGCCCCATCGAGGTGAAGGTGACGGGCCTGGATCCGGAGACCAACTACATGGTGGTGGCTGCAGCCAAGAACGGAGGTAAATTGGCCGGCTCGAACACGCTCTACATGGCTACTGCCGAGCGCACGAAGATGAGCCTTACGGTAGAGCTCGTACAGAAGGACCACGAGAAGATCAACTTCCGCTTCACGGCCACCAATGCCGAGTCGGTACACTACATGGTGATGTCTACCGAGTACAATGCTCCCGAGGCCTCCTATGTGGTTGCCAATGGCGAGGAGGTGGCTGCCGACCTGCGCGAGTCGATCGAGGTGGCAGGGCTGGAGAGCGCCAAGGAGTATCAGCTGCTGGTGGTTGCCTCGGGCAATGGTGAGATGCTGATGCACGAGCCCCTGCTCTTTACGACCGATGACGATCCCGATAAGGTAATCAGCCACACCTACACCCGCGCCAAAGGCTCGTGCCTGGCCTCGGGCTCGGCCTTCATTCAGCTCTCCTACGAGAGCGAGACCGAGGCCGACAACTTCTCCTACGAGGAGGAGTGGCTCGGTATGGATTTCCGTATCGCGAGCGAGCAGGAGTATCTCCCCGCAGGCACCTATACCGTAGCGAAGGATGGCTCGGTCGGCACGCTGCTCGATCGCTACTCAACCTATGGCTATGATAACGGCGTTCAGTTGGAGTCGGGAACGGTGACTGTAACGATTCTCGAGGGTGAAGAGATCGATTACTATCGCTTTGAGGTGGATGTGTTCCTGCAGAATGGTCGCCACTTGGTCGCCACCTACGAGGGCGAAGTGGAGGGTATGCCCGTGAAGAATACCATCTATCTCAGAACCACCTTTACGACCGCATCGGCCGAGCGCAAAGGTGCCGACAGCTCGCTCTGGTCGCTGACGCTGGGTGACGATAAGGGAAATCAGACCACTCTGGAGCTCTATAATGCCTTCAACTTGAACTATTTGGCAACTTGTCCCTATACGGCCAGCAATTCGCCTGAGGCGGACAATACCGACTTCGAGGCCGGTGAGTTTAATGGTGCTCTTTCGACCTTTACGATAGATGCCGGTGCCGGTGCCGGCGAACATCTCTTTGCCACAGGTACGCTTCATGTCGAGGCCGACTTTACGAATCGACTCTATATGATGTCGCTCTACGCCACCCTGGCCAATGGTGTGGTGGTAGAGGCCGAGTATATGGGTGCTGTGGAGGGTATCTCGCTGGCCCCCTCGACCGAACTCGTGGAGGTGAATTTTACCTCTTCGACGGCCACTTCGATTGATAATGGCGCCTACTGGAATATAAACTTGAGCAATGCCGAGGGTTGGGAGGCTCGCTTCTCGGCCGAGTGTCCCCCGTCGCCCAAGGGCCTGCCCACAGGAAGCTATACGGCCGGTATGGGTGAGGGTCATATCTCGTTGGAGGGTGCCTATATCTCCGTTCCGGGTGAGATGCAGTACTATATGACCGCGGTAATGCTGGTGGTAGAGAACGACTATGACACCCAGAGTTACAGCTTTGACATGACGGCCAAAATCGAGGATGGTCGTACCTTCCACTGCCTCTTCGAGGGTAAGGTCGATGGCATGGAGGTGGCAGAGCCCGTAGTGATAGAGGGCGATGTTACCTGGACGAAGGCTTCGGCCAGTGGTTGGGGTACCTGGTGGACCCTTAATCTGGAGGATGCGAATGGCGACAACAAACTTGCCGTTGATCTCCGCAGTGACTCCGATAGCATGATTTCGGCCGGCACCTATAAAGGCATGCCCGACACCTCCGATCCCTATGCCGTGATGTTTAACTACAGCAAGATGGTCATTGGTGATACCGAGTACAAGCTGACGGATGCCGTGATCGAGGTTGTTTACGACGAAGCTGCCAACTCCTACACCGTCGAGGCCGATTTGACACTTTCGGACGGTACGCAATTGAGTGGCTGCTATGCCGGTGAAGTTGTTGGTTCTCCGAAAAAGTAGGCTTGGCGGAGAGTATCTATGAACCGAAAAATCGAATGAGATGAAACGCTTGATTTCCGTGACACTCCTCTTCATGGGGCTGATGATGCTCACTACGGGGTGTACGCAAGATGATAGCTCGAATGCAGGGCCGGCTTCGCTGACCCTGCAGCAGAGAGAGCTCTCTGTTCCGGCCGAAGGTGGCTCGTTCTCGATAAAGTACAACCTCGAAAACCCGGTGCCGGGAGCCGAGCTAAAGGTATCGTCCGAGCATGGCTGGGCAAAGAACTTTGATACCACGACCCCGGGTGAGATACGTTTCGAGGTCAATCCCAGCTATGAGGAGAAGGAGCGCAGTTGCCGCGTGGAGGTGATCTATCCGGGACTCTACCCAAACCCTACTTTTACGATTAAGCAGGCCGTCGGAATGGAGCACGCTTTCGAGCTTAACGTAAAAAAGGTCATGGCAAATACGATCTACATGGATGTCGTTCCGAAGGATAAGACGCAGCCCTATATCTTCCTGTTGGGTAAGAAGGGGTATATGGTCGAGGAGGGGCTGCTCGATGATGATGCCGCCCAGATTGCCAGCGATATGGAGGTGATTGCCAGCTTTGGTGAGGCCTTTGGTGCGGGCCTGAAGGAGGTGATTGGTGCCTTTATGTATGTGGGTGATCAGATCGACTACACCTGGAACGGCGTTTCGGTAGGTACAGAGTATGTTGCCTATGCCTATGGCTTTGATGTGGATACGATGAAACCCACCACCGAGGTGTGCCGCGTAGAGATTACGACCCCGCAAGTGCAGTATTATAAGGTGAATTTTGAACTTGAGATCGAGACCGATGGCCCGAATGTGAGCTTTGACATCACTCCGCAGGGGTATGACGGCTACTACTTCTTCGGAATCTTCGATGCGGCCTCCTGCCCTCCCGATACCTCCGAGGAGCTGTTGATGAGCTACTGCGAGGCCTCGTGGGAGGAGTACAAGGGTGTCTACTCACCCTTCTTCGAGACTCCCGAGCAGGGGTTGCACTTCATCTTCAACGAACTCGCCTACTCGGGTAAGACCCACTTCGAGACCGAGCTTACGGCCGATACGGAGTATGTGCTTTGGGCGGTGGGTATGAACGACGAGGCCCTATTGAATACCACTCCCGTGGTCGAGTACTTCACTACCGGAGGTGCCATCCGCTCCGACAACCAATTCACCATCACCATTACCGATATCAAGGCGCGTGAGGCAACCGTTACGGTGGAGACCACCAACGATGACCCCTATGCAGCCATCATCGCCCCCGTTACCCGCTTTGAGGGTATGACCGACGATGAGATTATGGATGATGTGTGCCGCAATTGGAACTACGGAATCTCCAACGGAGGCTTTACCACGAAGGCTGCCGACCTGAAACCCGAGACCGAGTACGAGATTCTCGCTTTTGGTGTCAATGGCGGTCGCCCCAGCACACAGCTGACTCGTCAGCGCTTTACGACTGCGGCTCCCGTGGTGTCGAGTGCCGCCTTCTCACTCGAGTTTGGCAACTACTACGACATCGCCGAGGTGGCGACCCTCGCTCCCGAGTGGTCCGATTACATGGATACCGACCTGATTATCCCCGTAACGGCCGTGGTGGATGATATGGCTCGTAATGTCTACTTCAGCGTGATGGATCGTGAGAACTTCGACTTCTATACCCGCGACTCCAACGAGATGATTGTCGAGGCTTTGCGCCAGGAGGGTGCGGCCGAGGAGCTCTCGACTCACTTCCTGCTCAATTACGACATGGAGTTTGTCTTCTTTGGCTTTGTGGAGGATAATGATGGTAACTATACCGATCTTTGGGTGAGCGATCCCGTCGTCTTCACAAAAGACGGAGCCTCGCCCGCACAAGAGTTTGTCGATTCGCTCCCCGAGGTGGAGGAGTCGGCCCGCCCAACCGAACGGCTTCGCTCGTTTACCCGTTCAGGTGCGGTGCAACCTGACGGCTGCCGAAGCCTGGTTGCCGAATAGCTCTTGTTGGGATATGATATTGTATACGGAAGAGGGGGCGAGCGCATGGTGCTCGCCCCCTCTTCCGTTTTTTGCCCGATAGGCCCATTCGGAGAGTGGCGATAACTTGTGGTGCCCCTTCGGCCATCCTCATTTCGCGTTATTCGGTCAAAAGAGTTCTCTCGATATTGCAGATGAAGGTAAAATGAGTTACCTTTGTGTAATAAATCACAAAACGGATGAAAAAATTATTTCAATTGACTCTTGTGGTCCTCTCGTTTATTGTTCTCTCCGCTTGTCAAAACGGAGGCGATGAACCGGTTACACCACAGACCCCTCAACCGAAACCTGCCGAGACCGAGCAGAAGAGTGACGGCCCGTTTGAAATAGAGATTTTGGATCTCCATTCCAGCTATTGTACCGTCCATGTGGTGCCCGATGCCCCTTCGGAGCACTATATCTGGTATGGCGTCACCACCGAAGAGTTCTTCTTGGAGTATGGCTCCTATGAGGATGTGAAATCCTCGGTGGATGAGTATGTTAAGGCGGTTATCTCGAACAATTCCGAAACGCCGGTCGAGGAGATGGTTAAGGTGGGAGAGTTCTCCGAAAAGGTAAAAGGCCTTCTGCCCGAGAGTCGAATCGTTGTCTTTGCCTGCTATGTGAACGAGTCGGGTGAGGTTACCTCCGATGTAGAGCTGGTGGTGGTCACTACCCCACCCGTTACCCCTTCGAAAAATCGCTTTAAGATCGAGGTGAACGACATTACCGCTTCGAGTGCCAAGTTGCGTATCACACCCTCGAACAACGACAGCTATGTTTGGCTCGAGCTGCCCGACTATATCTATCACGGCATGACCAATGAGCAGATTAAGGAGTTCTTGCTGAAGCACTACACCCCCTTCTTCTCGGTTCGTTCCCACAATGGCGTAGTCGATTTCGATTTTGAGGATGCCCTGGAAGCCAATACCGAGTATATGATTATAGTATTCGGCTATGATGGAGGCATGACAACCGATTTGACTACACACCGCTTTATGACGGGGGATGCCGGCGATGCTTCGTTGGTGACCTTCGAGGTCGAGTATTTGGAGGTTACCAACCTCACGGTACGATTGACCATCACCCCCTCCGACCCGAGCGTTCCCTATCTGGCCATCGTGGCCGACCAAGAGCTCCTCGATGAGCATGGCGGCGCCACTCCCGAGGGCGTGAAGACCCTGCTGGATGCCGTGATTGATGAGGCCATTCGTTATGGCGACTGCAAGGATCGGGCTGAATTTGCCCAATACTATGCCCGACGAGCAACCAGCACCGGCAGCTTCTCGCTACTCCCCGGCATGAAACACTATACCTGCGCCGTAGCACTCGATCCTGACGGAGAGTTCGCCTCCGAGGTCTTCATTGATGGTTTCACTCCACCCGGAGAGGTGGCTACCGACGCTTCGGTGCGTGCCCGCTTTACCAACCATTTTGATGGTGATGCTCTGAGCCGTATTGATGCCGAAAACTATGGCGAGTATGCCGGTATGGCGGTTCTTCCGGTCGATTTTACGCTCGAGGGCTCGGCCGTGCAGGCCATCTATACCCTCTTTGATGTGGCAACGCTCGAGTCGGAGCAGGCTACCGAGGCCGATATCATCGACTCGATGCTCAACGAGGAGTTGATGGATCGGTATAACTTTTATGTACAGCCTCGTGTCGATTTGTTGTTGGAGTGGGATACCGACTACAAGCTCTTCATGATTGCCATGGATTACAACCAAAATATCAGTCGATTGATTGAGCTCCCCATTTCGGCACTTTCGCGTGATGCCGTATCGCCGATTGAGACCTATGAGCCGATAAATGGAGGAGAACTGCCCCTGGGTACTTCCGTTTCTGTACACTATGAGAGTTACTTCGACGGATCGGCTTTGGCTGCACTCGACCGAGAACTCTATGGCCGATACGACTATTGGGCGGTGCTCCCCGTTGAGTTTACGCTTGGACAGACCGCCCAAAAGGCCTACTACATGTACCTCGACGAGTATACCTATGGCGACATTCCTTCGGATGAGTATGCCGTACAGCTGCTTCTCGATGAGTCGAACATCGGAGACTTGACGGCATATGCACAAGGTACCGCCCTGTTGAAGATGGAGTGGGGGCTCATGCACCGCCTCTATGTGGTGGCTGTAGATGCAGAAGGCAATCCCGGAAGCCTGATTAAAATTGATATTGATCCCCTTTTGCTGGATAATGCATCACCCGTCGAGGAGTTCCCGTTGTAATAGCATATTGCTGATGGTCGTAGAGGCTGAATAAGAGCTCTATTTTGTCGTTATGCTCGCCCTCAAAATCCTCATTTGCGTCAAGTAAACGGCGGTTTTGGGGTTTCGCAAGCCTAAAACTTTTTATTCAACCTCCAATAAAATGGGGATGACTAATTTACTTTTTAGTCATCCCCTCTTTTTGTGCCCTGGGAATTATGGGAGTTATGAGAATTATGGGAGTTATGAGAACTTTCGATTACCCCTTCAGTTCTACCTCTTTGTACTCGTGGGGTCGAAGGTCCGCCGCAGCCGAGAGGAGTCGAAAAAGGGGTACGGAGAGGGCAACAATCGCAGATTGCAAATGGGAATAGCAGACCGCCTACCAAGCTTGTTTGGTGGGCGGTGTGGTGTTCCCATTTGTGCGTTGCGTAGCAACATGCGCTCTCCGTGGATATCCCCGCAAAAAGATTTCCGAGGCGCCACCGGATCAGCGATTCCGGCTCCGCATAAAAAAAGCGCAGGTCTGAAAATCAGACCTGCACCTACAGTACCCGGAGCCGGGATCGAACCGGCACGGCCATTACTGGCCACAGGATTTTAAGTCCGGCGTGTCTACCAATTCCACCATCCGGGCGCCTTAAGCGGGACAAATGTACGAAATAAAATCTGTACTTACAACAAATCACCCGATTTTTGAGTGTTGCCTTTAATAGTTTGCCCCAAATGGTCGGAACCATTTGGGGCAAGTAACTTTGTGTGCTTTGACGACTAATACTCCTCCTCGTTAAAGAAGAAGTCATCCTTCGAGGGGTAGTCGGGCCAGATATCCTCGATCGACTCATAGATGTCGCCCTCGTCCTCGATCTCACGCAGGTTCTCCTGCACCTCCAGGGGTGCGCCCGAGCGGATGGCATAGTCCAAGAGCTCCTCTTTCGTTGCGGGCCAGGGAGCATCCTCCAACTTCGATGCTAATTCAAGTGTCCAATACATACTTTTGTCAGTTATAGGTTTTTCAAAAATTTTCGTTGTCGAGACAATTTTTTGTTTCGGGGTGCAAATATATAGAAAATAATTGAATCTCCAAACTGTGTGGTAACTTTATGGAATCCAAAGGATTTCCTCGACCGAAAGTCGCTGAGTGACAAGGCGTCCGAGGGTATAGAGCAGATCGGAGAGGCGATTCAGATAGGCCAGGGCTGCGCCATCGACTGCGTGGTGCTCCGAAGCACGCAGGGCGGCACGCTCGGCACGACGGCAAACCGTGCGGCAAACATGGCAGAGCGATAGCAGCAGATGACCACCCGGAATGGTGAACTTGGTAATGGCGGGGAGCTCCTCACTCATGCGATCAATGGCCTCCTCCAACTCGCTTACGGCATCCTTGTCGAGGGGCGTTACCTTCTCCTCGCCCCCCTTTCCTACGGCTAACAGGGCCGACACGGTCATCAGGCGGCAGTTGATGCGCTTCAGCAGAGCGCACTCTTCGCGCAGCAGCTCCTCCTGTGCCATCTTGTCGGCAAGCAGGGCCACAAAGGCCATCAACTCATCGACCGAGCCGTAGGCCTCGACACGCAGGTCGCTCTTGAGAACCGATTCGCCACCCACCAGGGTGGTCTTACCTCGGTCGCCACATCGGGTGTAGATCTTCATAGGCGGAAGTGTTGTTTAGGCAGGTGGTTGTTGAAGAGAATCAGATAGCCTCGGTTATCAATCGTCGTGCAGGTGTGATTCTCGATAATTTTTCGGCAGAGCTGCGTGCGCTCACGGCAGGCGTAGGGGCGCGAGATGACCAGCGTGGCGCGCAGCTTTGTGGCCTTCTCCACCAACGCGAGGGTCTCTGTGTCGGGGAGCTCGGAGCCCAAGATGGCGTAGGGACACCCGTCGGGCAACGCATTGATGGCGTAGCTCTCATAGCCGCAGTGATACATCAGATTCTGGAGCTGTACGGCTCGGCGATGCGGGGCCCCCAGGGCAATGAGGCGGTCGTATAACTCCTTCGAGTTATGATTTAAGTCGCGACGCATAAATACATGACGCACAATGCTATATACATAAGGAGAGTGAACCCCATGCCCCCTGAAATAACGGGCGCGTGCCATACGGCTCGGCAATTGTCCGAGACCATAGAGGCGTTGTTTGAGGTTGCGTCCCGTGAGTTTCATGGCTTTCTGTTTTCTATTTTTTCAGCATGCCGGCCAGACGACCCGTCGAGAAGGCGATTTGCAGGTTGTAGCCTCCCGTGTTGGCATCAAGGTCGAGCAACTCGCCCGCAAAGTAGAGACCCTTCACCTTGAGCGACTCCATGGTATACTTGTTCACCTCGTCGCATCGTACGCCACCCGCCGTAACGACGGCATATTCGAAGGGGGCATAGTCGTTGATGGGGAATACGAAGCCCTTCAAGAGCTTAACCAGGCGCTCCTTCTCGTTGTCGGTGAGCTTGCGCAGGTAGTTCTTCGAGTGGATGTCGAGTTCGTTGGCAATGGGCATCACCAGGGGTTTGGGGACCAGCTTGCGCAGCAACTCCGAGAAGAACTCGTCGGGCTGCATCTCCTTGAGCTCGCGCTCGATGCGGTCGCGCAGCATCTCCTCCGTAAGACCCGGCTTGAGGTCTACCACGAGCTTCACGCGCTTCTCGTCGATCAAGGCATCGACCGCGTCACGACTTACGCGCAGGGCAACGGCACCCTCGATGCCACGCTCCGAGAAGCCGATTTCGCCAAACTCCTCGCGCACCGGCTCGTTCTCCACAAAGAGCTGCACGCGCACATTGCGCAACAGGAGCTTGTCGAGGAATTTGATTTGAGCGTGCGACGACTTGAGCGGCGTGAGCGACGGACGCACCGGCTCGATGGTGTGGCCCAGGTCGGCCGCGAAGAGGTAGCCGTCGCCCGTAGAGCCCGTTCCCGGATAGCTGACGCCTCCCGTGGTGAGAATCACGGCCGGAGCCTCCACCTTGCGCATAAAACCGCGCTTATTCTGGAACTTCACGCCCATGACGCGTCCTGCGAGGGTCAGCACCTCCACCACGCGGCAGTTGTAGAGAATCTTTACCCCACTCTCCACGCAGTACTCCAGCAGGGCATTGGCCACATCCCACGCCTTACCACTCTTTGGAAAGACGCGTTCGCCTCGCTCGATGTCGAGCTTTACGCCCATACGCTCGAAGAAGCGGATGGTGGCCTTGTTGTTGAACTCGGCAAAGGCGACCTCGAAGAAGTCGGCATTGGTGCGGATGTGCTGGCAGAACTCCTCGGGCGGACGGGCATTGGTCAGGTTGCAACGACCCTTACCCGTGATGCGCACCTTGCGCCCCGACTTCTCCATCTTCTCGAGCAGCAAGACACGCTTGCCCGCTCTGGCAGCCGTTCCGGCCGCCATCATGCCGGCAGCGCCGGCTCCTACGACAATCACATCGTACTCCTCGGCCATGCTGCGGCTCTCTACTCTATCCTCTTCGTGCTGAATCATATGACAAATATACGAAACAATTCACAAAACTCAATTCACAATGCACAATTATTTCATGTCGCCTCTGCTCCTTACACTCTCGGTAATATAAAAAAACAGAGCGGCAATAATTTTGTCCGCTCTGTTCATGAGATATCGCTATTTGCTATTCGGCGATTTCTTCTACAATGGGCTCCACTTCGGCCGGCTCTTCACAACTCATATCCGAACGGGAATATGTGCCGTAATATCCATCGTAAAAGCCATCAATGAATGCATCAACCTCCTCAGGCTCGCACGAAGTAGTAGATACGCCTACAACTAATGCAACAGCGATAAACAAAAGTGATTTAAGAATTTTCATAGTGATTTTAATTTAATTAAGTTAATGTTTATTTTATCTATTCAAATGAGTCCCCCCAATATTCACAAAGTTCTTCATATACTACATCGGCAGCAACACTTGATACTGAAGCAAGTTTTTTCGAACCACTTTTAACTCTAACAAATGCTTCTACAGCATTTCGCACAGCCCACTTTGTTACGGTTTTAGAAGACCCCTCACATACAACATTGTATGCTATTTGATTGTTTCGTCGATCGATAACTTCTTGAGCAACCGAAAGGCTTATGCTCATTTGATTTTCATCATCTTCCAACCAAAAAGTATTGCCATAGCTAACAAGAGTTACATCGTTTGTTAACTTAAATCGCCGTTGGGCAGATGCATTGTGGATTGAACTGGTCAAGAATAATAACGCAAATGCTGCGATAACTATTAATCTTTTCATAACATTCAAATTTGATTAGTTTTCAAATCCGTTAAGTCCTAAATTGAAATATACGCACAAAAAAAAGCGCGGACTTTCAGTATCCTCGCTTTGGGGTGTTTGGCGTAACCTCGACAAAAGAATAACTAAAAAGCCCACGCATCAAGCGTGAGCATTTCAACTATTATTCCTTTTTGTCTTTTTATAGTCGCCAAACTTCCAAAGCAAAAGAATAAAGCTAAAACGCTTTTTCGAATATGTCTAAAATGTGCGTACAAATTATACGCAATGCTCCATAGGCAATAGGTTTTGTTTTATGTATACCTTATTGCAAAGGTAATAACTTATAGCAAATTATCCAATAAAATAGTTATAAAAAGATTCTTTGGTCGGTAGTTTCATAACCCAATTTTTGATTTTTGGCGAGGGAATTCCGTGCCGACATGAAATTGGGGAGGATGGGCTGTACTTGTCGTACTGCTCATCCTCCCCAATGATTGAGGTGCGGAATTTACCGCTTAAAATCGAAAATTAGGCCTCCAGAGCGAAACGCTTGTAAGCTACCACGGTAGCCTCCTTGTCACCCTTCTGGATGAGCTCGCGGATCGACTCCTTCTCACCTACTACGCACTGGTTCAAGAGGGTGTTCTCCTCGAAGAACTTGCGCATCTTACCCTCGGCAATCTTCTCGAGGATGGCGTCGGGCTTGTTGGCGTTCTTGGGATCCTGCTTCATGGCCTCGATGGCAATCTTGCGCTCGTGCTCAACGGTCTCGGCGGGGCAATCGTCTACATCGATCGAGATGGGAGCCATAGCCGTAGCCTGCATGGCAACAGTGTGAGCTACCTCCTCCGAGATCTCCTTGTTGAAGCCCAGGATGGTACCCAGCTTCTTGTTGAAGTGTACATAGGCGTGGCAGTAGGGAGCCTCGATGCGGGCGTAGTAAGCCAGCTCGCACTTCTCGCCGGTCTGGCCCGACTTCTCGGTTACCATCTCCTCTACGGTAATGCCCTCGGCATTCTTCGATGCCAGCAGAGCGGCCGTGTCGGCAGCGTCGGCGGCAACAGCAACCTCCAACATGGCGTTAGCCGAAGCCGAGAACTCAACATTCTGAGCCACGAAGTCGGTCTCGCAAGCCAGGCAGAGGATATAGGCCTTCTGACCTACAATCTTGGTTACAACAACGCCCTCGGTAGCGGTGCGGTCGGCACGCTTGGCAACGATGAGCTTACCCTTCTCGCGGATGATATCCTGGGCACGAGCGAAGTCGCCCTCAGCCTCGATGAGTGCCTTCTTGCAATCCATCATGCCGGCACCGGTCATCTTGCGAAGCTTCATTACATCAGCTGCTTTGATCTCCATAGTCTTATCTTTTTTATTTGTTTGTTACTTTTCAAAAAATGGGCCGCACGGGCCTTCTCGGCAGGATTACCCCACTTCGAGCACCTTGCGGCCCTAAAATTGATTTTTCTAATGAGCTTACTCGGCCTTTGCCTCCTCGGTAGCGGCAACAACCTCGGCTACAGCAGCCTCCTGGGCATCAACGGTGGCCTTTACAGCCTTCTTGATGCGGGGCTTCTGCTGCTTTACAGCCTGGGCCTCCTGAGCCTCGGCCTCCTGGGCCTCCTTCTCCTTCTCGAGCTTGCGCTCCTCGGTACCCTCGGCGATAGCGGCGCACATGGCATCCAGCACTACGGCAATCGACTTGGCAGCATCGTCATTTGCAGGGATTACATAATCAATGTCGGTCGGATCACAACAAGTATCAACCATTGCAAATACGGGGATGCTCAGACGCTTTGCCTCCTTTACGGCGTTAGCCTCCTTCTGTACATCGACAACGAAGAGAGCTGCGGGCAGACGGGTCAGGTCGGCAATCGAACCGAGGTTCTTCTCCAACTTGGCACGCTGACGCTCGATCTGCAGCTTCTCACGCTTCGAGAAGTTGTCATAGGTACCGTCCTGGGTCATCTTGTCGATGGTAGCCATCTTCTTCACAGCCTTGCGGATGGTGGGGAAGTTGGTGAGCATACCACCGGCCCAACGCTCCGTTACATAGGGCATGCCTACGGCTGCTACCTTCTCGGCAACAATCTCCTTGGCCTGCTTCTTCGTGGCTACGAAGAGTACGCGACGGCCGCTCTTGGCAATCTGCTTGATGGCGGCAGCAGCCTCGTCAATCTTCAGCACGGTCTTGTGCAGGTCGATGATGTGGATGCCGTTCTTCTCCATGAAGATGTAGGGAGCCATTTTGGGGTTCCACTTGCGCTTCAGGTGACCAAAGTGGGCACCGGCCTCCAGTAAGGTCTCAAAAGTAATCTGTGACATAGTCTTGTTTTATTTTTTCTTTGTTTTTAACTTTTACATCAATCTTCGGGTAGCGCCCGTTCGGGATCGGTCCCGAGGATTTTGTGCATTCGAGCAACCGGTCGGTAGGTCGGCTGAAAGCCTCGCTCCGAAAGATTTGCGGTGTGGTGCGAGGGGCCATCAGGCTACCCTACGCACATCTCCACCCAAACTCGGAATGCCTTGTTGTCGCAATAAAAAGTTCTGATTGGCGATATTAACGCTTCGAGAACTGGAACTTGCGACGAGCACCGGGCTGACCGGGCTTCTTACGCTCAACCTCACGGGGATCACGCATCAGGAAGCCGTTCTTCTTCAGAATCGAGCGGTACTCCTCAGCGTTTACCTCGCACAGGGCGCGGGCGATACCCAGGCGGGCGGCCTCGGCCTGACCCTTGATACCACCGCCATCGAGGTTGATGGTTACATCAAACTGCTCCAGGGTGTTGGTCACCATGAGGGGCTGCTTTACCTCGTAACGGAGAATCTCCAGGGGGAAATATACATCGAGAGCTTTGTGGTTAATGGTAATCTGACCATTGCCGGGCTTCAGGAAAACACGAGCCACAGCGGCCTTACGGCGACCTACGGTATTGATAATCTCCATAATCTTCTCTCTTACTTAAGTTCGTTCAACTTGATGGCCTTGGGGCACTGTGCGGCGTGGGGATGCTCCGAGCCGGCATATACCTTCAGGTTCTTGATAATAGCCTCACCCAGACGCGTCTTGGGAAGCATACCCTTTACGGCGTGCTCAACCAAGAAGGTAGGCTTGCGGTGCAGGTAATCCTCGGGGGTGGCAAAACGCTGACCACCGGGGTGACCCGTGTAGCGAACATACTCCTTGTCCGTCAACTTCTTGCCCGTCAGCTTCACCTTGTCGGCGTTGATTACGATCACATAGTCACCGCAATCAGCGTGGGGGGTGTAGCTCGGCTTGTTCTTACCGCGCAGAATTTTGGCAACCTGCGAAGCAAGACGACCCAGCACCTCGTCGGTAGCGTCGATTACATACCACTCCTTCTGGATGGTAGCAGCGTTCGCCGAGATGGTTTTGTAGCTTAATGAATCCACTTTGTTTTTGGTTTAGTTAATAACTTGTTTTTTAATGTAATCCGCCTACTTTTCTTCAAAGTAGTGGCGCAAAAGTACAACTAATTTTTTGTTCGTGCAAGAAAGTTGCGAAAAAAATTCTTCGTTTTTTATAACTCGCTGATTTACAATGCCCACAAAAGAAACTTTCGTTTTCCAAAAACGCCATTTCTTCCCGGTTTTGAATTTAGAATTTTACATTAAATAATAAAGCCCCGCAGTTTGGCTGCGAGGCTTTATTATATATAGGTATCGGATTAGCCCAGGAACGAGAGCAGCAGACCGGCTGCCACAGCCGAGCCAACCACGCCGGCCACATTGGGGCCCATGGCGTGCATCAGCAGGAAGTTCGAGGGGTTCGCCTCCTGACCTACCTTCTGCGATACGCGGGCGGCCATCGGCACAGCCGACACACCGGCCGAACCGATCAGCGGGTTGATCTTGTTGCCCTCCTTGAGGAAGAGGTTCATCAACTTGGCGAAGAGCAGACCACAGGCCGTAGCTACACCAAAGGCAACAACACCCATCACGATAATTTTGATGGTCTCCAGCTTCAGGAAGGTCTCGGCCGTAGCCGTGGCACCTACCGTCAGACCCAGGAAGATCACCACGATGTTCATCAGCTCGTTCTGCACGGTCTTCGAGAGACGGTCTACCACGCCGCACTCCTTCATCAGGTTACCCAGCATCAGGCAGCCAATCAGCGGAGCTGCATCGGGCAGCAGCAGCGAGATAATCGAGGCGATGACAATCGGGAAGAGAACCTTCTCCTTCTTGGTTACGGGACGCGGCTGCGACATCTTGATCTTACGCTCGGCCTCGGTGGTGAGCAGCTTCATGATGGGAGGCTGGATCACCGGCACAAGGGCCATATAGGAGTAGGCGGCCACAGCGATGGGGCCGAGCAACTCGGGTGCGAGCTTCGAGGTAAGGAAGATGGCCGTCGGGCCGACAGCACCACCGATAATACCGATCGAACCGGCCTGCTCGGGGGTGAAGCCCATGGCATAAGCGGCAATGAAGGTGGCGAAGATACCGACCTGTGCGGCGGCACCCAGCAGGAAGCTCTTGGGATTGGCAATCAGCGGACCGAAGTCGGTCATGGCGCCTACGCCCACGAAGATTAAGCAGGGATAGATGCCGAGTTTTACGCCCAGATAAAGGTAGTCGAGCAGACCGGCACCGGCCTTAAACTCCGACCAATGTACATGGCCGCCGGCAAAGAGCTCTTCGTGGAAGAGGCCCGCACCGGGGAGGTTCGTCAGGAGCATACCGAAGGCGATGGTCATCATCAGCATCGGCTCGTACTCCTTCTTGATTGCCAGGTAGAGCAGGAAGAAGGCGATGAGAATCATCACCAGGTTGCCCCAACCCATCTCCGAAAAGAAGGCCGTGAAGCCCATCGAACCGAAGAAGGTCTTGATGCTCTCGATGGCAAAATTGGAGGTTTCAAGCAATCTAAACATAGCTACTCAATAACAATCAGGTTATCACCCTCCATGACGGTAGCGCCCTGCTGTACGCATACGGACTTCACTACACCGGCACGGTCGGCATCAATGTTGTTCTCCATCTTCATAGCCTCGAGGACTACCAGAGTCTGACCTACGGCAACCTTGTCGCCTACGGCCACCTTCACACCCAGAATCGTACCGGGCAGCGGGCTCTTCACGGTGTGGCCGCCGCCGACGGAAGCCACCTGTGCGGGCTTCGAGGGGTTAGCCATCGTGGGGGTTACGGCGATGTTGCTGGCAGCCGTGGGCACGGGAGCCACATGGGGCTTCTTCGCGGTAGCACCCTTACCACCCTCAATCTCCACTTCGTAAGCCGTGCCGTTCACCGTTACATGAGCCAGCGTCGAGGCCTCGTTTACATCGTCAATGGTCACATCGTAGGCGTGGCCGTTTACTTTTAATGAATATTTTTTCATCGGTTGTTAAATCTTCTACTTGCGGTTAGGTAATTGGGTTAAGCCGTGGATCTTGGAGCTCCAGGGCGAGTATGCGCGCTTGATGCTCAGGATGGTCAGCACCTCCGACTCCTTGTCGTGCAGATCGCTCTTGTAGATCTTGAGGGCCGTCATGATGGCAGCAACCTCCTCCTCATGCAGCGAGAGCGTCTGCTTGGGGGCCGTAGCACGGTGGTAGGTAACCACCTTGCCGAAGAGCTGCATGACAAAGACCAGCAGCAACAGCACGGAGAATACCAGCACGATGCAGATGAGTGAAGTCCAAAGAACCTCCGACCAACCCCACGATACTTGTAACAGATTCATAATCTAACTGTTTTAGGGGTTGATTACAAAGGAATGTTCGAGTGCTTCTTGGGCGGGTTCTGCAAACGCTTCGTGGCGAGCGACTGCAGGGCGCGGATGATGCGGAAGCGCGTGTTACGCGGCTCGATTACATCGTCGATATAGCCGTAGCGGGCGGCGTTGTAAGGGTTCGAGAACTTGTCGCGGTACTCCTGCTCCTTCTCGGCGATGAACTTGGCCTTCTCCTCGGGATTCTCGATGGCAGCCATCGCCTTGGCCTGCAATACCTCAACGGCACCGCTGGCACCCATTACGGCGATCTCGGCCGTAGGCCATGCGTAGTTGATATCACCGCGGATGTGCTTCGACGACATCACGATGTAGGCACCACCGTAGGCCTTACGCAGCGTAACGGTAACCTTCGGCACCGTAGCCTCGCAGTAGGCGAACAGCAGCTTGGCACCGTGGGTAATCACACCACCATACTCCTGGGTCGTACCCGGCAGGAAGCCCGGCACATCCACCAGCGTAACGAGCGGAATGTTGAAGGCATCGCAGAAGCGTACGAAACGGGCGGCCTTGCGGCTGGCGTTGATATCCAATACACCGGCCATGAACTTGGGCTGGTTGGCAATGATACCCACCGACTGACCGTTGAAACGGGCAAAGCAGGTGATGATATTCTTGGCGTAACCGGCCGAGGGCTCCAAGAACTCGCCGTTGTCGACGATGGCACGGATAACCTCGTACATGTCGTAAGCCTTGTTTACATTGTCGGGGATGATCTCATTGAGCGAGTCCTCCAGGCGGTCGATGCGGTCGGTGCAGACGGTCATCGGGGTCTCCTCCATGTTGTTCTGGGGGATGTAGCTGATGAGCTTCTTGATTACCTCGATACCCTCCTCCTCGGTATCCACGGCGAACTGGGCAACACCCGACTTGGTGGTGTGCATCATGGCGCCACCGAGCTGCTCCTGGGTTACATCCTCACCCGTTACGGTCTTAACCACCTTCGGGCCGGTAAGGAACATGTTCGAGGTCTCCTTCTTCATGATGATGAAGTCGGTCAGTGCGGGCGAATATACGGCACCACCGGCGCAGGGGCCGAAGATGGCCGAAATCTGGGGAATCACACCCGACGACATCACATTGCGCTGGAAGATATTGGCATAGCCGGCCAGAGCGTTTACACCCTCCTGAATACGGGCACCACCCGAGTCATTCAGACCGATGCAGGGGGCACCGTTGCGCATAGCCATATCCTGCACCTTGCAGATCTTGTCGGCCAGCGAGATCGACAGCGAACCTGCCGTTACGGTGAAGTCCTGGGCAAATACATAGACCAGACGACCGGCAATCGTACCGTAACCGGTAACCACACCATCACCAAAGGTGTGGCTCTTCTCCATGCCGAAGTCGTAGCAACGGTGCGTTACGAACATGTCGAACTCCTCGAAGCTACCCTCGTCGAGCAGCATCTCGATACGCTCACGGGCCGTGTACTTACCCTTGGCGTGCTGCTTCTCAATAGCCTTCTCACCACCGCCCAAACGAGCCTTCTCGCGGTTCTCGATGAGCTGGTTGATTTTGTTTTGAATTTCGCTCATAGCTTTCTAATAGCGTATTAAAGTAGTCTGTAAAGTGGATTATTTGTTCTTGTTCTCGCAAAGCTCGGTCAGGATGCCCTGGGTCGACTTCGGGTGCAGGAAGGCGATGGTCATCCCCTCGGCGCCCTTGCGGGGGGTCTTGTCGAT
>JAZUQP010000024.1:0-32058 GCA_045605785.1 Alistipes sp. | reverse complement strand
GGGCTGAATAACGGGATGATTTCGGCGTTATGCTCGTGTTCGAAATCCTCACATACGAAAAGTATGCTGCGGTTTCTCTCACTTCGCAAGCCTTGAAATCCCCGCCGTTCTTCGAATTTTACGACAGGGCCGAATAACGGGGTGATTTTGAAAATTCAAAATTTAGAATTCAAAATTCAAAATTGGTGGAGGTCAAAGGTTGAGGCTGATGGTCGGCCGCCGTTGGAGAAGAAAACAAAACAAAAAATAAGATAGCAACAAAATGGACAATCTGAATCTTATCAGCAACTTTGCCGAGTTCAAAGAGCTGAAGAACATCGACAAGAGTACGATGATTGGTGTGTTGGAGGATGTATTCCGTCACGCCTTGGAGAAGCAGTATGGTACGGATGAGAACTTCGATGTGATCATCAACCCCGAGAAGGGAGACCTCGAGATTTGGCGCAACCGCGTCGTGGTCGAGGATGGCGCCGTGGAGGATCCCAACGCCGAAATCGCCGTTTCGGAGGTGAAGAAGATCGACGCCACCTACGAGGTGGGTGACGAGTATGCCGACGAGATCAAGATGTCGGCCTTTGGTCGTCGTGCCGTGTTGTCGCTGCGTCAGAACCTCGCATCGCGCATCCTCGACCTCGAGAAGGCCAACCTCTACGAGAAGTACTCGCAGAAGGTGGGCGAGATCATCGCCGGTGAGGTCTATCAGGTGTGGAAGAAGGAGGTGCTCATCCTCGATGACGACGAGAACGAGCTCATCCTGCCCAAGTCGGAGCAGATTCCCAACGACTTCTACCGCAAGAGCGACACCATCAAGGCCATCGTGAAGTCGGTGGAGATGAACAACAACCAGCCCCGCATCATCCTCTCGCGTACGGCCAACCAGTTCCTCGAGCGTCTCTTCGAGCAGGAGGTTCCCGAGATCTACGACGGTCTGATTACCATCAAGCGCATTGCCCGCATCCCGGGTGAGCGTGCCAAGGTGGCCGTTGAGTCCTACGACGAGCGCATCGACCCCGTAGGTGCCTGCGTGGGTATGAAGGGCTCGCGTATCTACACCATCGTCAAGGAGCTGCGCAACGAGAATATCGATGTGGTGAACTTCTCGACCAACACCCAGTTGCTGATTCAGCGTTCGCTCAACCCCGCCAAGATATCGAGCATCAACATCGATGAGGAGAGCAAGACGGCAACCGTATACCTCAAGCCCGACCAGGTGTCGCTGGCCATCGGTAAGGGCGGTCTGAACATCCGTCTCTCGAAGATGCTCACGGGCTACGACATTGATGTATATCGTGAGATTGAGGAGGAGGATGTGGCCCTGGTGGAGTTCTCCGACGAGATCGAGAAGTGGATTATCGACGCCCTGAAGGCTGCCGGCTGCGATACGGCCAAGAGCGTGCTGGAGCTCCCCGTTGAGGAGGTAGCCCGCCGTGCCGACCTCGAGCTGGAGCAGGCACAGCAGGTAGTCGAGATTCTGAAGGCCGAGTTTGAGTAGCCAAACCTTTTAACCGCTAAAAAGAAAAACAAGAGATATGAGTAGTGAAAGAAAACTTAGGCTCATTCAGGTTGCCAAGGAGTTCAAGGTGGGGTTGAATACGCTGACGGATTTCCTGCAAAAGAAGGGCATCAAGAGCGATGGTTCGCCCAACTCGTTGGTCGAGCCGGAGGTCTATGCCGTTTTGGAGAAGGAGTTCGGCGGCAATCGCTCGTCGGCGAGTGCACGCGACACGATTCGTGAGCGCATCTCGCAGAAGCAGACCACCGTCTCCATCGACCAGAGCAAGGAGCCCAAAAAGGAGGTACAGGAGGTGGTTGTCAAGAGCCACACGATCGATAATCGCGACCAGCTGCAGCAGCCCAAAATCCTGGGTAAAATTGACCTCTCGCCCAAACCCAAGGTGCAGCCCAAGCCCGAGCCCGAGCCCGAGGTGAAGGTGGAGGCACCCGTGGAGCCCAAACCCGAGGTAAAGGCAGAGCCGAAGCCCGAGGTAAAGGCGGAGCCCGCACCCGCACCCAAGCCCGAGGTGAAGGAGGAGCCCAAGCCCGAAGTGAAGCCCGAGCCCAAACCCGAGGTGAAGGAGGAGCCGAAGAGTGATTCGACCTTCCGTCCCGAGAGCACCATTTTGGCCGGCCCGAAGGTACTCGGCACGATGGATGTATCGGGCATGGTTCCCGGAGGCAAGCACAAGCGCAAGCGCCTGCAGAAGGAGAAGGTGGATGTGAACAAGGCCCAGCAGCAACAGCGCGGTCAGGGCCAGGGTCAGAACGCCGGAAAGGGTGGACAGAATCAGCCCAAGGGCGTTCCCTCCAACCAGCCCAAGCCCGGCGAGGGTCGCAAGAACAAGAATAAGAAGAGTGCTCCGAAGCCCGTAGTACGCCCCGAGGTGAGCGACGAGGAGGTTTCGAAGCAGGTTAAGGATACGCTGGCCCGTCTGACGGCCAAGGGTGCCAAGTCGAAGGGCGCCAAGTACCGCAAGGAGAAGCGCGAGCTGGTAGCCGAGCGCATGAACGAGGAGATGGAGCGTAACGAGATGGAGCGCTCCGTACTGAAGGTTACGGAGTTCGTAACCGTCAGCGAGCTCGCCACCATGATGGATGTCTCGGTTACGGAGGTTATCTCGGCCTGCATGAACCTGGGTCTGATGGTCTCGATCAACCAGCGTCTGGATGCCGAGGCTCTGGTCGTAGTGGCCGAGGAGTTCGGCTTCAAGGTGGAGTTCGTGTCGGTAGAGATTCAGGAGGCTATCTCCGACGAGGAGGATAGCGAGGAGGAGCTGGTGGCTCGTCCCCCCATCGTAACGGTGATGGGCCATGTCGACCACGGTAAGACCTCGCTCTTGGATAACATCCGTAAGACCAATGTCATCGAGGGTGAGGCCGGAGGTATCACGCAGCACATTGGTGCTTATAGCGTGGAGCTCAACGGTCAGAAGATCACCTTCCTCGATACCCCCGGTCACGAGGCCTTTACCGCCATGCGTGCCCGTGGTGCCAAGATTACCGATGTGGCCATCATCATCGTGGCGGCCGACGACCATGTGGTGCCCCAGACCACGGAGGCCATCAACCACGCCCAGGCCGCCGGTGTGCCGATGGTGTTTGCCATCAACAAAATTGATAAGCCTGCTGCCAACCCCGATCATATCAAGGAGCAGCTGGCACAGATGAACTACCTGGTAGAGGATTGGGGCGGTAAGTACCAGTCGCAGGATGTGTCGGCCAAGAAGGGCCTCAACCTCGACAAGCTCCTCGAGAAGGTACTCCTCGAGGCCGAGATGCTCGACCTGAAGGCCAACCCCAACCGCAAGGCCGTGGGCTCGGTCATCGAGTCGACGCTCGACAAGGGTCGCGGCTATGTGGCTACCATCATCGTACAGAACGGTACGCTGCGCGTGGGCGATGTGATTCTCTCGGGAATCTATACGGGTCGCGTGAAGGCGATGTTCGACGAGAATGGCAAGAAGGTGCTTGAGGCAGGCCCCTCGACCCCCGTACAGGTGCTGGGTCTGAATGGTGCTCCCCAGGCCGGTGATACCTTCAATGTGATGGAGGATGACCGCTCGGCCCGCGAGATTGCCAACAAGCGTGAGCAGTTGCAGCGCATGCAGGGCATCATGACCCAGAAGCATGTAACGCTCGACGAGATTGGTCGTCGTATCGCCATCGGCTCGTTCAAGGAGCTCAATATCATCGTCAAGGGTGATGTGGACGGCTCGATCGAGGCGATGTCGGGCTCGCTCATCAAGCTCTCGAAGGAGACCGTACAGGTCAATGTGATTCACTCGGCCGTAGGTCAGATTTCGGAGTCGGATGTCCTCCTGGCCGCCGCTTCGAATGCCATCATCGTCGGCTTCCAGGTGCGTCCCTCGGCCTCGGCCCCTAAGTTGGCCGAGAAGCAGGAGATCGAGATTCGTCTCTACTCGATTATCTACGATGCCATCAACGACATCAAGGATGCCATCGAGGGTATGTTGGAGCCCGTGATGAAGGAGGAGATTGTCTGCTCGGTAGAGGTGCTCGAGACCTTCAAGATCTCGAAGGTGGGTACCGTGGCCGGTTGCGTGGTGCGCGAGGGTAAGCTCCAGCGCAACACCCCGATTCGTGTGATTCGTGACGGTATCGTTATCTACACCGGTAAGCTCGGCTCGCTGCGCCGCTTCAAGGACGATGTGAAGGAGGTTACCAACGGCATGGATTGCGGTCTGAACATCGAGTCCTACAACGACATCAAGGTAGGCGATATCGTCGAGGGATACGAGCAGGTAGCCGTTAAGCAGAAGTAAAAGTACCAAAAATAAGACTAACCAAAATAACCCATTCGTTGTTATGATGAACAAACAGATTAAGTTTACGACCCCCGAGGAGGCCGTAAAGGTGATTAAGTCGGGTGACCACATCCACCTCAGTTCGGTGGCATCGGCCCCCCAGTGTCTGATTAAGGCGATGTGCGAGCGCGGTCGCAATGGCGAGTTGAAGGATGTTCACATCCACCACCTCCACACCGAGGGCCCCGCCCCCTACTCGGAGCCCGAGTTTGCAGGGATCTTCCAGCTCGACTCCTTCTTCGTGGGCGGTAATGTCCGCAAGACGACCCAGGCCGGTTATGCCGACTATATTCCCATCTTCCTCTCGGAGACCCAGCGTCTCTACCGTTCGGGTGCCGTACCCTGTAATGTAGCCATGATTCAGGTTTCGACCCCCGACAAGCACGGCTATGTATCGCTCGGTACCTCGGTAGATGCCACCCTGGCCGCCGTAGAGACCGCCGAGCATGTGATTGCCGTCGTAAACCGCCATGTGCCCCGCTCGTTCGGTGACGCCATGATTCACCTCTCCAACATCGACATCTTCGTAGAGGATGACACCCCGCTGGAGGAGGCCCACTTCACCGAGCCCAACGAGGTAGAGGTAAAGATCGGTAAGCACTGTGCCGCCCTGATCGAGGATGGTGCTACGCTTCAGATGGGTATTGGTGCCATCCCCAACGCCGTACTCGCACAGCTCGGTGGCCACAAGAACCTCGGTATCCACACCGAGATGTTCGCCGACGGTGTACTTCCCCTGGTGGAGAAGGGCGTAATCAACGGCGCTGCCAAGAATATCGACAAGGGTAAGATGGTCTCGACCTTCCTGATGGGTTCGCAGCGCGTCTACGACTTCATCGACGACAACCCGGGCGTATTGATGATGGATGTGGGCTACACCAACGACCCCTACATCATCGCCAAGAACGACCGCGTGACGGCCATCAACTCGGCCCTGCAGATCGACCTCACGGGTCAGGTGTGCGCAGACTCGCTCGGAACGAAGTTCTACTCGGGCGTAGGTGGTCAGATCGACTTCGTCTATGGTGCTTCGCTCTCGAAGGGCGGTAAGGCCATCATCGCCATGCCCTCGGTAACCAACAAGGGTATCTCGAAGATCGCCCCCGTACTCACCCCCGGTGCCGGTGTCGTTACCACGCGTAACCACATCCACTGGTTCGTAACCGAGCACGGTGCCGTAGATCTCTACGGTAAGAGCCTCCAGGAGCGCGCCCGTCTGATCATCTCCGTAGCTGACCCCTCGGCCCAGGAGGAGCTCGACCGCGCCGCCTTTGAGCGCTATGGTGAGCATCACCACTATATTAAGGGGTATATGGATAAGAAGTAATCCTTTGTAATACCTTCTTATATGTAAGGCTTTCTCATTGGGGGAAGCCTTCTTTTTACCCCTTAATATAGTGGCGGTGCCACTGTGTGTTACCTATCCCCCAAACCCCCTTTCTGTAAAGGGGGCTTGTCGCTACGCTCCATTAAAGTTGCATAAATATATTAGGGGGGTATATGGATAAGAAGTAATCCTTTGTAATACCTTCTTATATGTAAGGCTTTCTCTTTGGGGGAAGCCTTCTTTTTACCCCTTAATATAGTGGCGGTGCCACTGTGTGTTACTCACCCCTTGTCGGAAAATTAGGTCGTCAAGGAGATAATTGTGCATCGTGCATCGTGCATTGTGCATCGAGTATTGCATCGCCTGTCATGCAGTAAAATTTACCTGTTGCCACCTCTTTTGTTTGGCGGTTGGGGCGAAATGGTTTATCTTTGTAAGAGATAAAAAAATTCTGTACCAAACTTTTCTTGACCATGAGTTTTCTTCCCGAATTTTTGGAGAAGCGTCCGACCCTCAAATCGCTGCTGATACTCCTTGCGGTGGCGGTGGCGCTCCACTTCGTCTGCTCGCTCTTTTCGAAGGGAGACAAGGAGGCCCAAGCGACCGATAAAGTAACTGTCAGGGAGGCTTTCGCGTCGGCCTATCAGTCCTACTCCTTCGAGACCTACCGCGAGGCAAAAAAGGTGGCATTGCGCTATGCCGAGGAGCTCTACAACAAGGAGGTG
Organism: Alistipes sp.; assembly: GCA_045605785.1. Classification (GTDB taxonomy): domain Bacteria; phylum Bacteroidota; class Bacteroidia; order Bacteroidales; family Rikenellaceae; genus Alistipes. The sequence goes on along the minus strand of JAZUQP010000024.1, from coordinate 25,684 downwards.
GCAGCCGGGAAGACCACCAAGAAGTTCAGGGGTTTCACCCGCCTGGGCTACTACTACGATGCAATAGATAAGTATGATGAGGAGATTGGCCAGATGCAGTCGCTCTCGCTGATGCTCCCCTTTTACATCCTCGTGCTGGCGGGAGTGGCACTCATCCTCTCGATCAGCCTGCGCATACGCTCGGTGAAGCCCCTCGACTTTGAGGTGCAGGCCAGCCAATTTACGAACCGATAACACCGCGAGGCCATGGCAAACTACCGATCCGCAAAAAAGCAGCAATTTACGCAGGCCGAAGAGAGCCGTCTGCGCAAGCTCTTCAACGAGTGGGCCGCCTCGGTCGAGGCGTACGACCGCAAGCACCTGGGCGACGATATCCGCATCATCGAGGTGTGGGATTCGCCCCTCTATCGTGTCCTGCTCAAGACCCAATACGACACGCGCGCCATCCAGCAGGCGAGTGAGCTCCTCAAGGGCCGCACCTTCCCTACACCTGCGCTCAAAACCGCGGATATCAAGCGTTGGTCGCTGGCGCCGCTGCCCACCGACTTCTCCTACCGCAAGAGCCTCACACGACTCAATAATACCACCTTCGCCGGCCCCTGCTCGCCTTGTAGCGGCTCGGGCAAGCTGACCTGTGCCGAGTGTAGTGGTCGAGGCAAGGTGATGCGTTCGGTGCAGACCAGCCATGAGTGCCCCACATGTAAGGGTTATGGCTATACCTATAAAAGAGAGGTCATTCAAGAGTCGCGGCAGTATCATGACTACTCCGACGGCGGTAAACTGAAGTTGGGATACTTCCCCAAAGAGGTCTCGAGACAGGTTACCTGCTCCACCTGTAACGGACAGCGTAAGATTGTCACCACGACGCAGGTTGAGAAGACTTGCCCCAGCTGCTCCGGCAGCGGACGCTTGATCTGTACCACCTGTAAGGGTGAGGGGCGCCTGGCCTACTACTTGCAGTTCGAGCACAACCAATATACCAAGGTCGTGTTCCAGCGCCTCATGCCCCCGCATATATCGTCGGCCGATGCCGACAAGATGAGCAAGATGCTCGGCGACTCGGCTCCGTGGAAGGTCGTGGAGAGGTTGCGCATCGAGGGCGAGAACTTTGACCGTACGGCCCTCGCTTCGCGCCCGGTGGTGGGTTCGCTCCTGGCCCGCGTGCCCGGGTGGGTGGAGCACCCTGCCAATACGGCCGTCTGTTTCCACCGCCTCGAGGTGTGCGAGTGTGAGGCCAAGACGGTCATCTACGAGGTCGACGGCCATCGCTATACCTGCCTGCTGGTGGGCGAGGAGTGGCGACTCATCACGGTCGATTCGCCCGTTACGACCCGCATGAACGACCTGAAAGAGCAGGTCAATGCCCTCTGTCGTCGCCGTCGTTACGGCGAGGCGTGGTCCCTGCTCCACACGGTCAACAAGTATCCCCAGGCGGGCTCGGCAGCCGCCGTGATGAAGGGGCAGCTGGAGGAGCGCATGGCGATGATGACCCGCTATGGGGCCAACATGGCGATTCTCTTCTGCGGCGTGATTTTCGTGCCGATGCTCTACCTGATCTACTCCCACTTCGACTTCCTGGCTCCGTGGACCCGCTGGTTTATCGCCAAAACCGACCTCTCGATGGAGTTGCTCATGCTCGGCTCGGTTCTCTACATCCTGTTGGCCAGCATGAAGTACCAAAAGTTCGACCTGCCCCCCTCCTCCTACCGTATCGCCTCCTCGCAACTGCGCTTCATGCGTGGCTTTGTGCTCGGCATAGGGTGGTTCTTCCACTTCTTCCTGGCAACCATCGTGATGACCTACTTCGGCCTGCTGCCCTTGATTGTCCAGCTCTGCCTGTGGGGACTTGCCATCCTCTTCTTCGTGGTGGCCCTCATCATCATGATTATTCAGAGTATCTGGTCCATCTTCTTTTAACCGCGACGGTTGCCGTTGATAAAAAATCTCCCTATTCGGATAAATTTTCCATGCGTAATGTCCGAATAGGGGGTAATTTTGTCTGCATATTATATTGTAGGGGTGTGCGCTCTTCCGAACGGTAGGGGAGGAGTCCGCCCGAATAAGGGATAGACGCAACTAATTAAAAAATAAAACTTAAAAAAGAAAACCAAATGAAAATGAAGAGAGAAGTGTATGTGGCTCCCGAGGTGGAGCTCGAGCTCCTGCAAGTGGAGTGTGGCTTCAGCGGCTCGGTGGTAGTCGATGAGGATCCGCAGATTGACCCCGTAAAGGGTGGTACCGATTATGGTGAGTGGTAAAATTTAACGAAGTAAAGAGCAATGAAAAATATCTTTCGTATTTTGACGCTTGGACTGCTCCTGTCGGGCGCCTGGGCTTGTAGCTCGGTCGATGAGTTTGTAGAGCCCGATGTAGTTCCCACGCCCAACGACGAGAAGACCATCACGATGGTGGTAGAAAACGATGCCGAGTCGCGCGCCCTCTTTACGGGCCAGAACGAGGATGGCGATTGGGAGTTGGCCTTCATAAACGGTGATGAGATGGTGATGTGGGAGGTTGCTGCGGTAACTTCGCGCGGATACTCTCATGTGCGCAAATACAACCCCACCTCGAGCGAGTTGAGCGACCGTAACCTCAAGGCTACCTTCACCTACTCGGTGGATAGCCCCTACCAGGTAGGCGATGTCTATCCCGGTGTTTCGTCCTACAACATCGAGGATGTCTACTACACGGGTCTGCTGCCCGCTTCGGGATTCCCCGGCTTCTATGCCAATGTGGATAGCAATGGCAACTATATCGCCACCGTAGATCCCACGCTTACCGAGGGCCAGGGCGACTTTATCCGCCTGAATGTACCGCGCGAGCAGACCCCGACGGCCACCTCGCCCGATGCCAACGCCATCCTGTTGCGTGCTTACGACAGCGAGCTGCCCGAGGATGGTGTGATCAACACCCGCTTTAAGCACATCCTGGCCTATCTGAAGATCACGGTGAAGGGTCTGCCGGTCGATTTCGTCTTCAATAAGATGCAAATCAGTGGTCAGATGCTCTGTAATGCCAGCTCGGTGGGCAATAAGGATTACTACAGCAAATACTCCGTGACGGAGGGCTTTGTGGCAAATGCCAAGGCCGGCCAGATGCTGATCATCCATACCGACCACCTGGAGAAGGACGAGAACGGTTGCTACACCGTATGGGCAGCTTGTATCGATGACCCCTCGCCCGTGCCTCCCACGGCTGACTATGGTACGATTGTCTTCAGCGTCTATCAGAATGCCAATGCTCCGTTAGCCAGCAAGTCGATTCCCATCACCAAGGAGGGTGGTGAGGTGAATGGTACCCGCACCATTGCCCTCAAGGCGGGTGAGGTTACCTCGCTGACGCTCAACTTCGGCTACGGAAACGACCTGACTGCCCCCGTAGTAAACGCCTCGACCACGACCGTGGATGCCGAGCGCTCGCAGGTTACCTTCTCGTGGCCCGTGAACAACCAGGCCGAGCACTACTGCTACACCATCAACGGCGGCGAGGAGCAGCAGACTACCTCCAATGCCGTGTCGATTCACGCTACCCCCGGCTCGGAGGTGACGATCAAGGTGAAGGCCTGCCCCGCCGAGGGTAGTGGTCTGGTAGCCTCGGGTTGGACCACCAAGAGCATCACGGCTGCTCCCTACTTCGAGCCCCTGGTGATGAGCGAGATCGAGGAGGTGTCGATCAACTCCTATAGCGCTACGCTCTCGTGGGCCGAGGTGGCCAATGCCGTAAGCTACGCCTACAAGTTGGGCGAGGAGGGTAGTGTAAACTACCTCTCGGCCTCGACGAACGAGTACACCTTCTCGGGTCTGGAGGAGAATACCGAGTACTACCTCTATATGCAGGCGCTGCCCGAGGATGGCTCGACCGAGTATGTCGCTTCGGAGTGGGTAGAGTACTACTTCAAGACCACGGAGAAGAGCCCGCTTACGATGAGCGCCTTGAGCGAGGTAGCTACGACCACCTCGACGACGACCCTCTCGTGGACGGCTGTCGAGGGTGCCGGCGGCTACGCCTACAAGGTGGGTGAGAGTGGCGCCGAGACCTCGATGGGCAATGTAACCGAGTACACCATCACGGGCCTGACCCACAGCACCACCTACACCATCTATGTACGCGCGCTGGGTGCTGTCAACACCGATAACGGCGACTCGGATTGGGTTTCGATCGATGTGACCACCGAGGTAGCTACGCCTCTGGTAATGGGTGCCGTAACCCTGGGTGCCGTAACCGATACGACCGTGATCCTTACTTGGGACGAGGTGGCCAATGCCGTAGGTTACCGCTACCTGCTTGGCGACGGTACCGAGGGCGTGGCCCAGAGTGGTGTGGCCATCACGGGTCTGACCCCCGAGACCACCTATACCGTACAGATCATGGCTGTTGCCGAGGAGGCGTCGGACTATGCCAACTCCGATTGGAGCGCGGCTGTCGAGTTCACCACGGCCGAGCCCGCTGCTCCGTTGAATGAGTGGGGCTCGGATGCCCTTCTGGGTTGGAGTGAGGCCATTGGAACGACCGATTTGAAGGCAGACTCAAACTACAATGGGCTCTACTTCAGCTTGGGTGGCGGAAGCAAAGGCTACTCGTTTGTGACCGAGGGTGATGTAACCTACCTCTCGTCGAATGAGAATGCAGATAAGAGTAAGAACCTTATCTATGTGGTAGCCGAGAGTGCCGGAACTTACACCATGACAATTACCGGATATAATCCTATCGCAGGAAAGAAGATTTATTGGGTTGTAAATGGCTCGAAGAAGGCAGAAACCACAATTGATGCTGCGGGCGATTTCACACAAACCTATACGGTTGAAGTAGCTGCAGGTGACATGGTGGGATTTGCTACCCGTCAGGAGGGTACGCATATCTACTCGATTGCCTGGACTCCCGCTGAGTAGGTAGGGTAGCCCTTTGAAAACGAGGCGGAGATTCTGCAATGAATCTCCGCCTTGTCCTTTTTTTTGGGGTGCAGGGTATCGGATTTGGCCGAAAAATGGCTATCTTTGTGTAGCGAGAAGTCTCTGCAACGCCCACAATCAAACCGAGCTGAAATGTATGGATATCGTAACCTTTCGTGAATACTGCCTCCTGCTGCCCGAGGTCGAGGAGTGCCTCCCCTTCGATGACGATACCCTTGTCTATAAGGTGGCGGGGCGAATGTTCGCCATGATAAGCATCAGTCGCCCCGACCACTTTGCCGTCAAGTGCCATCCCGACCGTGCCCTGCTGCTGCGCGAACACTACCGCGAGGTAACCCCCGCCTACCACCTCAACAAACGCCATTGGAACGATGTGAGCCTCGAAGGGGAACTCTCGGAGAGCTTCCTTCGGGCCGAGATACGCCACTCCTACCTCGCGGTGGTGCGCCAAAATGTAACACCCCGCCCCTTGCGCGACCGCCTACTCGCCCAAGCCGCCGCCGAAGCAATCCTCGACGACGCCGAGTGGCTCGAATAGCCCTCACCTCTCAACCTTTTCGATTTTTTCAGCTTTTCAATTTTCCAATTACCAACCACCCCGTCAGGGAGGTATTCAAGGTTTTTCACTCCCCGGGGGAGGGGGCTCGAACGGCTTTAGCCGTCACCGAGGGAGTGTCGCAGTCGCCACTTGTGGCGGTGCGGGAATACGACCGAGGTAACCCTCCCTAAATTCGAGTCCACTAACGGGGTAGATTGTTTTGGGGCAGATGTTGTTCTGCATCAGCAGAATATGAGTAGAGTGATGATAGGTGCGAACTTGTGCGCTTACCTATCATCACTCTATTCATTACACGCACCGCGTGCAGCTGCGCCAAAACAAAAAAGGGAAAGATTTTCATCTTTCCCTTTCTGTACCCCCTCAGGGGCTCGACTGCGCTACTTGCAGTAGGCAGTCGTGTGCTCGTTTAGTTTACACCCTCCCAACCTCCCTGGAAGGGAGGAGTATTCAGGGTTCTCGCCTTGAGGGTATAAAACAAAAAAACCGATGGAAAACCATCGGATCTTTTGTTGTACCCCCTCAGGGGCTCGAACCCTGGACCCCAACATTAAGAGTGTCGTGCTCTACCAACTGAGCTAAAGAGGCATGCAATACTTGTTGATTGCGAGTGCAAAGATAAGGCAGTTTTTTTATCTGTGCAAATATTTTTCGAAAAATTTTTCAAAAAAATGCAAAAATGGCTATTTCAGAGGGGTAAGGGAGGGGATTTTGTCTGCCCATGCCTGCAAATCTTCCGAATTTTGAATTATTGGAAATCGCTATTCCACTCGCCGGCGGCCTCGGGGTAGAGTACGGGACGCTTGTCTTTGAGCGACTTGAGGTGCAGGTAACTCTCGTAGAGGCAGATGCCGTTTGAGGAGTTGCGGGCCGTGAGGAAGCCCACCACCGAGGGGTGGCGGTGCGTCAGGCGGTAGCTGCTCTCGGCGCGGTCGCAGGCCTCCTCCCGCCAGGCAGGATTGTTCGAGGGGTTGCCCCCCTTGAGGCGCGAATCGCCCCCCTGTTGCGTACAGTAGGGGGCTGCGACGAGGGCGCAGAGGCCCATTCGGTCGCAGAGGTCGAGCATCTCCTCTGCGGGTACGCCCGGGAAGAGAATCAGGAGGTTGTAGCCTCGCTCTCGGATCGACTCCAGGTCGCTCTCCTTGAGCGGGTTGCGTACCTCGTAGCTCTTCGCCTCGAAGGGCTTGCCGTTGATTGTCAGCACTCGGCCGGCGAGCATTGCTTCGCAGAAGCCCACCTCGAGGTCGAGGTATTCGGTATAGCGGCCCAGGCTTCGGGTCGAGAGCGTAAGACGATAGCGGGTGGGGGAGTCGGGGCTCCACAGCAACGAGTCGGGAATGGGGGTGGTGAAGCGCAGCGTATCCTCTCCACGCATACGCAGGCGCATCTCTCCGAAGCCCTGCTCCACGCGGCGTCCGGCGGTGTCCGTCAGCGAGTAGTCGATGCGGGCCGACTTCTCGTTCAGGGCATCGCTCTTCACGATGATGGCGACCTCGGCCAACCACCCCTCGCCCGTGGGCCGCAGCGAGGTCATCACATCGCGGATGCGGATGGTGGGTTGCGAGATCAGCTCCGAGCGCCCCAACTCGGCCCGATAGCCGAAATCCTCGAGGCAGCGTGCCGGGTGGTCGTTCAGGAGGCGGAGCTCCAGACGGTTCATGGCGTCGTTTTGGAGAAGGCGTGTGAGGTTGAACTCGGCAGCTAATGCGCCGGTCGTCACATGGCCTGCGGGCTTATCGTTGACATAGAGGGCGTAGCCTGCGGGGGCCGAGGCGATGCGCAGCAGCACCTGGCGGTTGGCCCACGCAAAGGGGATGGAGCACTCGGCCGTGTAACACCCCTCGCCCGAAGGCTGCCACACGATGGAGCGGTGGTAGCTCTGCTCCGAGCCCGTCTTGTCGCCTACCGAGAGGCGGGCACGGGCAGGCTCGCGCTGCGAGGCGGGCGTGTCGTAGGAGCTATGCGTTTGGCCGTTGGCCGTAAGGGTCAGGAGCAACAGGGCGAATGAGATGAAGAATTTCATAAAAATTTGTATCTTTGCAAAGCAAACGAATGTCGTTTGCTCGGACAAAGATAGTAAAAAGTATTGAAAGACGATGCAGAAGTGGCCTAAACTCAAATTTCCGCCCATCACTCCTCGCGCCCGCAAGTCGTGTGGCGAGATTGAGGTCTGGGATGCACTGCGGGGTCGATGGCTCAAGCTCACCCCCGAGGAGTGGGTGCGTCGTCATCTGTTGGAGTGGCTGCTGCGCGAGGGGGTACCCCCGATGCAGATCATACAGGAGTACCCCGTCCTGCTGAACGGACAGCCGCAGCGTGCCGATGTGGTGGTCGTGGATGCCGAGGCGAAGCCTCTGCTTCTGGTCGAGTGCAAGGCGGCCGAGGTGGAGCTCTCGCAGAGCGTGCTAGATCAGTTGATACGCTACAACTCGGTTGTGGGGGCTCGTTATCTGATGATAACCAACGGCAGGGTGCACCACTGTTACGCCTTTGACGGCGAGCGGACTGCTCCGATGAGCCGGGTGCCCGACCTCAAAGCGTTGTGCGAAGAGGTGTTGTAGCGGAGGTTTTACCAATAATAACAGAGTGTAGTCATGGAGGTAGAGAAGAGACAGGTGTTGGTAGGTGAAAACCTATTGTACTTCCTCTTGTGGGCGGCGGTGCTGTTGGTGCCTGTAATGGCCCCCAAGATGTTGGGTGGCGAGCAGGTGATCTTCGAGAATGTCATCGTCTCGTGGCAGAAGGTGGTGCCCTACCTCGTGCTCTTTGTGGTCAATAACTGGTTGTTGGCCCCCTACCTGCTCTTCAAGAAGCGCTACGCCTTCTATGTGATTGCCACGCTGCTTGTTATCTCGATTATCTTCGGCGCGGTCGATATCTATGGTCGTCAGCTGGTTGCGGGAGTCTCGGATGTGGAGCAGATGATTCAGCGACGCAAGGCTTCGTTTACCGACCTGGCTCTTCCGTGGAATATCCTGCTGGGTATCTTCATGGCCTTGGCCAATACGATGATCAAACTCCTCTACAAGAGCATCAGCGACATGCAGGAGATGGAGGCCCTCAAGCGCGAGAATATGCAGGCCGAAATCGACTACCTGAAGTACCAAATCAATCCGCACTTCTTCATGAATACGCTCAACAACATTCATGCGCTGATTGATATCGCCCCCAAGGAGGCGCAGGCGACCGTCATCGAGCTCTCGAAGATGATGCGCTATATCCTCTACGATTCGGAGCAGCGGAGCATCTCGCTCGAGCAGGATATCCGCTTTATGGAGCACTACATCCGCCTGATGCGCATACGATACAGCGAGGAGCTCGATGTGCGTATCGACTACCCCTCCGACGAGGTGTCGAAGGTGAAGATTCCGCCTCTGCTGCTCATCGTCTTTGTGGAGAATGCCTTTAAGCATGGCATCGCCTCGGTGCGACACCCCTTTATACACATAGGTGTTGAGCTCCCCGAGGGAAAGGTGCGTTGCACCATTACCAACAGTCGCTCGCCAAAGTCGGACGATACGCACCCCGGTATCGGACTCAAAAATGTAAAAACACGCCTCGAACTCATCTTCGGCTCGGACTATACGCTCGATATCCGCGACGGGCAGGAGGCTTATGTCGTACAATTAACCATCCCGCAGTATGATTAAATGCATCGCTATCGACGACGAGCCGTTGGCGCTTCGTCAAATCAAGAGCTATATCGCCAAGACCCCCGACCTGGAGTTGGTAGCCTCGTTTGATAATGCGCTCGATGCAGGCGAGTTCCTGGAGCAGGAGCTCGTGCCGCTGCTCTTTGTCGATATCAGCATGCCCGGACTCAACGGCCTCGACTTTGTGCGCAACCTCAAGCAGCGCCCCATGGTGGTCTTCACGACGGCCCACTCGGAGTATGCCCTCGAGGGTTTCAGACTGTCGGCCGTGGACTACCTGCTCAAGCCCTTCAGTCTGAGTGATTTTCAGCAGTCGGTAGCCAAGGTTAAGTCGCTCTACGAGCTCTTCCTGCATGCGCGTCGTGCCGCCGAGCAGCACGAGAGCGAGGCCCTGCCCGAGGGGCCCGAGTACCTCACCATCAAGGCCGACTACAAGACCTCGCTGATTCGCATTGCCGATATCGTCTATATCGAGAGCGAGGGGGAGTATGTGCGCCTGCATCTGAACGATGGCTCGTCGGTGATGACCCTCTTCCGTTTGAAAAATATGCAGACGGCCCTGCCCGAGGAGCAGTTCATGCGTATTCACCGCTCCTACATCGTCAATCTGCGCTGCATTACAAGTTATGCCAAGGGGCGTGTCTTCCTCTCCGACGATGAGTATATCCCCATCGGAGATAACTATCGCGCCGATTTCCAGCGCTATGTCGAGGAGAAGTTCAACAAGTAGTCGCCCGAGCAATTTTGCACGCTCGGCCCCGGATGAATTTCGTCGCTTTTTTGTGAAAATTTTGGTTTTCCGCCAAAATGTTGTATCTTTGCGCGCTATTGTGCGAATAAACGAAAACAATATATAACACACTATCATGAACATCGTTAAAGAACAACGCGAGCAGAATACCCTCCTGATTAAGGTGACGGTGGGTGAGCAGGATTACGGCGAGGCCGTAGAGAAGGCGCTGCGCGAATACAAGCGCAAGGCCAATGTTCCGGGTTTCCGCCCCGGTATGGTTCCCATGGGCATCATCCGCAAGATGTATGGCAAGGGTATGGTGGCCGAGCAGTCGTACCGTACCGCTTCGAATGCCGTATTCGAGTATCTGCAGAAGGAGAATATCGACTATGTAGGCGATGTGATTCCCTCGGAGGAGCAGGGTGCTTTCGACTTTGAGAACAACACCGAGTTCGAGTTTATGTTCGAGTGCGGCGTAGCCCCCGAAGTGAAGCTCAACCTCACGCAGAAGGATAAGCTCACCTATTCGACCATCAAGATCGACAAGAAGATGCACAACGAGTACCGCTCGAACTTCCTGCGTCGCTACGGTCGCCTGGTGGAGGTGAAGAAGGTGAAGAAGGATGAGGCCCTCAATGTAACGCTCGACAACGGCGATATGAAGATCGAGGAGGCCTATGTGGGTCTGATCTCGATGTCGGACGAGGAGCGTCAGCTCTTCATCGGCAAGAAGGTGGGCGACAAGATGCAGGTGAACATCAACGAGCTCTACAAGAACCCCCAGCAGCGTGCCTCGATTCTCTCGGTCAAGGAGGATGAGTTGGAGAGCATCAAGCCCGAGTTCGAGCTGGAGATTACCAAAATCCGTCAGTTCGCCGATCCCGAGCTTACCGAGGAGTTCTTCAAGATGGCCTTCCCCGCCGGCAATGTAACCGACGAGGCCTCGATGGATGCCGTACTCGACGAGCAGATCGCTTCGGAGCTGCGTCGTGAGAGCGACTACCTCTTTACGCTTCAGGTGCGCAACTTCCTGATGGAGAAGTGCGCCTTGGAGATGCCTGCCGAGTTCCTGAAGCGTTGGCTCTATGTAATCAACGAGGGTAAGTTCACGAAGGAGGATATCGAGAAGGATTTTGACGGCTTCCTGCAGATGTTCACCTGGAACTACATCCAGCGCCAGATCATCAAGGCCGAGAACCTGACCGTGAGCCCCGAGGAGGCTCTCGAGGAGGCCAAGCAGTTCGCTGCCGCCCAGTTTGCCCAGTACGGCATGCCTTCGGCACCGGCCGATATGCTGGAGAACTACGGCAAGCAGATCATGCAGGACAAGGAGCAGTCGCAGAAGATCTACGAGAAGCTCTTCGAGGTGAAGGTCGTAGAGGCTGTAAAGGCCAAGATCAAGGTTACCGAGAAGGCAATTTCGGCCGACGACTTCGCCAAATTAGCCAAGGAGATTTAATCCCCTTTCCAAAAAGCCTTTTCGGACTCTGCGGGCGTGAAGTTTGCAGAGTCCGTTTTTGTCTGATTAGCAAAAGAGTAAAGCTATGTCCGAATTTGAAAAATATGCCCGTGCACACTGTGGTATCAGCAGCTTGAAGTTACACAACTTCAACTCGGTGGCTCAGGGCTATGTCTCGCCCACCATCATCGAGGAGCGCCACCTGAATGTGGCGACCATGGATGTCTTCTCGCGCCTGATGATGGATCGCATCATCTTCCTGGGTGCCCCCATCTACGACGATGCCGCCAACATCATCCAGGCGCAGCTCCTCTTCCTGGAGTCGGTGGACCCCGAGAAGGATATTCAGATCTATATCAACTCGCCCGGGGGCTCGGTCTCGGCCGGTTTGGGTATCTACGACACGATGCAGCTGGTGAACTGCGATGTGGCGACCATCTGTACGGGGCTGGCCGCCTCGATGGGTGCCGTATTGCTGACGGCCGGTGCTGCCGGCAAGCGTCAGGCGTTGCCCCACTCGCGTGTGATGATTCACCAGCCGCTGGGCGGTGCCCAGGGCCAGGCCTCCGACATCGAGATTACGGCCCGCGAGATTCAGAAGACCAAGCGCGAGCTCTATGAGATTCTCTCGTTGCACTCGGGTGTCGATTACGAGAAGATTGCCCGCGATGCCGACCGCGACTATTGGCTCACGGCGGCCGAGGCCAAGGAGTATGGTCTGATTGACGAAGTATTATCCAAACGCACGAAGTAGGCATGACGCATCGTAAGAACAGTGGTGGCGACCACCTGGAGCACTGCTCCTTCTGTGGCGCCACGCGCAAGGAGGTAGGGGTGCTCTTCAAGGGGGAGAATGGCTGCAACATCTGCGACGGCTGCCTGGAGCGCGGCCACGAGATGGTGGGCGATATTCGTCGTCAGAAGCAGTCGGAGTTGCCCTTCACGCTCAAGGAGTTGATGAAACCGGCCGATATGAAGGCCTTTTTGGACCACTATGTCATCGGACAGGAGGAGGCCAAGCGCTACCTCTCGGTGGCGGTCTATAACCACTATAAGCGCCTGATCTACCGCATGGAGCAGCAGCGCAAGGGGAAGGAGGTGAAGGACGAGGTCGAGATCGACAAGTCGAACATCGTGCTGGTGGGCCCCACGGGTACGGGTAAAACCCTGATGGCCCGCACGATCGCCCGTCTGTTGCAGGTGCCCTTCACCATCGTGGACGCCACGGTACTCACCGAAGCGGGCTATGTGGGCGAGGATGTCGAGTCGATTCTCTCGCGTCTGTTGCAGGTGGCCGACTACGATGTGGCGCGTGCCGAGCGCGGTATTGTCTTTATCGACGAGATCGACAAGATTGCCCGCAAAGGGGATAACCCCTCCATCACGCGCGATGTCTCGGGCGAGGGTGTGCAGCAGGCGCTGCTCAAGCTGCTCGAGGGTACGGTGGTCAATGTCCCTCCCCAGGGTGGTCGCAAGCACCCCGACCAGAAGTTCATTCAGGTCGATACGCGCAACATCCTCTTTATCTGCGGTGGCGCCTTCGACGGCATCGAGCGCAAAATCGCGCAGCGCCTCAATACGCGCGCCGTGGGTTATGGGCAGCAGCAGCGCGCCACCATCGACCGCCAGAATCTGATGCAGTATGTTACGCCCCAGGATTTGAAGTCGTTTGGCTTGATTCCCGAGCTGGTAGGTCGTCTGCCGGTGCTCACCTTCATGCGACCCCTCACGCGCGAGACGCTGCGCTCGATTCTCACCGAACCCAAAAACTCGATTGTGCGCCAATACAAGAGCCTCTTTGCGATGGACGGCATCGAGTTGGAGTTCGAAGATGCGGTTTTGGACTATGTGGTCGATAAGGCCATCGAGTTCCAATTGGGAGCCCGAGGCCTGCGCTCCATCTGCGAGAGCATCATGGTCGATGCGATGTACGACCTCCCCTCGCAGGGCGAGAAGAGCTACCGCGTGACGCTCGACTATGCCCGCCAAAAGATAGAGAGCACCGCACCCCTGTCGAAGTAGAGGGCGCGAGTCGCTGAAATCGCCTGAAAAGGGGCAAAAAGAGGGTATTCCCAAAAATAGGCTCAATTTCTCGGCAGGTTTTTGGAGTGAAATGTTGTTAAAACGAAAAAAAACGCGTAAATTTGGGGGTTGAAAACCCCCATTTTTTATGGCCCCGTGCCCGGGTGCCCGGTGGGCGTTTGCGATTGAACGAAATAACCAAAAATAGAACAATGGAAGAAAATCTGCAAGAGGGTATGACGGGTGGTAGAATCATCCCCGTCAATATCGAGGAGCACATGAAGACGGCCTACATCAACTACTCGATGTCGGTAATTGTTTCGCGTGCCCTGCCCGATGTGCGCGATGGCTTGAAGCCCGTGCACCGTCGTATTCTCTATGACATGTCGGCCGAGTTGGGCCTCTCGTCCGACAAGCCGACCCGTAAGTCGGCCCGTATCGTGGGTGATGTGCACGGTAAGTTCCACCCCCACGGTGACTCGTCGGTCTATGAGGCCATGGTGCGTATGGCCCAGGATTGGGCGATGCGCTATCCGCTGGTCGATGGCCAGGGTAACTTCGGTTCGATGGACGGCGACTCGGCGGCTGCCATGCGTTACACCGAGGCCCGCATGAAGAAGATTACCGATGAGGTGCTGGCCGATATCGAGAAGGAGACCATCGATTGGACCTCCAACTTCGACGATACGATGCTGGAGCCCACGGTGCTCCCCACCAAGATTCCCTTGCTGCTGGTGAACGGCTCGAGCGGTATCGCCGTGGGTATGGCCACCAACATGGCGCCCCACAACCTCTCGGAGGTAATCGACGCCTGCTGCGCCTATATCGACGACCGCGATATCCCCTGCGAGGATCTGCTCAAGTATGTGAAGGGTCCCGACTTCCCGACCGGTGGCCTCATTTATGGCTACGAGGGGGTGAAAGAGGCCCTCTTGACGGGTCGCGGTCGCGTGGTGATGCGTGCCCGTACCGAGGTGGAGCATACCCCCTCGGGTCGTGAGTGCATCGTCGTCACGGAGATTCCCTACCAGGTCAATAAGGAGGAGATGATCAAGAAGATTGCCGCCATGGTCAACGAGAAGAAGATCGAGGGCATCTCCTACATCAACGACGAGTCGGACCGCAACGGTCTGCGCATCATCATCATCCTCAAGCAGGATGCCGTGGCGAGCGTAGTGCTCAATACGCTCTTCAAGAATACGGCCCTGCAGACCTCCTTCCCGGTGAACAACATTGCGCTGGTCAATGGCCGTCCGATGTTGCTCAACCTCAAGGAGCTGATTGCCAACTTTGTGGACCACCGTCACGATGTGGTGGTACGCCGCACGCGTTACGACCTGAAGAAGGCCGAGGATCGCCTGCACATCGTACAGGGCTTGCTCATTGCCCAGGATAACATCGACGAGGTGATTCACACGATTCGTGCCGCCAAGAATCCCGAGGAGGCCAAGCAGGCCCTGATCGAGAAGTTCGGTCTGACGGAGATTCAGGCTTCGGCCATCATCGAGATGCGTCTGCGCGCACTGACGGGGCTGGAGCATGGCAAGCTGGTGGCCGAGCGCGACGAGCTGGAGCGTCAGATCGCCTACTTCCGCGAGGTACTTGCCGATGTGGAGAAGCAGATGGGCATCATCAAGCAGGAGCTTCTGGAGGTGAAGGAGAAGTATGGCGACGTGCGCCGCACGAAGATTATCTACGCCTCCGAGGAGTTCAACCCCGAGGATTTCTACGCCGACGACGATATGGTGATTACCATCTCGCACATGGGCTACATCAAGCGTACACCGCTGGCCGAGTACCGCACGCAGAACCGTGGCGGTGTGGGTGCCAAGGGTAGTGCAACCCGTGACGAGGACTTCATCGAGCACATCTATGTCGCCTCGATGCACAACACCATCCTCTTCTTCACCGAAAAGGGGCGTTGTTATTGGCTCAAGGTATACGAAATTCCCGAGGGAACTCGTTCTTCTAAGGGAAGAGCCATTCAGAATGTGATTCAGATTGAGCCGGACGACAAGGTGCGTGCCTACATCAATGTGAAGCGTCTGAATGACGAGGAGTACATCAACAACAACTACATCGTGATGTGTACGAAGGATGGTACCATCAAGAAGACCAAGCTCGAGGCCTATTCGCGTCCCCGTGCCAATGGTGTGAATGCCATCGTAATTCGTGAGGGTGATGAGTTGTTGGAGGCCAAGCTCACCTCGGGCAAGGCCGAGATTATGATTGCTGCACGCGACGGCCGTGCCATCCGCTTCAACGAGGAGACGGTGCGTCCCGTAGGTCGTACGAGCATGGGTGTACGCGGTATCTCGATCGAGGGCGACGACGAGGTGATCGGCATGATTGCCATCGAGCCCGACTCGAACCAGGATGTCCTCGTGTTGAGCGAGAACGGCTACGGTAAGCGTACCGACCTGGAGGAGTACCGCATCACCAACCGCGGTGGTAAGGGTGTGAAGACCATCAACATCACCGAGAAGACCGGCAAGCTGATCTCGATGCAGGCGGTAACCGATGAGAACGACCTGATGATCATCAACCGCTCGGGTCTGACGATTCGTACGGCTGTCGAGCAGATTCGCGTAGCGGGTCGTGCCACGCAGGGTGTACGCATCATCAACCTCCGTGAGGGCGATGCCATCGCTTCGGTCATGGCTGTCCCCGCCTCGGAAGAGGAGGAGCAGTTGGAGGGTGTCGTAGTGGAGGGCGCCGTAGGGGAGGAGACCCCTGCCGAGGCTCCCGCCGTGGAGAGCCCTGCGGAGGAGTAACCGACCTTCGTGACCCGTAGAACGCAAAAGACAAAACCGCAAAAAGGTCGAAAGCGAATAAACAAAAGAATTGAAAAACCTAATAAAATTAGTAAGGAGATGAAAAAGATTTTTTTGATGGCTGTAGCAGCCCTGCTGCTTGCAGCTCCTGCTACGCAGGCACAGAAAGTCGATGAGGTGGGTCTGAATGCCTCGATTGCCAAGTGCGATGCCGAGGTTGAAGATGCCAAGAAGGGTCTGAAGGCTGCTACCTGGATCAAGCGTGCACAGGCCTACTACGCTGCTATCGAGGCTCCCACCAAGGGTCTCTTCGTAACGCAGCCCACCACGCTGCTTACCACCTTCGGTAAGCCCGAGGTGCAGACGACGGCTCAGATTCGTATCGGTCAGGTGGAGGCCTGGGAGTACCCCTGGGTTACCATCTATATCTCGAATGGTCAGGTTGTTGCCTGGAATCAGAAGAGCGTAGTGGCCGAGGGCCTCTATGAGGGCGCCATCGAGTCGCTGAAGAAGGCGCTCGAGATCGACCCCAAGACGGCTTCGAAGGTGAAGAACGAGCTTGACAAGATCGCCAACTTCTACAAGCAGGAGGGTAATGTAAACTACGATGGCGGTAACTACCGCAAGGCTGCCGATGCCTATGTGAAGGGCTATGAGGCGATGGAGATTCCCGCCTATGGTGCTCCCGCCGATGCCAGCCTGCTCTACAATGCCGGCTACCTGCTCGTAGTGGATGCCAACGAGAATCCCGCTTCGTTTGCCGAGGCCGAGCAGGTGCTCCGCAAGGCTGTGGTTGCCAACTACGACGATGGCGAGGGTAACCTCTACTACTACCTCTTCCACAGCTGCTATGGCCAGGCCATCAAGTCGGAGGGCGACCAGAAGGCTGCGCTGCTCCAGGCTGCCAAGGCCGCTCTGACGGAGGGTATCGAGAAGTATCCCACCAACGAGAACATCATCGGCGCCTTCCTGGGCCTCTATATGTCGGAGCCCTCGGTAGGTAACCCCGCCGAGCTGATCGATATGATCAAGGCCGCCATCGAGCGTGATCCCCAGAGCGTGGAGATGTGGTCGAGCCTCGCGCTGGCCAACTACCAGATGAAGGATTTTGACGCCGCCATCGAGGCCGGTGCCCAGGCTGCTGCCCTGGCTCCCGACACCTTCGACAGCAACTATCGTCAGGGTATCTTCTGGGCTGCCAAGGGCGATGCCATGAACGAGGAGATCAACAAGAAGACCTATACCCGTCAGTCGGAGTACGATGCCGACCTGGCCAAGGTGAACGACGCCTACCGTGGTGCAGTGCCCTGGTTGGAGAAGGCTCACCAGATCATGCCCGAGAACCGTGGCGTGGTGGAGACCCTCAAGACCATCTTCTTCCGTCTGCGCGACGAGGCCGGTATGATGGATAAGTACACGGAGTATAACGAGTTGCTCAAAACGATGTAATTTTTGATTTTATAGGGCAAATTTTGCCCTGCCTTGCTTGGGGCGAATGGGAAATACACAAAGTATGTCCCATCCGCCCCAACCTTCGTTAGCACAAAATTTGCACCTCTAAAAGTCAAAAATTTTCTTGTCGATTTTATAGGGTAAATTCCGCACCTCAATCATTAGGGAGAATGGGCAGTACGCTTTAGTACAGCCCATCCTCCCCAATTTCATGTCGGCAGTCAATCGACAGCTATCCGCTTTTGGTACGGTTGATGCAGGGGAGAGGGTAAAACCTGCAAAATCATGAATAGTTTTACCCGTTTTCTCTTTCCGCTCTCGCATCATGGCGAGCACTATGCGCTGATTTTGTTGCTGTTGCGCATTCTCTTTGCTGCCCTCTTTATGGTACACGGTATTGGCAAGTGGAGCCACTTCGATGAGTTGCAATATGCCTATCCCGATCCCCTGGGTGTGGGGAGTCGTTTCTCGCTGATGCTCACCATCTTTGCCGAGGTCTTCTGCGCCGGCTTTGTGCTGCTCGGACTCCTTACACGCCCGATGCTTGTGCCGATGATCTTCGCCATGGTGGTCGCTCTCTTTGTGGTGCATCACGGCCAGCCCTTCGCAGCCAAGGAGCTCTCCTTTATCTTCCTCTTCTTCTTTGCGCTCCTCTTCATCACAGGCCCCGGCCGCTACTCGGTCGATTACTTTATCGCTCTGCTGATGCAGCGTCCGTCAGCCCCGCCCGAGGTGAGTTTTTAACCTGCTGCATAGCTCCGAATCGTCCTCTCTTATCCCCCACGGGATAGGGGAGTTTTTTTTGAAAGGCCGATGTTGCCGAAATTTTTTCTAACTTTGTCTTCGACAACGCCGTATAATCATGACTACACCCAACGCTCGACTCGGTTCGATTGACGCCCTGAGAGGCTTCGACATGTTTCTGATTATGGGGGGTGCCCCCCTGATTGTCTCCCTCTGTGCCCTTGCGCCCGATTCTCTCCCCCTGCAGTGGCTCTCGGGCCAGATGCATCATGTCCGATGGGATGGCTTCACCCTCTACGACACCATCTTCCCGCTCTTCCTCTTTATTGCGGGCTTGAGCTTCCCCTTTTCGCTTGCCAAGCAGCGTGAGGCGGGTGTGTCGAGTGGGGTAACAGCACGAAAAATTATCCGTCGTGCACTGATTCTCTTCTTGTTGGGTTTGGTCTATAATGGTCTCTTTAATCTCCAATTCGATACCCTGCGCTTTGCAAGTGTGTTGGGACGAATCGGTGTGGCGTGGATGTGCGCATCGTTGATGACCCTTTGGGTGCCTCTGAGAGGGCGTCTTCTAATCTCGGGGCTGTTGCTTGTCGGCTACTCGTTGCTGCTTACCATTCCCACTCCCGATGCCGCCGGGGCACCGTTATGGAGTGAGCAGGGGAGTGTGGCAGGCTATATCGACCGACTGATTCTCGGTCGCCATATCTACGCCGGAGGGGCCCTCGACCCCGAGGGGGTGTTGAGTACCCTGCCCGCCGTCGTGACGGCGATGCTCGGCATCTTTACGGGGGAGTTTCTGCTGAAAAGTCCCCTCTCGGGCGGCCGTAAGTCGCTCGTGATGGCTGCCGCCGCGCTGCTGCTGCTCGCCCTCGGGTTGGGGTGGGGTGCCCTTCAACCCATCAATAAAACCCTCTGGACAAGTGCCTTTGTCCTTGTGGCTGCTGCCTACTCGCTTGCCATGTTCGCCCTCTTCTACTACCTGATTGATGTGCGTGGCCTTCGCCGTTGGGCTGCCCCCTTTATGGTTATTGGCCTAAACTCCATCACCATCTATATGGCGCAGCAGTTTGTCGATTTCGGGGCTGTGGCCCGCTTCTTCTTGGGAGGCTTGGCCTCTCTACTCCCCGAAGCGTGGGGTGGGGTACTCCTCGCAGCAGGTTATGTTGCTGCCTGCTGGCTGCTGCTCTACCTTCTGCATCGCAAGGGGCTCTATCTGAAGGTGTAGCGGCTGTACGGGTTACTCCCCTTTTGTAGCGGTGGCCCCGTGTTACATGCTATTCTCCTCAAAGTTAGCCGATTTTTAGGTTTTGTTGGCACAGTTTTGGAAATTGGGTCACGGACACTTACCAATTTCCACTATGAAACAGAACGATAAAAAAGAGTTAACAGCGGAGAATGGTCGCCCGATTGCCGACAATCAGAACACACAAACGGCCGGCGTTCGTGGCCCCGTGACACTTCAAGACCCGTGGCTGACCGAGAAACTCGCCCACTTCGACCGAGAGGTGATTCCCGAGAGGCGTATGCACGCCAAGGGGTCGGGAGCCTACGGTGCATTCACCGTGACACACGACATTTCGGCCTATACACGCGCCTCGATATTCTCGGAGGTGGGCAAGAAGACCGAATGTTTTGTCCGCTTTTCGACCGTGGCAGGGGAGCGCGGTGCTGCCGATGCCGAGCGCGATATTCGCGGCTTTGCGATGAAATTTTATACCGATACGGGTAATTGGGATTTGGTGGGCAACAATACGCCCGTCTTCTTCCTGCGCGACCCCCTGAAATTCCCCGACCTCAACCACGCCATCAAGCGCGATCCTCGCACAGGTATGCGCTCGGCCAACAGCAACTGGGATTTCTGGACCCTGCTGCCCGAGGCTCTCCACCAGGTAACCATCACCATGTCGCCACGCGGTATTCCCGCATCCTTTCGCCACATGCACGGCTTTGGCAGCCATACCTACAGCTTTATCAATGCCGACAACCGTCGTACATGGGTGAAATTTCATCTGCGCACCTTGCAGGGCATCAAAAATATGACCGATGCCGAGGCGGAGGCCGTGATTGCCAAGGATCGCGAGTCGCACCAGCGTGACCTGTTCGAGGCGATCGAGCGTGGCGACTATCCGCGTTGGCTGATGCAGGTGCAGCTGATGACCGAGGAGGAGGCTCGCGACTATCACATCAACCCCTTCGACCTCACAAAGGTGTGGTATCACGGCGACTTCCCGCTCCATGATGTGGGCATCTTGGAGCTTAACCGCAACCCCGAAAACTTCTTTGCCGAGACCGAACAGGCGGCATTCAATCCGATGAATATCATCGACGGAATCGGCTTTTCGCCCGACAAGATGTTGCAAGGGCGATTGTTCTCCTATGGCGATGCGCAGCGCTACCGCCTGGGCGTCAATCACCACCTGATACCGATCAACAAGCCGCGATGCCCCTATCACTCGTACCACCGTGACGGACAGATGCGTACCGATGATAATGGCGGTCGTACAATCTCCTACGAGCCGAACAGCTATGGTGAGTGGCGGGATTCACCCTCGTTGAAGGAGCCCCCTTTATCCCTCTCGGGCGAGGTCTATAGCTATGATGAGCGCGAGTTCGACAACGACTACTACACGCAGCCGGGCAAGCTGTGGCGACTCATGTCGGCCGACGACCAAAAGGCGACTTGTGATAATACGGCCCGCGCCATGGGCGATGCGGAGCTGTTTATCAAACAGCGTCATATCCGCAACTGCCACCGTGCCGACCCCTCGTATGGCGAAGGGGTGGCCAAGGCCTTGGGCCTCTCGCTTGCCGAAGCCTTAACCGCCGACGATCCTGCCCACCCTGCGTGGGATTGGAGGTAGCCGCTTGCCGTTTTACAGCTACAAAACGGGAGAAGAAGTTTCTGCTTCTTCTCCCGCTCTTTGTCTGCTACTCCCTATCCCACGATTTGAGCCTCTCCTCCTCGGTGATTGGGCGCACGACGCGGCAGGGATTGCCTACTGCCACCACATTCGACGGGATATCCTTGACCACCACCGAGCCCCCACCGATCACGACATTCGAGCCAATCGTAACGCCCGGCATCACCTGCACGCCGGCACCAATCCACACATTGTCGCCCACGGTGATGGGGTAGGCGTACTCCAAGCCTTGGTTTCGGCGCTCGGCGTCGATGGGGTGCCCCGCCGTGTGAAACCCGCAATTGGGGGCCACGAAGACATTGTTGCCGAACTTCACCTTCGCGCCGTCCAAAATCACCGTGTTGTGGTTGGCAAAGAAGTTCTCGCCAATCTCGATATTGTAGCCGTAGTCGCACCAAAAAGGGGCAACAATCGAGAAGCTGTCGCCCGCCGTTTTTCCCAGCAGACGGCGCATGATTTGCTGCTGCCCGGCGGTGTCCGATGGGCGCAATTGGTTGAAGTCGTAACAGAGCTCTTTTGCCGTCTTGCGCTCCTCGATAAGGTCTCTATCGTTGTTTGCATCATACAACATCTGACGCAACATCTTCTCTTTCTCGGTCATCTTGATAAAAGGTTTATTGTAAAATTCCCTACAAAGGTTGTGATTTTTTTCGATACGAAGACCCTATTCCCCGTTAATGAACGATTTTCAGCCCGATAACCGATGCTATGAGCGTAAAGGTGAAGAACATCCGCCAAAACGAAGTCGGCTCCTTGAATACCAAAATACCGACAATTACGGTACCTACGGCTCCGATACCGGTCCATACGAGGTAGGCGGTGCCGAGTGGGATTGTTTTGGTGGCTTTGGTGAGGAGTGCCATGCTCAACAAGCAGAGAATGGCGAAGGCGGCGTACCACATCGCAGCTTTGTTGCCTGTGGCGAGGTTGCCTTTTCCGAGGCAGAACGCAAAGCCCGTCTCACAGAGCCCTGCAATAATTAAAATAATCCAATTCATCGATAGATTATCCTTCTTGAGGGCTGCAGAAATTTCCGGCGTCTCCTTCTGAGGAACGCACAAAGATACGAAACTTTTGCAAAAGAGTTTCATTGGGGAGGGGGCTTATGAGGTTCGTAGATAGAGAGAGTGTGTGGTATATAGGGTAAAGTTACAAAAAACGAATAAATTATTTGAAAATAATTTGGAGATTTGAAATTTTTGGCCTACCTTTGACATGCATTTATCGATGAAGGCTGCATTCCGGGCAGCCTGGGTTGGGGAGCTTTCGTTGCGTTTTGAACTCCCCGACCCTTTATATTTTTGCCCGCCGATATCCTACGAATGAACATGTTCTGCGTGACGGTGACTGTCAAATAGAAGATGATATCGAATAACTATTCATAAATCCACGCTGCAAACAGCCAATCCCAAAACGGTATGGCAGACAAGTTTAACACAAACAACAAATTTTCATTGCAAATTAAACCCGCTCAGGATGATGTACCCTATATGCCAATCTCTCGATTTCGGATGATGTAACATTGTGTAATATCTTCATCGGTGTCGTGCCAATGAATAAGGGTCGAGCGAGACCTTGCCCACCCTCTTGCAGAACTCACCGCCTACGCACTCTAACTTAATGTGAGTTTAGAGTTAATTCATCATTGGCAATCGGTGGGTAGTACTGCCGATTGCTTTTTTCGATAAATTTGCAAGTATGTTAAGTCTTTTTCGAACTTTGAGCGTTGTATATTCGGAAGCGCGTTTCCAACAAACGAAAACAGATTATGAAACTAACGACCGAAAACAAACAACTCATCCGCCTCGCTGAGCTCATGCAGTCCGAGCGCGACCATCTGTTTCGATACGCCTGCTATCGGTTGGGGTCTGCCACCGAAGCTGACGATGTGGTGCAAGAGCTCTACCTGCGGCTCTCGAAACAAGGCGCACGACTTGCCGATATTGAAGACCTGAAAAGCTATGCTTATCGTTCATTGACAAATAGTTGCATCTCGTCTTTACGCTCTCGACGAAAGTTTGCGT
Organism: Alistipes sp.; assembly: GCA_045605785.1. Taxonomy (GTDB): domain Bacteria; phylum Bacteroidota; class Bacteroidia; order Bacteroidales; family Rikenellaceae; genus Alistipes. The sequence goes on along the minus strand of JAZUQP010000024.1, from coordinate 2,436 downwards.
CCACCGAAACGCTCGGTACATTGAGTAGCGATGACCTCGAACCGAAAGATTTTGAACAAGAGTTTCGATTGATCGAACGACTGATGGCTCTCCTACCCGATGAGCAGAGCGAAGTGATCCGATTGAGAATCTATGGCGGTCGTCAATTTGACGAGATTGCCTCGATTTGCAACATTCCTCTCACAACGGCCAAATCGCGGTTTCGCTATGGCATTGACAGGTTGCGCGAAGCCCTCGAAAAGCGCGGGCTTATTTAACTCTCTGTAAAAAAGACTAACATTATGAAAACTAACAACAATTTAGACAATTCGTCGGACACTCGCGTTGTGAATCTTCTCACGCCGCGTTTTGCCCCCACCACCTCACTTTCGTTCGAAGCACCCGCACCGCGCCGACGCACGCTGTGGCAGGCAGTACGCATTGGAGCCGTAGCCGCTATGGTCGCAGTGGTAGTTGCCATCGGCATTAGCAGTGTGCAGACCAGCACCGCCCGCGAGGTGGTCGAGCGAGCAATGACTCAACTGCTCGAATCGGATAGCTACCTCGTTCAATTCACCGCAAATGTTACCGAGAACGAGAACTCACAGGAACTCTATGATCTTGATTTCGATGGCACTCCGATGAAAGGCACCGTTGAGATTCTTAAAGAGGAATCGAAGGTCAAAATGGCTATCAAATGGCAGGACAAGGCTCGTTCTATGGAACTATATGACGGCGAGAACTATCGACGCTACCAGAACGGACAATTGGTACTCGAACATTCTCACGGAGGAATCGACCTCTCCCCGCTTGCTACGATTGATAAATTGAATGAGTACGCTTTGTTAACGGGTATACTGCTAAAATTCCGCGAGGAGGGCGATGTGATCTTAGTTAGCACCAGGGGCGACAAGGTCGGGATCGTTGCTCGTTTCTCAAAGAGCGAGGGTCGCCTGCTCGGTGCCGAGTGCTCAGGGCAATACAACGGGCAGCAGGTTACGGTACTCACCATTGATCAGATTGATTTCGATGTGCCTCCCACCGAGTAAGTGCTACATATCCTTTTATAACAATAGCTGCACCTCCTCGCAGAACTAATTGCATACACACTCTAATTCATTATTGGCAATCGGTGGGTAGTACTGCCGATTGCCTTTTTCGTATCTTTACACCCCAATTTAATATCCTATACCCTCCAAATTCCACATAGCAATAAGCATCACTGTACGGCTTTTGTGTATATCTTTGTACTCCGAAAGCTGAACGAGAGATGAAACCACTGAGTAGAAATGCAATTATAGGCTATCCCGCCGGCATTATTACCGGTATCACATACGGACTCAATCCGCTCTTTGCCGTACCCCTGATGAACAAGGGTGCTGCCATAGAGTCGATACTATTTTTTCGATACTCATTTGCCGTCGTTCTGCTCGGTGCATTCCTTTGGCTTACCAAACAGAGCTTCATGATTACTGCAAAGCAGGCGGGCGTATTGCTCGTGCTCGGTCTGTTATACACATCGAGCAGCCTATTCCTCTTTGAGGCCTACAACTACATTGCATCGGGATTGGCCACCACGCTGATATTCCTATATCCCGTGCTGGTGGCGATTATTATGGTCTTCTTGGGTGTCGTGCCTTCGTGGCCCGTATGGATGGCTATTGCTGCGACATTTGGTGGCGTGATAATTATGACACAGGGCAGTGGTGGCGAGTCGATAGACCCTATCGGCGTTCTGCTGTCGCTTAGCTCGGCATTGGTCTATGCCCTCTTTATCGTCATCATCAACCGCAGCAAGGCTATCGCCGAGATATCCAATACACTGCTGACATTCTATGCCCTAACAGTTGGTGCCGTGGTATTCTTGGGTAAGATCGCCTTCTCGGATACCGCCATCACAGCGGGTATTACCTCGGGCAGCGATTGGCTAAACTTGGTGGGCTTGGCTCTGCTGCCGACCATTGTTTCGACAGCCACACTCGCCATTGCAACGCGCAATATCGGTGCAACAAAGGCCTCGGTGCTTGGTGTATTTGAGCCTATTACCGCCATTCTTGTCGGCACACTGATGTTCGGCGAGCCACTTACCACCAATATCGTGGTCGGCATCTGCATTGCCATTGTCGCTGTAACCTTTATGATATCGGTAACAAAGAGGTAGTATTTACACATTTACTCCCTCAATCTCTCGCTGCAAGATGTCAAGAAATTTCGCAGCGTGAGCACCATCCATTTGGGTATGGTGGAATTGGAACGACACACTTAGCGTAGTCTTAAACAATCCTCGCTTGTACTTGCCCCAAATCATAAACGGATTATTGAAAATACCGCTATACATACCCACCGCACCATCTATTTCGTACTGCGCCAATGCCGAAGTGCCGATAACCATACTCTCGGCCGAAAGGTCGTGGTCGGTGCAACTCTCCGCCACTTGCTGTGTAAGGCGCAGATAGT
>JAZUQP010000023.1:0-23531 GCA_045605785.1 Alistipes sp. | reverse complement strand
ATGGGTCTTGCCTACAAGGGACGAGGTCGTGAGTGCCCTATTTGCGGTGCGCACTATCGCAAGTTTATGCCTTATGGCTACACCAATGCCGGCTCGCGCGAGAATGCGCTCTGCCCTTCGTGCCTGTCGTTGGAGCGTCACCGCCTGTTGTGGATGTGGCTTGAGCGCAACACCGACCTGTTGGCGAGTCGCCCTACCTTTCTGCACATCGCACCCGAGGTGTGTCTGATGCGCAAGTTCCGCAAGGCATACAAGGGCGACGACAAGCGCTACATCACGGCCGACATCGAGAGCCCTCTTGCCGACCTCAAGATGGACATACAAGCCATCCCGCTGAGCGACGAGAGTGTCGATGTGATATTCTGCAACCACATTCTCGAACACGTTGATGATGACCGACTTGCAATGCGCGAGATGTATCGCGTGATGCGGTCCGGCGGTTGGGGCATTATGCTCTCGCCCGTCGACCTGTCGTTGGAAAAAACCTTCGAGGACGACACCATCACCGACCCCGAGGAGCGCACCCGCATCTTCGGGCAATACGACCACCGTCGCAACTACGGTCGCGACTTCGTGGAGCGTCTGCGCGAGGCGGGATTCGAGGCCGAGGAGATTGACTATGCGGCACAGCTCACCCCCGAGGAGCGCACACGCTATGCCCTGGCCGGCGACCGCATCTACCTGGTGCGGCGCAACAATTAACTATTCAGAAAGAAGACGATGGCCGCGAAGTGGCACGCGACGGCCAGGTTGATCAACAGGTGCCACACCATGTGGTGGTAGCGGAAACCCTTACGGGCATAGAACCAGGCCCCCACCGTGTAGCAGAGACCTCCGGCAGCGATAAGTACCAGCAGCGGCGTGGAGGCGTTGCGCAGAAAGAGGGGGAAGAAGAAGACCACGGTCCACCCCATGATGAGGTAGATCGTAAGGCTCACGGCCGGAATCGAGTGGCGCGAGAGTGACTTATAGAAGATCCCGAACAAGACCATCGCCCACTGCAAGGCGACGATGAGCCACCCCTGCCAACCCCCGATGACGGTGAGGGCGATGGGGGTATAGCTCCCCGCAATGGCGACATAGATGAAGATGTGGTCCAAAATATGAAATATCTCCTTGTGGCGCGATTCGGGGTGCATCGAGTGGTAGAGGGTCGAGCAAAGGAACATCAGAAAGATGGAGACCACGAAGACCGAGACCCCGAAGGCCGAGAGGAAGGGGTGCTCGCCCCCGTGCAGATAGGCCCACACCGAGGCAAAGGGGAGTGCCAGGAGGGTCAGACAGGTCATCACGCCGTGCGTTACGGCATTGGCCACCTCCTCGCCAAAGGTGGGAATATAGAGCAACTTTGTTCTTTTCATGGCTTTTGCTGTTCCGTTTACCGAGGGCAAAGGTAATAAAAAAACGAAAAACCGCGTTTCCATGATAGGAGATAAAGGGTTTCAAAAATAGTAAAAAAGTGGAAATAAGAGAGGATATGGAGTCATTGGCACAATACGAATCGTTGCGGCAGCTGATCCGCGACAACTTCTCGGAGACGACCCAACAACTCGCCGACAAGGCCCTCGCATGGGCCGACGAGCGACTGCAGGGGCGTACACGCTACGACGGAAAGCCCCTGATCGACCACAGCACAAGCGTGGCCCGCATCGTCATCGAGGAGGTGGGCCTGGGGCGCAACTCCACGGTGGCCGCCATCCTGCACGATGCCATCCGCATCGCCCACAAGGAGCTGACGGAGGAGGAGTTTTCGCTACTGGTCGAGGAGCTTACGGCCCAATTTGGCAAGGAGGTGGCCGGCATCACGCTGGGCCTCAACAATATATCGACCCTCAAAGTAAAGACCTCGAAGGAGCAGGCCTCCGACTTCCGCGACCTGATCGTAAGCTACTCGGAGGATCCGCGCGTGATTCTCATCAAGCTCGCCGACCGCCTCGAGGTGATGCGCTCGCTCGACATCTTCCCGCAGGAGAAGCGTCGCAAGAAGTCGTGGGAGAGCCTCAACCTCTACGCCCAGATTGCCCACAAGCTGGGCCTCTACAACATCAAGAGCGAGCTGGAAGATCTCTCGCTCAAATACCTTGAGCCCCAGGACTACAACCATATTCGCCAGAAGCTCAAGGAGAGCGAGCAGGAGCGACTCGACTTTATCGCCCGCTTCCTGGAGCCCATCACCGAGCAGCTCGACAAGCAGCAGATTCACTACCACATCAAGAGCCGCACCAAGTCGGTCTACTCCATCTGGAACAAGATGCGCAAGCAGCATGTCCCCTTCGAGGGTGTCTTCGATATTTTTGCCCTGCGTATCATCCTGGACTGCAAACCCGAGGAGGAGAAGCGCCTCTGCTGGTTTGTCTACTCGATTATCGGCGACCTCTACACCCCCAATCCCGAGCGTATGCGCGACTGGATCACCATCCCCAAGTCGAACGGCTACGAGTCGCTGCACACCACCGTCTCGGCGGGCGAGGGGCGCTGGGTCGAGATTCAGATACGCACCGAGCGCATGGATGCCGTGGCCGAGCGAGGCATCGCCGCCCACTGGCGCTACAAGGGGGTCAATCAGGGGGCACAGACCTCCGAGATGTGGCTGGGACGCCTGCGTGAACTGCTCGAGCAGAAGAGCCACTCGATAGCCGAGCGTTTCGACTCGACCCCGGCATTGAAGGAGATCTTCGTCTTTACGCCCAACGGCGACATCCGCAAGCTGCCCGAGGGGGCCACGCTGCTCGACTTCGCCTTCGACATCCACACCAACCTGGGTGCCACCTGCTCGGGCGGCAAGGTGAACGGCCGTGCCGTCTCGATTCGTGAGGTGCTGCGCAATGGCGACATCGTGGAGATTCTCACTCAAAAGAACCAGACCCCCAAGGCCGATTGGCTCAATGTGGTGGTGAGTTCGAAGGCGCGCTCGCGCATCAAGGCCTACCTGCGCGAGGAGCAGAGCAAGCATGCCCGCATCGGCCGCGAGGAGTTGGAGCGCAAACTCAAGAATTGGAAAATCGAGACCACGATGGATGAGGCCGTGGCCTACCTGACCAAGTACTTCAAGGTGCGCACCGGCATGGAGCTCTACGCCTTGATTGCGACCCAGAAGGTCGAGATCGGCTCGCTGAAAGAGATTCTGAACCATTGGCTCTCGGGTGCGGCTGACGAGGAGCGTCGTCAAGCGGCCCAGGAGATCGAGGCCGAGAAGCTGCGCCAGGCCGAGCTCCGCGACAGCCGACCTCAACCATCCAAGAGCGATGCGCTGGTCATCGACGAGGGAATCTCGAAGATCGAGTATAAGTTAGCCAAGTGCTGCAACCCGATCAAAGGCGACGACATCTTCGGCTTCATCACCATCGGCACGGGCATCACCATCCACCGCAGCGACTGCCCCAACGCCAAGCGCCTGAAGGAGAACTACCCCTACCGCGTCATCGAGGCAAGGTGGCGTGCCGAGGCCGACGGCGCCTTCCGCATCACGGTAACCATCGTGGCGAAGGATGAGCCCGGTATCGTGGGGCGCATCTCGGAGGTGGTCTCCGGCGAGCTGAAGCTCGGCTTCCGCTCCATCTCCTTCTCCTCGCGTAAGGATGGCTCGATGGTGGGCACCATCGGCGTGGAGGTACCGAGCGTCGGCATGGTCGATATGCTGCTCCACTCGCTGATGAAGATCAAGGGGGTACAGCGCGCCTTCCGCGCCTAACCCCACCCGCAGAAGAGGCTCCGCAAAAAAATAGGCGTATGCTGTGGGCTACACAAAGCCCTGCATACGCCTAAAATATGCGAATCGCTATTAGAACATATTGAAGAAATCGCCAAAATCTGCCCCCATATCATAGAACGAACTTCGCGGCTGCGACTTTTGCCCATTTTTATCGTACCACTGTGTCGTTCCGTTATGGTGTTCTACCTTAAATCTATCTCTTGTGTATACGATACTGGCTCCTCTATCTATTACATGTACTGTTTTTGTTGCGAAATCGAAATACAAAAGAGCCGATTCATTCCCCCAATCCGTTTCGCCACAGAACACCAATCCCGAATTATCGGATGTTTTATATATATGCTTGCGCTCCTCCATTCCGATAACAAAATTCACATCATCGCCCGACGGCTTGACGAACTTATTGATTTTACACTCTTCGCCGGTATTTGCATCGTAATAATATAGATATACAGAAGATACCAAATTGTTGTCATCATTGGCAATATAACACAATACTCGATGCTTCATTGATTGTGCAATTAAATTACCCGAGTTTAAGCCTCGGTGTTGCATCCAGCCATTCATCGAAGGGAACTCTTTTTCTACGGTGCCATACAAATTATACTTCACCACCGTATCTCTATCCTTCATCGCCAATATGAACCATTTATCATCTTCTTTGGTGTACCACACATCATCGGTTTGGCAGAGTAAATTCAACTCACCCACCAGAGACCCCTTAAAACTATAATGATATAAATATTTGCTCAAATCAAATCCCTCATCGTTGTTTTCGGGCGAAAGATTTATCATTAAGCCATAGCGTCCTATAAACAGGATAGGAACAAAAACATGCGCAAACTCCTCATCGATGTTGTCGAAAGTTACATACTTTGATGTCAAGGTTCTTGCATCATAATCCAGGATTCGCTCGTTGCAAACAACATGTTCCCCACTGTTGTAAAACAACAAATGCTGCTCATGACACATCGCAAAGTTGAGCAACACACCATTGTGATTATTCAAACAGGTTTCGGTATTTGTTTTCAGATTGTGGCACATCACCTGCATTTTGTCTGTCAGATAGTAAATATCTCCAATGCCAACATTGCAATTATGGCACAAGTAGATCGAGTTACTATCTGGCAAATTTAGAAGTTGAGTTGACTCTTCCGTATTCACATCATACTTATAAAAGATGTCGTCTTTTGCATAATACACACATGCCGTTTCGCTATTTACATCTGTTAAAAGAGCGTAAAAACCACCCTCCAAATGCTTGATAAACCGTTTGGCCTTATATTCGTTACCGCACGATACGAAAAATAAGGCAGCTGAAAAAACGAGCACAACTCTTACAATCGCATTGAGTGTTGTCGTCGCATTACAAAACAATTTCTTTGTTTTCATAAAACATACTTTTTTGACCCGATGCTCCTCGCGAGTGTGTTAAAAAAACAGAAAGTGTGGAGCTGACTTTCGTTTATCTAACGAGAGGCTCTGACAAAACCCAAGACGAATAAACGATACAAGACCCCACACTTGGATAGTATGGGGTGTACGCACAAACAAGTGCATAGCCGCATAGCTATACAAGAAATGAGTGTTGTCTTATCCTCGTCTTGTTTGAAACTGTCAGATTTCTCGTTAAGGATAAAAGCGAAAACACTTTCATCAAATATGTAATGCCGAGGGCATAGCACCCACGACATCGCAAAATTAGTAAAAATTTCGCTAATGACAACACTCTTTGAGAGGTCTTGTTCGTGCAAAAAAAGAAAAATCACCTTTTGCCAATCCGCAAAAGGTGATTAACCTGTAGATGTGATAGCGAGGCTCCGCGCTACTCGCGTACATGGTGCGGCATCTCGAAGGGGACAATCATCGAGAACTCGACCAGACCGCCCACCTCGCCACTCTCCTTGCGCCAGGCCGACTGGTAGATCACCTTCTTCACACCACGCTTCTCGATGGTGTAGGCATTGGTCGAGCCCTCCTCGAGCAGACGACGGATGATGGCCTGCGAGTGGGGATTGTGGCACGGAAAGAGGTTCTTGCCAATCAGGCTTCCGTGGGCCTTGTAGAGCTCACGGGCGGGTTTGTTCTGATAGATGATGATGCCCTCGGTGTCGCACACCGTGATGGCACAATTCATATCCTCATACCAAGCAAACTGCTCCATAATATCCAGGTTTTTGGGTTAATTCTCTTTTTGAAGTCCCCCCGACGGGGACTCCTCCCCACAAAGATAGCAAATTAAACCGCAAAATGGAGCATGTGGCGTTCAAAATTGTATTTTGGCGGTCAGCTTTTGCAATTTTGAATTTCATCAAGGTACCGGGTCGTAGCCACTGCCGCCCCAGGGGTGGCAGCGAAGCAGGCGCTTCAGGGTGAGCCAGCCCCCCTTAAAGGGGCCGTAGCGACGAATCGCCTCCAGGCCGTACTGCGAGCAGGTGGGGGTAAAGCGGCAAGAGGGGGGCGTGAAGGGGGAGATGCAGCGTTGGTAGAAGCGAATCAAGAGCAGCAGGGGCCACCCCAAAAGGCGCATAAGGCCCCGCCACAGGCTCCTCAAGAGCTCACCCGTGCGGCTAATGAGCGGCATGCTCCTCGGCGATTTTTTGGGCCGTCTGCGCAAGAATTTTGCGCAGGGCCTGTTCGATACGGGCATAGGGGAGCACCTCTTTGGCCGAGTAGATGAGGGCCATGTCGAGGGAGACGGGCGAGTCGCCCATCAGGGACTTGTTGAGGCGGTAGGCCTCGCGCATGCGGCGCTTGAGCAGGTTGCGACGATTGGCCCGCTTGTGGTAACGCTTCGGCACCGAGAAGAGCATACGCACCGACAGGGAGCTGTCGGCCTCGGCGAACGAGAGGTAGCGGAAAGGATAGACAAAGCCCCCCTCGCCACTCTCGAAGAGGCGACGAATGGCACCCAGCGTACGAAGACGCTCGGCTCGAGGAAGGGTTTGCGACTCCATGTTAAGGGCTATTTCTTGGCGGTGGTTGCAGCGGTGGTCGGCGTACGACGCGCGCGGCTCTTCTTGGCCAACTTATGCTGTTGCGTACGGATGAACTCCTCCTTCTCGAGGTCGGCCTTGAGCTCCACCTCGGCAATCTCCTCGCCGGCCTCCACCTTACGGGTATAGATCTCGACGGCCTTCACCATCGAGGGGGCCTCGGGCGAGGGGGCCGAAGCCTTCACCTTCAGACCTGCGTCGAGGGCCGCCTTCAGCGTGCCTTCGCCAAAGACCGCCACGGCAGGCAGCTCGGCCACATCGCCCTGCTCGACGAGGGCCTTGACATCCGACGGCGAGTAGAGGGCCAGCAGGTCGTAGCTCTTCAGATCGACCTCCTTGAGGTCGGTAGCCACCGTGCGGGCCAGAATAACGGGATCGACATTGAGCTTGAGCGATGCAAGGGTCTCGGGCAGCTCGGGCTTGTGGGGCTCACTGAGCGCCAGCATGAAGCGCTCCTCCTTGTGCTTGATGATCAGCTCGAGGAAGTTTTTGAACGAGCCGTCGGCGAAGGAGATCTTACGCTTGCGATAGACGATATACTTCTGCAGATAGAGGGCCACCGCCTCGGTTTGGCAGATATACTTCATCGTCTCGGGGACAGTGATGCGGGCCTCCTCACAGATGTGGAAGAAGCTGTCTACGGTGGTACGCGAGGTAAAGATGACTGCCGTATGGTCGAGAATCTCGATACGCTGGCTGCGGAACTCTTTGAGCGATACGCCAACCACGCGAATCAGTGGTTTGTAATCAACTTCGACCTCATATTGGCGGGAATAGTCGTAGAAAGGGGCCTTCTCAAGAATGGCCGGACGGGGCTGAGATACCAGAATTTTGTTTAATTTCAACTCCAAACAGGTTTTAACTTGTAAAACTTGATAATTACCATCGAATTACGAGCAGCACTATCAGGCTTATCGGGAAGCATTCGACGGCGCAAAGGTACAAAAACCAATGCAAAATGGAAATTTTTTGGGATAAAAATAGGACAAAACTCTCCTTTAGGAAGAGAAATAGGGCTCCAAGCGTCACTACGCCCAGCATATAGAGCCACAACATCCCCTCGCCCGGAGGGGTAAAGAGGGTCAAAAGGAGTAATGGTGTGGCTATCAGCGTAGTGACACCGAAGATTAGCAGCTTGCTCTGCATCAGGGCACGCATCAGTCCGCGCGAGAGGGTAATATGTCCGATGAGCAGATGGAGCAACTGCTGAAAGAGCAGTACCACAACCACCGCTCCGAGGGTGGCGAGCAGCAGTGTGGGGGTAGCTACCGAGGTGATACCCCCCTGTTCGAAGAGGCGCACCGCGAGGGCTGCCAGGAGCAGCATCCCGATGGTCGCTATCGTATAGACGGCACGCGGAGGTGTGGCACGCCCCTGATCGCCATGTCCGCGACCGAAGAGCGAAGCCAACGAGAAGAAGTCGTGCAAGTGGGCGCAGACCAACAGGGCATAGGCGACAGCCAGGAGCAACACGCCCCCCTGAAAGAGCGGATGGTCGGTCAGCAGCTCGTCGTAGGGGAGCACTTCGCGTTGCGAGATGACCAGCTCCGACGAGGGGCCATAGGCCTCCTCCACACTCAAAAAGGGGTTGAAGGGCTCCTCAACCACCTCCTCGACCTCCGTGAGGAGGCGGTAGTGCTCCTCGCGCAACTGCGCAAGCGAGGCGTAGTCGGGCAGCGTATCAACCACCACTTCACGCGCAAGCGTATCAACCTCGGTGGCGGCGAGCGTGTCGCTCCCCTCCACCACAGGCTCCTGCGAGGTTGTCTCCCATGAAATCATGCGTCGTAGCTGCGTTTAAGAGTGATACGAATGGTGGTACCCTTGCCAATCTCCGACTCCACCACGGCGATACGGCCTCCGTGGTACTCCTCGATGATGCGGCGCGAGAGCGAGAGACCGAGGCCCCAGCCTCGCGTCTTGGTGGTGAAGCCCGGCTCAAAGATCTTCTTCCAATTGGCCTTGGGGATTCCCTTGCCCGTATCGCGCACATCGACCACCACGCTGCGTTCGTCGGCCCCGATCTTCACCTCGATCTCCCCCTTGCCCTGCAAGGCGTCGAGCGAGTTTTTCATCAGATTCTCCACCACCCACTCGAAGAGGGCCGTATTGATATGTGCCTCAAGCGGCGCCATCGCCAGACCGTTATACGAGAGGGTGACATGGCGCGGAATACGCTTGCGGAAGTACATCACCGACTCGCCCACCACCTCGTTGATGTTGGCCGGCGTAAGGGGGGTCTCGGAGCCGATCTTCGAGAAGCGATCCACAATCTTCATCAAGTGGGTAAGATCCTTGTTCATCTCCTCGACGGCGGCCTGGTCCACCGGCTGGCTGCGCAGGTACTCCACCCACCCCAACAGCGACGAGGTCGGAGTTCCCAACTGGTGGGCCGTCTCCTTGGCAAGGCCAATCCACACGCGGTTCTGCTCGTCGCGCTTCGTGGAACGGAAGGCAATGAATCCCAACACAATAAACACCACGACAGCACAGATCTGGATATAGGGGAAGTAGTATAGCGACTTCAACAGCGACGACTCCCCATAAAATATAAGTAGGTAGTTCGAGCTCCCCCACCACCCATACTCCACCCGTATCGGGGGGTTCTGGTCGGCCAACTCGTTCAGGTAATCGACCAAAAGATCGGGGTTGTTGATCACTCGCTCCTCGATCAGGTGCGACTTCAAGACCTTCAGATCCCCATTCGTAATAATAAAGGGGATGTTGTTCTGATTATCGACAATATAATCAATCAGCGGGTCTCCTCCCGTGAGAATATCCCCTCCGGCACTTGCCCGCTCCATGGCATGAGCCCACAGCGCCACATCGTGCTGCTCCTTAATCTTCAGACGACGGGCCATGTCGTTGGTATAGAGCAACGACATCGTGCCGAGCAGAATCCCGACCACGATAACCACGACACGGTTACGGAACGAAAAAAGATCTCGTCTGAATCTCATACTTCTAACTTGGGTTGTGGAGCTATTCTACGGTGGAAAGTAATCCTTTATAATTGTAATCCTTTCGCTGGTAAATAGCCTACTCTGCGGGAGGGGTGCTCTGCTCCGCGCGCAGCAGCTCGGCGTAAGCCTCGGGGTCGAGCAGCAGCTCGGCAGCACGCTTCACCTCCTCGTCCGAGCGCAGGTGGTACTCCGTAACGCCGGCCGAATAGGCGTGGCGCAACACCACATCGGCATTCAGAGTCTCGATAATCTCCTCGCGGTAGGTCTCCAGATTGGTCATCTTGTCATCCTTGAGCTCGGCCTCGAGCCGGGCGATCTGCTCCTGAAGGTCGGTAAAGTGGTCGGCCTCGGCCGCCTCCTTCATCGCCCCGAGCATACGGCGCGACGCCGACTCATAGGGGACCTCCTTGTCGGCCATGAAGCGCACGAAGTCGGCATAGTCCTCCTCCGTAAGCGAGAAGGTGTCAATATCCATCTTCTCGCCGGCGTGGCGCTTCACATAGTCATCCACGAAGTCCTCGATGAATCCCAACGAGTAGAGCGTCAGCGCAAAACGGCTGATGTAGTTGGGCTCCAGCTCCACATCGGGCGTGATGCCCCCTCCGTCGCGCACCTCACGACCGCCCAGCGTGCGGAAGGTGCGGGTCAGCGAGTCGGCCACCTCGCGGCCACTGCCGGCCTCATGCTCCGAGTAGTCGATGCGCTGGATGCAGCGCCCCGAGGGGATGTAGTACTTCCCCACCGTGAGTTTCAGATAGGCATTATAGCCCAGCGAACGGGTCGATTGCACCAACCCCTTGCCGTAGCTCTTCTGTCCGAAGAGTACCGCGCGATCCAGGTCCTGCAAGGCGCCCGCCACAATCTCGGCCGCCGAGGCCGAGTTGCCGTCGATAAGCACGGCTAACGGCAGATGGGGCAGCAGGGGCTCCTGTTGCGTGCGGAAGGTGCGCTCCTCGTGGCGGCCCAGCGTGCGAACCACCTCGGTCCCCTTCGGGGTGAAGAGCCCCACAATCTTGACCGCCTCCTGCAGGATGCCGCCTCCGTTGCCACGGTAGTCGAGAATCAACCCTCGCAACGAGTCCTCGCTGCGCAGGCGCTCGATGGCGGCACGCATCTCGTCGTAGCACCCCTCGGTAAAGTCGCTGTGCTGGATGTAGCCGACTCCCTCGGCCACCCACCCGGCATAAGGAACACCCGGGATGGCGATACGCTCACGCTTGAGCTTGATCACCTCCTCGCTGTCGTCCATCAGGCGGCGAATCTTCACCTTGACCACCGTATTGGGGTCGCCCTTCAGACGGCTGCTCACCTGGGCATTGCTCCACCCGCGGGCATCCTCGCCGTCGATAGCCAGGATTTTATCGCCAATGCGGATGCCGGCACGGTCGGCGGGCGAATCCTTATAGGGCTGGGCAAAGATGACATAGTCGCCCTTCTGACGAATCAATGACCCCACGCCGCCATACTTGCCCGTCGTCATCACATCGAAGTCGGACATCTCCTCCTCGGGCAGGTAGGCTGTATAGGGATCCAGGCGGCGCACCATGCCGGCAGCCGCATCGACCATCAGTTTGTCGGGCTCCACCTCGTCGACATAATCGGTCGAGAGGGTGCGCATCATGTTGATCAGAATCTCCATGTTGCGACCCAGACCAAAGTCGTTCTTGGCGGCAAAAATACCCGTAACAACCACGGCTGACAGCAGCAGTAAATAGCGTAATCTTCTCATCTTTACATAAAAATCATTTCCAAACCAACTCCCTTGTCGGTCTCCCCGCTACCTCAAGTTCGACAGAAATCCCTCGAGGCGGTAGGCGACCCGCACGGTGGCGCGACGAATACCCTCCAGCTCGATGCCCGTCGGGGTACGGCGCAGGCGGATTTCATCCTCGAAGAGGTACTGCAAGCGGGTCAGAAGTCCCTCCCCGCGGAAGATCAGCTCGTCCTGCTCCTCCTTCACGCAGACGAAGCCTTGCAACTTGAAGGCGTTCTCGATCTGCGTGCGGTGCTCCTGAATCGAGCAGGGGGCCACCTCCTGCTTCACAAAGCCGAAGCGGGGGTAGAAGAGGGCCAACACCACGAGGGCCGGAATCAGCAGTCGGCCGCGCTCCGTGGCGAAGAGCTGCAACTCGAGGGTCGCCCAAAAACCCTCCGCACCCGGCAGGCGCACCATGCCCGCATAGTACATCAACGCCATTGCTCCCAGATAGACAACGGCCAACAGCAGCAGATATTTTGCACTGCGAATTAAATAGCGCTTCATTATTTAACTTTTTCGGTTGAATCCTTCTGGTCCCTTACTTGGTAATTTCGACTACGGCATCGGCCACCTGCTGCATCAGCCACTTGGGGGTAGAGGTGGCACCACAGATGCCCACCGAGGCGACCCCTTCGAGCCAGGCGGCCTCCACCTCCGAGGCCTCCTCCACGAGGTAGGTGCGGGGATTGGCGGCCCGGCACACCTCCGAGAGCACCTTTCCGTTCGATGACTTGCGGCCCGCCACAAAGAGGACCACATCGAAACGACGGGCAAACTCCGAGAGGTGCCCCTCGCGGTTGGCAACCTGACGGCAGATCGTATCATCGACCTCCACAAGGTCGGGATTCGAGGCGCGACGGCGCATCTCGGCAGCCAGCTCCTCGAAGAGGGCGATCGACTGCGTGGTCTGCGAAAGGAGGTGAATCGGACGCGTAAAGTCGATTTGGTCCAACTCCTCGAGGCGCTCCACCACGATGGCTCGATCCTCGACCTGACCGGTCAGCCCCACCACCTCGGCGTGTCCGTGCTTACCCAATATCACCACCTGACCCCCCAGGGGCTCCATCTGCTCATAGGCGCGCTTCACCTTGCGCTGCAGGTTGGCCACCACCGGACAGGTGGCGTCGATTACCTCGATACCCAACTCCTCGGCCCGACGATAGGTCATGGGGGGCTCGCCGTGGGCGCGAATGAAGAGGCGGCAACCACCTAGGTGCTCCATGTCGGCATGGGTGATGGTCTGCAAGCCCAACTTCTCGAGGCGCTGCACCTCCACGCGATTGTGCACGATGTCCCCCAACGAGTAGACCCTTTCACCCGCCGAGAGGGCCTCCTCGGCACACGAGATGGCACGCACCACCCCGAAGCAGAATCCCGAATTTTCGTCTATCTCGATCCGCATACTACTCCTCGGCAAGGGTTTTCTCGTAGAGCTCCATAAACCAGGCCATCTGCTCCTCGACGCTCATGTAGCTGTTGTCGAGCGTAATGGCATCGTCGGCCTTACGCAGCGGCGAGACGGCACGCGTCATGTCGGCCTCGTCGCGCGAGATGACATTTTTCAATATCTCGTCGAAGGTAACCGTGTCGCCCTTCTCCGAGAGTTCGTCGTAGCGGCGCTGTGCGCGCACCTTCGGGTCGGCCGTCATGAAGAGCTTGATTTCGGCCTCGGGGAATACCGTCGTACCGATGTCGCGGCCATCCATCACCACCCCCTTGCGGCGCCCCATCTCCTGTTGCAGGGCCACCAGCTTTTGGCGCACGATGGGGATGGCGCTCACCCCGCTCACGCAGTTCGAGACCTCGATGGTGCGAATCTTCCCCTCCACACGGTCGCCATTGACATAGATATCGCTCGCCCCGCGCTCGGGGTTGAAGCGGAAGGCAACCGAAATCTCGGGCAGGAGCTTCACCACGGCATCCTCGTCTATCATGCCCGAGCGGATGGCTCCATGCTCCAGGGCATAGAGCGTCACGGCACGGTACATGGCTCCCGTATCAATGAAAATATAACCCAGGCGGGCGGCAATGGCCTTCGCGAAGGTACTCTTGCCACACGACGAGAAGCCGTCGATGGCGATGATGATCTTTCTCTTTTTCGGATTAAGCATTGGGGAAAATATCAAAGAAGGTGGACAAAATCGTATAGGCACCCAACAGGCCGATGACAATACCGGCGATGTGGTTGATGGTCAGCATGTGGCGGGGGCGGAACTTACGACGGAAGAGGTTGATGAAGGTCGCCAGCGAACTCCACCATACAATCGAGCCGAAGAAGAAGCCCACGATTACAACCATGCCTCGCAGGAAGACTCCCACATCGACGGCATCCACCGTGTCGATGTCGTAGACGGCGAAGAAGGCGAGGATGTAGGGGATGGCCATGATGAAGTTGGCCAGCGTGAGCAGGAAGATCGAGGCGAAGTCCTGCCACGACGAGCTCTTGCCGGCGCGGTTGCGGCGAATCTGCGGCACGGGGTTCTGCGTGAAAATCCAGACACCGACCGCCACCACGAAGATACCACCCACCACACGCAGCAGTGTATTGTATTGCTCGATATGCGAGTGGAGCATCGAGTAACAGAAGTAGGCGATGATGGCCATCAGCGAGTCGGCACACGCCACGCCCAATCCCGAGACCAGCCCCGAACGGTGGCTCTTCGAGAGGGTTCGCTGAATCAGGAGCACAGCCACGGGGCCCACCGTAATGGAGGCCGTAACACCCACACAGAGGCCGCGCACCAGGATTTCCAACAGTTCGATCGTCGTATTCATTCCTTTTGGGTCGATATTAGGGGACAAAGATACGAAAATTTTGCGAGAAACACCCCTTTCCCCGACCGCTTTTTCGGTCGAGGTGCGCTTTTTGCCAAAAGTAGAAATATCGGCGAAATTTGGGGGTGGAAATTGGCGTATTTCCCGCGAAATTATTACTTTTGTCGCCGTGAAAAGGTCGCTTACATGGCACCGTTTCGGCGCCTCTCTTCTTTCGGTCGCGCTGCTCGCTCCCGGGTGGCTCGGCTTCAGTGGCCTTTCGCTGCTCGTGGGACTCGTTCCCCTGCTCTGGATCAGCGCCTCCTACGACGATACGAGGCGTTCGTGGTGGGGGATGTTCGGCTGGGCCCTCTTAACCTTTGCCCTCTGGTCCGCCTCGTGCGACTGGTGGATTGGCAATGCCACCCCCATCGGCCCTCCGGCCGCCATCATCTGCTCGACCCTTTGGATGATGATCCCCTTCATGCTCTTCCATACGGTGAGCAAACGGGCCCCCAAGCGCCTGGCCTACCTGGTGTTGGTGGCGAGCTGGATCGCCTGTGAACACCACTACCAATCGGTCGATATCTCGTGGCCCTGGCTGCTGCTCGGCAACGGCTTCTCGCACGATGTACGGTTGGTGCAGTGGTACGAGTACACGGGTATCTTCGGCGGCTCGCTCTGGGTGTGGGTCTGCAACCTCTTCCTCTTCGAGGCGTGGCAGCAGCGCTCGCGCCGCCTGGGTTGGGGCGCTGCGGCAGCCATCCTGCTGCCCATGCTCCTCTCGCTGGGCATCTACCTCCACTACGAAAATCCCACCTCGACCACCCGTGTGGCGGTGTTGCAACCCAATGTCGATTGCTACGACAAGTTCTCGACGGGCGACGAGTGGCAGGAGCAGAATCTCCTCGCGCTGATGGGCGAGGTACCTGCAGATACGGAGTTCATCCTCGCCCCCGAGACGGCGCTGACGCGCCACATGGATGAGGCACACATCAACCTCTACCCCCATCTCAAGCCCTTCTCCGCACGCCTCAAGGAGGTGGCTCCCGAGGCCCTGCTGGTGGCCGGAGCCAACACCCTGCGCTTCTATGAGCCCGGGATGCAGACCCCCACGGCCCGCATGCGAGGCGGCCGCTGGCTCGACCACTTCAATTCGGCCGTGGCCATCGACACGGTAGGGGTGCAGGGCATCTACCACAAGGGGAAGCTCGTCATCGGCGTGGAGAATACGCCGCGCTGGTTCTTCGACCTGATGGACTTCCTGGTCGTGGACCTCGGAGGTATTGTCGGACAGATCGGCATCGGACAGCAGCGCCGTCTCTTCACCTCGCCGAGTGGCGTGAAGGGTGGGCCGGCCATCTGCTACGAGGGGATCTTCGGCGACTTCTATGGCGACTTTGTGCGCCGCGGAGCCGAGGTGATGTTCCTCATCTCGAACGACGGCTGGTGGGGGGATACCCCGGGCTACAAGCACCTCTTCTCCTTCTCGCGCCTTCGGGCCGTGGAGCACCGCCGTGCCATTGGTCGTGCGGCCAATACGGGCATGTCGGGCTTCATCGACTGCCGAGGCGATGTGATGGGCGAGACCTTAGGCTGGGAGGAGCGCGGTGTGCTCTCCATGGAGCTGCCCCTCAACCACGAAATTACCCTCTACACGCGCTACGGCGACTATATCGCCCGCATCGCCAAACTGCTGACGATGCTCTCGTTGCTCTACTATGTCGCCTACCGCGTGCGCCGACGCAACCACCTGAACGAATAGCAAAAAACAGATAGTATGAATTACACCCAGACACTCGACTTTCTCTACTCGTCGCTGACCTCCTTCCAGCAGAAGGGGGCCTCGGCCTACAAGCCCGGCTTGGAGCGCACCACCGCCTTCTGCCGCCACTTGGGAAACCCGCAGCGCAACTTCTTCACGATTCATGTGGCCGGCACCAACGGCAAAGGCTCTGTCTCGCACATCCTGGCCTCGGTGCTTCAGCAGGCCGGCTACCGCACGGGCCTCTACACCTCGCCCCATCTGAACGACTACCGCGAGCGCATTCGCGTGGATGGCGAGATGATTCCCAAGCAGAAGGTGGTCAATTTCGTGGACAAGCACCTGGAGAAGATGAAGGAGCTGGAGCTCTCGTTCTTCGAGATGTCCACCGCCATGGCCTTCGACTACTTCGCACAGAGCGATGTGGAGGTAGCCGTGATCGAGACGGGCCTCGGCGGACGCCTCGACGCCACCAACCTCTTGGTGCCCATCTTGAGCATCGTAACCAACATCGGTCTCGACCACACCGACCTGCTGGGCGGAAGCCTCGAAGAGATTGCCCGCGAGAAGGCCGGCATCATCAAGAAGAGCATCCCCGTACTCATCGGCGAGCACAACCCCGCCTGCGACGAGGTCTTCAACGAGGTCGCAGCCTCGCTCAAGTCGAAAATTCTCTATGCCGAGGAGATCTTCTCTTGCGAGAACCACCGCGTGGATGAGTGCGTACAGCGCTACACGCTCGTGCGTAAGCGCGACGGACAGCCCATCGATGTGGAGGTCGATCTGATGGGTGGCTACCAGCGTCAGAATATCATCACCGCCTCGGCTGCCGCCGACTTCCTGCACGAGGAGACCCCGCTGACCATCTCGCGTCGCGCCTTCCGCGAGGGTACGCGCACCGTGGCCGCCAACACCTCCTTGCGCGGTCGCTGGCAGCAGCTGGGCTCGAAGCCCTACACCGTATGCGACACGGGCCACAACCCCCACGGCATGCGCCGCGTGGCCGAGCAACTCACCAAAGGCGACTTCGAGAAGCGCTACTGTGTGATTGGATTTGTGAAGGAGAAGGATGTGGAGTCGATGCTCGCCCTGCTGCCGAAGGGGGCTCACTACCTCTTCACGCAGCCCGAAGGCGAGCGTGCCCTGCCCGCCGCGGAGTTGCAGCAGCTGGCCGCAAAGGCGGGTCTTGAGGGAGAGTGCTACCCCACCGTGGCCGCCGCCGTAGCCCGCGCCCGCGAATTGGCCTCCGAGAAGGATATGATCTTCATCGGCGGCAGCACCTTCGTGGTGTCGCAAGCACTTGCCTAACGGTAGGAGCAAAATGCAAAATTTAGAATTTAGAATTCAAAATTAGTTTTTACTTTTTTGTTGGTCAATAATAAAGCAGCCTGTCCAAGCGACAGACTGCTTTGTTTTTGGGTAATGATGTAAACTCTAAAAATGATAATTCTAAATTCTAAATTTTGCATTACCCTTTGAGGTATCCGTCGCGGGCGAACTCATCGACCGAACGCTTATAGTGCTCGATGGTCTCCTCCATCGTCATGAAGGATTTGCCGCCGGCGGCGTTGTGGTGGCCTCCGCCATTGAAGTACTTGCGAGCGAAGAGATCCACATCGACATTGCCACGCGAACGCAGCGATACGCGGATAAACTTGTGGTGTGCCAGGAACATCGCCGTCATCTTCATCTTACCCACCGTGAGGGGGTAGTTCACGAAGCCTTCGCTGTCGCCCTGCTGGAAGTAGAAGCGACGCATCTCCTCCTCGGTGAGCGACATGTAGGCCACCGTATTGCGCTTCAGGAACTTCATCTTGCGGTGAATGGTGTAGCCGAACAGGCGGGCGCGCTCGGGCGAGTAGGCGTTGTAGACGCTGTCGTGGAGGTATTGGATGTCGATACCGCGCTCGAGCAGTACGGCGACGGCACGGTAGAGGGCCGGCGTAAGGAACGAGAAGGAGAAGTTGCCCGTGTCGGTCATCATGCCCACATAGAGACATTCGGCCATCTCTTTGGTAATCATCTCGGTACCATAGAGCTGCTCGATGATGGAGTAGACCAAAAAGGCGGTCGAGGAGCTCTCGGGGTAGGAGAAGCGCACATCGTAGGGGGTAACGGCCGAGAGGTGGTGGTCAATCAACACACGACGGGCGCGGGTATTGGTCTCGACCAGCTCGCCCAGAGCCTCCAGGCGCCCGATGGCGTTGAAGTCGAGGCAGATGATGATATCGGCCCCGTCGACAGCCTCGCGTGCCGCCTCGGGGTTGAGTCGGTGGACAATCACCTCGTCGATGCGGGGCATCCAATCGAGAAAGTAGGGGTATTTGTTGGGGACAAGGATGTGGGTGGTGTGGCCCAGCTGTTCGCAGAGGCGCGCCATCGCCAAGTCGGAGCCGACGGCATCTCCGTCGGGGTTGGTATGGCCCAAAAGGACCACCTTTTGGTGTGGCACGGCCAACATTTCGCGGAGCTTTTCGAGCTCCTCCTTACAGAGCGGCAACACCCCGTTGGGCTTTTCAATCTGATTCCCTTCCATCGGCTTTACTCTTTTGTTTCTCGTTGTAATTGACAAAGATAGTGTTTTTTTGCGAAAAACACGAAAATATGGCGTGTTTCGATTGTCTGCAAGGCAAAAATCGCCCTGCTATGACGCTTTCGTCGTGCGTGCATAGTGGGCGCACCAGGGGGTAAGTCCGCACGCTGCGCACTTCGGAGCACGCGCCGTACAGCAGTAGCGACCGTGCAGAATCAGCCAATGGTGGGCGATGGGCAGGAGGTGGGAGGGGATATGTTTCTCGAGGGTCAGCTCGGTCTGAAGCGGGGTCTTGGCGTTGCGCGTAAGGCCGATGCGGTTGGCCACACGGAAGACATGGGTATCGACCGGCATCACCTCCTTCTGCCAGATGACAGCCCCCACCACATTGGCCGTCTTGCGCCCCACACCCGGGAGGCGCTGTAACTCCTCACGCTCGGAGGGAACCACGCCCCCGAACTCCTCGACAAGCATGCGGGCCATGCCGCTGAGGTGCTTCGCCTTATTGTTCGGGTAGGAGACGCTCTTGATGAAGGCGTAAATCTGCTCGGGGGTGGCGGCAGCCATCTTTTCGGGGGTGGGATAGGCTTCGAAGAGGGCCGGAGTCACCAGGTTCACACGCTTGTCGGTGCACTGCGCCGAGAGGATGACGGCCACCAGCAACTCGAAGGGGTTGCTGAAGTTGAGTTCCGACTCGGCCACGGGCATCTGCTCCGAAAACCAGCCGATTACACCTTCGTATCGCTCTTTTATGGTCATAACAGCGAGGGGTTTACAGTTTGGTCAGTTTGGCAAATTTGGCCAGGAGCGTACGCTCGCTGCCGTCGCCAAACGCTACGACGAGTTTATGATCTTGGGCCAGCGCCTCGATACGACGCACCACACCGGCGCCGAACTTGGGGTGCTCGACACGGTCGCCCACGGCATAGGAGCAGGGGGTCGCGGGGGGCGTGGCGCCGCCGGCAGGGGTAACCCCCACACGACGCAGGCGCTCACTCGCACCATAGGGCGACGAGGGCTGCGGGCGGGATTGGGGGGCCGACTGCGGGGTCGAGGGTCGGTGGTAGAGAGGGTGCCCCGGGGCTACGCGGTGGGCATTGCCGCTCGGCGACGAGGGGGTGTTCTCCTCTCGCTTCTGCTGAAAACGGTAGTCGAAGCGGCGACGCAGCTCCTCGATGGCCGAGCCCCGCCCGCCATTCGGGGCGCCAGCGTTGCGGTGGTACCCCTCCGAGGGTCGGCGACGGCTCTGCAGCTCCTCCTCGCCCCCCTCCATCTCCACATAGCCGGGGTCTATCTCGCGCAGAAAACAGCTCGGGCGCGAGAACTCCATGTTGCCCCACTTAAAGCGCGACTCGGCATAGCTCAAGGTGGCCACCTCCTTGGCACGCGTCAGGGCGACATAGAAGAGGCGGCGCTCCTCCTCGAAACCCTCGGGGCTCTCGACGGCTCGCTGTGAGGGGAAGAGGTTCTCCTCCATGCCTACGATATAGACATATTTATACTCGAGGCCCTTGGCCGAATGAACCGTCATCAGGGTGATTTTATTGTTGTCGTCGGGATTCTCGTTGTCCATGTCGGTCATCAACATCACCCCCTGCATCCACTCCTCGACGGTGGCCTGCTCCTCCTCGGGACGCTCGCCGTTGCGAATCTCGGCATCGCGCTGCTCCTTGAAGAGCTGCATCGTATTGAGCAACTCCTCGATGTTGTCGATGGCCGAGGTCGCCTCGGGGGTGTTCTCCATGCGGTAGAGGGGGAGAATACCCGACCGTTGGGCAATCTCCAAACCAAAATCGTAGAGCCCCTTTTCGTTACGGGCCAGCGAGAGGGAGCGAATCAGCGCCACAAACTCACTCACCTTGCGGGCGATGGTGCGTCGAATGGGGTCGTCGGTCGACTCATCGACCAACGCATCGACCGCCTCCCACATCGAGACCCCCCGTTCGCGTGCCAGCTGGGCGATACGCTCGACGGTGGTGTCACCAATCCCGCGCGTCGGGTAGTTCACAATGCGGCGGAAGGCCTCGTCATCGCGCGGATTGATCACCAGGCGGATGTAGGCCAACAGGTCTTTGATCTCCTTGTGGTCGTAGAACGACGAGCCCTTATAGATACGGTAGGGAATCCCTCGGCGACGCAGGCTCTCCTCGATGGCCGACGATTGGGAGTTGGTGCGGTAGAGCACCGCCACCTCGCGCCACTCGTCGCCCGACTCGGCGATGCGGTTGCGGATGGCCGTGGTAACCATCTCGGCCTCCTCACGGTCGGTATAGGCACGCATGATGCGAATCTTCTCGCCCTGCGCCCCCTCGGAGAAGCACTTTTTCTCCATGCGGCGGGCATTGTGTACGATGACCGAGTTGGCGGCATCGACAATCGTGCGCGTCGAGCGGTAGTTCTGCTCCAACTTGAAGGTGAGGGCCGTGGGGTAGTCGTTACGGAACGAGAGGATATTCTCGATCTTGGCCCCGCGGAACGAGTAGATCGACTGGGCATCGTCACCCACCACACAGACACGGCCATGCTTCTGCGAGAGGCGTCGGATGATGATATACTGCGCATAGTTGGTATCCTGATACTCATCCACCAGGATATATTGGAACTGCTCCTGGTAGCGGGCCAGCACATCGGAGCAGTCGCGGAAGAGGATGTTGGTCTGCAGAAGCAGATCGTCGAAATCCATCGCTCCATTGCGCTTGCAGCGCTGGCAGTAGAGGTTGTAGAGCTCGCCAAATTGGGGTTGCTGGCGCTGTCGGTCCTCGGCCGCATAGACCGAGTTGGCCATATAGGCCCCCGGGGTTACCAGGCAGTTCTTGGCAAACGAGATGCGCGACAAAACGGCCTGCGGCTTATACTTCTCCTCGGGCAGGTTGAGCTCCTTGATCAGGGTCTTGATCAGATTTTTGCAATCCGAAGGCTCGTAGATGGTGTAGCTGTCGGGGTAGCCGATGCGCTCGGCATTCTCGCGCAGCATACGCGAAAATACGGAGTGGAAGGTACCCATACGAATCCAACGGGCACGCCCGTCGGGCAGCATCTGCCCGATACGCTCACGCATCTGCTCGGCCGCCTTGTTCGTAAAGGTGAGGGCCAGAATCTCGTGGGGATTCACCCCCTGCTCGATCATATAGGCAATACGCGAAGTGAGCACTCGGGTCTTGCCCGAGCCGGCACCGGCAATGATGAGCGAGGGCTCGCGGAAGTGGATGACCGCCTCGCGCTGCGCCGGGTTCAGACCTTTCAATATGGGTGAATCGGACATCGGTGGTTGTTCTATTGGTTTTGGGGGCGTAAAGATACGAAAAAGAGGGTGCCAAACTATGGCATTCGCTCTAAAAATTTCTCCAGCTCCACATACAGACGCTGAATCGGCAACCCCATCACATTGTAGAACGACCCCTCGATACGCTCGATGGCGACATAGCCTATCCACTCCTGAATCCCGTAGGAACCCGCCTTGTCGTAGGGGTGGCAGTGGTCGACATACCAGGCGATCTCCTCCTCGCTCACCTCCCTGAAACAGACCTCGGAGGTGGTGGCAAAGGTGTGAACAAGCCCCTCGGAGCGCAAGGTTACGCCGGTGACAACCCGATGGCTGCGACCCGACAAGAGGCCGAGCATCGCAAGGGCCTCGTCGCGGTCGTGGGGCTTTCCGAGGATACGCCCCTGGGCGATGACCACCGTGTCGGCCGTAAGCAGAATATCGCGCGAGGTGAGCGGCGTGGGGTAGCCCTCGCTCTTAAGACGCGAAAGGTAGGGGGCCACCTCCTCGGCCGGCAGGGTCGCAGGGTAGCACTCCTCCTCCTCGAAACGGGGGGCGAGTTCGTAGTTTAGGCCACAGCCCGAAAGCAACTCCCGACGGCGGGGCGACTGCGAAGCCAACAGCAGGCGGTAGGGGGTCAATTTTTCGTGTAACAGCATAGGTATGGCGTTGTTAGCGGATATCGAAATCGAGCAACTTGTGCCCCTCGAGGGTGGCAACCAGATTCTGCCCCCGCACCACAGGGCCCACCCCCACGGGGGTACCCGTATAGAGCAGATCGCCCATGCGCAGGGTGATGAATTGCGAGATATGACTAATCAGGCGATCGACCGTGAAGAGCATATCGCCCGTAAAGCCCCGTTGGCGCACCCGGCCATCGATCTGCAACTCGAAGTTCAGTTTTTGGACATCGCCCCCCAGCGCCTCGAGCGACAAAAAGGTGGGAGAGATGGCGGCCGAATAGTCGAAGGCCTTGGCCTGCTCCCAGGGCAACCCCTCGGCGATGCAGCGGCGCTGGAGGTCTCGGGCCGTGAAGTCGATGCCGAGTCCCACCTCGTCGTAGTAGCGGTGGGCGAAACGCTCCTCAATAGACTTTCCAACGCGGTTAATCTTCACCACCAGTTCCGTTTCGTAGTCCACCTGCTCGGAGAAGGTGGGGACAAAAAACGGGTCGTTGTTCCTCAACAGCGCTGTGTCGGGTTTGAGGAAAAAGAGGGGCTCTTCGTCGGGCATACGGTTGTCGAACTCCCTGATGTGGTCGGCATAGTTACGGCCTATACATATAATCTTCATTGAGTTGTGGTCAATTATTGTTTACAGAAATCTATTTTTTTGCCTCCCTAAGTAGCTCCACCATACGGCCGGCAAACCTCTCGGAAGCACCCGCACCGCCAATTATAGCGCTCAGCTCCTTGTAGTCGGCCTTCATCTGCTGATGACGCTCTCCGCCCGGCAGTATGGCCCTAAGCTCCTCGGAGGCCTTCTCTATGGTCATATCGTGCTGAATCAGCTCCCTAACAACCTCACGCCCCATAACTATATTGACCAGCGAGATGAAACCAATCTTCACAAAGGCTCTGGCCACCCTATACGAAAACTCATCCATACGATAGCAAACCACCTCGGGTGTGCCAATCAGAGCCGTTTCCAAAGTGGCCGTACCCGAGCAAACCACAGCCGCATCGGAGAGGCTGAGGAGTTCGTAGGTGCGGTCACAGACAAAGGTCACATCACTGCCTGCCAAGTACTTATCATATAGTTCACGAGGTTGCCACGACAAAGTCGGA
>JAZUQP010000022.1:0-77901 GCA_045605785.1 Alistipes sp. | reverse complement strand
CAATGGGTGGTCGGATTTGCCGGAGGCAGAAACGAAAGAGGGGATATCGATGGGAGTTTACTCACAAATCGATATCCTCTCTTTGGTTTGTAGAATGCGTAGCATTCATCCGACCTCCTATTGTTGCTACGCCACAGGCTGACGAGTCCCCTGCGCACAAAAAAAGCAACCGAAATTCGGTTGCTTTTGGCGGTGCGTAGGGGACTCGAACCCCTGACCCCGTGCGTGACAGGCACGTATTCTAACCAGCTGAACTAACGCACCGTTGCTGATTGCGACTGCAAATATAGGTATAAAATCCGATTCTGCAATAAAATCCTCGATTTTTTTTCAATTTTCTCGCTCGAAGGCCGATTTAACCCCCCGCAGGGGGGCTCTCTGTACCCTTAAAACGACATCTCGCCCTTGATGGCAGGGTGGGGGTCGTAGCCCTCGAGGGTGAAATCCTCGTAGCGGAAGTCGAAGATCGACTTCACCTCGGGGTTGAGTTTGAGGGTTGGCAGCGGGCGGGGCTCGCGGCGGAGTTGCTCGTCGGCCTGCTCCAGGTGGTTCAGGTAGAGGTGCGTGTCGCCCAGCGTATGGACAAATTCGCCGGGCTCGAGGCCACACTCGTGGGCCATCATCATGGTGAGCAGGGCATAGGAGGCGATATTGAAGGGGACACCGAGGAAGGTGTCGGCGCTACGCTGGTAGAGTTGGCAGGAGAGCTTGCCGTTAGCCACATAGAATTGGAAGAGGACATGGCAGGGGGGCAGAGCCATCTGCTCCACCTCGGCCACATTCCATGCCGAGACCAAGATACGGCGCGAGTCGGGGTTCTCCTTGATGAGTCGGAGGGCCTGGCGAATCTGGTCGATGGGCTCGCCTCTATGGGCCGAGGGCCAGCTGCGCCATTGGTAGCCGTAGACATGGTTCAGGTCGCCGTAGCGGTAGCCCGGAATCGAGGAGGCCTCGCCCACCACCATCAGGAAGCGCTCGCGCGTCAGGGCGTCGTAGCACCCCGCCGAGCAGAGCTCGGTGTAGTAGCGGTAGGCGTCGTTATCCCAGATGTGGACTCCGTTCTTGACAAGGTACTCGATGTTGGTATCCCCCTTCAGAAACCACAGCAGTTCGTGGATGATACCCTTCAGAAAGACGCGCTTGGTGGTCAGCAGGGGGAATCCCTGGCTCAAATCGAAGCGCATCTGGTGGCCAAAGATGCTCATGGTGCCCGTTCCGGTGCGGTCGCTCTTGACCACGCCCTCGGTACGGATGCGGTGCAGCAGGTCGAGGTACTGTTTCATGCTATTGGTGCTTTTCGGGGTGGGGGATATGGTGCAGTTTCAACCCCTCGGCGTCGAGTGTGGCGTAGCTGTAGTCGCCATCCCAGGCTCCGAGGTGGAGTACGGAGGGGTGTTGTCGGGTGTGATCGACGGCCACATGCATGTGTCCGAAGATGTAGTGGTCCACTTCGGGGTGCAGGGCGGCATGGTCGCGGGCGTAGTCGCCGAGCGGCTTCACGAGCGAGGGCTCCAGGGGGGTGCGGCTGTGCGACTTACGCGACTTGCCACTCCACCAATGACCAAATCGCAGGGCCAGGTCGGGGTGTACCAACCAGCGGAAGAGCCAGCGAATCACCTCCGAGCGGAAGAGGGTGTTCATCAACTTTAGGAGCGAGAAGCGCTTGATGCGCATGTTGTCGCCGTGGGCCAGGAAGAGGGTACGACCACCCAACGAGAGGGTCTGCGGAGTGGTGTAGAGCTCCACGCCGCACTCCCGATTCAGGTAGTCGCCAATCCACATGTCGTGGTTGCCACAGAGGAAGATGACCCTCACACCTCGGTCGGTGAGGGCGGCCAGGCGCCCCAGCGTGCGGACAAAGCCTTGGGGTACCACCCGCTTGTACTCAAACCAGAAGTCGAAGATGTCGCCCATCAGGACCAGCACCTCGCAGTCGGGTGCAATGCGGTCGAGCCACTCCGTGAATCGCTTCTCGGTTTGGCGCTGCTCGTCGGGCGTTCCGGCCCCGAGGTGGGTATCCGATGCAAAATAGATCATGCGGAAGGGCTTTTAGAGTGCCTTCTTTACGGCCTCCTCCAACTGCTTGCCGTAGAGGTCGCGGCCGATGATGTTTCCCTCGCGGTCGAAGAGGAAGTTCGAGGGGAGCTTTTGTACTTGATACAGACGGCAGGCAATCGAGTTCTCGCCCTGCAGGTCGGAGACCGAAATCCAGGGCAGCTGCTGCTCCTGCACGGCATTGATCCAGCGTGCTTTCGAGAGGTCCACCCCCACCTGATAGATCTCCAGCCCCTGTGCGTGGTAGGTGGCGTAGAGCTCCTTCAACTCGGCGTTGATTTGGTTGCTGTTACCGGCCATGGCCGACCAGAAGTCGAGCAGAATCACCTGTCCGCTCAACGACGAGAGGCGTTGGCGCTTGCCATACATGTCGTTCATCTCGAGGTCGGGATAGCTTGTCTCGCGCACCTGACTCAAGAGCTGCTGCTGTGCCTCCATGCGGGTGATATCCTCCTCGAGGCGCTTCAGATAGGGCGACTCGGGGTAGCTCTCGGCCAGCGCTTCGGCCACCGTGCGGAAGTAGACCACATCGCTCTCGGCGCTCGCCAGGTAGCCGTCGCCCGGAAGACGCTGGTAGAGGGCGTAGATGGCGGCGGGCGAATCCTTATGCTCGACGATGAAACGCAGCTGCTCGCGCTTGATATGGCGGAAGATCTCGGTATAGGACTTCAGGGCCTCCTCGCGGGCACTCCCCGAGGTCATGGCATAGGCCTTCGAGAGGCGGTCGAGCTCCTGGATGCCGGCCGTATATTCGCGGTAGAACTTGCGCAGCTTGGCCGACTCGGGGCTCCCCTCGACGGTGTAGTTGCGCACCAGGTTGCCGATGGTGTTGAGTGTGAGGCGGTCGCCCTCTTGGAGCAGCAGCGGGAGCTCCTCATTGCCGCAGCGAAGGGTGAAGAACTCGGGCGTGGGGCAGTTGCGGCGGAGCTTCAGGGTGAAGTTGCCACCCTCGTCGAGCTCGACCGAGTCAATGATGAGCTGTCGGGCGGCATCGGTATACTCCACGCTCACGGTGCGGGCGTCGGTGCCGGTCATGCGGCCCTCGATGGTGATGGTGTTCTGTTGGCAGCTGCAAAGGAGCAGCAGCGAGAGGATGATTGCGAGGTTTTTCATGGGTAGGTTCACTTGTTGTTGCCGACTACCGGCAAGGGGTCAGGCTCTTATTTGGTTGCCTTGTGTCGGTTGTTGTTCTTCTGAAAATTGTTCTTTTGGAAGTTGTTGCGCCCCTTGTTGGCGGTGTATCCCTTCTGGTTGCTGTTCTGGCGGCTCTTTTGGGGGCGTGCCGAAAGGTGCTGTTTGTAGTCGGTTCGGAGGTTATTGATGGCCTCTTCGTCAAACTCAATCTCCCCATCGGACATGCGGCGTATATCTTTTACGATCACCTCGTTGTTGGGGTGCTCCTGGTTGTATTCAAAGCTCTTGGCACGCATGTAGCGGGCCAGGTTGTCTACCGTGCGGGCCACCACTTCGGGCTCCTCGACCTGATTGAGCGAGCGAATCATGCGCTCGACATACTTGCCGTAGTGCTTATAGGTGATGCGCCCCTCGGAGTAGCTCAGCGGACGGGGTTTTACGGTGAGCTCTTCGCGCGAAGGTCGCGGATAGGGGGAGTCCACATCGAGCTGAAAATCAGACATAATGAAGAGGTGGTCCCAAAGTTTGTGGGCGAAGTCGGCCGTGTCGCGCAGCATCGGGAAGAGGTTTCCCATCACGGCGATGACGGCCCTTGCCTGACGGTTGCGCTCACGGCGATCCTCAATCTCCAGGAGCGAATCGACCATCTCGTGAATGTGGCGCCCGTACTCGGGCAGGAAGAGCTTTTTTCGTGTGTAGTTATAGTTCTGTTTCATGTTTCGACGGTTGCTTCGAGCAACACTCAAAAAGGTTTGACAGGTGTCGGTGTCCGTCTTTTGCCGTGCCACAGACAGTCCCGATTTGCATGCGGTTTCAACACTCGACACCCCGATGGGCTTGTTGGGCAAATCTGAAAAGTTGTCGTACTTTTACCTTGTAAAACGGATTTCGGACAAACTTTGGTACAAATGTAGGTAAAAAAACAGATTATACAAAAGTTATGGCAAAGGTTTTAATTTTAGAACAATCAAAAAGCGTGCGAAATACCTTGTGTGAGCGCCTCGCCTACGAGGGTTTTCAGAGTGTGGGGGCCGAAAACGGAGAGCAGGCTCGCCAGCTCCTGGCCGCAGGCGATATCGACCTGCTCTTGGCGGAGGAGGGGCTGGAGCCCACCGATACGGGTCTTCCGTTGGTGGTCATGGCCACTACCCCCTCGGTCGATTCGGCCGTGCGGGCCCTGCGTCTCGGGGCCGAGGAGTACCTGACTCGCCCCATCGACATGAATCGGCTGCTCTCGACCCTGCGTCGCCTCACAGATGCTCATGCGACCCTCTCGAGCCATGCCGAGCGCCCCTCTCGTGCCCGACGAGCCAAGCCTCACGCCGTGGAGCCCATTGTCGGCCGGTCGGAGAGCATCGAGCGGGTCAAGCACCTCATCGAGCAGGTAGCCCCCTCCGAGGCGCGAGTGCTCATCACCGGGGAGAATGGTACAGGCAAGGAGCTTGTGGCGCGTTGGTTGCATGCCCATAGTCCGCGTGCGGCGGCCCCGTTTGTCGAGGTCAATTGTGCGGCCATCCCCTCCGAACTGATCGAGAGCGAACTCTTCGGCCACGAGCGTGGAGCCTTCACCTCGGCCATCAAGCAGCGCAAGGGGAAGTTCGAGCAGGCCGATGGCGGCACCCTCTTTATGGATGAGATTGGCGATATGTCGCTCTCGGCCCAGGCCAAGGTGCTGCGTGCCCTGCAGGAGAGCAAGGTGAGCCGTGTGGGGAGCGATAAGGATGTGGAGGTCGATGTGCGTGTGGTGGCGGCCACGAACAAGAATTTGCGCGAGGAGATTCGTCGGGGCAACTTCCGCGAGGATCTATATCATCGATTGAGCGTTATTATCATCGAGGTGCCCGCCCTGCGCGACCGCAAGGAGGATATTCCGCTGCTGGTCGGGCACTTTCTCGAGAAGATTTGCGAGGAGCACCATTCGCCCTTGAAGGGGGTCTCGAAGGGGGCGATGGAGCTCTTGTTGGAGTATGAGTGGAGTGGAAATATACGTGAACTACGCAATGTGGTCGAGCGTCTGGTGATTCTGTCGGGCAACGAGATTTCGGCCGACGATGTACGGCGCTATTGTTAAAGCCTCGTCTATACCATAATAAAAGAAAAGGGGTGTTTCCAGAAGAAACACCCCTCTTTTTCAGCTTGTCTTGATTAGCCGATGATACCCGAAATAAGGAAGGTAGCAGCTACGGTCAAGATGGCGTAGAGCTCGGGGAAGGCGGCCAGAATCAGCGTCTTACCCATCACATCGTGGCCATTACCCGTGGCAACGATACCGTTCGAGCAGACCTTGGCCTGGTAGATGGCAGCAGCCAGGTTTACGATACCTACCAGCAGACCGGCACCGAAGATGGCAGCACCCTGCAACATCGTGGGGGCCGAGAGGAACTTCTGTACCATGAAGAAGCACACGAAGCCGTAGAGACCCTGCGAACCGGGAAGAGCCGAGAGAATCATGTAGCTACCGAAGGCCGTAGGATTCTTCTTCATGGCGCCTACCGAAGCCTGACCGCACATGGCCGTACCGATGGCCGAGGCAATACCTGCAAAACCTACCATCATCACTACGCCGAGGTAGGCCAAAATCAAAGATAAGGTGTTCATTTCCATAATTTTAATTTTTTTGTTGTTTGTTATTTGTTTGTTAATCTCTAGTTCTCTTTTTTCAGCGGCTCGAAGTTGCGTGCAGCCATCTCGAAGCCGGCATTCTTATAAAACTCCACAAAGGTCAGACGCATCGGGTGTACGAACGACGAGATGGTGGACATGAAGAGGTTGATACCGTGGCCGATAAGCAGGATGGGCAACATCACCAGAATGCGTACCACGATATTGGCTCCCTCGGGCACAAAACCTTCGGCCAGCGAGTTGAATACCAGGGCCAACACTCCGCCCGAGAGACCGATGGCGAAGAGACGGATGTAGGACAACACATCCGACAGCAGGCCGGTGATGTTGTTGTACAGATCCCACAGACCGGCTCCGAAGTTTACCAACGGATTGCGACGGATGTTGTTCAGCAGCAGCATCAGCACCGCACCCACACCCAGCGTGGCGTAGAAGGCGGGCGACGAGGCCGTAAACCACGGAATCGTCATGTCGAACATCGGCAGACCCACGGCAATTGCCACCGAGAGGAGCACGATGAGCCATCCCAGCGTACCGAACGACGAGGTAAAGCCGAAGGCGCGCGTCTGTCCCCACACATTGATCATCAGACCGAAGATGATCTGCACCACGCCGATGGCCAAGGCTATCGAGAAAAACTTACCCTGGAAATCGAAGAAGGGAATCGAGGGGAAGTAGTCGCCGAGGCTCAATCCGAAGAACGAGCCTCCGTAACCACCAAAGAGGATGGTGGCCGTGGCGCACATCGTGGCAAACCAGCCGGCGCGACGCATCATGCCCGGTTCGGGATTCTTCCAGAGAATCGCCAAGGCCAGCAGCAGAAGCACCAGACCATAACCGGCATCGTTCAGACAGATACCGAAGAAGAGCATGTAGAAGGGGGCGAAGAAGGGGGTCAGGTCGATGGTGCCGTACTTCGGACGGGCATACATGTCGCCCACCATCTCGAAGATGCGGGCATACCAACCATTCTTCAACTTCACGGGGGTGTTGTCCTCGGGCGTGGGGTCGCTCTTGATCCATACCACATTGGGGTACTCCTTCAGCAGCGCATCCACCTTCTCCGAGCTATCCTCCTCGGCCCAGCCCTCCATCACGAGCAGCAGGCCGTCGGCCTCCTCCGTCGCCGTCGAGGTGATCTTCGACGACTGCAGCTGCTCCTTGCGGCGGGCAATGCCCTCCTCCAGGAGCGCCTTCGAGGCGGCAAGGCGACCATAGGTCTCCTCAATCTGCGAAATCTCGCCCTTCAGGGTCTCGATTTGACGCTCCGCATCGCGGATATCCATCGTGGGGAGCTTCACCTCCTGGGCATCCACCGAGAGCTCCTCGCCCGAGCCGATAACCACGAAGTAGGTGTTGCCACCCTGCTCGCTCATCGCCTCCACGGTATAGCCCTCCGGTGCAGCCTCCTGCAACTCGGCAAAACTCGACGAGGGACCGAAGTATAGACGCAACTTCAGGCCGCTCTCCACCAGCGCGTGGAGCTCCTTGACATCGAACTCACCCCAGGGGCGCAACTCGTCGGCCACCTTCTCCAGGCGGCTCAGCTCCGTATTACGCGAGGCGAGCTGCTGCTGCATCGCACCAAAGGCCTCGTAGGCCTCCTCGGCCGAAGCGTAGGCTTCGTACTCGCCGGCTCCGTTCCAGAGGCGCAACGACTCCAGCGCCTTGCCGTAGCCCTCGATTTTGAGGAGCAACTGACGCTCCTCCTCACGAGGCTCCCAGCCCGTGGTGGTGATATCCACCAGGCCCAGCTCACGCAGACGCTCGATAAAATCCTCACTCTGTGCGCGATAGAGCACAAAGTTGTATTTCGACATCCTGGCTATCATAACATGGAGCCCTCCTCGGCTTGTTCTTGTTTGGTTTTCACAATCTTCTGGGCCGACTTGGAGAGGTTCTCCTCATCCTCCATGAAGCGTTTGATCTTTCGTATGGCATCCTCATACCCGGGGATTTGCACCTTTTCGTAGAGGTTTACCTTTTGAGTGGTTTTGCGTCGCGCATAGTCCAACAACTCCATCTTGCGGTTGTAGACCTCGAATTCGATGCCCAACAGGGCGAGCGACTTCAGTATCTCGATACCCCGGGCATACCATACCGGCGAGGTAAAGAGGTCGTAGGGCTGCTCCTCGAATTCAACTCCTTTCAACAGGGGCGTGCGCACGCCTGCGATTTTCTGGATATCCAACTCGACATCCTTGATACGCAGCAGATTACAATCAAACTCTCCCCACAGGGCCGTCATGTAGTCGTAGGAGGCCTTCAGCTCCTCCAACTTCTCGCGGAACTCCTGTGCAGAGTCCTTCGCCCGCTTCACCTCGGAGCGCAGGGCCGACTCCTTCGACTTGATGGTCGGGAGGGCCTTCTGACGCATCTTCAGCTGTTTGCCGAGTTCGCCGAGCGAGGTCTTGTTATATTGAAATTTGATTGCCATAGCCCGTTAGGTTATGCTTTCCAATACTTCTCAATCAGTTCGGCCTTGATGGCAACCTCCTCCTTCGAGAAGTAGGCGGCGAAGAGCTCCCAGGCCGTGTCGAGCATCTCCTCGATCTCGATGTTTACATCAATCGAGAGCAACTTCTCGGAGTAGTCGTGGGCGAACTTGAGCGAACGCTCGTCGTAGTCCGAGAGGTCGAAACCGTTCTCGAGCTTGGTCTTGGCGTTGGCGGCATCGGCGAACAGACGCACGCAGGCATTCATCACCTGGGGGTGATCCTCGCGGGTCTTCTTGCCGATTACCAGCTGCTTCAGACGCGACAGCGAACGGAAGGGATCGACGATTACCTTACCCGTGTCGGAGTCGTTGCGCAGGAACAACTGACCCTCGGTGATGTAACCCGTGTTGTCGGGAATGGCGTGCGTAATGTCGCCACCCGAGAGGGTCGTTACGGCGATGATGGTGATCGAACCGCCGTTGGGCAGCTGTACGGCCTTCTCGTAGATCTTGGCCAGGTCGGAGTAGAGCGAACCGGGCATCGAGTCCTTCGAGGGAATCTGATCCATACGGTTCGATACGATGGCCAGGGCATCGGCGTAGAGGGTCATGTCGGTCAGCAGCACCAGCACCTTCTCGCCCTTATCCACGGCGAAGTACTCGGCTGCAGTCAGCGCCATGTCGGGCACCAGCAGACGCTCCACGGGGGGATTCTCGGTCGTATTGACGAACGACACGATGCGGTCCAGAGCACCGGCGTTCTCGAATACCGACTTGAAGTAGAGGAAGTCGTCGTTCGTAAGACCCATACCGCCCAAGATAATCTTGTCGGCCTTGGCACGCAGGGCCACATTGGCCATCACGGCGTTGTAGGGCTGGTCGGGGTCGGCGAAGAAGGGAATCTTCTGACCCGACACGATGGTGTTGTTCAGGTCGATACCGGCGATACCCGTAGCGATAAGCTCCGAGGGCTGGATACGACGGAAGGGGTTCACCGTGGGGCCGCCAATCTCGCGGGCCTCGCCCTCGAGCTGCTCACCACCCTCCAGGGGCTCGCCATAGGCGTTGAAGAAGCGGCCGGCCAGGTTGTCCGAGACCTTGAGCTTGGGGGGCTCCCCGTGGAAGATAACCTCCGAGTTGGTGGCCAGACCCTCCGTACCGGCGAAGACCTGGAGCGTAACCTGCTCACCCATGATCTTCACCACCTGTGCCAGCTTGCCGCCTACGGTAGCCAGCTCGTCATTACCTACGCCCGAGGCCTTCAGCGTCACGGTCGCCTTGGTAATGTTGTCGATTTTCGTATAGATTTTCTGAAATGCTCGTGTTGTCATGGCTTCAGACTATTTTACGCGGTTAGTAACATACTCCTCAATCTGACGCTTGTAGTCGTAGAACTTCTCCGACTTCCAGAGCGTGTAGTTCATCTGGCGGAAGAGGTTGATCAGACCCTTGAAGAAGCGCGAGCACTCCTCAAAGTCCGAAAAGTCGAAATCCTCACGGCAGATGCCCAGCACCATCTCGTACATCATCTTCTGACGCTCGATGGGGCAGTTGGCGTCGATATCGTCGAAGGCATCCTGCTGCAGAATCACAAAGTCGAGCAGCTCCGACTTCCAGAAACGCTCGTGGTACTCCACGGGTACGCCGTCGTCACCCAGGATGTTGATCTGGTCGTTGGCCTCCTTACCACGCTGTACGAGGGTCTTGCCGGCATATACCTTCTCGACCCAACCCTTCTCGATGTGCTCGTCGAGGTAGGCCGAAACTTCGGGGTACTCCAGGTACTTCGAGTAGGAGTCCAGCGGGTCGATGGCGGGGTAGCGCTTCGAGTCGGCACGACCCTGCGAGAGGGCGTAGAAGCAGCGAGCCGCCTTCTTCGTCGACTCGGTTACGGGCTCCTTGAGGTTACCACCGGCGGGCGATACCGTACCGAGGAAGGTCACCGAACCGGTCTCGCCGTTGGTCAGCTTCACCAGACCGGCACGGGCGTAGAAGTTCGAGATGATGGCCGAGAGGTCCATCGGGAAGGCGTCCTGACCGGGAAGCTCCTCCAGACGGTTCGACATCTCACGCAGCGCCTGCGCCCAACGCGAGGTCGAGTCGGCCATAACCAGCACCTTCAGACCCATGGCGCGGTAGTACTCGCCGATGGTCATACCGGTGTAGACCGAGGCCTCACGGGCAGCCACGGGCATGTTCGAGGTGTTGCAGATGATGATCGTACGCTCCATGAGCTTGTGGCCCGTGCGGGGATCCACCAACTCGGGGAACTCCTTGAAGATCTCCACTACCTCGTTGGCGCGCTCACCGCAGGCTACGATGATGATCACATCGGCCTCGGCCTGCTTCGAGATGGCGTGCTGAAGCACCGTCTTACCGGCACCGAAGGGACCCGGGATAAAGCCCGTACCACCCTCGGCCAGCGGGTTGAAGGTGTCGATGGCACGAACACCCGTCTCCATCACACGCGAGGGACGCGGCTTCTCGACATAGGCCTTCACGGCCTTCTTCACGGGCCACTTCTGCACCATTGTGATGGCGTGCTCCTTGCCCTCGGCATCCACCACCGTGGCAATCGTGTCGGTTACCTTATACTCACCGGTCTCGGCGACCGACTTCACCGTATAGCTGCCCTCCATCGTGAAGGGGACCATGATCTTGTGGCTCACCCACTGCTCCTTCACCTCGCCCAACCACGAAGCGGCCGACACCTTGTCGCCTGCCTTGGCCAGGGGCTTGAACTCCCACTTCTTCTCGAAGTCGATGGGCTCGGTAATCGAACCGCGGTTGATGAACAGACCCTCCATCTTCTCCAGGTCGTTCTGCAGACCGTCGTAGTTCTTCGACAGCAGACCCGGGGCGAGGGTTACCTCCAACATGTGGCTCTCGAACTCGACCTTGTCGCCAATCTTCAGACCGCGCGTCGAGTCGAAAACCTGGACATAGGCGTTGTCGCCTACCACCTTGATGACCTCGGCCATCATGCGGATATCACCACAATATACATAGCAGATCTCGTTCTGGGCCACGGGGCCGTCGACCTTGGCGATGACGATATTGGAGATGATACCGTTAACTTTTCCTAAAGTTTTCATATCGGTTTATTGTTTATTTATCAATTCTTTGGCATCGAGCTCCCCGAGCAGGCGGTCGAACATCCGGCGGCCACGCTCCTTGTCGAGCAGGGCCCATCGTGCTACGATGTTCATGCGCGTAAGGTAGGAGAGGATAAAGTCGATGTTAAAGTAGTCATGAACCGAGAGCTCCAGACTCTCGTTCCAGCGAATCAGGTCGATTTTGTGCTCCTTTTCCAGGAGGTTCTGCTCGTCGTTGACGGCAGCCAGCACCGTATCGATGTAGGGGAGTTCGCCGCGCAGACCGAAGTCGGCTGCCGACGAACGACGCAGCTGCTCGACCACGGGGCCGGTACCCACCAGCACCTCCTCCGTGTCGCGGCCCAGCGAACGGGCTGTGGCGGCAGCGGCGATGTTACGCAGCGTACGGTCGAACTCGGACCAGGCCTTCAGGAAGCGGCTCTTCGAGTGGGCACAGCAGCGATAGTAGGCCTCCATGAGGCTCTTCTCGAAGCGTACCGAGGTGTCGATCTTGCGCTCCTCCTCGTCGGCCTCCTCGTCCTCGCGGGTGTAGGCCTCCACCACCTCGCGCAGCTCCTTGCCGAGCGGGGCGGGATTCTGCAACAACTCCTCGATCTGCTCACGCGAGTAGCGACCCAGCGGATTGTGCGTCGGGCGGCCGGCGTGGGCAGCGATGAGGTTCTCGGTGTCGTAGTAGCCGTAGAGGAGCTCCATCGCCTCGCGGTCGCTCTTTGAGAGCTCCTCGAGAATCTCCTCACGAATCGAAGCGAGGTCGAACCCCTTGTTCTCCGAATCGAGCGAGTACTCCCTCAGACCGGCAACCAGACAGTAGTATTGCTTGTCAAACATGGGGCAAGCCTATTTCGCGTACAACAGAACGGCCACCTTCTCGCGCAGGTACTCCTTCATCAGGGCCTCGAAATCACCATCGGTGAACGAGATGTAGTAACCACCCTCCTTCTGACCCACCTTGAAACCGGTGCGTACCTCCTCCGAGTAGCCAACCTCGATGCCGGCTGCGAGCAGCTCCTTCGAGGCCTTCTCGAAGGCGGCATCCAGCTTGCTCTGCTCGGCGGCGGGCAGCAGCGCCTTGAGCTCCACCTTGCCGGCCGAAGCGCCGTCCCAATTCTTGGCTACGGCTACGAGCATCTCCTTCAAGAAGTCGGCGTCGAGCGTGGCGGCCTTGAGCCCCTCGGCCGTGGTCTTGGCGATAATCATCGAGGCGATCTCCTCCTTGATCTTCGATACGGCCTGCTTGCCGGCCAGCGAGATCTCGGTCATCGAGTTCTTCTCCACATCCAAGGCCTTCTTCTCGGCCTGCTTGATGATGGCCTCGGCCTCGGCCTTCGCCTCGGCTACGATCTTCTGCGCCTCGGCCTTTGCCTCGGCAACCAGGCGGTCGGCCTCCGTGCGACCCTTCTCCAGCCCTTCGGCATAGAGCGTGCGGGTCAATTCCTGTAATTTGTTTTCCATATTTTTAGTTTTGTTAATTGAATTTATCTCTTTTTTAATTTAGGTGTACCCATAATCCGCACAAAGTTAAGAAACTTCTTCAAGAACGCAAACATTTTTCGATTTAATGTCCAAAAAAGTTATTAGTTGTCAGCTATTGGTTGAAAATGGTTAGTTGTCAGTTGCCGGCATAATTCCCTACAACCAACAATGGGCTGTACCAAAAAGTACGGCCCATTGTTGGTTGTAGGGTTAGCGGCCGCAGAGAGGCCTTTTTCGCGACAAATATAAAATCGAAAATTATTGGTGCTGGGGGCGCAGCAAATCCTGCACCACCTTCACGGGCGAGAAGGTCGAGATGGGGACATCCACAAAGATGGTGTTCCACTTCGCCATCGCGCCGTTCCACAGACCCGGCAGCTCCTGGGCGCGCAGCTCGCGGCCGCCGGCCGACTTCGAGGAGATGAAGCCCGTCTCGGGGTCGGTGTATTGGCGCAGGTCATACTTCGTACCGTCGGCGCGACGGACACCGCAGACCAAATCGACGGGGTTGAAGTGGGTGGCCTGTTTCATCAGAGGCATATCCTCGGGCGAGATTTGGCTCGATTCGGCAATCTGCAACGACTCGGTGCCGTCGCTATTCTTCACCCAGAAGG
Source organism: Alistipes sp. (assembly GCA_045605785.1). Taxonomy (GTDB): domain Bacteria; phylum Bacteroidota; class Bacteroidia; order Bacteroidales; family Rikenellaceae; genus Alistipes. The sequence goes on along the minus strand of JAZUQP010000022.1, from coordinate 64,450 downwards.
GGCCGCCGCCGGGCTCGCCCTCGTTGCGTACCATGCCGCAGAGACGAATCGGGCGGTCGAGCACACGCTCCAGCAGCGCTGCGTCGTAGCCCTCGGGGAGCTTCGTGCAGAGACGATCCTCGATGAAGGCGGCCACCTCCTCGAGGTCGGCCTCGCCGCTTTGCAGCTCACGCAGGTAGTCGTGCGAGAGGCTCTGCAACTCGAGCAGCATGCCGGCCAGGGCCTTCTTGTAGCGCACGGTATCCCCCTTGCGGGCGTCGGTCGTCACATTGTCGATATTCTTGATAAAGAGCAGGTCGGCATCAATCTCGTTGAGGTTTTCGATCAGAGCGCCGTGGCCTGCGGGGCGGAACAGCAACTTCCCCTCGTCGGTGCGGAAGAGGGTGTTGTCGGGATTGACCGCCACCGTGTCGGTCGAGGGCTTCTGTACCGAGAACGAAATTTCATACTTCAGACCGAAGCGCTTCTCGTAGGTGGGGAGGACTTCGTCGAGCAGTGCCTTGAATCCCGCCATGTGCTCCTGCGATACGGTGAAGTGGATGCGGACCACCCCCTCCGATGAGGCGTAGAGTGCCCCCTCGACCAGGTGCTCCTCGACGGCCTTGCGGCTCCCCTCTTCGTAGCTGTGGAAGGTAACCAACCCCTTGGGCTTTGCCCCGTAGTTGAGCCCCTCGGCGACGATGGCGCGCACGACATCCTTGTCGGAGGCATCGGCCGGCAACAAGGCCTTCAACTCGGGCCAGAAGGCGAACTTCTCGATGTTGTTCAGCAGCGTATCAATCCCCTTGCCGCGGCGATCTTCGTTCACAAACTCGAAGAGCTCCTTGAACATGCGGGTGGCGGCACCCGAGGCCGGAACGAACTTCTCGATGCGCAGTTCGGGGGCTTGGGCCTCGTAGCGCGAGAGGGCGGCATCGACCTCCTCGTCGGTGGCTACATGTACGCCGTCTGCGGGCGAGGCGGCTCTTACCACCTGCAGATAGGGGAATCCGCGCTTAAAATTTTCGATCTGCTTCTCGACGGCTTCGGGGGTGAGGCCATGCTCCTTGATTTGCTGTAAATCCTGTTCGGTAAATGACATATCGGTAGTAGTTTTAGTTGTTTTGCGTCAAAAATCGGGAGCTCCGACAGAACAAGGTGTGCCCGATGTGAAAATTTTCTCAAAATTAGTAAAATTATTTTTAACTTTGCAACTATGAAACAAGAATTTTTATCGATATCCCTCAAGGAGCGTAACAGCTTTCATGTGGAGCAGCAGGCCGATCGCTTGGTCGAGTTTACCACGGCCGACGAGCTGAAAGAGCTCTTCGCACAGGGCATTGGCGATAGTTGGATGGTACTCTCGGGAGGTAACAACATCCTCTTTACGCGCGACTACCACGGAGTGCTTCTGACCCCTCGGGCCACGGGCATAGCAATTTTGGAGGAGCACGACGACCGCCTCCTGGTGCGCGCCGAGGCGGGTTTGGAGTGGGACGACCTGGTGGCCTGGTCGGTGGAGCGCGGGCTGTGGGGGCTGGAGAACCTCTCGCTCATCCCCGGTAAGGTGGGGGCCGCCCCCGTACAGAATATCGGCGCCTATGGTGCCGAGTTGAAGGATGCGCTGGTCGAGGTGGAGTACTTCTCGACCGAGGATATGCAGGTGAAGCGCCTCGCGAAGTCGGAGTGTGCGTTCGGCTACCGCGAGAGCATCTTCAAGCGAGCCCTGAAGGGGAAGGCTGTCATCCTCTCTGTTGTTTTTGCCTTGAGTCGCACGCCGCGGCCCAATGTCGCCTATGGCGATGTAATGCGCGAGGTGGAGGCACGAGGCGGCCTTACGCTTAAAAATATCCGCGAGGCAATTTGCACCATTCGTCGTTCGAAGTTGCCCGATACGGCCGTGTTGGGCAATGCCGGCAGCTTTTTCAAGAATCCGGTGGTCGATAAGGCGGTGGCCGACGACCTGCGCGGGCGTTACCCCGAGATGCCGCTCTACCCCTCGGCCGAGGGGCCCCAGCGGGTGAAGTTGGCCGCCGGATGGCTGATCGACAAGGCGGGCATGAAGGGCTACCGCGAGGGAACGGTGGGAGTACACGACCGACAGGCGCTGGTTTTGGTCAACCACGGCGGAGCCACGGGAGCCGAGGTGCTGGCCCTGGCACGCAAGGTGCAGCAGCGCGTAAAGGAGTGCTTCGGGGTAGAGATCGACACCGAGGTCAATATCTGGTAAGAGTATGCTGATAGCGAATTTTCAACGATATATTGCACGCCACGAACTCATCGACCGCGACAAACGCATCCTGCTGACCGTCTCGGGAGGTGTCGATTCGATGGTGATGCTCTCACTCTTCATCGCCTCGGGCTACCGCGTGGGTGTTGCTCACTGCAACTTCCAGCTGCGGGACCGTGAGAGTGACGAGGATGAGGTGTTGGTGGCCCGTGAGGCGGCCCGCTACGGAGTCCCCTGTTATAACCGCCGCTTTGAGACTGCAGCCGAGATGGAGCGCACGGGCGAGTCGATGGAGATGGCGGCCCGACGCCTGCGCTACGCCTGGTTTGAGGAGTTGTGCCAGAACGAGGGCTACGACTTGGTGGCGGTGGCGCACCACGCCGACGACTCGATCGAGACCTTCTTCATCAATCTGCTGCGTGGCACGGGACTTCGCGGCCTGACGGGGATTCATACCCAGAACGGACGCCTGATTCGCCCCCTGATGTTCGCCTCGCGCAAAGATATTCTGGAGTACGCCGTCGCGCACCACATCCCCTTTCGCGAGGACTCGTCGAACCGTTCGACGAAGTACCTGCGCAACAAAATCCGCCTGGGGTTGGTGCCGCGCATTCGTGAGATAAATGCCAAATTCACCGACCTGATGCGTCGCAACATCAGCCGCCTGACGGAGGCACAGCGCTTTATCGACAGCGCCATCGAGGTGGTGCGCCGCGAGGTGGTTCACTCGTCCGACGGGGTCGATTGCATCGAGGTGGAGCGCATCAACGAGGTCTATCCCCGCAACTTCGTCATCTACGAGTTGCTCAACTCGGCCTATGGTTTCAGGGGGGATGTGGTCGATGCCCTCTGTCAGAGTCTCTCGGAGGGGGCCACGGGGCGTCGCTTCTATGCCCGCGAACATGTCGCCTATATCGACCGCGGCCACATCCTGGTGGAGCGCATCCCGGAGTGCGACCCCTGCGAGGTGGAGGTGCCGCGCGAGGCGCTGCGCAGCTACTGTGGTAATGCAGTGCTCTACTACGAGCGGTGCGATATCGGCACCATCAAAGAGTTCGGTGTGCCGCCCCATGTGGCGCAGCTCGATGCCGACAAACTCCACTATCCGCTTCGTTTGCGACGCTGGCGCGAGGGGGATTGGTTCATCCCCTTCGGGATGTCGGGTCGCCGCAAGGTGAGCGACTTTTTGATCGACAACAAGGTCTCGATGGCCGAGAAGGAGCGCCAATTTGTCCTCCTCTCGGGCGAGGATATCGTATGGGTGGTGGGGCGTCGTATCGACGACCGCTACCGCTTGAGCGACGAGACCGACACGGTACTCCGCATAACCAAAGAGATACTCTAACCCTAAAAACCGAAAACATGGCCAAGAGTGCAGTAAGATTTAAGGATACGGTGGCTGCCTACGAGCAGTTGAAGGGGCGGATTTTGGCCCGCGACTTCTCGCCGGTCTACCTCTTGATGGGCGAAGAGAGCTACTTCATCGACTCGCTTGCGGAGCTGCTCTCTACCACGGTGTTGGGCGAGGCCGAGCGGGCCTTCAGCCAATATACGGTCTATGGACGCGATGTGGAGGCGGGGCAGGTGGTAAACCTCTGCCGTCAGATGCCGATGATCGGCTCCCACCAGGTGGTCATCGTCAAGGAGGCGCAACAGATGGATCACCCCGAGCGCCTGGCCCACTATGCCGAGAACCCCTCGCCCACCACGCTGCTGGTCATCTGCTACAAGGGCAAGACGATGGATAAGCGCTCGGCCTTCTATAAGTGGGCCTCGAAGTCGGGTGCCGTGCTGGAGTCGGTACGCCCCTACGACAGCGAAATAGCGGGCTGGCTCTCGCAATACATCGCCTCGAAGGGGTGTGCAATCGAGCCCAAGGCGCTGGCCATGTTTACCGACTTCCTGGGTAGCGACATTGCCAAGATAACCAACGAGTTGGATAAACTTCTGCTGTCGCTCCCGACCGGTACGAAGCGTATCACCGATGCCCATATCGAGCAGAATATCGGCATCTCCAAAGATTTCAATAATTATGAGTTGTGCAGGGCGGTCTTGTCGAGGGATACGGGCCGTGCGCTGATGATTGCCGACCAGCTCTCGCGCAACCCCAAGAACAACCCCACGCTCCTGACGATTTTGGCCCTCTTCGGCCAATTCAAGAGCCTCTTTCTCTATAACTACCTCTTGTGGCAGGCTCGTTACAAGGGGATTCCCGTCCCCTCGGATGTGGAGCTCTACCGCATCTTGAAGGCCAACTACTACTCGTTGCAGGAGATTCGTCAGGCGGTGCCGCGCTGGCCCAACAAGCGGGTCTTTGCCGTGCTGGGGCTGTTGCGCGAGTACGACGCCAAGAGCAAGGGAATGGGGGCCGGCTCGATCTCCGACGGTGAGCTGCGCCGCGAACTGCTCCTCAAAATCCTCTCGGAATAGCTCACCAATACCTCTGCCATGGTACCCTCTTTGCATCAGATCATTCATGTGGCGGGTCGCAATCCACGCCTGCTGAAGGAGCACCTTCGGGAGATGGAGTGCGCCTTCCGATTGCTGTGTCAAAGCGATTTGCCGTGTGAGGAGCGAGAGCTCCGCGAGGCGATCTTCCGAGCGCTCGATGAGGGGCGCTATCCGCTCGACCGCTCGTTGTATGTCTCGTTCTATGCCGAATTTACGGGCCGCTGGTGGGTCGAGGTGGAGCAGGAGTTCCTCTATCAAGGGTATGTGCTGCGTGCCTTGCGTCCCGAGGCGATGGCGCTTCGTTTTGACCTCCCCTTCGAGGGTATAGGCTCGGTAGCTGTCGACCAGGCGTGGAGGATGGCTCACGAGATTGCCTTCTCGCGCGGTGTGCGCTCGGTGGTGAGAGAAAATGGTCAGGGATGGCTCTGTGAGGGCGATGGGGCCCCTCTCTTCGCTACGGTGGGGCGCCGAATCTACTCCTCGCAAAAGCCTCGCGGGGTGGAGGGTCGATTGGCTGTCGAGGCGATTCGACAGGCCGGCTACACGCTTGCAATAGAGCCCTTTACGGCAAGGGATTTGCCCTCCATCGACGAGCTCTTCTATCTGGATCATCGGGGTGTTACGGCTCTCGCCGCATGCGAAAAGAAGGTGTTGATGGCCTCGATGGCCGCGCGTGTGGCCCGCAGTTGTGAGGCCCTTTTTCGCTAAATCGTAGAAATCAAAGTTCCCGCTCGGGGGCTATCTTTGGGGCATCTAAACCTTAAATCAATCTACTATGCGACGACTTCTTATCGAGGCGCTGCTGCTCTTGGCGGTGGTGCTTATGGCGCGTATGTTGCTCTGTTCGGGAGCGGAAATCGAGCGCCTGGAGGCCAATCAATCGGCCCTGAATCAAACTGTAACCTACTATCGTAACCGTCTTGGTGACTCGGTCGCCTCGGCCTCGGCGCTGCGCTTGCGCTGTTCGGAGTATGAGCGGCTGCGGGCCCGCGATGCGCAGGAGTTGCATGCCCTGGGGGTGCGCCTGCGCCGCCTGGAGAGTCAGTCGAAGCTCGCCACCGACGAGCGTGTCGAGTTCTCGGCTCCCCTCGAGTTGCCGCCCCACACCATCGACGATACGGTGCGTCTCTTCTCGTGGCGCGACCCGTGGGTCGAGGTCGAGGGGGCCGTCGGCCCCGACTCGGTGCAGTGCCGTATTCGCAGCGTCGATACGCTGGTGCAGGTTGTTCACCGCGTGCCGCACCGCTTTCTCTTTATTAAGTGGGGGACCAAGGCGCTGCGACAGGAGATTAGCTCGAAAAATCCCCACACGCGCATTGTCTATGCCGAGTATATCGAGCTTGAGCGCTGAAGACCTCTGTTGCTCACGCTATGGGCGCAGGGCGTGCTCGATGGAGATGCTGCATCCCCAGAACGAGGAGATGTAGCAGGGGGTGCGCTCTCCGTCGTGACGGATGAGGGCGGCCTCGGTTACCACCGTGTGGTAGCTCTCGGCACCGGTATTTTGCAGCGTGATGCGGAGGGCTGTATCGCCCACCTGCGAGCGGTCGAGGGTAAACTCGGTCTCGGCACCCGAGAGGGGGCCGTACTGCACGCGCTCCCCCTCACCATAGACCTTGATGGCCAGGTCGGCTCCCGTGGCCGGTGCCCGCTCGAGTTTCAGCCACACGCCTCGGTACTCGTCGAGGCTGATGGCTTGGTTGCAGATGTTGGCCTCCGACCAGAGGTAGTTGTAATCGACCGTGTAGGAGATATCGTAGTCATCCATCGAGAGCAACTCGGGTTGGTAGCCCTCTCCATAGTAGCCTCGAAGCAGGGCCGAGGCGTGCTCCGGCTCGCTGAAGGCCGGCAGGGCGCGAGCCATTCCGTCGGAGAGCCCCATCCAATAGAGGGCCGCCATCTCGTTTTCGCGGGCTCGGCGGGCGAAGTACTCGATGAACTCACACATCGACTCCTTCGAGGGGGTCTTGCTGCTGGTGCCCCACTCGCCGAAGATGACCGGTGCCCCCTTCGAGACCAGGTGCTCGTCGAGCGCAAGAATCATATCCTCCACCTCTTGGTGCATGGCGGCCATGTTGTCGATATTGGGGTAGGCGTGCACCTCGAAGATCAGGTGCTCTTCGGCGATGTCTTTCGGCAGCTTCATCTCGCGGAGCGGATCCTTCAGGTGGGGATTCCAATCGCCCGCTCCCGAGCAGGCTCCATAGGTATTGACAATCAGGTTGCGGGCTGTGTTGTTCCCTCCCGTGCTGCGCACCACATCCACAAAGGTTTGGGCATAGGCGTTGATGGCTTGGTAGGCATCGGCAGCCAGGGCGGCGTCGTAGCCGATATTGAACGAGGCGAAGCACCAGGAGTGGTTGATGTCGAGCATCTCGTTGAAGCTCTCGAACAACAGGCGGTGGTCATACTCCTTGAACTCCTCGGCAATCTGTTTCCAAAGCGAGGCATAGCGTTCGCGCTCGCGTTCGTAGAGCCCCATGTCGGCCAGGAGCCAGGCACTCTGGTCGGCTCCCGTGTCGTGGTGCACATTGACGATGCAGTACATGCCGGCATCGAGGACATAATCGACAATCTCGCGTACGCGCTTCATCCAACTTGCATAGACCCGCCCCTCCGAGTCCATGTGAATACCCCAGGTTACCGGGATGCGCATCACCCCGAATCCGGCCTTGCGGAACATCTGCATCAGCTCGGCCGAGGTCTGGGCCTGTCCCCAGAAGGTCTCCCAATAGAGCCAATCATCGCCTCGCACGGCCTCCTGATGGAAGCAATCCATCGTGTTGCCCAGATTCCATCCGGGGCCCATGTTGGCGACCGCCTCTGTGGCACTCTCCCACGCCGGAATATTCACTATCGGGTCCTGCTCTTCGGGCAGGTTTTCGTCTTTGGGCTCCTCCTCTTTGGGGGTCTCGGTGTCGGGCTCCTTGTGTGAGGGGGCGGGGGCAGGGTCGGGGGTGCAGGAGGTGCATCCGAGCAGCAGCCCGACGAGCAGCGAGGTGAGGGTAGGGAAGAGACGCATCGTGGTAGAGATTAAAGGGTGGGTTGATAGGTGCGGGGTTGGTAGAGCTGGTCGCGCAACTGCGGACGGAAACCCGCCTCGCGGATGGTGCGCTGCAGCCCCTCGGCATCGAATCGGTGGGTGGCACCGGCCGACGAGACCACATGCTCCTCAATCATGATCGAGCCCATGTCGTTGGCCCCACCATGCAGGGCCAGCTGCGCCGTCGGCCCTCCCACCGTCAGCCACGAGGCCTGGATGTTGGGGATGTTGTGGAGCAGGATACGGCTCATGGCAATCAGACGCAGGTACTCCGGGGCCGAGAAGCGGGTCGTAATGCCCTGCTTTTCGAGCTCCGTGCCCGTCGAACGGAAGATCCAGGGGATGAAGGCGGTGAATCCGCGCGACGAGGCGGGTTTTTGGGCTTGCAGGTCGCGCAGCGTAATCAGGTGGTCGATGCGCTGACGGGGAGTCTCGATGTGGCCATACATCATGGTGGCAGTGGCGGGAATCCCCTCCTCGTGGGCCTCGTGCATCACGCGGCACCACTCCTCGACCGAGGGTTTGGCCGGCGAGAGGCGTCGTCGCACCTCGGGGTCGAGAATCTCGGCGCCGGCCCCCGGAAGTGTATCCAGACCGGCCCGGTGCAGGCGACGGAGCGTTTCGCGCGTCGTCAGGCCGCTGATACGGGCGATATGGCTCACCTCGGGAGCTCCCAAGGCGTTGAGTTTGAGCGTGGAGTAGTGGCTCTTCAGATCGCGGAAGAGCTCCTCGTAGAAGTCGATCTTCAACTCGGGGTGCAGGCCTCCCTGCAGCAGCAGCTGGTCGCCTCCGTAGCGAAAGGTCTCCTCGATTTTTTGGTAGTACTCCTCGCGCGAGGTGATGAAGTGGCGCTCGTGCTGGTGGGGCTTGCAGTGGAAGTTGCAGAAGCGACATCCCGAGATGCAGACATTGGTGATATTGACATTGCGGTCGATTTGCCAGGTGACGACCTCGGGGTCGGCTACCGCACGGCGGCGCAGCAGGTCAGCCACGGCACAGAGCTCCTCCAGCGGAGCCTCCTCGTAGAGCAGGTAGGCCTCCGAGTGGGTCAGCGGCTCGTGGTCGAGCGCCCTCTTGTAGAGTTCTTCTCGATGCATCATAGCGGATTAGTCGTGAAAGGCTACCAAATCGAAGTCGATGGTGCGGCGACGCAAGTCGGTCTGCTTCACACGGATGGTGAGGCGGTCGCCCAGCGAGAGGCGGCGCCCCGTGGCGTGTCCGAAGATCTCGTAGTGCTCCTCGTCAAATTGGTAGAAGTCGTCGCCAATGTCGCGCAGGAAGATCATCCCCTCGATGTGGGTCTCCTCCAACTCGACATAGATGCCACGCTCGGTGAGGCCCGAGATGCACCCCTCGAACTCGCGGCCCACCTTGTCGCTCATGAACTCCACGGCCTTGTACTTGATCGAGGCGCGTTCGGCCTCGGCAGCCACCAACTCGCGGTCGTTGCACTGCTCGCAGAGCTCCTCCAGGGGGCGTTTCTCGGCCGAGCGGCCCCCCTCCAGGTAGCGGGCCAGGAGGCGGTGTACCATCATGTCGGGGTAGCGACGAATGGGCGAGGTGAAGTGGGTATAGCTATCAAAGGCGAGGCCGTAGTGGCCCAGGTTGTCGGTCGTGTAGCAGGCCTTCGACATCGAGCGTACGGCCAGCATCTGCACGGCGTTCTCCTCGGGGGCCCCCTTCAGGGAGCCCAGCAGCCCGTTCATCTCCTTCGCCACGGCGCGCCCCTTTTGGGCCTTGAAGTAGTGGCCGAAGCGCAGCACAAAGGAGCGGAAGCGGTCGAGCTTCTCCTCCGACGGCTCCTCGTGTACACGATAGACCATCGTGCGGGCCACCTTGCGCCCGTTGGCGAGGCGATGGCCGCAGAATTCGGCTACGCGGCGATTGGCCAACAGCATGAACTCCTCGATAAGCTGGTTGGCCTCCTTCTGCACCTTGAAGTAGACCCCCGTGGGGCGTCCTTTGTCGTCGAGGTGGAACTTCATCTCCTCGCGTTCGAAGGCGATGGCCCCCTGACGGAAGCGGTCGTGGCGCAGCTGTTGGGCCAGGCGGTGGAGGGTCAATATCTCTTCGGCAAAGTCGCCTCGCCCCTCCTCGATGACCTGCTGTGCCTCTTCGTAGGTGAAGCGACGGTCGGAGCAGATCACCGTGCGGCCAAACCACTCCTCCAATACCTCGGCCCGCTCGTTGAGCGTAAAGAGGGCTGTGAAGCAGCACTTCTCCTCGTGAGGGCGCAGCGAGCAGAGCTCGTTGCAGAGCCTTTCGGGGAGCATCGGCACGGTGCGATCGACCAGGTAGACCGAGGTGCCGCGATTTTGGGCCTCGCGGTCGATGAGCGAGTGGGGCTTCACATAGTGGGTCACATCGGCGATGTGGACACCCACCTCCCACACCCCTTCGCGCAGTTGGCGTATGGAGAGGGCGTCGTCGAAATCTTTGGCGTCGGCCGGGTCGATGGTGAAGGTGGTTGTCGAGCGGAAGTCGCGGCGTGCGGCGTAGTCGGCCTCGGTAAGGGTGGGGGAGCAGGCGGCTGCCTCCTGCTCGACCTCCTTCTCGAAGCGGTAGGGGAGGTCATACTCGGCCAAGATGGCGTGCATCTCGGTGTCGTTGTTTCCCGCGGGGCCCAGGTTTTCGATAAGTTCACCCACGGGCGACTTCGACCCCTCGGGCCACTCCACCACGCGAATCACCACCTTGTCGCCCTCTTCAACCGAGGGGTAGCTCTTGCGCGGCAGGAAGATGTCCACGGGGCAGCGGCGCGGGTCGCAGCTCACGAAGATGGCCGAGCGCTCCACCGAGGCGACGCCCACATAGTTGCGCGTCGAGCGCTCGATGATGCGGAGCACTTCGCCCTCGCGGTCGCCATTCTTGGCGGTGTGCATGATGGCCACCTCCACGCGGTCGCCCTCCAGGGCGTTCTTTGCGTCGCGCTGATGGACATAGATATCCGTGCCGCCATCCTCCACCTTGATGTAGAGTGAGCCGCCCGAAGTCATGTCGGCCACCCCCTCGAGGGTGGGGCGCATACGACCCCCGAGGCGGTACTTGTCGCGTCCGCAGAGGTCGGCCACCCCCTCCAATTCGAATCGGCGCAGAATCTCCATCGTCTCGCGGCGTCCCTCGCGGGTGTTACCCCCCGAGGCCGAGGCGAGGTGCTTGACGGAGAACTTGTTGTTGGGAAACTCGCGCAACAGGTGCAGAATCAGCGCCTGGCGGTCGTTTCTATCCTTTTTCTTGCTTTTTATCATAGCTTCTCTATTTGCGTAAAAGTTCGACGGCGAGTGTGCGCATGGCACCGATACCCACCTCGATGGCTCGCTCGTCGGGGTTGAACGAGGCGGTATGAACGCGTCCGGCGTCGGGGCCCACCCCCAGGCGGTAGAAGAGTGCCGGATAGCGCGTGCCGTACCAACCGAAATCCTCCGAAGTGGGGCGTAGCGTGAGCTTTTCGATACGAAGCCCCCGTTGGCGCAGCAGCTCCTCGGCTTGTCGGGTCAGCGTAGCATCGTTTACCACCGAGGGGTAGCCCTCGCGAATCTCCAGCGTGCAGCGCATCGCCTCCTGCTCCTCGAAGGCGCGGCAGATGGCCCTCACGCGCTCCTTCATCGCCTCGCGTGCCGGCTCGTCGTAGAGGCGCATCGTCCCCTGCAAAGCCACGCGGTCGGGAATCACATTTGTGGCGCCCAGAGCCTCCACCCTCCCTATCGAGAGAATCGTCTCGGGCGAGTTGAGGGCCGTCAGTTGCAGGATGAGGCGTGCCGTGGCGCTCACCGTATCCTGTACCTTGTGGCGCAGGGCTCCATGGCCTCCCTCTCCCTCGATGGTGAGGTGCAGCTCGTCGTTGGCCGCCATGTAGCGCCCCTCCTTCAGCCCGATGGTGCCCACCTCCAGGTCGGGCTCCACATGCTCGCCCACCACGGCCACCACCTCGTAGTCGCGCCAGGGCTCCGCCTCCAGCACCCGCTTTGCCCCTCCGGGGTTGCACTCCTCGCCCGGCTGAAAGAGGCCGAAGAGAGTCCCCTCGAAGTCGCCCTCGCGCAACTCACACAACACTCCGTAGAGAATGGCGGCGTGGAGGTCGTGGCCACAGGCGTGCATTACCCCCTTATGCTCCGAACGCCAGGGGTGGTCGCCCGCCTCCTCGATGGGCAGGGCGTCGATGTCGGCACGCAGCACGACGGCACGCTCTCTGTTGCCGCGCCCCTCGATGCGGGCCAGGATGCCGGTACCGGCAATGGGCTCCCAGGCGATACCGGCCTCGGTGAGGGCCTTTTGGATGGTGGCTGCCGTCCGATGCTCCTCGAACGAGAGTTCGGGGTGGCGGTGCAGTTCTCTACGAAGCGCTACGGGTGAAATCATAGGCGACAAAGGGGTTGGATGGGTGTTAAAAGAGGGCTTTGGCGATTTGTATGATGTTGTCGGCCTTGCCCATCGGATAGTAGTGGAGCACGGGAATCCCGGCCGCCTTCAAGGCGCGGCTCTGGGCGATGGCCCACTCCGTACCGATCTGTCGAATGGCCTGCGGATCCTCGGCGTGGGCCCTTACCTCGCTCACCAACTCCTCGGGGAGGTGGCAACCAAAGGTACGGGGCAGCAACTCGAGGTGTTTGATTGTCGAGAGGGGCTTGATCCCCGGGATGATGGGGACTTCGATGCCCGCCTCGCGGCAACGCTTCAGGTAGTCGAAGAAGCGGTTGGTGTCGTAGCAGAGCTGTGTGATGACATACTCGGCGCCGGCATCGACCTTCGCCTTCAGGATGCGGATATCCTCCTCGATCGAGGGGGCCTCCGGGTGCTTCTCGGGGTAGCCGGCCACGCCAATCGAGAAGCGCGAGTGGTGGCACTCGTCCACCTGACCGTCGATAAACTCACCCCGATTCATGGCAGCAATCTGCGCCACCAAATCCAATGCGTGGGCATGCCCCTGGGGGTGGGGTACGAAGTGCTCTTCGCCTTGCGAGGCGTCGCCACGCAGGGCCAGCACATTGTTCAGCCCCAAAAAGTCGAGGTCGATCAGCGTATCCTCGATGTCGTACTTCGACTGCCCGCCACAGATCAGATGGGGGACCACCTCCACCTTGTAGCGGTCGCGGATGGCGGCCGAGATACCCACCGTGCCGGGGCGACGGCGCACGGCGTGCTGCTCGACGCTTCCGTCGGGGCCGATTGTGCGCGTCATGCTCTCGCGGTGGCAGGTGATGTTGATATAGGCGGGGTCGAACTCCATCAGGGGCTCGATGGCGCGAAATACCGACTCTTTGCCATCGCCCTTCAAGGGGGGCAACAGCTCGAAGGCGAAACGGGTGCGCCCCGAATTTTTCGCTCCGTGAATCAAATCCAATACATTCATAAACCTTTCTTTCCTAACTGTTTAGGCATTATTTGGCAGGCGACGACGGCACTCCTCGGGCGTCAGGCCGCTTCGCTTGGCGTAGTCCAACAACTGTTTTGTGTCGATGCGCCCCACCGAGAAGTAGCGACCGTAGGGGAGCATCAGACCGCAGAGGGCCTCCCCGGGGGTAATCATCAGACCGTCGGTCAGACGCATCTGCGTAAACTGCTCCACGCGCAACAGCTCGAAGATGGGCTTTTTGAGGGCGTGATCGGGGGTGGCAGGGTAGCCGAAAGCCATGCGCAGACCGCGGTAGTCGCCGCGAATCATCTCCTCGGGCGAGAGCCTCTCGTCGGGGGCATAGCCCCACATCTCGCAACGCACGAATTGGTGCATGCGCTCGGCAAAAGCCTCGGTCAGGCGGTCGGCCAGGAGTTTGGCCAGGATGGCCGAGTAGTCGTCGCCCGCCGCCTTGAACTCCTCTTTGAGCTCCTCCAATCCGACGCCGGCCGTCAGGGCAAAGCAGGCGACATGGTCGCCCCTTTTCGAGCGCGAGTCGGCCACAAAGTCGGCCACCGAGAGGTGCTCGGCGCCGCGCGTCTGGTTGCGCAGCATCGGCAGACGATACTCCTTGCCCTTGTTGTCGGTCAGCATGATATCCTCCTTGTGGCTTACGGCGGGGAAGATGCCCACCACGCCCTGCAGCTTCAGTCGTTTCTCTTCGCGGATGCGCTTCAAGAGGGCTCGGGCATCGGCGAGCAGCTTGCGCGCCTCCTCCCCCTGCTCGGGGTGCTCCAAAATCTCGGGGTAGTGCCCCTTCATCCCCCACGAGTGGAAGAAGAAGTTCCAATCAATGAGTGGCTCCACGGCCTCGATCTCATACTCCGAGAAGACGACGCGTCCGGTGTGCTGCGGCTCTACAATCTCCTCGTCGGGTTTCGGTGTACGCTCCTTGCGCGCCTCGATGATGGGGACGAGCTCACGCTCACGCTCCTTTTGGAGCCACTCTTGGCGCAGCGCCTCCTGGCGTGCCCGGAGGTTGTCGAGGTAGCCCTCTCGGTTGGCTCCCATAAGTTCGGCCATGATTTTGACATTGTCGCTGGCATTGTCGGCGTGGATGACAGCCCCCGAGTAGCGGGGTGCCATCCTGACGGCCGTGTGGAGCTCCGAAGTGGTGGCACCACCAATCAGCACGGGAATCTTGGCTCCGCGACGCTCCAACTCCTCCAAGACATGAATCATCTCCTCGAGCGAGGGGGTAATCAAACCGCTCAATCCGATGGCATCGACCTGAAGGCGCAGTGCCTCCTCGGCGATGAGTGCCGGCTCGACCATCACGCCGAGGTCGTGGATGCGGTAGCCTCCGCAGGCCATCACCACCCCCACGATATTCTTGCCGATGTCGTGTACATCCCCCTTCACGGTGGCCAAGAGTACGCGGCCCCCTGCACTTGTGGTCTGCTCCTGCTCGATATAGGGGGTCAGCGTCGCCACGGCGCGCTTCATCACGCGGGCCGTCTTGACCACCTGCGGCAGGAACATCTTACCCTCGCCAAAGAGCTTTCCCACCTGCTCCATGGCGGGCATCAGCAGCCCGTCGATCACCCCCATCGGTGAGCCCAACTCGTGGTAGGCCTCCAGGGCATCGGCCTCGATGTAGTCGGAGATACCCTTCACCATGGCGTGGTTGATACGCTCCTTGAGCGAGCGATTGCGCCACTCGGCCACCTGCTCTGCGGGGTGACTCTCTGCGGCCGACTTCAACTGCTGGGCATACTCTGCCAGACGCTCCGAGGCATCCTTGCGGCGGCAGAGGAGCACATCCTCCACACGCTCGAGCAACTCGGGCTCGATGGTGGAGTAGATTTGCAGCATCTCGGGATTGACAATACCCATCTCCATGCCCGCCTCGTAGGCGTGGTAGAGGAAGGCCGAGTGCATCGCCTCGCGCACGGCGTTGTTGCCGCGGAAGGCAAACGAGAGGTTGCTCACACCACCCGAGATCTTCACCTTCGGGTAGTGTTGCTTGATCCAACGCGTCGCCTCGATGAAGTCGAGGGCGTAGCGGTCGTGGGCCTCCATGCCGGTGGCCACGGCCAGGATATTGGGGTCGAAGATGATATCCTCGGCGGGGAATCCGATCCCCATCAGCAGGTTGTAGGCGCGCTCGGCCACGGCGATTTTACGCGCATAGCTCTCGGCCTGCCCCTCCTCGTCGAAGAGCATCACCACGATGGCGGCTCCATATTGGTGGCACAGACGGGCACGCTCCAGGAAGAGCTCCTCGCCCTCCTTGAGCGAGAGGGAGTTGACGATCGACTTGCCCTGCGTGGCACGCAGGCCCGCCTCCAAAACCTCCCACTTCGAGGAGTCGATCATCACGGGCAGGCGGGCAATCTCGGGCTCCGAGGCCATCAACAACAGGAAGTGGCGCATCGCCTTCACTCCGTCGATCAGGCCGTCGTCCATGCACACATCAATAAGTTGGGCTCCCGCCTCGACTTGGGCTCGGGCCACCGAGAGGGCCTCCTCGTAGAGCTCCTGACGAATCAGTCGGGCAAATTTGGCCGAGCCCGCCACATTGGTGCGCTCGCCCACATTCACAAAGTTCAGTTCGGGGGTAATCGTCACGGGCTCCAGACCGCAGAGTGTGGTCTGACGCTCGCGTTGGGGTCGGGGTCGGGGCGTGTAGTTGCCCACCAGCTTCTTCAGTTCGAAGATGTGTTCGGGCGTGGTGCCGCAACAGCCACCCACGATGTTGAGCAAGCCGCGCTTGAGGTACTCCTCCACATCGCGGGCAAACATCTCGGGCGTCTCGTCGTAGCCACCCATCAGGTTCGGAAGACCGGCATTGGGGTGGGCCGAGATGTGGCAGTCGGCAATCGAGGCGAGCTTCTCGAGGTGGGGCAGCAGCTGACGCGCTCCGAAGGCGCAGTTGAAACCCACCGAAAGGAGGTCATAGTGGTTTACCGAGTGGTAGAAGGCCTCGACGGTCTGCCCCGAGAGGGTGCGCCCTGCATCGGCCAGCGTGCCCGAGAGCATCACCTCGATCTTTCGGCCGAGTTGCTCCTCTATGCGGCTGATGGCGAAGAGGGCCGCCTTGGCGTTGAGGGTGTCGAAGACGGTCTCCACCAGCAGGAGGTCGGCGCCCCCCTCCAACAGGCCGAGTGCCTGGTCGGTGTAGGCCTCGACCAGCTCCTCGAAGGTAACCTCGCGGGCGGCAGGGTTCTGCACATCGGCCGACATCGAGGCGGTGCGGTTGGTGGGGCCCATCGAGCCCGCCACAAAGCGGGGCGTACAGGGGTTGAGGGCCGTGAAGCGGTCGGCCGCCTCGCGTGCCGTGCGTGCCGCCGCTGCTGCAATCTCGCGGGCCATCCCCTCCAGGTGATACTCCTTGAGCGAGATGGCATTGGCGTTGAACGAGTCGGTGGTGATGATGTCGGCACCGGCCGTGAGGTAGCGTTCGTGAATCTCACGAATCACCTCGGGGCGTGTGAGGGGCAAAATATCGTTACACCCTTTCAAGTTGCAAGCCCAATGCTTGAAACGCTCACCACGGAAATCCTCTTCGGTGAGGTGGTAGCGCTGAATCATGGTGCCCAGGCCGCCATCCAACAAGAGGATGCGGTTGGCGATGGCTTCGCGGATGGTATATTTGCAGGGATGGTTCATCGTTCTATCTCTTGTTCGCTATTATTGCTCGTGAATCGTTATTTGGTAGAGACGGCTCCAATTTTTGCCCGTTACAAAGATGCGTCGGGTGGCGGCGTCGTAGGCGATGCCGTTCAGGACATCGGTCTTGGGGGTGCGCTCCTCGTCGGGCAGCAGACCGCTGCAATCGACAAGGCCCTCCACCACGCCCGTCTCGGGGTGGATGATGGCGATGTAGTCCGTGAGGTAGATGTTGGCCCAGATGCGCCCCTCGATCCACTCCAACTCGTTGAGCATGTCGAGCGGCTCGCCGTTGAGGGTTACCAAAAGCGAGCTCTCGCGCTCGAAGGTCGCGGGGTTGATGCGACGCAACATGGCCGAGCCGTCGGAGAGGATGAGTCGCTGTCCGTCGCAGGTCAGGCCCCACCCCTCGCCCGTGTAGCGCAGCGTGCGACGCTCGGTGCCGCTCTTTAGGTCGTAGATGTGGGCCGTATTATTCATCCAGGTGAGCTGGAAGAGCTCCCCACCCAAAATCGAAATGCCCTCGCCGAACTCGCTGCGGGGGAGCTTCGCCACCTCGCGCGGACGCTCTGCACCGGGGGTGTAGCGCAACAGACGCGACTCGCCCTGCTGACCCGTACCCTCCCACAATTCGCCCTCGTGGAAGAGGAGTCCCTGGGTGTAGCTGTCGGTGGCGTGCGGATAGCTCTCCACCACGCTGTAACGGTAGTTCTTGGCTTCGACGGGCTCCTCCACACTCGCCGAGCCGAGGCTGCGCGAGCGCGAAGCGCAGGCCGTAAGGGCGCAGCTTGCGATAAGCAGTATGATCAGATTTCTCATTTTCGTAACTATATATTCGCGCAAATATACATATTTATAATGGGATTTTTTCAATTTCGAGGGCGATTTTGCCTCTCGGGTCGATGGTTTTTGCCAAAAATGGTTATCTTTGTCGAAAACTACACAAACCTATGAGAATTTCAAGAGCACTTTTTGGGGCGTTGTCGTTCGCCCTTGTCGCTACTTTCGGCCTTGCGGTTGAGGCCTCGGCCCAGGAGTTCAAGTCGCGTATCGAGGCCCTCGAGGGGGTCGTCGAGGTGAAGGCGTTGCCCGCCGGCGAGTTTCGTGAGAAGTATGAGGTGATGCTCACCCAGCCCCTCGATTGGAAGAGCCCCGAGGCGGGCACCTTCTGCCAGCGCGTGGTGGTGATGCACCTCGACGAGAGTCGCCCCACGATGCTCATCACCCAGGGCTACGGTGCCGGTTTTGCCCTGCGTGAGGGCTACCGCGAGGAGCTCTCGCGCCTCTTCGATATGAACATGGTCTTCGTCGAGCACCGCTACTTCGACCGATCGATGCCCGAAAACCCCAATTGGCAATACCTGACGGCCGAAAATTCGGCCTGCGACCTCCACGCCATCAAGAGCCTCTTTGCCGAGCTCTACCCCTCGAAGTGGCTCGCCTCGGGTATCAGCAAGGGGGGTACCACCACGATGCTCTACGCCACCTTCTTCCCCGGGGATGTCGATATCTATGTCCCCTATGTGGGACCCGTCTGCACCTCGCGCGAGGATGGCCGATTTAACCCCTACCTCCGCAATATCTCCACCCCCGAGAAGCGTGCCGTGGTCGAGGGCTACCAGCGCGAGATGTTGGAGCGCAAGGGCGAGCTGCTGCCCCTCTTCGAGCAGGCTTGCCGCGAGGCCCAACTCACCTTCCGCATCCCCCTTACCGAGCTCTACGACTACTGCGTCTTGGAGTATGCATTCTCCTTCTGGCAGTGGGGCTTCGAGACCGATGTCATCCCCGCGAAGGGCTCCGATGCTGCGACGCTGGTCGATCACTTGGTCAAGTATGTGGGCCCCGACTACTTTGCCGTCGGGGGCGAGAATGCCTCCTTCTTTGTGCAGGCAGCCAAGGAGTTGGGCTACTATCCCTACGACCTGAAACCCTTCAAGGGGCTTATCGAACTCAAGTCGGCCAAGGACTACCTGCGCCGCATCTTCCTCCCCGAGGAGCTGCGCGAGGTTAGGTTCGACAAGTCGCTCTACCGCAAGATGCGTCGCTACCTCAAGCACAACGATCCCCGCATGATGATGATCTATGGCGAGGATGACCCCTGGACCGCCCCGGGAGCCACCTGCTTTGTGACCAAACGCAAGCAGAACATGTGCTGCTACATCGACCCTGCCGGCAGCCATCGTGCCCGCATCCTCACCCTTCCCGAGGAGGAGCAGCAGGAGGCGATTGCCACTCTCCGTTCCTGGCTTTTTGAGTAATAATTTTCGATTTTAAGCGGTAAATTCCGCACCTCAATCATTGGGGAGAATGGGCAGTACGACAAGTACAGCCCATCCTCCCCAATTTCATGTCGGCACGGAATTTCCTCGCTTAAAAGTCAAAAATTGTTCTTTTCTAATTACTACTGATGCGATAAACTTTGCAGTGTTGCTTCTATTTTGTTTTGTATAAGTATATTAGAATGCTATTTATTTTTTTGATTAGAAAAACCTTTTACCGTGTTGACCTTTCGGGCTGCAATTGGGAGCAGTGATTTATCACTGCGACAAGTCCCCCTTTGTCAAAGGGGGATTTAGGGGGAATGTCAATATATTTTATTATATTAAGTAGTTGATTATTAATTAAATTTCGGGGTTGATTTTTGCTGCCTTTGGGCAGAATTTTAATAAGCAACGGCCTGTCAAGTGCACTTGAAGCGGGCCGTTGCTTATTAAAATAGAGGTGCAAAGCACCCAAAAATCAACTCCGAAAATTTATTGCATCAATAGTAATTCTAAATTTTGAATTTTGTTTTTGGATTACGATCCAAAATCAAACAGCTCCTCTTCGTAGTAGCCTAACGAACGGTAGTAGGCGTTCATGTCGCGGCCCACTTCGCGGCGGTCGGCGAAGGCCGCCAGCTGGTAGAGCATCTCGAGCTGTTCGAGCTTCTCGATCAGCGCCTCCTCGACCATGGCGCCCTGGGCACCCTCGAAGCCGAGGTAGTAGTCGATATACTCCATGATGGTCTGGGCATACTCGCGCAGCAGGGCATCGCCCTTCTCGTACTCACCCAGCGCATAGTAGGCCTCGATGAAGGGGTAGGTGTTGGCCTCCGTGAAGCGGATTTTGTGGGTGGGGAGTACCTCCAGACCGCGATCGAGCAGTCGGAGGGCTCGCTCGTTGTCGCCCTTGAGGATGCAGGCCTTGGCCACGCGTGCAAAGGCTTCGCGCGACTTCGAGGCCGAGAGGTTGTAGTGGATGAAGTTATCGACATAGACCTTCTCGTCGCTCAGGTTGCCGTAGCGGAACTCCTCGAGCATGAGCGGAGCGGTGTAGTCGGTGTCGATGCGGCCAATCTCCCACGACACCTCGTAGGGGGTGAGAATCGGCACCAGACGGTAGGCGTAGCCGTCGAATTGGAGGTAGTCCATCAGCGAGAGCGACGAGGTGCCGTCCTCGTTGGTTATCTTCGACGAGAGCCCCTGCAGGATGTAAGGTTGCGTGAAGTAGAGGGGACGCTCCCAATCGAAATTGGCCAGCAGGTCGAGCAGCATCAGCTCGCTCTTATAGATAACCCCCTTGTTGATTTGGAAGTAGAGCGTATCGACCATCAGGTGGGCATCCTCCTCCTTCACGATGCCCGAGCGGAGGGCATTCTCCTTATTGACGGGCAGGGCGAAGAGGTTGCCCGGCAGGTAGTCGGCCATCGTACCGTCGATCAGAGGTACCTGTGTGCGGGGGTCGTCGTTGGCGACGAACTCGATCGCCTCCTTCAGCTCGATGGGGCGGTCGATGATGGCATCGACAAAGACCTGCTCGTTGGCATAGGTGTACTTGTGGCGGGGGAGCGAGAAGGGGACCCCGTCGGCGTCGTTGGCCTTGCACTTCATCTCGTCGATATACCACTCGCCACCCAGGTAGGAGGTATTCATGATGCGGACATCGGTACGCACGCCATCCACCTCTTGGTTGTACCAGAGCGGGAAGGTGTCGTTGTCGCCGAAGTTCATGATGATGGAGTTCGGCAGGGTCGATTGGAGGTAGTTCCAGCCGATGTCGCGTGCAAAGGTGCGGCCCGAGCGGTCGTGATCGTCCCAGTTCTCGGCGCAGAGGATGCCCGGCACCACCAGCGCAACGAGGGTGGCGGCGAGGGCTGCCGTGCGGTTGTGGCGCTTGAGAAGGCACGCCAGGGCGTCGTAGAGAGCCAGCACGCCGAGTCCGATCCAGATGCAGAAGGCGTAGAACGAGCCGGCGTAGATGTAGTCACGCTCGCGGGGCTCGTTGGGGGCGGTGTTGAAGTAGACCACCAGCGCCAGACCCATCATCACGAAGAGCCACATCACCACCGTGAAGTTGCGCTGGTCGCGGTTGAGCTGGTAGACAAGGCCCACCAATCCCAACAGGAAGGGGAGGAAGAAGTAGGCGTTTCGGCCGCGGTTCTCCTTCACCTCGCGGGGCAGGAACTCCTCCTCCTGGGGTCCGATGTAGAGGCGGTCGAGGGCGTCGAATCCCGAGCGCCAATTTCCATCCAAAATCGTCTCGTGGAGCGCCTGAATGTCGCTCTGTCGGCCCACGAAATTCCAGAGGAAGTAGCGCCAATACATGTAGTTGAGCTGGTAGTTGAAGAAGAAGTTGATGTTCTCGCGGAAGGTGGGCTCGACGATGGTGCGCACGCGCTCACCATCGTTGTAGCGCACCGTGGCGCCGTAGTCGAGCACGGTTTGGTAGATGGGACGACCGCTCTCATCGCGCAGCAGGTTGCCGTCGGCGTCGCGCACCGGCTCCTGACGGGTGCGGTGGGCTGCCCAGGGCTTGTACTCACGCTCCCCGTAGCGCGTATCGTTCATGCGGGGGAAGAGGTGCATGAACTGCGGCTCGGTGAGCACCTTGGTGAGCACCTCGGCCTCGTGGTACTTGCCATCCTCGCCCACATAGTAGGTCGTCTTGGTGGCGTAGTCCACGGCCGGTGCCGAGTAGTAGGGACCGAAGAGGAGATCCTTCTGCCCATATTGGTCGCGGTTCAGGAGGCTCAACAGGGCGTGGGGATTGTTCGGGTTGTTGCTGTTCATCGGCGGGTTGGCCAGCGCACGAATCGTCACGGTGGCGTAGCTCGAGAAGCCGATCAGAATCACGGTGGTAATCAGCAGCGAGGTGTTGGCTAATGCGTAGCCTCGGCGGTGGGTGAACCAGATGCCCCAGCCCAACGCTCCGAAGAGGGCCGCCGTGAAAATAACCATGCCCAGATTGACGGGCAGCCCCAGCGTATTGACGCAGAAGAGGTCGAACATCGCCCCGAAGTAGACCGTGTAGGGGATAATCAGGTTATTGATAAAGAGCAGAATGGCGCACCCCGCAAGGGTTGCCTTCAGGAGTCCCTTCCAACTCACCCGGCGGGTCTTGCGGAAGTAGTAGATGAAGACCAGTGCGGGGATGGTGAGCAGGTTGAGCAGGTGGACACCGATCGAGAGGCCCATCAGGTAGGCAATCAGGATGATCCAGCGCGTGGAGCCGGGCTCGTCGGCACGCTCCTCCCACTTCAACATCAGCCACACGACCAGTGCCGTAAACATCGACGAGAGGGCGTAGACCTCCGCCTCGACGGCCGAGAACCAGAAGGTGTCGGTAAAGGTGTAGGCCAGGGCACCCACCACGCCGGCACCCAGCACGGCCCACTTCTCCCCCTCGCTCATCGGGCGCTGTCGCTCCACGAGGCGACGCCCCAGGTGGGTGATGACCCAGAAGAGGAAGAGAATTGTAAAGGCCGAGGCGATCGCGCTCAACCCGTTGACCATCAACGGCACCTGCTCGGTCGAGGGGGCGAAGATCGAGGCGATGCGGGCCAGCAGCATGAAGAGGGGTGCCCCGGGGGGGTGTCCCACCTCCAGCTTATAGGAGGTGGCGATAAACTCCGAGCAGTCCCACATGCTGTTTGTGGGCTCCATTGTCATCAGATAGACCACGGCGGCAACGGCAAAGACCATCCAGCCGGTCAGTGTATTCCACTTTTTGAAGTTCATATAGTTCTAATTTCTCTCTGTTTGCGAAACGGGTTTTCGGACAAAGGTAGTCATTAAACGCCATACGGGGCCTTTTAGTATCCCGTTGGGAGGTGCAAAGACCGAAAAAAGGATAGGTGCGCCCCATTCTCCCCTGTCGAAACTTTTTCTGCGCGACAAAAATACAAAATAAAAGCAGATAAAGCGGAGTTTATTGGTGAGAAATTATTACTTTTGCAAAAAAAATAGAAATCATGGAGAAAACGCCTATTACCCTGTATAACACTCTTTCGCGCCGTAAGGAGGAGTTCACGCCGTTGCATGAGGGGCGTGTCGGCATGTATGTTTGCGGCCCCACGGTCTATGGCGACCCCCACTTGGGCCATGCGCGTCCGGCCGTTACCTTCGACCTCTTGTTCCGCTACCTGCAGAGCGAGGGCTACAAGGTGCGCTATGTGCGTAATATCACCGATGTGGGTCACCTTGAGCACGATGCCGACGAGGGTGAGGACAAGATTGCCAAGAAGGCCCGCCTCGAGCAGCTCGAGCCGATGGAGGTCGCCCACTACTATACCGAGCGCTACCACCGCGCCATGGATGAGCTGAATGTGCTCACCCCCTCGATCGAGCCCCACGCCTCGGGCCACATCATCGAGCAGATCGACTTCGTAAAGCGCATCCTCGATGCCGGCTACGCCTACGAGTCCAACGGCTCGATCTACTTCGATGTCGAGTCCTACAACCGCAAATTCCACTACGGTCGTCTGTCGGGCCGTAACCTCGACGACATCATGACCAACACGCGCGACCTGGATGGTCAGAGCGACAAGCGCAACTCCTTCGACTTTGCCCTTTGGAAGAAGGCCTCGCCCGAGCATATCATGCGTTGGCCCTCGCCCTGGAGCGATGGTTTCCCCGGGTGGCACATGGAGTGTTCGGCTATGAGTACCAAGTACTTGGGTGAGCAGTTCGATATCCACGGCGGTGGCATGGATCTGATGTTCCCCCACCACGAGTGCGAGATTGCCCAGGCCACGGCAGCCCTCGGACACGACTCGGCACGCTATTGGGTACACAACAACATGATTACGATCAACGGCCAGAAGATGGGTAAGTCGCTCGGCAACTTCATCACCCTGGAGGAGCTCTTCGGCGGCACCCACAAGATGTTGGCCCAGGCCTATACGCCGATGACGATTCGTTTCTTTGTCTTGCAGGCCCACTACCGCTCGACGCTCGACTTCTCGAACGAGGCTCTGCAGGCCGCCGAGAAGGGGCTCGACCGCCTGATGAAGGGCATCGAGACGCTGGGCAAGTTGAAGCCCGAAGCCACCTCGACGGTGCATCCCGAGGAGCTGGCCGACCGTTGTGCCGCCGCCATGGCCGACGACCTCAATTCGCCGATGGTGATCTCGGCCCTCTTCGACTGGGTGCGTATCATCAACCAGGTGGCCGAGGGTCAGCAGTCGCTCACGGCCGAAGATTTACATCTCTTGAAGGGCATCTTCGACCGTTATGTCTTCGATATTCTGGGTCTGAAGAACGAGAAGGCCGCCGGTGTTCGGGGAGGCAAAGATATGCTCTCGCCGCTGGTTACCATGCTGCTCGATATGCGCATGGAGGCGAAGGCCAACAAGGATTGGGCCACCTCGGATAAGATCCGCGACAACCTGACGGCCATCGGTATCCGCGTCAAGGATCGCAAAGACGGTTACGATTGGGAGCTGGAGTAGCCCTTATCGATGGAGTGATATTCGAGGGAGGGGACTGACGGCCGAAACCGCAGCCCCCTCCACCATTTTTCAAGATTCGTTTTTTTAGGTTAGGTAAGTGATGAAATTAGGAAAGATGTTTGAGCGTAAGGTGGGAGCCGACCCCTCGGTGGGGGTCTCGTTGCTGCCCCTGTTGGTCTTGGGCCTGCTGCTCGTGTTGGTCATCCGCGCCTTTGGGGGCGACGCCATCTACGGAGGCAGCCAAATAGCCCTTCTCTCGGCCGCGGCTGTGGCCGTGATGTTGTCGGTGGGACTCTATGGATGCAAGTGGTCGCACTTGGAGGATGCCATCGTGGAGCATATCCGCTCGTCGGCCTCGGCCATCATCATCCTGCTGCTTATCGGCTCGATTGCCGGTACCTGGATGGTGAGTGGTGTGGTCCCCACGATGATCTGCTACGGATTGGAGGTGCTGCACCCCTCGTGGTTCCTGGCCGCCTCGTGCATCATCAGTGCCGTCGTCTCGCTCATGACGGGCAGCTCGTGGACCACGATTGCCACCATCGGCGTAGCCCTGATGGCCATGGGTCGCGCCATGGAGCTCCCCGAGGGGTGGGTAGCCGGAGCCATCATCTCGGGCGCCTACTTCGGCGATAAGCTCTCGATACTCTCCGACACGACGGTCCTGGCCTCCTCCACCTGCGAGGTCCCCATCTTCTCGCATATCCGCTATATGTGCTATACGACCATCCCCTCGATGGTGGTGGCCCTGGTGGTCTTTGTGGTGGCGGGTCTGGTTCATGGCTCGGGCATGGCGGGCGAGGAGGCGCTCTATGCCGAGAGCCTGCGCCAAACATTTCATATTTCGCCCTGGCTCTTGTTGGTGCCCATAGCCACGGGCCTGCTCATTGTCAAGCGTCTGCCCGCCATCGTTACCCTCTTCTCGGCCACGCTGATGGCGGCCGCAGCCCTCGTGATTGCACAGCCCCACCTGCTTGCCGAGATTGCGGGCGACGGCTCGGTCGGGGGCTTCATGACGGGCTTCAAGGCGGTGATGACGAGCTGCTTCGGGGCCACGGCTCTCGACTCGGGTGTTCCGGAGGTGAATGAGCTCATTGCGACCCGTGGCATGGGTGGCATGATGAATACCGTGTGGTTGATTCTCTGTGCCATGTGTTTTGGCGGTGCGATGACCGGCAGCGGCATGTTGCAGTCGCTGACGACCCTCTTTTTGAAGTGGGTGCGCCGCACCACCTCGACCGTGGCAGCCACCGTGGGGGCGGGAGTCCTCTTCAACCTCACCACGGCCGACCAATACATCTCGATTATCCTTACGGGCCGCCTCTTCAAGGAGCTCTATCGGGAGCGCGGGCTGGAGGGGCGCCTGTTGAGCCGCGCCGTGGAGGATTCGGCCACCGTGACCTCGGTGCTTGTTCCCTGGAACTCGTGCGGCATGACGCAGGCCACGGTGCTCGGAGTAGCCACCTTCAGCTACCTCCCCTATTGTGTCTTTAACTATGTAAGTCCGCTGATGTCGATTTTGGTGGCAGCGGTGGGCTACCGTATCTTTCGCAAACGATGAGACGACTTGTAATTTTCGATCTGGACGGCACGCTTATCGAGACGGTGGGCGACCTGGCAGCCTCGTGTAACGCCATCCTGCGCCGTCATGAGCTCCCCGAGCATAGCTTCGAGGAGTACCGCCACTTTGTCGGCAACGGCGTCAAAAAGTTGGTCGAGCGGGCCCTGCCCGACTCCTGGCGCGAGGAGGAGCAGGTCGAACGCCTCTGCCGCGAATTTATCGACTACTACACGGCCCACATCGACTGCCACTCCTACTGCTACGAAGGGGTGCGCGAACTCCTCGGGGAGCTCGTCCGCCGCGGGGTGCAGTTGGCCGTGGTGTCGAACAAATTTCAACAAGGCACCTCGCTGCTTATCGGGCGCCTCTTCCCCGAGATTCCCTTTGTGGCCGTGTTCGGCCACTCGGAGGAGCACCCTCTGAAGCCCGACCCTCGGGCCGACCTGGAGGTGATGCGCCTGGCCGGAGTGGCTCCCGCCGAGACGATTCATGTGGGCGATACGGCGACCGACATCCGCGCATCCATCGCGGCCGGAGCCCTTCCTGTCGGGGTCTCGTGGGGATTTCGTACGCGCGAGGAGCTTCTGAAGGCGGGGGCACACTGCGTCATCGACACCCCCTCACAACTCCTCGACCTATTGACCTTGTAGCGATTTTTGGGGTGGAAAGGTGCGATGTTTCGCACTTTTTGTTACCTTTGTACACCGAAGAAGCATACTATTAAAAACAAAACAGATATATGGAATTTGAAGGCAAAGTAATTCAGCTCCTGCCCCCCACGAGCGGCACTTCGGCCCGTGGCCCCTGGCAGCGTCAGGATGTTCTCTTTGAGATGCCGCAGGAGTTTTCGCGTAAGTTGTGTGTTACCTTTTTCAACAAGCCCGACGATGTAGCCAAGCTGCGTGTGGGTGAGACCTACCTGGTCTCGGTCAATGTGGAGTCGCGCGAGTTCAACGGGCGTTGGTATACCGATGTGCGCGCATGGCGCATTCAGGCCAAACAGACGGAGGCCCCTGCCGCCCCTGCCATGCCCGACATGCCCCCCTATGGTGCCGAGCCGCAGCAGTCGGTGGTTGCCCCCTCGGCTCCCTTCCCTGCCGCCTCGGAGGTGGATGACCTCCCCTTCTAACGGACATCCACAAGCGTAAATGCGAAAAAGCGGGCTGTTTTTTTGAAACAATCCGCTTTTTTTCTATCTTTGCCCCGCAAAGCAGTAGTTTTTGCGGGCCCATAGCTCAGTTGGTCAGAGCAGCGGACTCATAATCCGAAGGTCGTGGGATCATGCCCCTCTGGGCCCACTCGTAAAAGTCTCGATATTCTGTCGAGACTTTTCTATTTTTTGGTTGTGGAGCTTCGTCTGGTCGGAGTGTTTTCAATTTTTTGGTCGTGGAGCATCGTTTTCATTGTGCCATCTTCCGCAAGGAGGTGACGGCCCGCCGTTCGGATGTCGCCTCGCCTGCGGCTCGCAAAATCAACCTCAAGGGCGCCAAGTAGCGCCTCCCTTTACCTCGAAAACAAATCAAGGGCCATGCACTCGGTGCATGGCCCTTGATTTTGGAGCGTAGGCTCGGGCCTACTGCTTATCCTTTACGCAGCGGAGCGAGTAGCCGCTCTTGAAGTTTCCGTAGGCCACCGAAACCTTCTCGTTCGAGGCGTTCAGCAGCGACATGAAGCTGTAGTATTGGACATTGGTTACCTGGCCCGTCGTGGCGTCGGTCTTCACCTGGTAGCAGGTCGAACCCAGCATATAGCTCATGGCACCATAGATCGTCTCCGAGGTCTCGGCATTGGTGTAGCTCGTTACATTGTAGCTTCCCGAGCCCGTTACCGAGGTCTTGTTGCGGGTACCCACGCAGGTCCAGTTGTAACCATCGGCGTCGAGGGCGGCAATCGAGGCACCCTTAATCGAGGCATCGTAGTAGGGAGCCTCGGTATTTACCAGCGAGCCGTTGGCATTGTGTCCCACCAGGCCCGTCAGCTCGGCATTGGTCGGGATGTGCCAACCCTTGGGGCAGATGCCCTGCGTACCCTCGAACGAGTGGGCGTTCTCGGCCGTAATCTCCTTACCAAAGGCGGTCGAGAAGTCGTAGAGCAGACCCTTGGTGGCTACCAGCGCGGGGTCGGCCTTCTTGTCGGCATTGGTGGCGGGGTACCAGATGCCGGCATCCTGCGTGGCATCGCTCGATACCGTCTTGCCATCGGGTACGAAGCGCAGGTTCTCGGCCATCCAGGTGTTGCCGTCGTCCATCACCACCGTGCGGTAGGTCTCGCCATCGTAGACGAAGTAGCCGTCAAACTCCTCGAAGGGAACCTCCCCGGCGGTGAGCGAGCCCATATCCTCCCAATCGGCGATGTCGCCACTCAACACCACATCCACCTCGGTAGGCAGGAGCGTCACCTCCATCGAGTATTGACCGCCCCCCTGCAAAGTGGCCTCGGCCAGGCGCTGGGTGTGGGTCTCGATCGTGCCGTTCTTGTTGATCAGAATATCGACCTTCAGGGCTGCGCTCTGCGGTACGATGATGGCGGCAAAGCGCTTGTCGGCCTCCACCTCGCGGGCATCTACCGTTGTGGCCTCGACACCCTCCTTTACGGTGGCACTCTGGGCGGCCAGATCAACCACTGCCGTGGGAACTACATTGTGCAGCTTTACCCCCTCGACCGTCATGCCATAGTCGTTGTTGAGCTCGATAGCAATTTTGGTGAGCTTGTGGCGGAAGGTCATATCCACGGCATTGACCGAGGGTTTCACCCCCTCCTTGCGAGCCATCAGGAGGTCGGAGAGGAAGTAGCCCTCACCCGTCTGATCGGTGGCGATGGTAAACTCCGTAGGCTCGGCCTCCCCTTCGGCGTAGGGGTAGTAGGCCGTAAGGGTCGATTCGAGACCCAAGTCCTCGTACCACAGCAGGCCGGCCGTCGATACGAACTTCTCGCCATCGAATGTCATGGCGTGGTTCAGAGCCGTCTGCTCGTTGTCGGCCGTCAGAATCGAGAGGCCGATTTGGTCGTTCTGCTCAAAATCGACCTCCGTAGCACGCGTAATGGTGGGGTCTACGCTCACGGGCATGGTACCCTCCCACCCTTGAGCCGGCTCCTTGGCGCAGCTCACGGCAGCCAATGCGACTGCCAAAAAAAGCAACTTTTTCATACTGTTTGCGGTTTATTGTTTACTGATTGCTGTTTACTAATTACTGCTTACTGCTTACTGACGACTGACTACCAGCGACAGCCTACTGCGAGGCGCACCTCGATGCGGTTGGGTTGAGGCAGAGAGGCTGCCTCGAAGGCGTGAGCATAACGCGCCTCAAGGTCGGCATAGAACCCCTTGTGAATCCAAACGCGCAGAGCGAGCTTTGCCCCCGCCTGTAGCGAGGTGAGGTAGGCGTTCTGCCAATCGCAGAGCTCCTGCTGCCGCTTCGGATAGGGGGTTGTGGGGAGTGTTCCCGAGCCCTCTTGCTGCTCCTCGTCGAAGGAGCCCCAACCTACCTCGGCTCCGGCCGAGAGCTCCACCACACGGGTCGCCCAACACCCCTCCATGAAGAGCTCTTGGCGACGCAGCGTGCGGCTCCGCGAAAGGGGGTAGAGCAGCGACGAGCCCTCGCGTTGCCGCAGAAGACGACCTCCGGCCTTGAGGAAGGAGGCTCCGCGCCACCAGCCGTAGTAGAGCGAACTGTTCATGCGGCGCACCTCGTAGATGGGGCGTGAGCCGTAGATGGTGGCGATGGTGACACCGCCCTGGGTCTCGGTCGAGAGAATCACCTCGCGGTTATCCAGCCCCTCCCAATCGAGCACCCCCTCCACACGGTGAAGGTCGCCTCGTGCGGTGGTGTGTTGCCAGCGCGCGCGGCCCCGCAGGTCGTCGCCCGAGAATTGGTGCCAGAGGCTCCCCTTCTCGCCCGACTCGCCCGTGGTGTGGCGGTAGCGCACCTCGGCATACCACTCGCCGAGCTCGATGTCGAGGGCTGCACCGTGCAGCTGCTTCTTGATGGCAAAGGCCGATATACCCGCCTCGTCGAGGTGTATTTCGTTACTTGTCCAGAGTTTCTCCACGCCATAGAAGAGTCCCTTGTCGAGGAAGGCGAGGTAGGAGTCGGGTGTGGAGCCTATCTCCTCGCCCTCGATGCGTTCGGAGTGCTTCTCGTAGAGGTAGGCAACTCCGATGGCCGCCTTGCCCCGATGCCACTGCACCGAGGGGGCTATGGCAAAATCCATTGTCGTGTTCTTGTGGCGCAAATCCTTACGCTTGGCGTAGTTGCCGGCCATGAAATCGACCCACAGACCTCCGCGCCAGCTCGTGGTAAAGTCGGCCGACAGGCCCCCCTCGAAGGCGTAGCGTTCGCGCACCTTGCGCCCGGGGGTGTACTCATAGATGTCGACGGGCCAATAACCCGGGCGCATCGACATCGAACCCCACATATCGCGGCCGTCGAAGTAGTCGAACGAGAATCCGCCGGCAAAGGAGAGGCGCTCGAAGTGGCGCATCGACTCGGTGCGTACGCCGAGGGTGTAGCTCTCCTCCGATGCGGAGTGGTTGGTCATCCCGCCACGCTCCAGACCGCCCCACACCTCGGCATAGGAGAGCGAGAGGCTATCCTGACGCAGTCCGGCGCGATTGATGCCTCCGTTCCAGGGGTTGCGGCCGTAGAGCTCGTCATACTCCTGGCCGTGGGCCACCATACTCCCCAACACGAGGAGCAGCCCCAAGATATGTTTCCACCCCCTACTCATGGCTCTTGAGCGATTGTTCGTCGCGCTCGTAGAAGTCCGACGAGGAGTTGTTCGTATCGAGGTAGATATCGTAACCTGCCGCCTCCGAGGCCTCGACATCGAGGTGGCGGTGCAGGGTGTGTCCCATCGAGGAGCCCGAGAGGTATACATAGCCGGCATCCACCTCGTCTGCCAGGCGCTTTTGGTTGTTCGAGGCCATGCCGTTGTAGACCTCCATGCCATCCAGCACCCACTCCCAGGGTACTTTGACGCAGATATCCGAAGAGCCGGGTTTGGTGACGGTCGATGCGTTGAGGTCGTTGAGATAGGTGGCCAAATCCATCTCCTCGGGGGCGCGGAAAATGATCAGCGTAGGCGAGGAGAGCGAGATGATGTAGGCTTTGCTCTGACCCACCTTGACGGCTTTGCAGTAGCGCTCCTTTTGGATTTTATCCCCCGGCGTGGGGTGGTAGGATTCGTTGGGGAAGAGCGTGGGGTTGTAGCAGACGAAGTACTCTTCGTGGTTCAGATTGACCGATTCGGGGAACTGCTGCGTGTGGTCGATGGCGCCGTTGATGACCACCACGGCCCCCTCGCCCGGGGCCAGCGGAAAGTCGCTGCCCGATCCGGGAAGTTGCCATACGGCATCGATCACGGGGGCATACTCGCGGAAGAGGATGGCGCCACTCTCGTCGGTCGTGGTCCATACATTGCCCGAGGGAGCATTCGAGTTGTAGGGGTCGAGCGTGCCGAAGGCCAGGCCGTCGAGGTACTCGGTCTGGTGCGAGTTATTGTGCAGAATAAAGTAGCGGTCGCTCTGGTAGCTCCCCTCGTGGGGTGCCTTCGAGCAGCCTCCGCAGTAGAGTTCGCGGATGATGATGTTGCCGGGCTTGGAGTAGGTGAGCGGGAGCTGAAGGGAGCGGTTTTCGTTGGTAAGCTGCACCCTGTCGCTCGAGCCGTTGAAGATGGCGTCGTCGGCATCGTCGGCCACCGCGATGCGGTAGAATCCGCAGGGGAGCTTAAACTCCACCACGCCCCGCTTGTCGGTTGCCAGGGCATAGGAGGCCGAGGTGTAGATGTCGGTGGTCTCGACCATCACCCCTTCGCGGCAGTAGCTCTCATATCCTTCGGGATAGCACACCTCCACACGCAGGCTGAAGAGCTCCTCTTCGTAGGGCGACTCCGAGAGGTTCATGCACCCCGCCGCAAATGCGGCCACGAGTAGCAGCAGGGCCCTTGCGAGCGATGAGTAGGGGTTGTATGGCTGATTCATGGCGTAAGGGTTGTGGGTTAGAATTTAAGGCGCAGCGTCACTCCGTAGTAGAAGCCCGGGGTGCGAATCACCCTCACCCCCGAAGCGTAGGAGCTGACATAGCGGCGCGAATTGGTAAAGTTATTGGCGTAGAACGAGATCGAGGCGATGTCGCCAATCTCTTTGGTGATGCTCAAGTTGGCCGAGAAGTAGGGGTCGTACCCGTCGGGGTTGTATTGGTAGGCGGTCGATGAGCGCAGAATCAGCGGGGCAAAGGCGGGGTCCGCAGCCTCTTGCTCGGTGAAGGGGTGGATTGCCCCTGTCGTATCCATGTAGGCGATGGGGCGAATCGAGGTGTAGCTGTTCCCCTCGTAGATCGAGCCTCCGGTAGCGACGCCCTGCTCGTCGACATTGTAGGCGTACTCCTTTCCGTCGTAGATGCTCAAGTGCTGCGAACGCTTGAGGAGCGACCCCTCCAGACGCAGGGTCACCACCATGCGAATACGCGGGATGTGGGTCGTGGCCGTGAGGTTGAGGTCGAGGGCGTGTGATTTCATGCCGTTGTAGGTAACCGTGGAGCTGCTCCCCGTATCGGCATAGATGCCGACATATTGGTAGGAGAGGTTACTCTGCTGGGTGTGCGAGACGGAGGGGTAGTACCAGCTATCCCCCTCGCGCAGGTAGCTCACATAGCCGTAGGCGGCATCCAGTCGCACCTCGGTGCGAATCGGGCGAATCATCGGGAACTCGGCCGTCAGCTCCACGCCGTAGCGGTCGATGGGCGATCCGTTGCGGGTGGTCTGGCTGCGCGTAAAGGTCTTGTTCAGGGCCTGCAACTCGAGCGACGACCACCCTTCGTCCATCTTGTCGCTGTCGCGCAGGAAAATTTCGCCGGTCTGCGAATCGACCTTCAAAAGGGGATTTTGCGGCATCACCATCCCCTCGGGGAGTCCGTAGAGGGCAAACTCGATGGGCTCGTAGGTGATATAATTCTCGTAGGGGTTCTTCGTGCGATTCCAGTAGCCCGCCACAGCCACCTTCATTCCGCCAAATTCGAGGTCGAGGGCCACCTCTGCATTGCGATTACGCTGCCAGAGCAGCTCCTCGTTGTAGCGTATGGTGTAGGGGTGGGTGTAGTAGATGTAGGAGCTTCCCGAGGCGTAGGCGACATCGAAGATGCGCACATCGGTGTACTTCGGACGGGGGTAGAGTACGCCGAGCGAGGGGAGCTTATCGACCAGGCCCCAACCGCCGCGCAGTTGCAGATGGGGGGTCAGGCGCCAGCGCAGATTCAGACGGGGAGAGAGGGTCAGCGTGTGACGATAGTCGGTGCCGCGAATAAAGCTCTTCTCGCCGCGCAGGCCGGCCTGCAACGAGAGGGTCGTACCGCCCACGGGGAGCGTCAGCAGCTCCTCCACCCAGAACGAGAGGTTGTTCAGGGCCGGAATATCGGTATAGGGGTAGGGGCGGTAGCCGTGCGGGGCGAGGTGCGGCTCGGCGTAGTACTCGCCACGGCCGATGTTGCGCTCGGAGCGCCAGGCGACGCCCGCCTTCAGGTTGCTCAGCGTGCGACCCTCGTTCCACGAGCGCACCCACTTTCCTTTGAGCGAGAGTTCGTAGTTCAACTCGCGCGAGTCGATGTAGCTGATGGCGTGGTAGGTCTCGGGAAGGAGGGTGGCGAAGTAGTACCCCTCCTCCTGGCTGTGTACGGCCGGCAGACGCGAGCTGTTGGATACATACTCGCGGCTCTTGGCCAGGTTGTCGCGGTAGTTGATCGAGGCGTCGAACTGCAGGTCGGTGATCCAGGGCTTGTGCAGGAGCCAGGTGAGAGCGGTGTTGGCTCGCAGTGAGTTGTCGCGTTCGCGCTCCCAGGCCCCCGTAAAGGCGTCGGGGTCATCCTTCGAGTTCATTCCGCCGATGTTGCCCGACGCGCCGGCGGTAAAGCGCACCACGCGGGCAAAGGTGTTGGTGTAGGTCATCGAGAGCCCTGTGCGCGTGTAGGAGGTGTAGGGCGATACGGGATTCTTTGAGGCTCGGGCATACTCCACCGAGCTGTTCAATACGCCGTTGTGATGGCCCAAATCGAAACCCTTGTTCAGGGAGAGCTGCTTGGTGCGGGGATTGGTCATCATCTGGACACTCCAGGGGGTCATTCCCTTGCGGGTCGAGATCTTCACCATGCCGCTGCCCACATCGCCATACTCGGCCGAGGGGACACCGGTCATCACCTCCACCTTCTCGATGTTGGTCGAGGCGAGGTTGCGGGTCGAGGCTCCCGAGGCCTCCCCCATCGAGGCGTTGGTCGAGAGGCGCACGCCATCCACCTCAACAGCGGTCGAGAAGGCGGCATTACCCTCCGTAGAGCCTCCGTCGCGCAGCGAGAAGGTCTGGTCGTCGAGCAGGTCGGGATTGATGGTCTTGCCTCCGGGCAGCAGCGAGAGGATATCCGAGGCGTTGAGCAGCTGCAGGTGGTCGAGGGCGTTGCTGCCGATGGTGCGCGAGGTGGTCATGGCGCCACTCTCCTCGGAGGCCGTTACCACCACCTCCTCCACCTCGAGGTTATCCTCCTGCAACAGAAATTCGAGTCGTGCGCTCGTCGGGAACTCCACCTCCGTCTCGAGGGTCAGGTAGCCCAGCGACGAGATGGCTACGCGGTACTTTCCGTGGGGTACATTGCGCAACTCGAAGCACCCCTTGTCGTCGGCTACGGCCCAAAGACCCAGCTGCGGAAGCTCCACTACGGCCATCGGAATGGGGGTGCGCTTCTGCTGCTCTGCAACCACTCCCTCGGTGAGCGAATTTTGGGCCCATCCCGAAAGGGGAAGGAGCCACGCCATGACGAGTGCGAGAAGAGGTATTTGTATGAGTCGTTTCACAACAGCCTGCCTGTCAAATAACAAGGCAAAGGTAGCACTTTTCAACGACTTCACCAATACCTATCTCTCGGTAAATTGGAGACAAAGAGCAAAAATAGGCCTCAATCGAGGTGGGGTTTTCGCTTATGGTCCCAATCCGAGTGGTCGGCTTCGGGGGTGAAGGGGGCCCTGTGGGGATGGCGTTCCAGCTTGAACATCGGCAATAGCATGAGCCAGGTGGTGAGGCAGAAGGGGGCCGTCAGCGAGGGGATACCCACGGGGGCGAGCACCACATCGAAGGCAACTTGCGTGAAGAGCGAAATGAGGATGCCCGTGATGCACCAGAGGGCCGAGCGCCACGAGGGGGGATAGAATATCGAGCCCAGGGCGATGCCCGTCAATACGGGGCTGAAGCCGTAGAGCCCTTCGCACCACGCCTCGGCCGGAGCCCCATAGTAAAGGGCCACCCCCATGGCGAGGGCCGAGGCGACGGCAGCCCAGAGCGCCGACCAACGATTGGCCACCACAAGGCCCAACAGCAGGATGGCGCCTGCCGACCACGAGTCGAGCAGAAAGACCTGCGCAATCCCCGTAAGCCACCCTTTTACCACTACCGAAGGGGTGAGGTGCAGCCACGACGAGGCCTCGGTGGGGAGGTGGGGTGCCGGCAGCGCCTCGATCGGGAGGGCGTTCAGGCCGCGTGCGGCCAGCAGAAAGAGCCAGGTAACCAGGATAAAGGGCATGGTGAGTGAGTTGATGCGCCAGGGGGCCATCATCCGATTCATGCCGCGCCGTACCCATACGGTTGCGGCCGAGGCGAGCAGCAGGGCGAGCCACACCGCGGGAGTTGGCTTGAGGAAGGTCATCATGGCAGCTCCGGTCAGGATTCCGTTGAAGCCCCACAATCCCGAGGCCCCCTCGTCGGGCTCCATGTGCAGGATATGCCCCACAAGGGTTGCCGTAACGAGCCCCGCGAGGGCACCCCATGCCACCACCATGCGCCCCTCGTCCCAGGCTCCCCATACGATGCCGAGCAGAAAGAGGGCTCCGCACCAACTGCTCTTCTGAAACATTACCTGCCCGGCTCCGCGCAGCAGCTGCACAAAGGGGAGGTATCTCCTTTCGCCCTGTCGGGCCTCTGTCTTGTCGATTTTCATTGCTCTTTTCGATTTGATTTGTTCAGTTATCTCCAGGGGAAGTCCTCGTCCAGAGGCACCCCCTTCACCTGCATCCGCCACCTCGAACACCAATCTCTGATTTCGTGTTTTACCGCCTCGGTCGTTCTCCCTAAAAGGCGGCACGACCATCCCACGCCCCCTTTCAGCCGCAGCGCCCCGAAGGCCAACCCCCGCTCGGAGTCGATATAAGGTTGCAGCTCCTCTCCGAAGGCCTCGGCCTGGGGCCCTACCACCAACAGGTTGGCAAAGATCGGATAGTCGCCCATCACGCCCCGCCCTGTAAGGGGGCTTTTGAGGGGTTGCAGAAGCTGCTTTTCGCTGTACAGCCTTTCGCCCGAGGGGCGATACAGGCGGGTTGAGAGCGAGAGCAGCTCATAGTCGAACATCTCGCCGTGGTAGATGCGCCCGGGCAGAAAGATCTCCGACCAGAAGAGCGAGGCCGTAGGGTCTACCGTGAGCTCTGTCAGGCTGTGGTAGCGGCTTCGGCGGCAGGGGATGATCGGCTCGGGCAGGTACTCCAACATCGCCCCCGGCCCCAACGCCACACGCTGATACATCGAGGCGAAGTTGTGGCGCATCGAGGCGATTTTGGTGGCGGCACCCGAGGCGAGGTGAACCATCGTGTCGCGCCCGAGGTCGAGGTGTATCGCATAGCGGTCGCCATCCACCTCGGGACCCCCCGACGAGCAGATATAGAGGCAGGCCATCTCGGGCAGCCGGCGATCGAAGTAGAGGGCCTGCTGTACGATGAGTGGGGCGCGTCGTCCCAGGCGGCTGATCTGTGTGCGCCCCGAGGCGGCACGCTCGAACCTGATGTCGAGCTCTCCGCGCTTGCCGATGCCGCCACTCGGAGCGGCCGGGGGCTCCGCGTGGTAGGGCTCCAGCTCCCGAATCGTGTGGTAGTCGATGCTCATGACTCGTTGGGGCTGAAGTCGTAGTCGAAGAGGGCCATGCGGCGAATCATCTCCACGAGCTCCTCAATCCCCTCTCCCGTAAAACAGTTGGTGAAGAGAAAGGGCTTGCCCGGGCGCATCCGCTCACTATCTTCGCGCATCACCTCGAGCGAGGCCCTCACATAGGGGGCCAGGTCGATTTTGTTGATGACCAGGATGTCCGATTGCGAGATGCCGGGCCCATCCTTGCGCGGAATTTTGTCGCCGGCCGCCACATCGATTACATAGATGAAGAAGTCGACCAGCGCGGGGCTGAAGGTGAGTGTGAGGTTGTCGCCTCCCGATTCGATGAGCACCACATCGGTGTCGGGGAAGCGGCGCTCCATCTCCTCCACGGCGGCCAGATTCATCGAGGGGTCTTCGCGTACGGCCGTATGGGGGCAGGCTCCCGTCTCCACGCCGATGATGCGCTCCCCCACGAGGATGCCCTTCAACATCCGCCTCACATGTTGGGCATCTTCGGTGGTTACCACATCGTTGGTGATGATGAGTACCTTGAGCCCCAGATTCAGAAGGTGGGGTGTCAGGGCCTCGATGATGGCGGTCTTGCCCGACCCCACGGGGCCGCCGATGCCGATACGGCAGCTTCGCTTTTGCATTGTTTTCATCGCTTACAGTCGAGATAAGAGGTTTTCGTTAATTCATGAAGAGGCGCCTTTGGCCCCGCTCGTGCAGGGCGGCTAAAATCTCCGCCTCGGGGGTGAAGAGGTGCATCTGCTCGGGCTCGAGGTCGCAAAGCTCGCCATAGAGCCGCTCGACCTCGTCCGCCAACCCGATGAGAAGCTGCCAGGTGGTGTGGTGAGAGATGCGCATGGTGCGCAGGGCGGCACTCAGGAGTTGGGAGGCCACTCCGTAAAGGAGCGAAGCGAAGAGGGCCGCTTCGCCCGGGCCGGCGGTGGCAAAGAGGAGCCCCAGCGTGGTGGCATGCCCCCCTTCGACCTCCTTACGGCCGATGGCGTGCCACCATCGTTGCAGCAGCTCCCCCTCGGGGAAGAGTCCGGCCCCCAACTCGGCCAACTTGTGGCCCATGCGGCGGCTCATCTGTCGATTCTCATCGCCCAGGCGCTGCTCATAGAGCAGGGCATCGATCTCGACCAGGCGCTCGAAATCGCCCGTTTGTGAGGCTCGGTAGGCGCCCAACGCCGCCACCCCCTCCAACGAGGCGGTGGCGCGCGTGAGGGCCAGAAGGTACTCCCGAAGCTCCTCCGGGGAGGCAATCAGCCCCTCGCCCACGGCCGTCTCGACCCCGAGCGAGAAGGAGAATCCGCCGACGGGAAGGGCCGAGTCGGAGAGGCCGATCAGACGCAGGTAGTAGGCGGCACTATGCACCATGGCAGGGGTGATGGTGGTGCTCCGCCTCGGGCTCCGAGGCCCCGAACAGGCGCCGCACCTCGTGGGGCGAGAAGTAGGGAATCACCTCTTCGGCTGCGCGAAACGAGAAGTCGAAGGCCTCGAAGTGGTGGCTGCGCATCACGCTCTCCATCACTCGACGATCGACCGTCAGGGGAACATAGATTCGCCCTTGTCGCGCCACGGCCGGCCAGTGCTGGTTGCCGATGGCATGGCCCAGCTCAAAGTAGTGCTCGCATCGCAAATCGGGGCTCTCGCTTCTCCCCGTTGCGGGGCGAATCTCCAACACTTCGCCCAGGCGGAGGCGGATGGCTACCAGGTGGTGCTTACCCGCCTCCCACAGCAGGATGTCGCCGTCGCGCAGACGGGTGTGGCGCTCCAGGGC
Organism: Alistipes sp.; assembly: GCA_045605785.1. Lineage (GTDB taxonomy): Bacteria > Bacteroidota > Bacteroidia > Bacteroidales > Rikenellaceae > Alistipes. The sequence goes on along the minus strand of JAZUQP010000022.1, from coordinate 25,791 downwards.
CACACGGTACTCCCGATTGCGGTCGCTGCGGGCCACGAAGCGGCTCTTTTGGGCCGTCCAACGGTCCAGGTCGAGCCACTCGATGTCGGCCTCGGCGGTACGCTCGGCCCAGGGTTCGTCGTGGAGGTTGCCCACCACCTCCCGACAGAGGATGTTTTGGTCTGTATGCTCCATACCTCGCACGATTAACTAAACCAATAGCTCTGTCCGAGGGCCACACGCTCACAGGGCTTGAGCTTTGCCACCTCGCCGTTAATGCGTACCTCGAAACTCTCGGGGTCGACCTCCAACTTGGGGCAGAAGGCGTTGCGACACATGCTCTCTTTGGTGAGATGGCGGGTGCGGGAGACGGCCACCACCTCGCGCTCGAGCCCCAGCCTGCGGCGGATGTCGAGCTGGAGGGCCGCCTGCGAGACGAAGTTGATGCTCGAGTGGCGCAGTGCACTGCCCCGCATCCCGAACATCGGACGGTAGAGCATCGGCTGCGGCGTTACGAGCGAGGCGTTCGGATCGCCCATGTTGGCCCAGGCAATCATGCCCCCCTTGATTACCATCTTGGGCTTTGCCCCGAAGAGGGCGGGCTCCCAGAGCACCAGGTCGGCCATCTTGCCACGCCCGATGGAGCCGATGTGGTCCGAGAGGCCGAAGGTGATGGCGGGGTTGATGGTAATCTTGGCCAGGTAGCGCAGCACGCGGAAATTGTCGTTGTGGGGGCTCTCCTCCCACAGGCGCCCCATCGACTGCTTCATGTAGGAGGCCATCTGGAAGGCGCGCAGGTAGTTCTCGCCCACACGCCCCATCGCCTGCGAATCGGAGGTGATCATCGAGAGCACCCCCAGGTCGTGCAGCAGATTCTCGGCGGCCTGCGTCTCGGGCCTCACGCGGCTGTCGGCAAAGGCGACATCCGAAGGAATCTTCGGGTTGAGGTTGTGGCACACCATGATCATATCGAAGAGCTCGGCCTGCGAGTTGATGCCGTAGGGGAGCGTCGGGTTGGTCGATGAGGGGAGTACATTCTGCAGCGAAGCCACCTTCAGCAGGTCGGGAGCGTGGCCTCCGCCGGCCCCCTCGGTGTGGTAGGTGTGAATCGTGCGTCCGTCGATGGCGGCAATCGTGTCTTCGACATAGCCCCCCTCGTTGAGTGTATCGGTGTGGATGGCCACCTGCACATCGTAGCAGTCAGCCACGCGGAGCGAGGTGCGTATCGCCTCGGGCGTCGAGCCCCAATCCTCGTGTATCTTCAAGCCACAGCACCCCGCCTCGAGCTGTTCGGCTACGGGGCGGTCGGTCGAGCAGTTGCCCTTGCCCAAAAGGCCCACATTGACGGGCCAATCCTCTGCGGCCTGCAACATGCGCTCCACATTCCAACGCCCCGAGGTGATGGTCGTGCCGTTGGAGCCGTCGGAGGGGCCGATGCCACCCCCGATGAGCGTCGTGACGCCGTTCGAGAGGGCCGCCTCGGCCTGTTGCGGCGATACCATGTGTACATGGCCGTCGATGCCGCCGGCCGTCAGGATGAGGTGTTCGCCCGAGATGGCATCGGTCGAGGCCCCCGTTATCAGCCGAGGGTCTACTCCCGCCATCGTGTCGGGGTTGCCCGACTTGCCGATGCCGGCGATGCGGCCATCCTTGATTCCCACATCGGCCTTGACAACCCCCAGCAGGGGGTCGATGATTGTTACATTGGTGATTACCAGGTCGAGCGACCCCTCTTCGGTTGTCGCTCCCGGGGTCAACCCCATGCCGTCGCGCAGGGTCTTGCCTCCACCATAGACCACCTCGTCGCCAAAGCCGCGCAGGTCGCGCTCAATTTCGATATAGAGATCTGTGTCGCCCAAGCGAATTTTATCGCCTACCGTGGGGCCAAAGAGGTCGTTGTACGACCGTCTGTCAATGGTTGCCATCGTTTACGCTTTTTTGCTCTTGTTACTCGGTGTATCGTGGGTCGTGTCGCATGCCATGGGGTGTGGCTCCACATCACAAAATCCCCGTGTCTTCATGTGGCGATAGGCGCGCACCTCGGTCGGATAGTAGCAGGGGGTATCCTCCGTTCCCGTGTAGCCCTGTACCAGACCGTTGAAGCCGATGATGCGCTGCTTTCCGCCGAAGGGGACCAGCTCCACCTGCTTCTCGTCGCCCGGCTCGAAACGGATGGCCGTGGTGGCGGGGATGTTGAGGTGGCGTCCGAAGGCGCGGCGGCGGGCGAACTGCAGGAGGCGGGTCACCTCGAAGAAGTGGAAGTGGGAGCCCACCTGCACGGGGCGATCGCCCGTATTACGCACCTTGAGGCTCACCACCTCGCGCAGTTCATTGTAGGTAATCGGCTCTTCGGCCGAGATGACGCCCCCGACTGCGACGGGGGTCTCGGGTGTGAAGCCCGCCTCCGAGGGGTAGAGTGAAGGGTAAATTTTGACGCTGTTCATGGTTGAAATGTAAATAAAGGGTTGGTTATCGAATCGGTTGGTGGATGCTTATCAGGCGCGAGCCGTCGGTAAAGACCGCCTCGACCTGCAACAGGGGAATCATCTCGGCAACCCCCTCCATCACATCGTCGCGCGTGAGCAGCGAGGCCGCCTCCTTCATTACCTCCTCGACCGTCTTCCCCTCGCGTGCCCGCTCCAGAGCCGCCGAGGTGATGTAGGCGACCGCCTCGGGGTGGTTGAGTTTCAATCCGCGGGCCTTGCGCCGCTCGGCAATCTGCCCCAACGACAGGAGCAGCAGTTTGTCAATCTCTCTTGGTGTCAAGTGCATAGTTGGTTTGTTTTAGGATTTTTCAGCCTAACACAAGCAAATCCTTTGCCAAAAAACGAGGCACGCTATTTGCCGCCCCCGGGGTGCTAATACCGTTAAATGAAATTGTTATGCTGAAAATGATGCTTTGTGCCGGTTTGGGCGGCTTTGTGGGGTGCTCCCTGCGCTACTTGAGTGGTAAATTTTTTGGATGGATAGCCCCTACGGCGACCTTTCCGTGGAGTACCTTTGTGGTGAATCTTGCGGGGAGCCTGCTGATTGGGGTGCTCTATGGCCTGGCCGAGCACCACCGACTCACCTCTCCCGCCATGAGTGCCCTCCTCATCACGGGCTTCTGCGGAGGCCTTACAACCTTCTCCTCCTTCGCCAACGACGGCTATATGCTTCTGTTGGAGCGCCACTCGGGCCTCTTCTTTCTCTATACGCTCGTCTCGGTCTGCTTCGGGTTGCTGATGGTGCTGCTCGGCCGCCAGATGGTGCGGTAGGCCGAATGAAATTCAGAATTTAGAATTCAAAATTCAAAATTAGGCGAGAGCCTGTTTTGCTTTTTTGCGGAGGCGTTTGGGGCGTTGATTGTCGGGTCGATTTGGGTAAAAATGAAAAAAAACTGCATGAAAGATTTGCAGTTTGCCAATTTATACCTATATTTGCACTCCCGATTCGAGGAAAGCCCGGATGGCGGAATCGGTAGACGCGTTGGTCTCAAACACCAATGACAGCAATGTCGTGCCGGTTCGACCCCGGCTCCGGGTACTGAAAGAGCAGGTCTGATTTTTCAGACCTGCTCTTTTTTATGCGGAGTCGGAATCGCTCTCCTGTGGCGCCTTGAACCTCTTTTTGCGGCAATTGGGAGCGATGATTTATCCCAGCAACAAGCTCCCCCCCCTCTCTCTCTCAATTGGGTTTGTTGTACTCGTCGCTGAAGTAGTATTTCACCTTTTTGGCCTTTGCAGGGCCGATCAGGGCCGTGAGCTCCTCCAGGGGGGCGGCCTTCACTTTGGCCACCGTGCGGAAGTGTTTCAGTAGGGTGGATATGGTCTTTGTCCCGATGCCTTCGATTAGCTCCAACTCACTATGTATAAAGTCGTTGCTTCGCTTTTGGCGATGGAAGGTGATGCCGAATCGGTGCGCCTCGTCGCGGATGTGGCACACCACCTTGAGGGGCTCGCCCGTGCGCGAGAGGTAGTAGGGCATGGGGTCGTTGGGGTAGAAGACCTCCTCGATACGCTTGGCCAGGCCGACGATGGGGACTTTGCCCTCGATGCCCAGCTCGCAGAGCACGCCATAGGCACTCGAAAGTTGCCCCTTGCCGCCATCGACGATGATCAGGTCGGGGAGTTCGGCCCCCTCCTCCATCATGCGCGAGTAGCGACGATAGACAATCTCGCGCATCGAGGCGAAGTCGTCGGGGCCGACCACCGTCTTGATGTTGAAGTGGCGGTACTCCTTGCGTGAGGGTCGTCCGTTGCGAAAAACCACGCACGAGGCCACAGGGTGGGTACCCTGGAGGTTGGAGTTGTCGAAACACTCGATGTGTCGGGGCTCGCGGTCGAGGTGCAGCTCGCGCTGCATGGCGGCCATCAGACGATCGGCATGGCGCTCGGGGTTCTTGATTTCGAGGTTTTTGAGCTGTTCGGCGCGGTAGATGCGGGCGCTCTTTTGTGAGAACTCGAGCAGGTCGAACTTCTCGCCGCGCTTGGGCACGGTGAAGAGCACGCCGTCGAAGAGCAGGGTGGTGGTGGGGAGTAGCGGCACGACCACTTCGCGGGCCAGCTTCCCCTCGGCGAAGCGCTCGACGGCATACTGAATACCGAGGGTCAGCAGCTCGGCATCCTCGGTCTCGATGCCGACCGAGAGGCGCATGGTCTGCACGCCGACAATCGAGCCGTGGCGAATACGCACAAAGTTGCAGTAGGCCACCTCCTCGTCGCGCAGGAGCGAGAAGACATCAATATCGGAGATGCGGGCACTTACGATGACCGACTTGCCCGAGTAGTTGTCCAGGGCGTCGAGGCGCTGTTTGTAGCGCTGGGCAATCTCGAATTTGAGCTCCGAGGCGGCCCGCATCATCTCCTCTTCGAGGTGTGAGCGCACGGGGCGCAGGTCGCCCTTGAGAATTGAGGTAACCAGCTCGATATCGGCACGATACTCCTCTTCGCTCTGGGCGCCGATGCAGGGCCCCTTGCAGTTGCCGAGGTGGTATTGCAGGCAGACTCCGTATTTGCCGCGTGCGATGGCTTGGGGCGAGAGGTTGAGGCCGCAGGTGCGCAGCGGTATCACCTCGCGGATGAACTCCAATACGCTGCGCTGCATCGATATCGACCCATAGGGGCCGTAGTAGTGGGAGCCGTCGCGCTTGAGCTGACGGGTCGATTGTACGCGCGGAAAGTTCTCGTTGCGCACCACAATCCAGGGATAGGTTTTGTCATCCTTGAGCAGGATGTTGTAGCGGGGTTGAAGGCTCTTAATGAGCGAGTTCTCCAGTAGCAGGGCGTCGGTCTCGCTATCCACCACGATGTGGCGTATCTCGACAATCTGCTTCACCAGCACGCGCACCTTGGCCGAGTGTTCGCGGCTCTCGACAAAGTAGGAGCTTACGCGCTTGCGCAGGCTCTTGGCCTTGCCCACATAGATGATCGTGCCCGTCTTGTCGACAAACTGATAAACACCCGGCGAGAGGGGCAGCATCGCCACCTGCTCCTTCAGGGCTCTCTTTACCGATGGGTTGTTACGCTCCGCCTCCATGCCTTAACTCTCTCTTTACTACCTATTTATGGGAGCCGGTTACTATGCAATCCATGGCGATGTCGTGCTCCTCTGTGGGGAGCTCCGCCACCACCTGGTGTGCATAACATACCCCCACCTTCACGGCCTCGGAGCGCAGCTGTACGAGGTACTTGTCATAGAAACCCTTGCCACGCCCCATGCGGTCGCCCCGAAGGGTGAATGCCACCCCGGGAACGATAATCAAATCGATGGTTTTGGGGTCAGCCGCCTCGCCCTGCTGCGGCTCCAGGATGCCGAACGAGCCGTCGCCCATGCGCTCGGGGTCGTAGGGGTAGAAGTGCATCACCTCACCCTCGACACGCGGCACCAGGAGGCGCTTCTCGGCCGACCAGCGTTGCAATGCCTCCTGCGTGTCGGGCTCGTCGGCGAGCGACGCGAAGAGGGCGACCACTTGCGCCTTCTGAAACGAGGCGAGTGCCTCGACCTGCGCCCACAGTCGGCGCGAAGCCTCGGCCCGCTCGTCGGGGCCGAGCGAGCGGTTCATTCGCCGCATTTCGGCCCGCAATATCCGTTTTTCTTCCATCGAATCAACTTTTTGGCATAAATATGGCCCAAAGGTCCATTTATTTTTGGTAAAAAGGGTTGTTATTTCGCAAACAATCGCTATCTTTGTACTGCAAACTGCGTTTGACAAAACAAATATACTCAATAATTTTTAAAACCAAACACACTTATGAACTGTTTTCTAACTAACACTTCGCTTGGAAAGAAGTTGGTGATGAGTATCTCGGGCTGCGCGCTGGTGCTCTTTATCCTCTTCCACATGTCCATGAACCTGGTGGCCCTCTTCTCGGCCGAAGCCTACAACATGATTTGCGCCTTCCTGGGTGCCAATTGGTACGCCCTGGTGGCTACGGTGGGTCTGGCAGCTCTGGTGGTTATCCACATCGGCTACGCCCTTTGGCTGACCTATGAGAACTACCGCGCCCGCGGTAACCAGCGCTACGCCGTGACGGTAAACGAGCCGGGTGTAAAGTGGGCCTCGAAGAACATGCTCGTGCTGGGCTTCATCGTGCTGGGCGGTCTGGCCATTCACCTCGTACACTTCTGGTCGAAGATGCAGCTGCAGGAGCTCATGGGCAACCACGAGATTATGTTGGCTAGCGGTGAGCCTCTCATGATTGATGGAGATACTGTGTTGCCCACCGACGGTGCCGCGCTGATTCAGTACACCTTCAAGGAGCTGCACAATGTAGTGATCTACCTGGTATGGTTCGCAGCCCTCTGGTTCCACCTCACGCACGGCGTGTGGTCGATGTTCCAGACCGCAGGTTTCGCCAACGACACCTGGTATCCCCGCCTGAAGTGCATCGCCAACATCGTGGCTACGCTCATCTTCTTGGGCTTCGCTGCCGTAGTGGTTCTCTTCTATGTGAAGAGCATTTGCCCCTGCTGCGCCTGCTAAACCTATTTAAGAACTATAAAACAAAACTGATATGGCTCTGAAATTAGATTCCAAAATTCCTGCTGGTGCGTTGGCCGAGAAGTGGAGCAACCACAAAGCAGCTATCAAGGTCGTAAGCCCCGCCAACAAGCGTAAGCTCGACATCATCGTGGTAGGTACCGGTCTGGGTGGTGCCTCTGCAGCCGCTTCGCTCGGTGAGTTGGGTTACAATGTCAAGATCTTCTGCATCCAGGACTCGCCCCGTCGCGCCCACTCGATTGCCGCACAGGGTGGTATCAATGCAGCCAAGAACTACCAGAACGACAACGACTCGGTATATCGCCTCTTCTACGATACGATCAAGGGTGGTGACTACCGCGCTCGTGAGGCCAATGTATACCGTCTGGCCGAGGTCTCGAACCTCATCATCGACCAGTGCGTAGCCCAGGGTGTTCCCTTCGCCCGCGAGTACGGCGGTCTGCTGGCCAACCGTTCGTTCGGTGGTGCCCAGGTATCGCGTACCTTCTATGCCCGTGGTCAGACGGGTCAGCAGCTCCTGCTGGGTGCCTACGCTGCCCTGAACAAGGAGATTCACAATAAGTCGGTGAAGAGCTATCCTCGTCACGAGATGCTCGACATCGTTGTAGAGAATGGTGAGGCTGTAGGTATCATCGCCCGCAACCTGGTGACCGGTGAGCTGGAGCGCCACGGTGCCCACGCAGTGGTTATCGCCACGGGTGGTTACGGTAATGTATTCTTCCTCTCGACCAACGCCATGGGTTCGAACGGCTCGGCCGCCTTCCAGTGCTACCGCAAGGGTGCCGGCTTTGCCAACCCCTGCTTCACGCAGATTCACCCCACCTGTATCCCCGTACACGGTACGCAGCAGTCGAAGCTGACGCTGATGTCGGAGTCGCTGCGTAACGACGGCCGTATCTGGGTTCTCAAGAAGTTGGAGGATGTGAAGGCCCTGCGTGCCGGTACGCTGAAGCCTTCGCAGATCGCCGAGGAGGATCGCGACTACTACCTCGAGCGCCGTTATCCCGCCTTCGGTAACCTCGTACCGCGCGATGTGGCTTCGCGTGCCGCCAAGGAGCGTTGCGATGCCGGCTTCGGTGTAAACGAGACGGGTCTGGCCGTATTCCTCGACTTCAAGACCGCCATCGAGCGTCTGGGTAAGGATGTTATCAAGGCTCGCTACGGCAACCTCTTCGATATGTATGAGGAGATTACCGATGTGAACCCCTACAACGAGCCCATGCAGATCTTCCCCGCCGTACACTACACGATGGGTGGTATCTGGGTGGACTACAACCTGATGACCACCATCCCGGGTCTCTACGCCATCGGCGAGGCCAACTTCTCGGATCACGGTGCCAACCGTCTGGGTGCTTCGGCCCTGATGCAGGGTCTGGCCGACGGTTACTTCGTGCTGCCCTACACCATCGGTGACTACCTCTCGAAGAAGATTCAGGCTCCGAAGGTGAAGACCGATACCCCCGCCTTCGACGAGGCCGAGAAGGCTGTGAAGGAGAAGATCGAGAAGTTGCTCTCGATCAACGGTTCGCGCTCGGTGGACGATATCCACAAGCAGCTCGGCCACATCATGTGGGAGAATGTCGGTATGGCCCGTACGAAGGAGTCGCTCGAGAAGGCCACCGTCGAGATTCAGGCCCTGCGCAAGGAGTTCTGGAAGGATGTCAAGGTGGTTGGTACGGCCGACAGCTTCAATGTCGAGCTCGAGAAGGCTCTCCGCCTGGTGGACTACCTCGAGTTGGGTGAGCTGATGGCTCGCGACGCCTTGAATCGTGAGGAGTCGTGCGGTGGTCACTTCCGCTCGGAGCACCAGACCGAGGAGGGCGAGGCCCTGCGTCACGACGACAAGTTCGCCTATGCTGCCGTTTGGGAGTACAAGGGCATGGACGAGGTTCCCGAGATGACCAAGGAGGTGCTCGACTACGAGTTCATCGTACGCGCACAGCGTAACTACAAAGACTAACTTTTTGGCGTTAAACTTTAATACACATTGCAACTATGAATTTTACATTAAAGATATGGCGTCAGAGAGACGCTAAATCGCAGGGTGCTTTCAAGGAGTATCAGGTAAAGGATATCTCGCCCGATACCTCGTTCCTTGAGATGCTCGACATCCTGAACAACGACCTGGTATATGCCGGCGAGGAGCCCGTAGCCTTCGACCACGACTGCCGCGAGGGTATCTGCGGTATGTGCTCGCTGCACATCGACGGCCACGCTCACGGCCCTTCGCAGGCCGTAACCACCTGCCAGCTCTATATGCGTAAGTTCAAGGATGGCCAGACCATCACCATCGAGCCCTGGCGCTCGGCGGCCTTCCCCGTGATTCGTGACCTGGTAGTAAACCGTGGTGCCTACGACGAGATTCTGCAGGCCGGTGGCTTCGTATCGGTACGCACCAACTCGGTACCCGACGGCAACGCCATTCCCATTCCCCAGGCCGATGCCGAGGAGTCGATGGATGCTGCTGCTTGCGTAGGTTGTGGTGCTTGCGCCGCCACCTGTAAGAACGGCTCGGCCATGCTCTTCGTTGCTGCCCGCGTATCGTCGCTTGCCAAGCTGCCCCAGGGCCGCGTGGAGGGTGCTCGTCGTGCCAAGGCGATGGTTGCCAAGATGGATGAGCTGGGCTTCGGTAACTGCACCAACACCGGTGCTTGCCAGTCGCAGTGCCCCAAGTCGATTTCGATTGCGCACATCGCGCGTCTGAATCGTGAGTTCTTGGCGGCGAAGCTCAAGGACTAATTTATTTTCGATTTTATACTTTGTCGTGAAAAAGGCCACTCTGCGGCCGCTAACTCTAAAACCAACAATGGGCAGTACCAAAAAGTACAGCCCATCGTTGTTTTTAGGGCCGAGCGTTGCATAGTGACCCTTTTGACGACAAAGTGCGGTAAATTCCGCACCGCCTTGCTTGCCCCGAATGGGAAATACACCAAGTATGTCCCATCCGGGGCAATCTTCGTTGGCACGGAATTTTCTCGCTTAAAATCAAAAATCGTTCTTTTCTAATTACTACCGGTGCGATAAACTTTGCAATGTCGTTTGCATTTTATTGTTTATAAGCACCTTAGAATGCCGTTTGTCGCTTTTTGATTAGAAAAACCTTTTACCGCACCGACCTTTCGGGCTGCAATTAGGAGCAGTGATTTATCACTGCGACAAGCCCTCCCTTTGCCAACTGCAGTGCCAGCCGAGCGCAGAGCCAAACTTGTTTGAGCTATGCCGAGGCGCAGCAGCAGAAACGGCGACTTATCGCCGTAAAGGGAGGGTTTGGGAGGGAATGTCAATATATTTTATTATTTAAGTAGTTGAAAATTAACTGTTTTTGGAGTTGATTTTTGCTGCCCGTGGGCAGTGTTTTTGATGAGTAACGGCCCGTCAAGTTCACTTGAAACGGGCCGTTGCTCATTAAAACAGAGGTGCAAAGCACCGAAAAATCAATCTTCTACAAATTTATTGCACCAGTAGTAATTTTGAATTAAAAAAGCACCCGAAGGCGCTTATTTACTCCATCTGTTTGTAATCCTTTGCCAGGCCGCCCTCGGAGGTCTCTTTGTAGAGCGAGGGGAGGTCGTGGCCCGTCTGTTTCATCACCTCGACCACGCGGTCGAACGATACGCGGTGTGTGCCGTCGGTGAAGGCGGAGAAGATGTTGGCATCCAGGGCGCGGGTGGCGGCGTAGGCATTGCGCTCGATGCAGGGAATCTGCACCAGACCACATACAGGGTCGCAGGTCATGCCTAAGTGGTGCTCCAATCCCATCTCGGCAGCGTACTCAATCTGGGCGGGCGAGCCTCCGAAGAGCTGGTTGGCGGCTGCGGCTGCCATGGCGCAGGCGACACCCACCTCTCCCTGGCAACCCACCTCGGCACCCGAGATCGAGGCGTTGTGCTTCACGATATTGCCTACCAGACCGGCTGTGGCCAGGGCGCGAAGGATGCGCTTCTCGCTGAAGCCGTGCCCCTTCTCCAGGTGATAGAGTACGGCCGGCACCACGCCGCACGAACCGCAGGTGGGGGCCGTGACGATCTTGCCGCCCGAGGCATTCTCCTCGCTCACGGCCAGGGCATAGGCAAAGACCAGTCCGCGCGTCTGCAGGTTAGCCTTGTAGCCCAACGCCTTGATGTGGTACTTGGTCGCCTTGCGGCTCAGGTTGAGCGGGCCGGGGAGTACCCCTTCGGCTTCGAGACCTCGCTCTACCGAGGCGCGCATCACGCGCCACACCTCGCGCAGGTAGTCCCAAATGTCGGCCGACTCGCATTGCTCGACATACTCCCAAAAGCTGTGGCCCGTGCGCTCACACCAACCCAGGATCTGACTCAGGCGCGTCATCTCGTAGATGTCGGGCGAGGAGGTGTGTACGATACCCTCGCCGTCGAGGGCACCACCGCCTACGCTGAATACGGTCCAGGCATCGGAGAGGGTGCCTGTCGAACTTATCGACTCGAACTTCATGCCGTTGGTGTGGCGTTCGAGTACAATTTTGGGCTCCCATACAATCTCCACGGGGCGCGGGGCGAGGGCCTTGATGATGGCAGTGTCGGTCATGTGGCCCTTGCCCGTTGCAGCGAGGGCGCCGTAGAGCGTGACACGGAAGGCTGCTGCCTCGGGGTGACGAACTCCGTAGAGGGTGGCCGCCTTGCGCGGGCCCATGGTGTGGCTCGACGAGGGGCCGTGACCAATGCGATATAACTCTTTGAGTGTTTTCATTTTCTCTCTATCCTAAATCTAACCTTTGTTTCGACCTCGCTATTATGGGGTCTTTAACCGCGGGCAAAGGTACAAAAAATATACGAATCGTGTACCCTTATATATTATAGGTATAAAAAAAATTGCTTTTCGGTGTAAGATTTCTTAAATGGGTGTTGCGTATTCTGAATAATATGTTTATATTTGCACCCGATTTCGCCCCCAAACAGGAGGGTGGAGTCGAAAAAGGTTCTTTGGAAAAAATATGATTTTTTATCTCCAAAAATTTGGTGGTTTAAAAATTAATACATACTTTTGCACACCCAAACAAAGGATTTGCCGATGTAGCTCAGCTGGTCAGAGCAGCTGATTTGTAATCAGCAGGACGTGGGTTCGAATCCCTCCATCGGCTCTGTCGAGAGGTGAATGCGAAGTGCGACCGAAGAGGTTCCGGGTTTTGGGCGAAAGTACATATTGGGAAGATACCAGAGTGGCCAAATGGGGCAGACTGTAAATCTGCTGGTTTATACCTTCGGTGGTTCGAATCCATCTCTTCCCACTTTTAGCGCCGGTTGGAGTTCTGTCAAAGGCTTTTAGCCTGAGATAAAGAGATTCTGAACGGTGTATTTTTGCGGAAGTAGCTCAGTTGATAGAGCATTAGCCTTCCAAGCTAAGGGTCGCGAGTTTGAGCCTCGTCTTCCGCTCTAAAAGGTGAGCCGGGTGGCATACCTGGGATGGCCGGGCGCAGAGCTTGGCAGTTGAAGAGAACTTCGTTTAAGGGGGTTGTTCTTCGGCGCGCAGAGAGAGCAAATGAGGCTCTCGAAAGCGAATCCGGGTGTGGTGCGCCGATTTTCCGGTAAAATGAAACTTAAAACTTGAACGAAACGAATTTTTGAATTTTTAATACTTTAAAGCTATGGCAAAAGAAAAATTTGAGCGTTCGAAACCGCACGTAAACATCGGTACTATCGGACACGTTGACCACGGTAAGACCACTCTTACCGCTGCTATTACCACCGTTCTGGCTAACAAGGGTCTGTCGGAGCTCCGTTCGTTCGACTCGATCGACAACGCACCCGAGGAGAAGGAGCGTGGTATTACGATTAACACCTCGCACGTAGAGTATCAGACGGCCAGCCGTCACTACGCTCACGTAGACTGCCCGGGCCACGCCGACTATGTGAAGTACATGGTTACCGGGGCTGCCCAGATGGACGGTGCCATCCTCGTAGTAGCTGCTACCGATGGTCCTATGCCCCAGACCAACGAGCACGTACTGCTCGCCAAGCAGGTGAACGTTCCCCGCATCGTTGTTTTCCTGAACAAGTGCGACATGGTTGACGATCCCGAGATGCTCGACCTGGTTGAGATGGAGGTTCGCGACCTGCTCTCGAAGTACGATTTCGACGGCGACAACGCTCCCGTAATCCGCGGTTCGGCCCTCGGTGGTCTGAACGGTGAGGCCGTTTGGGAGGAGAAGATCATGGAGCTCATGGATTCGGTTGACGCCTATATTCCCATTCCTCCCCGTGAGAATGAGAAGCCCTTCCTGATGCCTGTTGAGGATGTATTCTCGATCACCGGCCGTGGTACCGTAGTAACGGGTCGTATCGAGACCGGTATCATCCACGTAGGTGATCCCGTTGAGATCGTAGGTCTCGGCGAGAAGTCGATGAACTCGACCTGCACCGGCGTTGAGATGTTCCGCAAGCTGCTCGACGAGGGTGAGGCAGGTGATAACGTAGGTCTGCTGCTCCGTGGTATCGACAAGAAGGAGGTTAAGCGTGGTATGGTTGTTGCCAAGCCCGGCTCGATCAAGCCCCACACCAAGTTCACCGCTGAGGTTTACGTACTGAAGAAGGAAGAGGGTGGTCGTCACACTCCGTTCCACAACAAGTATCGTCCCCAGTTCTACCTCCGTACGATGGACGTAACCGGTGAGGTTGCTCTGCCCGACGGCGTAGACATGGTAATGCCCGGTGACCACGTTACCATCACCGTAACCCTGATCTACCCTGTAGCCCTGAACGAGGGTCTGCGTTTCGCAATCCGCGAGGGTGGTCGTACGGTAGGTGCCGGTCAGATTCTCTCGATTGTTGAGTAATTACCGACAATATCCGGGGTAGTGTGCCCACAAAGCACACTACCCAATTTAGGAGCATAGTTCAAGGGTAGAATAGCGGTCTCCAAAACCGTTGATGGGAGTTCGAATCTCTCTGCTCCTGCCAAGAAAGAAATAGCACTATGATTAAGTATTTCAAAGAATCCTATAACGAGCTGGTAAACAAAGTAACTTGGCCTTCGTTTTCGCAGTTGCAGAGCTCGACGATCGTGGTAATGGTTGCCTCGGTTGTTTTTGCTTTGGTTGTGTTGGCGATGGATGTTACCTTTGAGAACCTGATGGCTCTGATCTATAAGACCTTGGGTAATCTTGGTCGTTAATTTTCGGTTTCCCCTGTAAAGAGATGAGCGAGATTAAGAAAGAGTGGTATGTAGTCCGCGCTATTGGTGGCAAGGAGAATAAGGTCAAAGAGTATCTCGAGGCCGAAATTCGTCACAGCCATCTGGAGGATTACATCTCACAGGTACTTATTCCCACCGAGAAGGTCTATACCATTCGCAATGGTAAGAAGGTCTCGAAGGAGAAGGTATCGTACCCCGGTTATGTATTGATCGAGGCCGCGTTGGTAGGACAAATTCCGATTATCATTCGCAATACTCCGAATGTTCTGGGCTTCCTGGGTGACACCAAGGAGGAGAGTCGCACGATGAAGGCAACTCCGCTTCGTCCACAAGAGGTGAGTCGCATCTTGGGTCGTGTCGATGAGATGAGCGTGATGGAGGAGGAGAACGAGATTCCGTTCTTTGTTGGCGAGGTCGTCAAGGTTACAGACGGCCCATTCTCAAGCTTCCAAGGTACCATTGAGAGTGTCGACGAGGAGCGCAAGAAGCTCACTGTCTCGGTGAAGATTTTCGGGCGCAAGACTCCTATGGAGTTGAGCTTCACACAAGTTGAAAAAGAATAATTAACCAAAGGAAAACTATGGCAAAAGAGGTTGCTGCATTTATTAAATTGCAGATCAAAGGTGGTGCCGCGAATCCTTCGCCCCCGGTAGGTCCCGCACTGGGTTCCAAGGGTGTGAACATCATGGATTTCTGCAAGCAGTTTAATGCTCGCACGCAGGACAAGGCCGGTAAGGTTCTTCCGGTCATCATCACCGTTTATAGCGATAAGTCGTTCGACTTCGTCGTTAAACAGCCGCCCGTGGCCATTCAGCTCAAGGAGGCAGCCAAGGTCAAGAGTGGTTCCGCCCAGCCCAACCGTGACAAGGTGGGTCAGGTTACCTGGGATCAGGTAAAGGAGATCGCTCAGGATAAGATGCCCGACCTGAACTGCTTTACGCTTGAGGCTGCAATGCGCATGGTTGCCGGTACTGCTCGCAGTATGGGTATCAGCGTAGTTGGCGAATTTCCTAACATGTAATTAGACTACAAGAATGAGTAAGTTGACAAAAAATCAAAAGATTGCCTACGCAAAGGTAGAGCCCGACAAGGTCTACAAGCTCTCGGAGGCTGCCGCTCTTCTGAAGGAAATTACCTTTACGAAATTCGACGCTTCGGTTGATATCGATGTACGCCTGGGCGTTGATCCCCGCAAGGCGAACCAGATGGTTCGTGGCGTGGTGACGCTTCCCCACGGTACCGGTAAGACGGTTCGCGTATTGGTACTCTGCACCCCCGACAAGGAGGAGGAGGCCAAGGCAGCCGGCGCCGACTATGTAGGTCTGGACGAGTATGTTGAGAAGATCAAGGGCGGTTGGACCGATGTAGATGTGATCATCACCACTCCCAATGTAATGGGTAAGGTAGGTGCTCTGGGTCGTATCCTGGGTCCCCGTGGTCTGATGCCTAACCCCAAGACCGGTACGGTTACGATGGAGGTAGGTAAGGCCGTTAAGGAGGTTAAGGCCGGTAAGATCGACTTCAAGGTTGACAAGTACGGTATCGTACACACGGCCATTGGTAAGGTTTCGTTTACCCCCGAGCAGATTGTTGGCAACGCCAACGAGGTGTTGGGCATGATTCTGAAGCTGAAGCCTTCGGCAGCCAAGGGTACTTATGTGAAGAGCATCTATCTCTCCACGACGATGAGCCCCGGCTTGCAGGTTGACCCCAAATCGATTGATAACAAGTAAACGAAGGAGGATTAAACAATGACTAAGGAAGAAAAACTGGTTGTAATTAACAGCCTCGCCGAGCAGCTCAACGCTTATCCTCACTTCTATGTTACCAACATCGAGGCATTGAACGCTGAGCAGACTGCAAAGCTGCGCCGCAAGTGCTTCGAGAACGACATCAAGCTCGTTGTGGTAAAGAACACCCTCTTTGGCAAGGCGCTGGAGAAGGTAGAGAAGGCTGATGCTGAATTGGTAAGCGTATTGGAGGGTTCCACCTCGGTTATGTTCGCCAACACGGGCAAGGCCCCCGCAGTGCTGATCAAGGAGTTCCGCAAGTCGTGCGACAAGCCGGTTCTCAAGGCAGCTTATGTAGAGGGTTGCGTTTATGTAGGTGACAACCAGCTGGAGACGCTCTGCAACATCAAGAGCCGCGAGGAGCTTATTGGCGATATCGTTGCTCTGCTGCAGTCGCCCGCCAAGAATGTTATCTCGGCTCTGCAGGCTAACGCCGGACAGAAGATTGCGGGCCTCGTAAAGACGCTCGAAGAAAGAAACAACTAATCTAAGAACAAAAACAAAATTTAATAAACATTACAACTATGGCAGATGTAAAGAATCTTGCAGAAGAATTGGTAAATTTGACTGTAAAGGAGGTAAATGAATTGGCAGCTATCCTCAAGGAGGAGTACGGTATTGAGCCCGCTGCTGCAGCTGTTGCTGTTGCTGCTCCCGCCGCCGGTGCCGGTGAGGCCGCTGTTGCCGAGAAGACCTCGTTCGATGTAGTACTGAAGAGCGCCGGTCAGGCCAAGCTTCAGGTGATTAAGGTCGTTAAGGACCTGGCTGGTCTCTCGCTGGGTGACGCCAAGGCTCTGGTTGACGGTGCTCCCAAGGCCGTTAAGGAGGGTGTTTCCAAGGAGGAGGCCGAGTCGATCAAGGCTCAGCTCGAGGAGGCTGGTGCCGAGGTTGAGCTGAAGTAATTCACGACTTCAAAGCACACAAACAGGTGTAGGGCTTACTCCGGTAAGCTCTATGCCTTTTGTGGTCTAAATACCGGAAGTGCCGACAAGAGCTGTGTCCGGTGTTTGGATTTACGAGATGCTCTCAGGGTGTAATGTGTTTACACTGAGGGCATTAGTGGGATGTAAAAGTCCACGCTTTTTTGCCCGTTTCGCCTCACTTTTAACGCGCGCACGAGACGAAACCTGTCGGGTCGGGTTGGTTAAGGTCATCTTTGGGGCACAGCCCTGCACAAGGCCGGCACTTCCGACGCAGTAGGTGGGCACGAAGGGTAGAAACCTTCAAAAACGAGGGGTCGCAACCCTCGCAAATTAACACATCAACCCCAATATTGGATAACCGATGTCTGCGACAAAAACAGAACAACGAATCAGCTTTGCCACCGTGAAGAACCGGGTGCCTTATCCCGATTTGCTGGAGGTACAGCTCAAATCTTTCCGTGATTTCTTCCAGATGGACACCACGGCCGAGAATCGTAAGAACGAGGGCCTCTACAAGGTGTTCCAGGAGAACTTCCCCATCACAGATACCCGGAACAATTTCGTTCTGGAATTCATCGACTACTATATCGACCCGCCCCGCTACTCGATCGAGGAGTGCCTGGAGCGTGGTCTGACTTACAGTGTGCCCCTGAAGGCCAAGCTGAGACTCTACTGCACGGATGACGAGCATGAGGATTTCGGTACGGTTGTTCAGGATGTCTACTTTGGCAACATCCCCTACATGACCGAGCGCGGTACCTTCGTGATCAACGGTGCCGAGCGTGTGATTGTTTCGCAGCTGCACCGTTCGCCCGGTGTATTCTTCGGTCAGTCGATGCACACCAACGGCACGAAGCTCTACTCGGCCCGTATCATCCCCTTCAAGGGTTCGTGGATCGAGTTTGCAACCGACATCAACAATGTGATGTATGCCTACATCGACCGTAAGAAGAAGTTGCCCGTTACGACGCTGTTGCGTGCCATCGGTTATGAGACCGACCAGCAGATTCTCGAGATCTTCGACCTGGCCGACGAGGTGAAGGTGACGAAGTCCAACTTGAAGAAGGCCGTAGGTCGCAAGTTGGCTGCCCGTGTGCTCTCCTCCTACCTGGAGGACTTCGTGGACGAGGATACCGGTGAGGTATACTCGATCGAGCGTAATACGGTGATCATCGAGCGTGAGAAGGTGCTCGAGGAGAGCGATATTGACATGATTATCGAGGCCGGTGCCAAGACGATTCTCTTGCACAAGGAGAACCCCTCGGGCGTCGATTTCTCGATCATCTATAACACCCTGCAGAAGGATACCTGTAACTCCGAGAAGGAGGCCGTGGTTTATATCTACAGGCAGTTGCGCGCTTCGGAGCCGCCCGATGAGGCTACGGCCCGCGATGTGATCGAGAAGCTCTTCTTCTCGGACAAGCGCTACGACCTGGGAGATGTCGGCCGATTCCGTATCAATAAGAAGCTGGAGATGGATATCGATCCGGCGATCCGTACCCTCACCCGTGAGGATATGATTGCCATCATCAAGTACCTGATTCAGCTCATCAACTCGCGAGCCGAGGTCGATGATATCGACCACCTCTCGAACCGTCGTGTACGCACGGTGGGCGAGCAGCTCTCGAACCAGTTCTCGCTGGGCTTCGTGCGTATGGCACGAACCATCCGCGAGCGCATGAATGTGCGTGATAACGAGGTATTTACCCCGATTGACCTGATTAACGCGAAGACCCTTTCGTCGGTAATCAATACCTTCTTCGGCACCTCGCAGCTCTCGCAGTTCATGGACCAGATTAACCCCCTGGCGGAGGTTACTCACAAGCGTCGTCTCTCGGCCCTCGGCCCCGGTGGTCTTTCGCGTGACCGTGCAGGTTTCGAGGTGCGAGACGTACACTATACGCACTACGGTCGTTTGTGCCCCATCGAGTCGCCCGAGGGTCCGAACATCGGTCTTATCTCGTCGCTCTGTGTCTATGCCAAGATCTCGGACATGGGCTTCATCGAGACTCCCTACCGTTCGGTGGAGGATGGTAAGATCGATATGGACAACTCGCACATCCGCTACTACTCGGCCGAGGAGGAGGAGGGTATGGTGGTTGCCCAGTCGAACATGCCTATCGACGACGAGGGCCACTTCCTGCAGCCCGACCGTATCAAGGCCCGTCTGGGTGCCGACTTCCCCGTGGTTACGGACAAGGAGGTGAACCTGATGGATGTGGCCCCCAACCAGATTGCCTCGATTGCCGCATCGCTCATCCCCTTCCTGGAGCACGACGATGCCAACCGTGCACTGATGGGTTCGAACATGATGCGCCAGGCCGTACCTCTTGTTACCTGCGAGTCGCCGATTGTCGGTACGGGTATCGAGAAGGACATGATTATCGACAGCCGTATCCATGTCGTTGCCGAGGGCGATGGTGAGGTGGTGTTTGCCGATGCACAGCAGATCAAGGTGAAGTACAACCGCTCGGAGGAAGAGGTGATTGCCTCGTTCCAGCCCGAGGTTACCACCTATGAGCTGCCCCGCTACCGTCGTACGAACCAGAATACCTCGATTACGCTGAAGCCCACCGTATTGACGGGCGACAAGGTTACGAAGGGTCAGATTCTGACCGAGGGTTACTCGACGCAGGGCGGCGAGCTGGCTCTGGGTCGCAACCTGAAGGTGGCCTTCATGCCCTGGAAGGGTTACAACTTCGAGGATGCCATCGTGATTTCGGAGCGCATCCAGCGCGAGGATATCTTCACTTCGGTGCATGTCGATGAGTACATCATGGAGGTGCGCGATACGAAGCGTGGTGTCGAGGAGCTCACCTCGGATATTCCCAATGTGAGCGAGGATGCCACCAAGGATCTGGATGCCAACGGTATCATCCGCATCGGTGCCAATGTACACCCGGGCGATATTCTGATTGGTAAAATTACCCCGAAGGGTGAGAGTGATCCTTCGCCCGAGGAGAAGCTGCTCCGTGCCATCTTCGGCGACAAGGCCGGTGATGTGAAGGATGCCTCGATGAAGGCCCAGCCCTCGCTGCACGGTGTGGTTATCGATACGAAGCTCTACAGCCGCGCAGGCAAGGAGTCGAAGAAGTCGAAGTCGGCCGAGAAGATGGCCTTGGAGCAGATCGACGAGAAGTTCGCACAGCAGATTGCCTCGCTGACGAAGCTCCTGGTTGACAAGCTGATGAAGGTGCTCGACGGCAAGGTTACGGTGGGCATTACCGACTACTTCGGTGTTGAGCTCTACGCTGCCGGTACGAAGTTCACGCGTGCCCTGTTGGAGGAGATCTCGATGAAGTCGATCGACGAGAAGACGGGCGTGCCGCAGGGTTACCTGAACCTGGGTAGCTGCAAGTGGACCGGTGACGAGCATCTGGATGCGCTGATCGAGCGTACGATCAACAACTACTGCATCGAGTGGAAGAAGTGCGATGCCGCCATCAAGCGTGAGAAGTACAACCTCACCAACGGTGACGACATCCCGACCAACGGTGTTATTCAGATGGCCAAGGTCTACATTGCCAAGAAGCGTAAGCTGAAGGTGGGTGATAAGATGGCAGGTCGTCACGGTAACAAGGGTATTGTGGCCAAGGTGGTGCGCGACGAGGATATGCCCTTCCTCTCGGACGGTACGATTGTGGATATCTGTCTGAACCCGCTGGGTGTGCCTTCGCGTATGAACCTGGGTCAGATCTACGAGACCGTGCTGGGTTGGGCCGGTAAGGAGCTGGGTGTGAAGTTTGCAACGCCCATCTTCGACGGAGCTTCGCTCGAGCAGATTAACGACTACACGGCCCAAGCCGGTGTACCGCGCAGCGGCCGTACCTATCTATATGATGGCGGAACGGGCGAGATGTTCGATCAGCCGGCCACGGTGGGTGTGATTTACATGCTCAAGCTGGGCCACATGATCGACGACAAGATGCACGCCCGTTCGATTGGTCCCTACTCGCTCATTACGCAGCAGCCTCTGGGAGGTAAGGCCCAGTTTGGTGGTCAGCGTTTCGGTGAGATGGAGGTTTGGGCTCTGGAGGGCTTTGGTGCCGCCAACATCCTGCAGGAGATTCTGACGATCAAGTCGGACGATGTGGTGGGCCGTGCCAAGGCTTACGAGGCCATTGTGAAGGGCGACAACCTGCCCCGACCCGGTATTCCCGAGGCCATGAATGTGCTCTTGCACGAGTTGCGTGGTCTGGCACTGTCGGTCAAATTAGAGTAAAAGGTAGTCGGTATAACTGAAGAAAAAGAGATTTTTATGCCAATCAATAAGGAAAATAAGGCAAACACGGGATACAGCAGCATCTCCATCAGCCTGGCCTCTCCCGAGGAGATTATGGCCCAGTCGAGTGGTGAGGTGTTGAAGCCCGAGACGATTAACTATCGTACCTACAAGCCCGAGCGCGACGGTCTCTTCTGCGAGCGTATCTTTGGTCCCGTGAAGGACTATGAGTGCCACTGCGGTAAGTATAAGCGTATCCGTTACAAGGGTATTGTCTGCGACCGTTGCGGAGTGGAGGTTACCGAGAAGAAGGTGCGTCGTGAGCGCATGGGCCACATCTCGTTGGTGGTTCCGGTGGTACACATCTGGTACTTCCGTTCGCTGCCCTCGAAAATCGGCTACCTGCTGGGTATTCCCTCCAAGAAGTTGGAGTCGATTATCTACTACGAGCGCTATGTGGTCATCAATGCCGGTGCCGCCGCCTCGCAGGGTATCGAGCGCCTGCAGACCCTGGCCGAGAAGGAGTACCTCGATGTATTGGAGCAGCTTCCCACGAAGAAGGGCCCCAACGGCGAGGAGATTCGCAACCAGTCGCTGCCCGATGACGATCCCGACAAGTTCGTAGCGATGATGGGTGCCGAGGCTATCCTGACGCTCTTGCAGCAGATCGACCTCGACACGCTCTCCTACCAGGAGCGCCACAAGGCCTCGACCGAGACCTCGCAGCAGCGTAAGAGCGAGGCTCTGAAGCGCTTGAATGTCATCGAGTCGTTCCGCGCCTCGAACGGCAAGAACAAGCCCGAGTGGATGGTTCTGAAGGTGATTCCCGTAACGCCCCCCGAGTTGCGCCCGCTGGTGCCGCTGGATGGTGGTCGTTTCGCCACTTCGGATTTGAACGACCTCTACCGTCGTGTGATTATCCGCAACAACCGTCTGAAGCGTCTGATCGAGATCAAGGCTCCGGAGGTGATTCTGCGCAACGAGAAGCGTATGTTGCAGGAGGCTGTCGACTCGCTGTTCGACAACTCGCGTAAGAGCAACGCCGTGAAGAACGAGTCGAACCGTCCTCTGAAGTCGCTTTCGGACTCGCTCAAGGGTAAGCAGGGTCGTTTCCGTCAGAACCTGTTGGGTAAGCGTGTGGACTACTCGGCCCGTTCGGTTATCGTCGTAGGTCCCGAGCTGAAGATGCACGAGATGGGTATCCCCAAGGATATGGCCGCCGAGCTCTACAAGCCCTTTGTGATCCGCAAGCTCATCGAGCGCGGTATCGTGAAGACGGTGAAGTCGGCCAAGAAGATTATCGATCGCAAGGATCCCGTTATTTGGGGCATCCTGGAGAATGTGATCAAGGGTCACCCCGTATTGATGAACCGTGCCCCGACGCTTCACCGTCTGGGTATCCAGGCCTTCCAGCCCAAGCTGATCGAGGGTAAGGCCATGCAGTTGCACCCGCTGTCGTGTACGGCCTTCAACGCCGACTTCGACGGTGACCAGATGGCTGTTCACTTGCCGCTGGGCAATGCCGCCATCCTGGAGGCACAGCTGCTGATGCTCGGTTCGCACAATGTCTTGAACCCTGCCAACGGTGCTCCTATTACGGTACCTTCGCAGGACATGGTTCTGGGTCTTTACTACATCACCAAGCCCCGCAAGGGTGTGAAGGGTGAGGGCCTCTGCTTCTATGGTCCCGAGGAGGCCATCATCGCCTACAACGAGAAGCGTGCCGACCTGCACGCCACGGTGAAGTGCATGGTGGACGACCTGGACGAGCAGGGCAACCCCGTGAAGGTGTTGAAGGAGACGACCATCGGTCGCATCCTCTTCAACCAGGTAGTACCCCGCGAGGTGGGCTACATCAACGAGGTGCTCACCAAGCGTTCGCTGCGCGATATCATCGCCGTAGTGATGAAGAAGGCCGGTGCCGACAAGGTGGCTGCCTTCCTCGACGACATCAAGAATATGGGTTACCGTATGGCCTTCCAGGGCGGTCTGTCGTTCAACCTCGACGCGGTGATTATCCCCGAGGAGAAGCAGAAGCTCGTACAGGAGGGTTACGACCGTTCGGACGAGGTGATCGAGTCCTACAACATGGGTCTTATCACCAACAACGAGCGTTACAATCAGATTATTGATATTTGGACTTCGATCAACTCGAAGCTCACCAAGACGGTAATCGACACCCTGAAGAATGACCAGGATGGTTTCAACCCCGTCTACATGATGCTTGACTCGGGAGCCCGTGGTTCGAAGGAGCAGATTCGTCAGCTCTCGGGTATGCGTGGTCTGATGGCCAAGCCGCAGAAGTCGGGTGTTGAGGGGGGTCAGCAGGTTATTGAGAACCCGATTTTGTCGAACTTTAAGGAGGGTCTTTCGGTGCTCGAGTACTTTATCTCGACGCACGGTGCCCGTAAGGGTTTGGCCGATACCGCCTTGAAGACGGCCGATGCCGGTTACCTGACGCGTCGTCTGGTGGATGTTGCCCAGGATGTGATTATCAACGAGGAGGATTGCGGTACGCTGCGTGGTCTGACGGCTACGGCCATCAAGCGCAACGACGATGTGGTTCAGACCCTCTACGATCGTATTTTGGGCCGCACGGCGCTCAACGATGTGATTCACCCGCTCACGGGCGAGGTACTCTGCGCCGCCGGCGAGGAGATTACCGAGTCGATTGCCGAGGCTATCGAGAAGTCGCCGCTGGAGTCGGTGGAGATTCGCTCGGTGCTCACCTGCGAGGCTCGTCGCGGTGTCTGCGCCAAGTGCTACGGCCGCAACCTGGCCACGGCCCGCATGGTACAGAAGGGCGAGGTCGTTGGTGTGATTGCTGCCCAGTCGATTGGTGAGCCTGGTACGCAGCTTACGCTTCGTACCTTCCACGTGGGTGGTGTTGCCGGCGGTACGACCGTCGAGACCAATGTCATCTCGAAGTACGAGGGTCGCCTCGAAATCGACGAGTTGCGTACGATCAAGACGAAGAACTCGGCCGGTGAGACGATCGATCTGGTTATCTCGCGTCAGTCGGAGTTCCGCATCGTGGATCCCAAGACCGAGATTGTACTCTATACGCACAACCTGCCCTACGGTGCCACCCTCTATATGAAGGATGGAGTCGAGGTCAAGAAGGGCGACCTGATTTGCGAGTGGGATCCCTACAACGCCGTTATCATCTCGGAGCACGAGGGTAAGGCGCATTACGAGGCCGTCATCGAGGGTGTTACCTATCGTGACGAGCGTGATGAGCAGACGGGTCTTTCGGAGAAGGTGATTATCGAGTCGAAGGACAAGACCAAGAACCCCGTCATCAAGGTTCTGAACAAGGAGGGTGAAGAGGTGAAGGCCTACAACCTGCCTGTTTCGGCCCATGTGGTTGTGAAGGATAACGCCAAGATCAAGGCCGGTGATATCCTGATCAAGATTCCGCGTGCCGTGGGTAAGGGCGGTGGCGATATCACGGGAGGTCTGCCGCGTGTTACGGAGCTCTTCGAGGCTCGTAATCCGTCGAACCCCGCCATCGTATCGGAGATTGACGGTGAGGTAGCATTCGGCAAGATCAAGCGTGGTAACCGCGAGATTGTCATCACCTCGAAGCAGGGCGATGTGAAGCGCTACCTGGTGCCCCTGTCTCGTCAGATCATCGTTCAGGAGAACGACTATGTGAAGGCAGGCAGCCCGCTGTCGGATGGTGCCATCACGCCGGCCGATATCCTCAATATCCTCGGTCCCACGAAGGTACAGGAGTACATCGTGAATGAGGTACAGGAGGTATACCGCATGCAGGGTGTGAAGATCAACGACAAGCACTTCGAGATTATCGTTCGTCAGATGATGTCGAAGGTGAAGATCGAGGATCCGGGTGATACCCGCTTCTTCGAGGATCAGCTGGTGGATAAGTGGGAGTTCATGGATGTGAACGACGAGCTCTACGACAAGGTGGTAGTTACCGATGCCGGTGATTCGACCTCGGTACAGCCCGGTCAGATTATCTCGATGCGTAAGCTGCGCGACGAAAATTCGAGCCTGAAGCGTCGTGATATGAAGCCCGTTGTGGTTCGTGACATCGTTCCCGCTACCTCGACCCAGGTGCTGCAGGGTATCACGCGTGCTGCCCTCCAGACTTCGAGCTTCATCTCGGCCGCCTCGTTCCAGGAGACGACCAAGGTATTGAACGAGGCCGCTATCCAGGCCAAGGTCGATTACCTGGAGAATCTGAAGGAGAATGTGATTGTCGGTGGCAAGATCCCCGGTGGTACGGGTCAGCGCTCGTTTGAGCACCTGCTGGTGTCGTCGAAGGGTGATTTGGAGCAGCTCACCAAGTAATTTTTTGAGTGATAATGGCCCATCTGCGGCCGCTAACAAAAAAATCGCGAATGGGAAATACGCTTAGTATGTCCCATCCGCGATTTTTGTTGCCGAGCGTTGCATATGGACCCTTCTCCCCCAAAAAATAGATTTTTGAGTGATAAGTCGGCATTTGCTGCCGCTAACCCTAAAAGCAACAATGGGCAGTACCAAAAGTACAGCCCATCGTTGTTTTTATGGCCGAGCGTAGTGGCAATTCAAAATTTAGAATTTAGAATTATTTTCTCATAACTCCCATAATTCTCATATTTCCCATATCTCCCATAAAATCGGTATTATTTGCGTCATTGCGAGGAGCGTAGCGACGCGGCAATCTCAAACCCGAGGGTACGAGAGACGGGTATTAAAAAAGATACCCGTGCGACCGGTGGGGTACGCGTGCAGTCA
>JAZUQP010000021.1:0-48779 GCA_045605785.1 Alistipes sp. | reverse complement strand
ACCGATGCGATAAACTTTGCAGTACTGTTTACAGTCTCTTGTGTATAAACGAGTTAGAGTCCGTTTGTTGATTTTTTGATTAGAAAACCTTTTTACCGCGCTGACCTTTCGGGCTGCAATTGGGGGCAGTGATTTATCACTGCGACAAGCCCTCCCTTTCTCAAAGGGAGGGTTTGGGAGGGAATGTCAATATATTTTATTATTTAAGTAGTTGAAAATTAACTGTTTTTGGAGTTGATTTTTTGCTGCCCGTGGGCAGTGTTTTAATGAGAAATGGCCCGTCAAGTGCACTTGAAACGGGCCATTTCTCATTAAAACAGAGGTGCAAAGCACCAAAAAATCAATCTCCGCAAATTTATTGCATCAATAGTAATTGTGAATTAGAATTTTCGCACGGCACGCACCAGGTAGGTGATGCCGTTTTTCTTGAGAGGCACGACATAGGGGGGCTCCATCTCCATGTGGCCGGTTTGGGCCATGCGCTCGTCGAGTTCGGTGGAGGAGTAGTAGTAGAGCATCTTGTCGAGACGCTTGCCGCCATGCTCCTTGAGGGCACTGTTGATGCGGTTGCGCGTGGCTCGGTCGTACTCGGTACGCGAGCCGCCGTTGAAGTTGAAGGAGATGGTGAGCCACTCGTCGATGGCCGGAAGGTACCACCCCTCGCCCAGGTCGCGGCACCACTTGAAGGCGGGGAAGTGATCCCAGGTGAGGTCGTGCTCGGCGATGTAGCGGGCGACGGCAGCCATATTCTTGGCGCCATCGTCGGTTGCCGAGGCCCCCACCAGGCGGTTGTCCCCCTTCTCGAAGGTATCCCAGCGGTCGGCAACCTGCTCCAACGAGAGGATAAGACCATGCTTGCCCCCCTCGGAGGTAGCGATGACTAAACCGCGCACCCCCTCGGATTCGTAGTACTCGCCCACCTCCCACAGCCGCTCACGAATTGGTTGCTCCGTAGGGGTGGCCGGCGTCGGCTCGTCGGCCGGTGCGGCGATGGATGGTTGGGGTGCGGTGGCGGGTTGCTCCTCCGCAAAGATATCCTGCTCACCGTTGGGGTAGGTGATGTGGAGCACCTCCGACAGAGGGAGTCGGTAGGTGGGGCCATCGGGGTTGGAGAAGCGCTTGTAGAGCACCTCGGTGGTGGAGATTTCGAGTACCTTGGCCTCGATGGTGGTTTGGTTGCGCTTGCATATCATATCCTGGGCCATCAGGGGTTGAAGAGCCGCCACAAGGAGCAGAAGGGAGAGAAATTTTTTCATTTTTCGGCAGTTTTATGGCGCAAAGCCTGCTCAAAGGGAAATAATATCGGTTTTCAGAGAACAAAGATAGCCGAAAGAAGTTAAAAATTGCCTATCTTTGCAAAAAAATGTGGGAGGCAGCTCCGTAGGAGCGAACCCACGAGACAAAGCAGCAAATAAACGAATCGTATAGAGATGGGATTTTTTGACCTGTTCAAGAAGAAGAGTGAGCCGCAGGAGGCGACAAGTCCGGCCACCACGGAGTCGGCAACGAGCGTAGAGCCCGCAGCGAACGACGAGGCCGCAGCCGAGGCCGACCGCCGCGAATTGAAGGCGGGATTGGAGAAGACCAAGAGTGGCTTCTTCTCGAAGTTGGCGCGTGCCGTGGCGGGTCGCTCGACCGTCGATGCCGATGTGTTGGACGACCTGGAGGAGGTGCTCATCACCTCGGATGTGGGGGTCGATACCACCGTGAAGATCATCCGCCGCATCGAGGAGCGTGTGGCACGCGACAAGTATATGAACACCTCGGAGCTGCAGTCGATTCTGCGCGACGAGATTGCCCAACTGATGGAGGAGTCGCACCGCTCGGAGCGCGACTTCGGCATCGAGGTGAAGCCCGGCATGCCCTATGTGATGATGGTGGTGGGTGTGAACGGCGCCGGCAAGACGACCACCATCGGTAAGCTGGCTGCCCAGCTCACGAAGGCGGGCCGCAAGGTCTACATCGGTGCGGCCGACACCTTCCGTGCGGCTGCCATCGACCAGCTCGCCGTATGGGCCGAGCGCGCCGGAGCGACGATGATTCGCCAGGAGATGGGCAGCGACCCCGCATCGGTGGCCTTCGGCACGCTGAAGTCGGCCGTGGCCAACGGAGCCGAGGTGGTGCTGATCGACACGGCGGGTCGTCTGCACAACAAGATCGGCCTGATGAACGAGCTCACGAAGATTCGCAATGTGATGGCGAAGGTGATTCCCGACGCTCCGCACGAGGTGATGCTCGTACTCGACGGCTCGACGGGCCAGAACGCCTTTGAGCAGGCCAAGCAGTTTACCCAGGCCACGCAGGTAACCTCGCTTACGATCACCAAGCTCGACGGCACGGCCAAGGGTGGCGTGGTAATCGGCATCAGCGACCAATTCCACATTCCGGTACGCTACATCGGCGTAGGCGAGGGGGTGGACCAACTCAAGATATTCGACAGAAAGGAGTTTGTAAATGCCCTCTTTGGAGATGAAAAAAATTAATGTCATAACGCTCGGCTGCTCGAAGAATACGGTCGATTCGGAGCACCTGATGGCACAACTTCACGCCTCGGGTTACGAGGTGGTGGCCGACAGCGACCGCACCGATGCCAAGGTGGTGGTCATCAACACCTGTGGTTTTATCGGCGATGCCAAGCAGGAGTCGATCGAACTGATTTTGCAGGCTGCCGAGCTGAAGATGGCCGGCAAGATCGAGCAACTCTTCGTCATCGGCTGCCTCTCGGAGCGCTACGCCGACGAGCTGCGCGCCGAGCTCCCCGAGGTGGACGAGTTCTTCGGCGTGAAGGATTGGGCCGGCGTGGTGAAGGCCCTGGGTGGCGAGTACAACACAGCCTGCGAGACCGAGCGCGTGATCACCACCCCGAAGCACTACGCCTACCTCAAAATCGGCGAGGGGTGCAACTGGAAGTGTGGCTACTGCGCCATTCCGCTCATTCGTGGCGAGCATGTCTCGGTACCGATGGAGCAGCTCTTGCGCGAGGCCGAGGGGTTGGTGAGCCGTGGCGTGAAGGAGCTGATGGTCATCGCCCAGGACACCACCTACTACGGCATCGACCTCTACGGCAAGCGTCGCCTGGCCGAGCTGCTGGAGGCCCTCTGTCGCATCGAGGGGTTGGAGTGGATTCGTCTCCACTACGCCTACCCCACGGGCTTTCCGGAGGATGTCATCGAGGTGATGGCCCGCGAGCCCAAGATCTGCAAGTATCTCGACATCCCCTTCCAGCACATCTCCGACAACCAGCTGCGGGCGATGAAGCGTCGCCACACCAAGGCCGAGGCGGTGGAGCTTATCGAGCGTCTGCGCCGTCGCATTCCCGACATCGCCCTGCGCACCACGATGTTGGTGGGCTACCCCGGCGAGACGGAGCAGGATTTTGAGGAGCTGATGGAGTTTGTCCGCGAGGTGAAGTTCGACCGCCTGGGCGTCTTTGCCTACTCCGAGGAGGAGGGCACCTACTCGGCCCGCGAGCTGACCGACGATGTGCCCGATGAGGTGAAGCAGCAGCGCGTAGCGCGCCTGATGGGGTTGCAGAGCGAAATTTCACGCCAAAACAACCTGAAGCGTGTGGGACGCACCGAGCGTGTCATCATCGACTCACGCCAGGGCGACTACTACGTGGGGCGCACGCAGTACGACTCGCCCGAGGTGGATCAGGAGATTCTGATTCCCGTCGCCGGCAAGCGCCTCATCAAGGGTCGCTTCTACACGGTACACCTGACCGACGGCTCGGAGTACGACCTCTACGGCGAGGTGGTGGGTCGTTAAGGGGGCCAACGGGGCCGATTGGTGCCGCAAAAGGGGCGAAATGGCGCCCGAAAGGGATAGAACCGCCCCCACAAGCGCACCCCCAAAATTAGAAAATTTTGAAATATAGAAATAAATTTCTATCTTTGTTACGAATTAGCATCCGTCTGTTGACATGGCAGTGAAAAGTATCATCGTAGAGTTGGAGGCCCGCCAGGAGCGCCTCATGGAGGAGCATCGCAAGATGGTGGCTCTGTGTGGCAAGCTGACGGCCGAGCGCGATGCCCTGAAGGAGGAGAAGCGTCTCCTCGAGGAGCGTCTGCGCGCGATGGATCATGAGCTGGAGCGGATGCAGTTGAGCGAAGGGTTGGCGGGCAATAGTGCCAACAAGGAGAAGGCCCGCGCACGAGTAAACCGTTTAATGCGGGAGGTAGACAAGTGCATCGCCCTATTGAACAAACCCGTATAGAGCAGAAGCTGAACTTCTATGGAGGAGAATAAAAAACTGACCATGCACCTGAAGGTGGCCGGCAAGGCCTACCGAGTGAACACCTCGCCCGAGAAGGAGGAGGCGTATCGCTTGGCCGAGCAGGAGGTCAACGACCTGATAGACAGCTTCAAGCGTGGTAAATATAAGGGATTTGAAGATCGAGATTACCTGGCTATGGCTGCCCTGCACCTGGCCATCGGTTATGTACAAATGCGCCAGAGCCGTGAGGTGGGTGGCGAAGATTTGAAACGGTTGGAGGAGATGAGCCACCGTTTGGATCACTACTTGAACGAGCCCTCCAACGAGGGATAGCCCCTCGGGGCAAAGGGAACGGCCCCCTTCAGTCGGCCGTCGCGTTCTTGACATACGAAAGAATCTACCCGCATAGATTCCTTGAGCTTTGCGAAACTGAACAAATTTTACATTGGGGCAACGGATGCCTTTCAAAATCAGGCCTTAACCCTTCGGGGTGTCGCTGCGGCGACCGTTGGAAGATTGCGACCTGCAACGACCCCACACATGACTTATCTTGCAGATTCGTCAAACGAAAGAGGGAATCTTATGCGGTTTTTTTTGACCATTTTAACTCAATATAAACCAATACAAACACAAACAACAAATGGGTACCATTATTTTAACCGCCTGTTTGTCCGCCATCGTCGGCATCGTGGTCTATGTGCTTGTCACCAACCTGGTGCTCAAGCAGAGTATCAAGATGCGTCGCGAGGCCGCCATCAAGGAGGCCGAAGCCGAGGGCGAGATGATTAAAAAGGAGAAGATCCTGCAGGCAAAAGAGAAGTTCATACAACTCAAAAGCGAACACGACCGCCAGGTAAATGAGCGCAATCAGAAGATTGCCCAGAGTGAGCAGCGCGCCAAGCAGATTGAGAACAACCTCATCAACCAGCAGCGCGACCTGGAGAACAAGATCAAAGAGAACGACCGCCTCAAGGGGCAGGTGCAGAGCCAGGTGCAGCGCCTGCAGGGCAAAGAGGAGGAGGTCGAGCGTCTGCGCCTCGAGCAGAACAGCCGTCTGGAGCAGATCTCGGGCATGAGCTCGGAGGAGGCCAAGAACATCCTGGTCGAGAACATGAAGGCCGAGGCCAAGAGCGATGCCGCCGCCTACATCAACGAGACCATCGAGGAGGCCAAGCTCACCGCCACGAAGGAGGCCAAGCGCATCATCGTCGCATCGATTCAGCGCGTAGCCACCGAGACCGCCATCGAGAATGCCGTGACGGTATTCAACATCGACAGCGACGAGGTGAGGGGCCGCATCATCGGCCGCGAGGGTCGCAACATCCGTGCTCTGGAGGCCGCCACCGGCATCGAGATCATCGTGGATGACACCCCCGAGGCGATCATCTTGAGCGGCTTCGACCCCGTGCGTCGCGAGATTGCCCGCCTGGCCCTCCACCAGCTCGTCACCGACGGCCGCATCCACCCCGCCCGCATCGAGGAGGTGGTAGCCAAGGTGAAGAAGCAGATCGAGGAGGAGATTGTCGAGGTGGGTAAGCGTACCGCCATCGACCTCGGTATTCACGGCCTGCACCCCGAACTGATTCGTCTGATCGGTAAGATGAAGTACCGCTCGTCGTATGGCCAGAACCTCTTGCAGCACGCCCGTGAGACGGCCAACCTGGCCGGTATCATGGCCGCCGAGCTGGGCCTCAACCCCAAGACCGCCCGCCGCGCAGGTCTGCTGCACGATGTGGGCAAGGTGCCCGATGACGAGCCCGAACTGCCGCACGCAATCATCGGCATGAAGCTCGCAGAGAAGTACAAGGAGAAGCCCGAGGTATGCAACGCCATCGGAGCACACCACGACGAGGCCGAGATGACCTCGATGATCGCCCCCATCATTCAGGTATGCGACGCCATCTCGGGTGCCCGCCCGGGTGCCCGCCGCGAGGTGGTGGAGTCCTACATCAAGCGCCTGAAGGAGATGGAGGATATCGCCCTCTCCTACCCGGGTGTGGTGAAGACCTACGCCATCCAGGCCGGCCGCGAGCTGCGCGTAATCGTCGGCGCCGACAAACTCTCGGACCAGGAGTCGGAGAGCCTCTCGCACGACATCGCCAAAAAGATCCAGGACGAAATGACCTATCCCGGTCAAGTAAAAATCACCGTCATCCGCGAAACGCGCGCTGTCAGCTACGCGAAGTAATGTCTGGAAACGGGATAGGCCATTCGGCCATATCCACATTCCCTCCCCTGCCCCTCCCTTTGCCAAAGGGAGGGGTTTTTATGTAACCCGTGTGCATCCCGAAAGGGAGTGCAATAAGACCCCTGTGCAAGGCCCAATCTCCTGCCCGGCCAAGTCAAGATCACCGTCATTCGCGAAACGCGCGCTGTCAGCTACGCGAAGTAAGGGGGGCAAACTCCGCGAAGTAAAGCCCATTGGGCGAAAAAGTTCCGACCGAAAAACCAAAGAAAACGGATTGCTGCATGCAATCCGTTTTTCGTTTTCATAATTATTGAGTATCTTTGCGCGTCTTTTTTAGGACACAATGAAAAAGCAACAAGCAGTAACACCCCTCTCGTTAGGTACCGACCGACTCTCGTCGCTCCTGGCACGATACGCCATCCCGGCCATCATCGCCATGACCTCGTCGTCGCTCTACAACATCATAGACAGCATCTTTATCGGGCACGGCGTAGGCGCCATGGCCATCTCGGGCCTGGCCCTTACGATGCCGCTGATGAACCTCTCGTCGGCCTTCGGCTCGATGGTGGGTGTGGGTGCCGCCGCCATCATCTCGATCCGACTGGGTGAGGGCAACCGTGCTGCGGCCGAAAAGACCCTCGGCAATGTGGTGTTGCTCAACATCCTGGTGGGTCTGCTGATGATGGTCATCAGCATCCTCTTCCTCGATCCCATACTCTACTTCTTCGGGGCAAGCGAGCAGACCATCGGCTATGCGCGCGACTTTATGCAGATCATTCTGGCAGGCTCGGTCATTACCCACATGTACCTGGGCCTGAATGAGGTGTTGCGCGCCTCGGGCTACCCCCGCAAGGCGATGATGATCATGCTCACGGCGGTGGCGGTAAACTGCGCCCTGAACCCCCTCTTTATCTTTGTCTTCGGGTGGGGTATTCGCGGCTCGGCCTTCGCCACGGTGATCGCCCAGGCCACGGCCCTCTCCATCTCGCTGAGCCACTTTGCGCGTAGCGACAGCTTCCTGCACTTCAAGCGCGGCATCTTCCGCCTGCGCAAGAAGATTGTGGCCGGCATCATCTCGATCGGCACAGCCCCCTTCCTGCTCCACCTCTGCGCCTCGATTGTCGTCATCTTCGTCAACAAGGCGTTGCAGAACAACGGTGGCGACCTCTACATCGGGGCCTACGGCGTTATCAACCGCGTGGTGCTCCTCTTTGTGATGGTGGTAGCGGGCCTGAACCAGGGCATGCAGCCCATCGTGGGCTACAACTACGGCGCCAAGCAATACAACCGCGTGAAGAAGACCCTCTTCATCACCATCGGCTGCGCCATGTGCGTAACGACCACCGCCTTCCTAATCGGACAGCTCTTCCCGCACCAGGTGGCGATGCTCTTTGTCGACGGCAGCGACCCCAACGCCACCGAGCTGATCGAGGCCGTCTGCCACGGCCTGCGCATCGTGGTCTCGGTATTCCCGATTGTGGGCTTCCAGATTGTAACGAGCAACTTCTTCCAATACATCGGCAAACCCAAGCGCGCCATCCTGCTCTCGATGACACGACAGATGCTCTTCCTGGTACCGCTGCTCATTCTGCTCCCGCCCCGCATGGGGGTGGACGGCGTATGGCTCTCGATGCCGATTGCCGACAGCGTCGCCTCGCTTTTGGCCCTGTTGCTGCTCGCACCCCAGATTCGTTGGTTTAACCGCAAGATAGCCGAGCGCCAAGCATAAAAAAAGAGCTCTTTCGGAGCTCTTTTTTTATCCCGATTGGGGATGCTACTTCTTATTATAGGTATTCATCGTGCGCTGCGCACCCACCGAGACAAACGAGAGGGCGGCATCGACAAAGAGTTTCAGACGCTCGGCCATCTGCTGCTGCTCTTCGTCGGTCCAGTGGCCCAACACATGGTCCACCTGGTAGCCACGCGGGAAGTCGCCACCAATGCCGAAGCGGATGCGCGCATAGCCGTCCGTCGAGAGCAGCTCGTTGATACTCTTCAAGCCGTTGTGGCCACCATCCGACCCCTTCATGCGCATGCGCAACGAGCCAAACGGGAGGGCGATGTCATCCACAATAATCAGCAGGTTCTCCATCGGCGTGCGTGTCGCCTCGAGCCAATAGCGCACCGCCTTACCCGAGAGATTCATATAGGTGGAGGGCTTGAGCAGTGTGACGATATGTCCGCGATGGCGGAACTCGGCCACCGCCCCGTAGCGGTCGGTCGCAAAGGTGGCACCCACCTTCTCGGCTAACGCATCGACCACCTTGAAGCCGATGTTGTGGCGCGTATCGTGGTACTCGGCGCCGATATTTCCCAATCCTACAATCAGATATTTCATTCCTGTCAGCGTCTCTTGCGGCTGCTGTGGCGTCTCGATCACCTCGCCACCCCTCTTCGACGAGGCGAAGAGGCCGCGCAGCCATGCCAATAAGTTAAAATCCATAATCTCTTAAAACAAAGGGCCGTCCCGAAAGGAACAGCCCTTTATCATCAATCGCCTTTCGATTACTTGCGACCGGCAGCCTCGGCAGCAGCGGCACCACGCGAAGCACGGGTAACGCGTACAGCGCAGACAGCGGTGGTTGCGGGAGTAACGAACTTCAGACCCTCAACCTGGAGGTCGCCTACGAAGATGGTCTTACCAACGCCCAGCGAGGTAACATCAACGGTGATCTCATCGGGCAGGTTCTCAACGGGAGCGCTAACAACGAGCTTGCGAGCCGACAGAACCAGCTTACCACCCACCTTAACACCCTCGGCGTTACCGGTCAGACGAACGGGAACAGCGATGGCAACGGGCTTACCGGCCTGAATTTGATAGAAATCGATGTGCAGAATCTGCTCACGCACGGGGTGGAACTGTACCTCGCGCATAACGGCCTGGTAAACCTGACCATCAATGGTGAGCTCAACGATGTACGATGCGGGGGTGTAGATCAGGGGCTTCACGGCCTTTGCATCTACCGAGAACGAGAGAGCCTCGCCTGCACCATTCAGCACGCAGGGAATCATACCCTCGCGGCGTACCGCCTTGGCGGCCTTCTTGCCGTAATCCTCACGCTTTACGGCCGAAATCTGTAAAGTCTTCATAACTTTTAATAAAAATTAAATTAGTGTAACCTTCGGCGGTTCTCAACCAAACTCTTTCGACTGCGCGGGCCGAAGTGGCCGACAATCGAAAAGCCCGGCCCCAATGCCGCCTGCTTTTGCGGGGCAAAGATACATAAAAAATAGGTATCCGCAAGCCCCCAACCCCAAAAAAATAGCATCCACCACCTCACAACCCCCTCTATTTGAGCAAAATTAACTCCGTCGGCCACCCCTCATTCGCCCCATATGAGCAAAAACCGCCCGATTTTACTCCGAAAAGCGGTTACAAATTGAAACTTTTGACCCCTCTGTGTTTGAAGTGTTTAAGCAAAAAGCGATATTTTCAAAAAATTTGATAAATTATGCAAAATTTTTAATAAAAAACTTGCACGGTATTATTTTTCGCCTTACCTTTGCAGTGAAGTTTTAAGGTTCATTTAGGTTAGTAGTTTTAGGTTGGTTGAGGAAATCGGCAGGTTGTAGCAAAAGGTGCCACCACGGTGGCAGGTTTTGTTACTAAGATGGGAAAGCGGTGCTCGCTTCGCATCGAATACCTCCGATGCCCTCACTTTTTTGTTTTATAGGGCAAATTTTGCCTTGCCTTGTTCGCCCCGAATGGGAGGTACACTTTAGTACATCCCATCCGGGGCTTACTTCGTTAAGACAAAATTTGCTCCTCTAAAACAAAAAAGCACGCCTCGTGAAGCCGTATAGTGACACGCTTTGTATACCCATCCGCAATTTTATTGCCGAGCGTTGCATATAAACCCCTCTCTCAAAAATATCTTAAATTTTGCCTCGCTTTGTATGCCCCATTCGCACCAAGCTGCATTAGCACAAAATCTATTCAATTCACAATTAGAATCGAGGGGGATTGGAGGCGTTGCAAGCAACATTTTTCCGCTTTTTAAGGGGTAATGATGAAATTTTTCACATTTTTTGACGGAAAAATTTGCAAATATGAAATTTGTTCGTACCTTTGCAGCACGAAACAAGTTCTGGTGGATTCATCTAAGGGCTAGGATACATGCCTCTCACGCATGACATAGGGGTTCGAATCCCCTATCCACTACAAAACAAAGCAGTCAAGAGATTGACTGCTTTTGTTTTTTCGTGGATAGGGAATTCGTTCAGTCAGTGGCGACATGGCCGACTAATCGGCAAGAGAAAATAGATCGCATTGCTCCGCAACGAAAATAGACAGAGAGGCTATGGTTCAAACAGGTTTGACCACAGCCTCTCTGTCTATTATTTCAACCATCGGTTGACGATCTATTTTTCTCTTTGGGTCGGCTCATCTCTGCGGAGACCGTTCAAATCCGGGGGAAGACCGTTTCCCGACAAGTTTTTGTTCAGGCCCCACGGCGAGCGAAGGGGAAAGACTACTCCTCAAGAGCTTTGAGTTGCAGGGCGAAGCCGCCTCCGGGGGCCATGCGGATTGTAAGGTTATCCTCGCCAGCCACCTCGCTCCTCTCGATGCAGTAATCGGTCGGGCGCTCGTTCCACGAAGCGTTGTCGCCATCGCAGTAGAGGGTTGCCTCGTAGCGACGCCCCTCTTCGAGGAAGTCGAGAGCGAGGGTGATGGTGCGCTCCTCGCCGTCCGTAATGCCGCCCACATACCAATCATCGGAGAATTTATCGCGGCGTGCCGTGACGACATAGTCGCCAATCTCGGCATCGAGGCAGCGGGTCACGGCCCAATCCACCGGCACATCGCGGATAAATTGCAGGGCATCGTCACGCTCGCGGTAGTTGTCGGGCAGGTCGGCAGCCATCTGAATCGGACTGTAGAAGACCACATATTGGGCCAGCTGGTGGGCCAGCGTCGAATTAACGAAGTAGCGGTAGTCGTAGTCGGGATTGACGCTCCCATCGGGCGTGGCGGCCGCACGGTTGATTGTGTTGTGGTAGCGCACATCAAAGATACCGGGCGTGAAGTCCATGGCACCGGCCACATTACGCGTAAAGGGGAGCGTGGGGTTGTGGTCGATCGAGTTGCCCGAATTCCAGGCCTGCCACTCCTGACCGCGCATACCCTCGGCGCTCATCAGGTTGGGATAGGTACGGCAGATACCGGTCGAGTGAATCGGCTCATGGATGTCGATACAGAGCTTGTGAGCAGCCCCCTCGACCACCGTGCGGTTGTAGTGGTCAACCATCCAACGGTCGTAGTGTTTGTGGCCGGCGATACGCCCCACATAGCCTGTCTTGACGCTATTAAGGCCGTGCGCGGCGTAGTAGGCGTAGGCGTCGCTCATCTGCTCCTCGTAGTTGGCCACATTGGCATAGGTCTCGTGGTGGCCGATCAGCTCGACCCCCTTCGACTCGGCATAACGGGCCAGCTCCTCCATATCGAAGTCGGGATAGGGCTTCGAGTAGTCGAAGCGCTCGCCACGCCCCCAACCGACATTCCACCCCTCGACCAGCACGCCCCCGAAGCCATTCTCGGCGGCAAAGTCGATATAACGCTTCACATTCTCGGTCGTGGCGCAGTGCGGATAGGCGCCATCGCAGTCCCAGATCGAGACCTTGAGGTGCATCTCCCACCAGACACCCACATACTTCATCGGCTTGATCCACGAGGTATCCTCCAACTTGCAGGGCTCGTTGAGATTGAGCACCAGGCACGACTCCACGAGCGCTCCGGCGCGATCACCCACGATGACCGTGCGCCACGGGGTCGAGAAGGGGAGTTCAACCTCGCTCTTCACCTCTTGGTCGCCGGCAATCTCCGAGGTAAAGCAGCGCCCCTCGTTCTCCCACGCCAGGGCCATGCCCGGGTAGTGCCACAGAGCCGCCTCGTGAATAGCCAGGTGATTCCCCGTCGCCGTGCTCTTCATCGCCACGGGGGTCGAGACGCCACACGCCATCAGGCCGCGCACACGACCGGCCGACTGCTGCATCGCCTCGGGCGTAATCCCACTCAAACGAGTGTGCATATAGTCAAACTCGGCATCGTCATCACTGCCGGCAATCCAGTGGGCCTCGTAGTCGTCGCCCATACGGAACTCGGTGCGCTCGCCCGTGATGGCCGCCTTGCCCTCACCCGAGAGGATGTAGCGCAGACCCAGACCATCGTCAAAGAGGCGCATCTCGATCTTCATCTCCTCGCCTGTGGGGGTCGCCAGCGTAGCCGTCAGCGCATGATAATGATTGCGAATCTCGGCAAACTGACCCCATACGGGCTCCCAACTCTCATCAAAGGAGCTCTTCTCGACCTCTACCAGGGAGAGCCCGTGGGTGAAGTCGGCCTCGGTGGTGGTAAGACCCAGGCGCGAGCAGGGAATCAACTCCTCACCGTCGAAGGTAAGCGAATAGGCGGGCTCACCGGCTTCGGTAAGCGAAAAGCGGAGCTGGGTGCGTCCGTCGGGCGAGGAGATCTTCTGCTCCGCACCGTGGCAGCCCACCAACAACAGAAGGGTCGCAAAGAGGGTAATTACTCGATCCATATACGATATTCATAGGCGCCCAAGCTAAGCTCTGTGGGCAGGTTTTCGGTAGATTGTGTCGCGCCATCCGTCATCGGCCTGTTACAACCCGTGAGTTCTTCTGCTTTCGTGCGCATATTCCTCTGCACGGTTTTTTTAACACACAATTCGGGGGGGGGTGGTTCTATTCAACTCGTATTTACAAAGATAGTTATTCAAATCGAAAATTCCTATACCCTCGTCAAAAAGAGTTGGCCGAACCCTCTGCACAGAACGCTTCGCCCCCCGAAAAAAGAGCGAGCGCACCCCAACGGGTGCGCTCGCCACAGCGTATGAAAGCCTCGCGTTTAGAGACCCAGCTTCTCGCGAATCTCGGCGGGGATGGCGTTCTTGTTGATCAGAATCGACATCGTCTTATACTCGAAGAAGGGGCGCGAGAAGTAGAAGTAGCCCTTGTAGGGACCGCGCTCGCCCCACGAGTTGAGCACCTTGTAGAAGGGGTTGCCGGCCTGGTCTACGGCCTCACCCACGATCACCATGCCGTGGTCGTCGGTCGTCTCGTAGTTGTCGTAGGCCTCCTGGCGCATCTCCTGCGTAATCTCAAGCTCCTTCACGGGGCCGTCGAAGCTGTAGAGAGCAGCCTCCTTCTCGGCCTCGGTCAGTTTACCCCAGCGCTCGGCCTCGGTACCAT
Source organism: Alistipes sp. (assembly GCA_045605785.1). Taxonomy (GTDB): domain Bacteria; phylum Bacteroidota; class Bacteroidia; order Bacteroidales; family Rikenellaceae; genus Alistipes. The sequence continues at coordinate 35,166 of JAZUQP010000021.1, read as the reverse complement.
CCTGACCATCGAGCTCGGCATCGGGCACGATACCGATGGCCTTCGTGCGGCTGAAGCCCTTCTCGCTTACATCGGTAGCCCACTCGATGGCGTAACCGTTCTCGATGGCGTAGTCCATCGTCTGCATCAGCTCCTCGAGGGGGAGGTTATAGGAGGCCTCCCAGCGCCAGTTGTCGGGCACCTCCAGCACGAAGGGCTCGTAGAAGGGGTGGTGCGTGTAGCTCGTCAGGCTCACATAGTCGTCGATATTGATGGGCAGCGACTCGGCAAACGAGTGGGGCGTATACTCCACGCCCTCCCAAACGAAGGTCTCGGGCATCTCACCGAAGTAGGCATCCAGAATGGCGTTCAGACCATTCATCCAGGCCGTGGTCAGCTTCTTGTTGGGGGCCTTGATGATGGAATCTACATACGCCTTCAATACTGCATCAATCTCGTTGAAGTGGGGCTTGTCGGTACCGTAGTTGAAGCCCGTATAGACCTCGTGGGGAACGATACCATACTTCTTGATACCGTGCGTCACATCGCCGGCAGCGCCGCCCACAGCAAAGTTCAGGGCACCGTGCAGGCGCACATACTTCACCGCCTTCTCAAAGTAGATATTACGGACAATCCACATCTCCGAGAGGTGAATCTCCTTGCCACCCTGCTTCAAAATCTCGCTCTCGAGGTACGAGAGGGCCGAGAAGCACCAGCAGGTACCGCTACGGTGCTGATCCTTCACAGGGGTAATGGCTGCACACTTTTGGTCGGTGAACTGATAACCCTTCACCTCCTCCTTCTTCTTGGCAGCTGCGGGGAGAACCAAACCCACCAGCAGGGCCAACATCAAAATTTTCTTCATCTTGTTTTAGGTTTACTATTAAGAAATTTCTCTTCTCTCTCTACTTTTTCGACTTCTCGACGATTTCGTGGCACTCCTCCAGGGTCAGAGCCTCTGCCTTACGCCCCTTCGGGATGCGATAGTTCTTCCCCTTGTAGGCGATGTAGGCACCATAGCGGCCGCTCTTGATCTGCATCTCGGGCTCCCGATCGAAGCTCTTGATAAGGCCCTGCGCTGCTGCACCGCGCTCACGCTGCTTGAGAACCAACTCCGTGGCACGCTCCACCGTGATGGTGTAGGGGTCGTCGCTCTTCTCGAGCGAGGTGAACGACTTGCCGTGGCGGATATAGGCACCGTAGCGGCCCAAGCCTACCACCAGCTCCTCGCCATCCAACTCGCCCAACACGCGGGGCAGGGCGAAGAGGTCGAGGGCCTCCTCCAGCGTAATCGACTCGATAAGCTGCCCCTTCTTGAGCGAGGCGTAGCGGGGCTTCTCCCCCTCGGGGGTGGCAATCTCGACCATCGGGCCATAGCGGCCGATGCGGGCACGCACCTCATAACCACTCTTGGGGTCGATGCCGAGCGTGCGAATCTGTGCCGCACGGTTGGTCTGCGAGCCGACAGCCTCGTCCACCATCTTGTGGAAGGGGCCGTAGAAGTCGTGAATCATGCCTCCCCAGGTAATCTCACCCTCGGCGATGCGGTCAAACTCCTTCTCGACATTGGCCGTGAAGTTGTAGTCGAGAATCGGGGCGAACTGCAACTCGAGGTAGTCGTTCACCATCATGCCGATATCGGTGGGCTGCAGGCGGCTCTTCTCCTTGCCGACGCTCTCCGAGAGGCTCTTCTCGGAGATGCGGCCCTGCGACGAGAGGGTCAGCTGCAGGTAGCTGCGCTTCTGCCCCTCCTTGTTCTGCTTCACCACATAACCACGGTTGATGATGGTGGTGATGGTGGGGGCGTAGGTCGAGGGACGACCGATGCCGAGCTCCTCCATGCGCTTCACCAACGAGGCCTCGTTGTAACGCGAGGGGGCCTGTGTAAATCGCTCGGTGGCGGTCATCTGGGCCATCGAGACCTCGTCGCCACTCTTCATCGGGGGCAGCAGCGCGGCCTCTGCTTCATTCGGCTGATTCTCCTCATCGGGGGTTTCGGTGTTGTCCAGACGCAGGAAACCGTCGAAACGAACCACCTCGCCCGTGGCCGTAAATTGGGCCTTGTTCTCTACCCCCTCGATAACAACCGTCGTGCGGTCGATCTCGGCGGGCACCATCTGCGAGGCGACCGTACGCTTCCAAATCAACTCGTAGAGGCGCTTCTCGGCGGCCGTACCCTCGATGGTCTGACGATCAATATAGGAGGGACGAATCGCCTCGTGGGCCTCCTGGGCTCCCTTCGACTTGGTCTTATAGGTGCGCCACGACGAGTACTTCTCGCCATAGAGCTCGGTGATGACCTCCTTACACTGTGCCAGGGCCTGCTTCGAGAGGTTTACCGAGTCGGTACGCATGTAGGTAATCAAACCCTGCTCGTAGAGGCGTTGTGCCACCTGCATGGTCTGCGAGACCGACATGCCCAACTTGCGCCCCGCCTCCTGCTGGAGGGTCGAGGTGGTGAAGGGGGGTGCCGGGAAGCGCTGCGCGGGCTTCTCCTCCGACTTGGCCACCACAAAGTGGTTGGCGATGCAACTTTGGAGGAACTTCTCGGCCTCGTCGCGCGTTGCAAAGCGCTGCGAGAGCTCCGCCTTGAAGAGGTTTTGCTTGTTGCCCTCGGTATAGAATTGGGCCACGACGCGGAAATAGGGGGTCGAACGGAAGGCGATAATCTCGCGCTCGCGCTCCACCAACAGACGCACCGCCACGCTCTGCACACGACCTGCCGAGAGCTGCGGACGCACCTTCTTCCAAAGAACGGGCGAGAGCTCAAAACCCACCAGACGATCCAATACGCGACGCGCCTGCTGCGCATTGACCAGATTCATATCCACCGTGCGGGGCTTCTCGATAGCCTCCAGGATGGCACGCTTCGTAATCTCGTGGAAGACGATACGCTTCGTCTTATCGACCGGGAGACCCAACACTTCGGTCAGGTGCCATGCGATGGCCTCTCCTTCGCGGTCTTCATCGGAGGCGAGCCACACCGTCTTGCCGGCGGCCAGCTTGGCCAAATCGCTCACCAACTTCTGTTTCTCCTCCGGAATCTCGTATTGGGGGACAAAACCCTCTGTAACATCGATGCCGAGTCCCTTTTTGGCCAAATCGCGGATGTGGCCAAAGCTGGAACGCACCATAAATTCATCTCCCAAAAATTTCTCGATTGTCTTGGCCTTGGCAGGCGACTCGACAATTACCAAATTCTGCTTCATCTCTATCTATTTTATTCGACAGCCTCCCCTCGCCCGAAACGGCTCTTCTGTGGGGCACTTACGCCCTCGGTGGGCTCGCTGCGCACATGAGAAAACCTAAGCTGCCACTTAGGTTCTTCTCGTTTACTTAATCAATGTGTAGGTAATCTCCAACTTCATGGAGTTCTCGTGGCCCGGGTAGTCGGCCATGCCCTGCCCCGACATGGTGCGGAAGCTGTTCACACTGAAGGCTTCGGGGCCGAGGTAGAGAGCACGCTTCTCGGGCTCCCCGAGGAAGGCCTCCTGATCCTTCAGATAGCTATTCCACAACGACTGCAGGTGAACCGAAATATCCATGGCATAGCAACCGCGGCTGCGGTTCAGGTAGCCGCCAAAGTTGAGCGAGCCGAGGCTCTCCTCGTAGGCATAGGCGTAGTCGGCTACACCCACCAGCCCCTTGTACGAGGCGTAGAGTCCCAAACGCGGCATGGCGCTCTCCATGCGCTCAATCATCGCCTCATCGGGCGCGAAGTTCGACCAATCGATCGACCAATAGGGGGGCTCGCCCTCCTCATCATAGCGCTTCAGGGGCGTTGCATGGTCGTAAATCGAGAGTATGGCCTGGTTGATGGCCAACGACTTATAGCGGTTGCCCGCCTCGTCGAGGGTAGTGGTCAAGACCTCCTCCAACTGCCGGAAGAGGCTCTCGGTGAGGGTAATCTCGGTTACGATACCCGACAGGCCCTCCACATAGCACAACTCGGTGAGCGAACGCTCCTCGACCTGCTCCTCAAACTCCTTGTCGGCAAAGTGCGATTGAGCATAGTCGTGACGAATCGTATTGAGCGACACGCCACCCGAGGTAGCATTGTCGTCGTTGAAGTAGTAGAGCGAGATGGTGGTATCCTGAATCAGCGAGGGGTCCTCCTCGTTGCGATTACGACCATAGAGAATCAATCCCGACTCAATGAGCGAGAGCGAGTAGATGGCACCCCGCTCCCCCGCGGCAGGCTCCTGCTGCGGCTTGAAGTAGAGCCCCTTGAACTTCTCGGTCCACTGCTCCGAATCGTAGAATCCATCCATGTTGTTCCCCTCGAAGTCGCCCTCCAAGAGCATCATACGGCGAATCAGGGCGCGACCACGCTCGGTGGGGTGCATGCGCACAGCCGTCGAGGTGGTGTAGATACCCTTCTCCTGGTTGGGGAAGTCGAAGGTGAAGGCGGGCTCTGCGCTCAAGTAGGGCGAGAGGTCAAAGTTGCCGTAGTAGACCGTATCCTCGCTCTCGCGCAGGAAGCTGTCGTCAACCACCTCATAGACCTCGTAACGGCGCACAAGTGTCGTATCGCCGCCGTAGTCGTTCACCACCATACCCAGCATGATGGAGTCGAAGATGGGACGATGGCCGAAGCCCTCGGTCGAATCGGGACAGTAGCCCCAGGTGTACTGCGTATAGAAGCCCGCAGAGCGCAGACCAAAGGTGTCGCTGCGGGTCGTACCCAACAGTCCCACCTCGATGTTGGAGGTGCGAATCGAGTCGGTACGGTAGAGTCTTGTCTCGAAGCAGTTGCCTATGTGGCGAAAGCCTATCTTGAGCTGTTGGTTGCCGGGAATAAACTCCGAGCCCAGCGAATCATCCACCTCGGTACACCCCACGAAGGTGAGGAGCGAAGCGAGGGCTACCACTCCGAGCGATGCCACAAGGCGACTCAAACGATTATAAAGCTTCATAGAATCGGTTATAATTGGCGAAAAACTCCTCATCCTCCGGATTTTGGTACTCCAAAAGGGGCTTTCCGCTCGCCTTGAGGAGCTCTACCACCTCGGGCTTGACATCGGGCGATGCCACCACAAATCCGTCGGCATAGTTCATAACGAAGCGATAGAGATTTTCGTATGAGGGGGACTCCAAAAGCGACAAATTACTATCCTCAACACCCTCACCGGCCACCTTCTTGCCGAAATCGGCTGCCAGCGGCTTCTCAAAGGCGTCGTTGTAGAGCGAGAGAACCACCTTCACATCGCGGAAGATGGGATCGTCGGCAAACACCTGCTTCAGGTAGAGGGGTACCACCGACGAGAACCAGCCGTGGCAGTGGACAACCGTGGGGGTCCAGCGCAACTTCTTGACCGTCTCCAATACGCCACGCGCAAAGAAGATGGCACGCTCGTCATTATCCTTAAACTCCTCACCCGCCTCGTCCATCAGGAGGGCCTTGCGCGAAAAGTAGTCGTCGTTGTCGATGAAGTAAATCTGCACGCGGGCCGAAGGAATCGAGGCCACCTTGATGATAAGCTGGTGGTCGGTATCGTCGATGATGAGATTCATGCCCGAGAGACGAATCACCTCATGGAGCTGGTGTCTGCGCTCGTTGATGGTTCCGTAACGAGGCATGAAGGTACGGATCTCGTTCCCATGCTCCTGCATGGCCTGACAGAGTCGGCGGCAGAGCTGCGACTCCTCGGTCTCGGGGAGATAGGGCATTATCTCCTGACATACATACAATATCTTGTTAGCCATATTCGAATGGTTTTTCAAAATTGCCTTCGATAGCAAAATTACGAAATTTTTTTCACTTTTCCGCCTTTGACGACTAAAGAATCAGCATCGCATCGCCATAGGTACCGAAGCGATAACCCTCCTCCTTGGCCACCTTGTAGGCATTCATCACGGCATCGTAACCACCATAAGCGGCCACCATCATCAACTGCGTGGAGTAGGGCAGGTGGAAGTTCGAGACCATGGCATCGGCCACCGTGAAGTCGTAGGGCGAGAAGATGAACTTGTTGGTCCAACCGTTGTGGGCATTGATCATACCACCGGTCGAGACCACCGTCTCGATCGTACGCATCACCGTCGTACCGATGGCCACCACCTTGTGTCCCGAGCGCTTGGCGCCATTCACGGCCGCGGCCGTCTCCTCCGAGACGAAGTACTGCTCCGAATCCATCTTATGCTTCGAGAGATCCTCCACATCGACCGTGCGGAAGTTGCCCAGGCCCACATGAAGCGTCAAGAAGGCACTGTCGATACCCTTGATCTCCATACGCTTCAGCAGGTGTTTCGAGAAGTGCATGCCGGCCGTGGGGGCAGCTACGGCACCCTCCTTCGAGGCGAAGATGGTCTGGTAACGCTCGGCATCCTCGGGCTCCACCTTCTCGCGTACCCAACGGGGCAGGGGGGCCTCACCCATGCGGTAGAGGGCCTCCTTGAACTCCTCGTAGTTGCCATCGAAGAGGAAGCGTAGCGTACGACCACGCGAAGTGGTGTTGTCGATTACCTCGGCCACCAACAGGTCGTCGTCGCCGAAGTAGAGCTTGTTGCCGATACGGATCTTGCGGGCCGGATCGACCAGCACATCCCACAGGCGCAGCTCACGGTTCAGCTCGCGCAGCAGGAATATCTCGATTTCGGCACCGGTCTTCTCCTTGTTGCCGTAGAGGCGGGCCGGAAAGACCTTCGTATCGTTAAAGAGAAAGAGATCCTTCTCGTCGAAGTACTCGATGATCTCCTTGAAGATGCGGTGCTCGATTTTACCCGTCTTGCGGTCCAAAACCAGCAGGCGCGAGTCATCACGATTCTCGGTCGGATACTTCGCCAACATCTCGGGCGTAAAGTCGTAGTTGTATTGTGAAAGTTTCATGTTGCGGTGTTATCTTTTTACAAAAAATGCAAATTTAAGGTATTACGCAAAAAATGCTACTTTGTTTCGTTCTCTGCCAACTTTTTCAGAAAATCCTCCAACTCGAAGGCCTGGCGCTCGGTAAAACCGCCACTGCGTGTACGACGCAGGGCCGTTAAGTGGGCACCGCTTGCCACCGCCTCGCCAATCTCGCGGGCCAGCGAGCGGATGTAGGTACCCTTGCTGCAACGCACGCGGATGCGGATGCGGGGCATCTCATACGCCAAGAGCTCCATCTCGTAGATGTGGATGAGCGCCTGACGCAACTCGACCTCCTCGCCCGCACGCGCAATGTCGTAGGCCCTCACCCCCTCGACCTTCTTGGCCGAGTAGAGCGGAGGGGTCTGCAGGCGCTCGCCGCAGAGCTTCGCAAGGGCCTCTTCGACCATCTCGCGCGTGATATGCTCCGTGGGGTAGGTCTTGTCGATCGGATGTTCCAAATCGAAGCTCGGCGTCGTAGCTCCCAGCATCAACTCGGCCTCGTACTCCTTCTCCTCGCTCTGCAGGCTCTCGACCATCTTCGTCGCCTTGCCGATGCAGACCAGCAGGATGCCCGTAGCCAACGGATCGAGCGTTCCGGCGTGGCCCACCTTGATTTTGCGATAGCCTATCTTGCGCAGATCGAACTTGATCTTACGCACCACATCGGCCGAGGTCCACTCCAGCGGCTTGTCGATGACGGCGATGTAGCCCTCCTCGAAATTGACTCCTCGAAGGCTCTCCCGGGCCTTCTCCTCTTCTGCGGGAATATATCTCATGCTATCGGATTAGTAGGTTGTCCCATTAAAGCGAGCCGATGATGCAGACAATGCCCACCACCAGGCAGTAGATGGCAAACCAGATGAGTTTGCCGCGCTTGACGATGTCGATCATGAACTTGCAGGCCAGGGCGCCCGACACGAAGGCGGCCACGAAGCCTGCCACAAGGGGAAGCGTACCCATCGACATGGCAGCCATCTCGCCCGAGAGGATATCCAAGAGCATCTTGCCCAGAATCACCGGAATCACCATCAGGAACGAGAAGTGGGCCACCGACTCCTTCTTATTGCCGAGCAGAAGGCCCGTGGCGATGGTCGAGCCCGAGCGCGAGAGGCCGGGCATCGTGGCGAGGGCCTGGGCACAGCCGATGATGAAGGCGTCGCGGTAGGAGATGTCCTCCTTGGGTTTGGGCTTGGCATAGTAGGCAAACGAGAGCAGCGCAGCCGTCAGCAGCAGCATGCACCCCACGAAGATGAGCGACGAGAAGAGCGCCTCGATATAGTCGCCCAGGAGGATGCCGACCAGACCGGCCGGAATCATCGAGAGCAGAATTTTCAACACATACTGCTGTTCGGGGGTCAGCTTACGCGAAAAGAGGCCGCTCAACAGGCGCCAAATCTCGCGCCACATCACCAAAATCGTACTCAACACCGTAGCGGCGTGGAGCGTTACATCGAAGGTGATGTTCTGCTCGATCTCCACCCCGAGCAGCTCCTTGGCAATCTGCAGGTGGCCACTCGACGATACGGGCAGAAACTCGGTCAGTCCCTGCACGATACCCAATAAAATTGCATCCAATATCTCCATATTCACTCAAATTTTAACGCTTCATGATGGCATAAATCTCGAAAACAAAGCCCGCCACAATCACAATCGGGGCGAGGGTGATGCGTCGAAACGAGAAGATCGAGTAGTCGAACTGCTCGGGCGAGGCCGCCTCGCCTCCCAACATCAACACCATACCCAGCACAATCACGGCAAAGCCGACAAACATCAAGAGGTAATTTCGCTTACCCAAGGCCATCTTCTCATCGTTCGGATGGCTCACTTCACTCCACTTTTTCATTCTTCAATTTTTGGTCGTACTGCTAATTTAGGGTTTGCGCCTTTCTCGGCTACAAGGGCGAGATCACGCTGTGCGGAACACTCATGTCGAGACGGAACCAATTGGTCTGGAAGTAGCCTCCGTTCGAGGGTTGGAACATCAGCAAGCGGAACTCGTAGTAGAACTCCTCGGGATAGTCGTAGAGCGCTACCGGCGCCCAAAGCCCGAAGAGGCCGATGCGATAGTCGAAGAAGTTGTCGATCGGGCCATCGCCGGGCCACACCTGGATGCTCTTGTCGGTCGAGAAGTAGGCGTAGCCGCTCCCATCAATGAAGTATTGGGGCAGGAAGCTCAGGGCGTAGTCCACCACCGCCTCCTCATCCTCGACAACCTCCTCCTGCGTGGGCGGGGTCGTCTGACTCTCATCCTCCTCGAAGCGGCGCGTCGTCTCGGGCTCCTCGGGAGTTATGGGCTCTTCGGGAGTTTCAGGCCCCTCGGGAGTTTCAGGCTCCTCGGGCTCCTCAACCTGCGCGGGGCAGGTGAAGCGCAACGGCTCACTGAAGAGCCCCTCGAAGTAACCCTTTGTGGCGGCATAGATGGCATACGACTGCTCGGGCACCAAGTCCGTCAGCTCCAACCTGACGGTCGTATTGGGCTGTGCCCGCTCACCCTCGCGCAAGACGCGGCTGCGGCTCACCTGCTCGTCCCCCTCCACGCAGAGCCAATAGAGCTCCTCCACGCTCGACGAGGTGATCGAGAAGGTTACACTTTGGGGCGTCAGCTCATTACGACGCAGCTCCAACACGGGGTGCGGAAGCAGGCGCGACTCAATCCACCCGTAGAAGGGGGCCTCCAAATCGAACCCCTTGATCTTGTTCTCTTGGGTATAGATGCGGAAGTAGATTTTGCAGCCGTCGGGCGTCTGCGTGGTGTTGTTCCCCTCGGCAGCCACCAACTCCACACCCAACATGGTGTATTTGGTCGATTGCGAGGGTTGGGGCGTGGGGGTGGGCAACTCCTCGTCGGAGCAGGCCGCAAATCCCACGCAGAGCAGCGCGAAGAGCCACACACGGCTAAAAAGAGCTCTCTTCATACTAATATAGGTATATCTTACTACTTTTCATGTTCACAAAACGGTTCACCGCCACCCAGGTAAAGAGCAGCGAGAGGAGGATGCCCGAGAGCACCATCGTGGCGGCAATCACGGCAGCCTCTTCCAGAGCCGTGAGGGTCGTAAGCTCGGGTATTGCCTCCGTGAGGCCGTAGGCGGCACCTCCGAAGAGGAGCGTGGCGACGAGGCCGGCCCATAAGCCCTGCATGACACTCTCCCCGAGGAAGGGGCGCATGATGTACCACTTGGTGGCTCCCACCAACTTCATCGTATTGATCAGGTAGCGCTTCGAGAAGATGGCCAACCGAATCGTATTGGAGAGCAAGACGAGCGAGACCAGAAGCAGAGCCCCGCCAAAGAGCAGCAGCACAAAGCGTATCTTGCCCACCGTGCGGTGCATACGCTCGGCCATGCGGGCGGGGTAGCTCACGCGCTCCACCACCTTTTGGCTCTCGAGCAGCGAGATTAGCGCCTCGACCTGCTCGCCCGACTCGGAGTCGGCCGTAAGCTGCAGCTCGAAGCTGTCGCGCAGGGGGTTCTCCTCCAATACCACCTCGAACTCCTGCTCGAAGAGGGCACGGAAGTCGGCATCCGAAGCCTTCTCTTCGCGCGAGGAGAAGGCTACGGAGCGTACCAACGCCTCGCCGTGCAGCATCTCGCGCAGTGCCTCCACCTCCTCGGCGGCGGCCTCGGGCTCCAGCTCGACCATCACCGTCACCTGCTCTTGCAGCGTATGAGCCAACTTCATGGCCACCCCGATCAGGTAGCCCACCGACCCCAGCAGGAAGAGCACCAGGCTCAAGCTCAGGGTCGAGATGCGGTAGGAGTTTCTTACCTTGCGTTTAAGTCGCTTATCATCCTTCATATCTGTAACGCAATACTATGTCGTACTATTGTTTCTGCCCCTCCTCGGTGGAGCGGTAGTCGAAGTAGTCGAAATCGGCATACCCCCGACCCTGGGCATAGAGCCCCACGCAGAGGCCCGTAAAGCCGCCGGCCGACTCCTTCGAGAGGACGCGGGCCTCGATGCGCCCCAGCTCCTGCCACTTCGCCCCGTCGGTCGAGTAGAGGAGGGAGAAGTGCGAGGGGGAGGATTGGATACGCAGCTCGACCTGACGCCCCTTAAGCGGGCGCACGGCCTCCTCATGCAACAGCGAGCCGAGGCGGTAGCGCAAGCGAAGTTTGCCCCCCTCGACGGCGAGTTGCAGCTGGTAGTTCGGAGCTAAATAGAGGCTCATGCCCGCCTCGTCGCCCGCCTTGAGGGCACCGAAGTCGAGGCGTGTGGTCATCGTGCAGTGGTGGTGGCGCAGACGGCGCAAGAGGGCCGTCGGGCTCACGCCATACTGCTCGATACGCTCCTCGTCGCCCTGCAAACGCATCCACCCCTTGCGGGCCGTAAGCGAATAATTCTCCATCGCGGGGTTGAGCAGGTAGTGCCACTCGGGGCCGAGGTGCTCCGCCTCGAACTCCTCGCGTGCGGGGCGCTCCGCCACGGGTCGCTGCGGCAGGGTCTCCACATCCATCTCGACAGAGAGGGTGCCGTTACCATTGACTACGGGCCAGGCATCCTTATCCCAGCGCACGGGGGCCAGGAGGGTCTCACGACCCAGCACATGGTGGAAGTCGAAGGGGCGGAAGCCCAGGGCCACCAGCCACCACGAGCCGTCGTGGGCCTCGATCAGATCGGCATGGCCCACCCCCTGAATCGGGTTATCCTGTCCGCTCTTGTCGCGGTGGGTGAGAATCGGGTTGGCGGGGTTGCTCCGGTAGGGGCCCCAAATCGAGCGACTGCGGGCAATGGTCACCTGATGGCCATATTCGGTACCCCCCTCGGCAATGAGCAGGTAGTACCAGCCATCCTTCTTGTAGAGGTGGGGAGCCTCGGGATGGCGACCTCCCGTACCCTCCCAGATGGGGCGCAACTCGGTGCGCTTTTCGCCCGTTGCGGGGTCTATTTCGCAGGTGCGAATCACGGCATCAATGGTCGAGGTGTAGTAGAGGCGGCCATCCTCATCGAAGAAGAGGTCGGGGTCGATACCCTCCCGCTCCACAAAGATCGGCTCGGACCACTCCCCCTCGATATCGTCGGTCCAGACATAGAAGTTACCACCATGCGCCACATTGGTCGTCACCATGTAGAATCGCCCCTCGTGGTGACGAATCGTGGGGGCATAGATTCCCGTCCAATAGTTCGCCCCCTCCAGGTTGAGCTGCGAGGGGCGGGTCAGCACATGACCCATCGCCTCCCAATGAATCAGGTCGTGGCTGCGATGCAGGGGCACGCCCGGAAAGAACTGGAAGCTGCTATTGACCAAATAGTAGGTGTCGTCCACACGGCAGACACTCGGATCGGGATAGAATCCGGGCAATACGGGGTTTTTGTAGCCGTGGGTGGTGGGCTCTTCGCCCGAGAGAGGGGCCGTTTGGGCCAAACACTCCCCACACCACCAACCGCAGAGTGTCAGTAATATGATAATTGCTCTCTTCATGCTGTTATTGGTTTGAATTGGTATCATCGGAACTCTTTGCCCCCTTGCGATTTCGCCACACCCACCCGACGGCCGGCCCTATAAGCAGGCCCAGGATAAGCAGCGAGGCGACGAGCGTAATACCCTCGACCAGCTGCCACTTCGGGGCGCGGAAACGCCACTCCACCTCGTGCTCGCCGGCCGGCAACTGCATGCCGCGCAGCACATAGTTAGCTCGGAAGTAGGGTTGCTCCTCGCCATCGACAAAGGCTCGCCACCCCTTCTCGTAGTAGATCTCCGAGAAGAGGGCCACACGCGGCTCGGAGGCGGTATAGTGGTAGCGCTGACGGTTGGGCCGGTACTCCACCAGCTCGATCTCCCCCTCAAACGGGGCCGTCGTCTCGGCCATCTCCCACTCCAGGTGGTCGGCCTTGGCCACATCTTCACGACGAATGACGGCCACCTCGCGGGTGTCGATCTCACCCAGGCGCTCATACTCTTCGTCGGCCGAGTCTGCCACCAGGGTGTACTCCACAAACCAGGCGGCCCCGTTGGCCGTGGGGCGGTGGAGCACCGAATCGGGGGCAAGAATCAGGTAGCGCGTATTGAGCATGTCGAGCACCTCCTCGTCCAGAACGCGCAGGCTGAGGTAGTAGTCGATCAGATCCTGATAGCGAGCGAGCTTGGCACCGTGGTAGCCACCCACCGAGCGGTGGAAATAGCTCGTCGTGGCGTCGTTATAGGGGTTTACCGTGAGGTTGAGTACGCGGTAGCCCGGGTCGCGGTCGGCCATAATCTGTCGGTCGGCCTCGGTGGGTACCACCCGATTGCGGGCCACCGAGACGAAGTTCTCGTGCGAGAGGTAGCGCATACCCACCGGCACCAGATCGACCAGCACCAGAAGGGCCGCAGCCGCCATCAGCCAGCCACGCTTCATGCGACCATAGAGCAGCAGCCCCACGGCCGCCGACATCAGGAGCACCAGCCCCAACGAACGCCAGGCATCGCTACGCATCATCTCGAAGCGCTCCTCGGCCATGGCGCGGGCCGTCACATCGCCCAACTCGACATCGAGCCCCATGCGGAGCTCCTCGTCCATTCCCGCCTCACGGAACCAACCGCCGAACATCTCGGTCATCTGACGCTCCGACGAAGCGTAGCCGAAGTCGAAGAGGAGTTTACCACCCACCGCGAAGAGGAGGCAGATGCCGGCCACCAGGCCCGTCGCCCAAAGCCAACCGCGACGCAGTGCAGGTCGCTGCTCCTCGTCGGCCGACCAGAGGGCCGAGAGGGCCGCAGCCGCCATGAGCGGCATGGTCCACTGCACCACCACCAGGAACATCGAGACGGTGCGGAACTTATTGTAGCCGGGCAGCCACTTGAAGGCCCACTCCGTGAGCCCCATCCAATGGCTTCCCCAGGCCAGGCAGAGGGCTACCAGCGAGGCAGCCACCACCCACCAACGGTCGCGCCCCTTCACCACGAAGAGGCCCATGACGGCAAGCAAAAGGATGACGGCTCCGATATAGGTGGGGCCCGCCGTGAAGGGTTGATCGCCCCAATAGGCGGGCAGCTGTTGCGCCAACGCACTCAACCCATAGGGCTCCAACGCCTCGGCCACCGCTCCGTCACGCGCGAAGGAGCGCATCGAGTCGCCACCCATGAGGTCGGGGATGAGCATGTTCCAACTCTCGTCGATGCCGTAGCTCCAAGCCGTCGCGTACTCCAAATCGAGTCCCGAGGCGGCCTCACCCCCTTCGGTTGCAGCCAACTCCGAGCCGCCACGAATCGTGTCGGGCGTATGTTGGAGCGTGTACCACAGGGGGGCAAAGTTGGAGAGGAGGGCCAACAGACCCGCCGCCACCAACGAGAGGGTGCGCTTACCGAAGTCGGGCATGCGCTTCTCGCGCCACGCCACCACCCCTTCGGAGAGCCACATGAGGGCCATGGCCACCAGGAAGTAGTAGGTAATCTGCGGATGGTTGGCACCAATCTCGAGCGAGGTGAAGAGGGCCGTGAGGGCCAACCCCCACAGGCGATTGCCGCGCAGGGTCATCCATGCACCGCCCATCATCAGCGGTGCATAGACCAAGGCCCACATCTTGGTGATGTGGCCCGCCCCGATGATGAGCAGGAAGTAGGTCGAGAATCCGTAGCCGAGGGCCGCCACCGTCGCCACCCACCCCTTCGTGCGCATCATGCGCAACATGAGCCACATGGCAATCATCGCAAAGAAGATGAACGAGGCGGGAGCCCCCACCAGACCCACGATACGCCCCACGCTGTTCTTGACCACCTGGGCCGGATAGGCCACATTGATCAGATAGGCCGGCATACCGCCGAACATGCCCCCCGTCCATTGGGGGTCCTCACCGCTTTGGGCACGGCACTCGCGGATATCGTGCGCCATACCCTCATACTGCACCACATCGTGCTGCGGCAGCACCTCGCCCGAGAATTGGGGGGCGAAGTAGAGGGCCGAGACAAGGAAGAAGAGAAGCAGCGAGAGGGCAAAGTTGAGCCACCCCTCGCGGTGTTGCCTGATATGCTGTATGAGTTGTTTCATCATTTTTGTTTACCGTGTGCCATAGGGGCACAATTTTTCAATCTGCAAAAATAGGAAAAAAGTGTGAAATTTTCATAAAATAAGGTGTGCTTTTCGTCGGTTTGCTTGAGAATATGGCCCCGACAGCGTCATATTTTCCCATCAGTGGCGATTTTAGACGGTTATCGAGATTGTTTTTGTCTAAAAATTTCTATCTTTGTACGATTTCTGATTAACCCGCTCTGAAGAGAAAAATCGACCATAAGCCGAAACAGAGATGACTACACTCGACCGGATTCGACAACCAATACTTGCCCAACTCGAAGAGTTCGACCGCTTCGTCGCAGAGCAGTTCACTGCCGAAGGGGAGCTGCTCTCCGAGATGTTGCAATACGCACTCTCGTCACGAGGCAAGGGGATACGCCCCATCCTGGTACTCCTCACGGCCGCCCTCCACACCCCCGAGGGTCGCTCGGTGGGCCGACGCAGCCATGTGGCCGCCACGCTGGTGGAGATGATTCACCTCGCCTCGCTCATCCACGACGATGTAATCGACGAGGCCGACCAACGACGAGGCAAACCCTCGGCCAACGCCCTGTGGCAGTCACGCAACGCGGTGGTATTGGGCGACTACATCCTGGCCCGCAATATGGCCATCGGCATGCAGAGCGGACAGTTTGACCTGGTGTCGCATGTCATCGGAGCCATCGGCACCCTCTGCGAAGGGGAGATTTTGCAAAGCGAGGCGGCCGGCAAGCAGATTGCCAAGCGCGAACGCTACTTCGAGATCATCCGACGCAAGACGGCCTCGCTGATCTCGGTCAGCGCCTCGGTCGGAGCCCTCTCGGCGGGGGCCTCGTCGCACGAAGTGGAGCGGATGTCGGCCTTTGGCGAGGCGATCGGTATCGCCTTCCAGATTCAGGACGACATCTTGGACTATACCCGCACGGCACAGACGGGCAAACCCTCGAACAACGATCTGCGCGAGGGGAAGATTACCCTGCCGCTGCTTCATGTGCTGGAGCACGCCGGCCCGGAGCGCCAAAGCGAGCTGCTGGAGCGACTGAAGCGTTGCCACCACGACGATGCGGAGGTGGAGTACCTGCAGACGGTGGTCGAGCAGTGTGGCGGCATCGCGGCCGCCGAGCGCGAGATGGAGCTTTGGGTCGAGCGCGGCTTGGCCCAACTCAAGGAGTATCCGCGAAGCCCCTACCGCGAGGCGCTGGAGCTCCTGGGCGAGTATATCATCCGCCGCGACCGATAGTTGCAAACAATATAACCAAATAAAAATCAACAACATGGAACAGAAGAAAAGTTATGCACTGCCTATTGCAGTGATGTTTGCCCTCTTCTTCATGATTGCCTTCGTAACCAACTTTGCCGGTTCGATGGGCGTTATCGTGCAGAACCAGTTTGGCGCCAATAATGCCCTCTCGCAGTTGGGCACGCTGGCTAACTTTATCGCCTATGCCTGCATGGGTATTCCGGCAGGCCTGATTCTGAAGCGCAAGGGGTATAAGTTCACCTCGCTGGCCGCCGTTACGGTAGGCTTCGTGGGGGTGGGCATCCAATTCCTCTCGGGCTATGTGGAGTCGTTTGGAGTCTATGTTTTGGGCGCCTTCGTGGCCGGCTTCTCGATGTGTATGCTCAACATCGTGGTAAACCCGATGCTCAACACGCTGGGTGGCGGTGGCAACAAGGGTAATCAGCTGCTGCAGCTGGGTGGCTCGTGCAACTCGGTGGGCGGTACGCTGGCCCCCATCATCCTGGGCTATCTGATTGGTGGTCAGGCCGAGACAGCCACGGTAAGCCAGGCTGCTCCCGCCATGATCAGCGCCATGGCCATCTTCGCCGTAGCCTTCCTCATCATCGCCATGACCCAGATTCCCGAGCCGCACATGGAGAGCGCAGAAGAGCGCGAGGCCCGTTTGAGCGGTAAGGTGGAGAAGGATCCCCACGGCCCGATGTCGTTCCGCCACTTTGTGCTGGGCGCCGTGGCCATCTTCTTCTATGTGGGTATCGAGGTTGGTATCCCCAACATCGCCAACCTCTATATGTCGAAGTTGGAGTGGGTGGGCCCCGCCGTTGCCGGTACGGTGGTGGGAGCCTATTGGTTCCTGATGATGTGCGGTCGTCTGATTGGCGGTGCCGTCAGTGGCAAGATCTCGTCGAAGGCGATGCTGGCTGCCGTTTCAATCATCGCCATGCTCTTCGTATTGGCCCTGATGTTCATCCCCGAGACGGTACGCGTCACGGTACCCATCATCCAAACGCAGGTACCCTTGAGCATGCTCTTCATGCTGCTCTGCGGCCTCTGCACCTCGGTGATGTGGGGCTCGATCTTCAACCTCGCCGCCGAGGGTCTGGGCAAGTACACGCCCGCCGCTTCGGGTATCTTCATGGCGCTGGTTTGCGGTGGTGGTATTCTCCCCTTCGTACAGGGTCTGGCCGCCGACCTTGTGGGCTTCATCCAGAGCTATTGGGTGATCATCGCAGCCCTCTGCTATCTGCTCTTCTACGCGCTGGTGGGCTCGAAGAATGTCAACAAGGATATCGTTACGGAGTAGAACCCCAAAGAAGCGATAAAACAAGCGAGGCGACCTTTTGGGGTCGCCTCGCTTGTTTTATCGTTCGCGGATATCTTTGTAGGTGGTTTGCAGGAGCACCTTGCCTCGGTTGAGCAGCACGGTATCCGACCCCTCGACAAGACGGTCGGAGGCGCAGTCGTAGATGACACAGCCCCGCTCGTCGGCTACGCCGAAGCCGTCGTTGAAGCACCAATAACCAAACTTGGGCGTATGGGGCGAGAGTGCGTTGCGGCTGAAGAGAAAGTCGTGGTGGGGAAGGTCGAGCTGGGCAAGAAGGGTGGCGGCCAGGTCGCTCTGCGAGCAGTACTCCTCCACCACACCGGGCTCGCGGAGCGCACCGCCCAGCCACAACATCGGGATGCGGTGGCGCGGCAGGGAGTTGTACTCCACCCCTCGGGGCCAGGGGTAGCCGTGGTCGGCAACCAAAACAAGCAGCATATTCTCCCACGCCTCGCTCGCCTTCAGGCGCTCGATAAGGCCACCTACGCAGTGGTCGGTGAAGGCCATGCTGTTGAGAATTTTATCCTCGAAGGCCTCGTAGGGGACCTCGAAGGGCTCGTGGCTGCTCAAGGTGAGCCAGCCGGCCAGATAGGGCACTCCGCTTTGGCGCGAGGCAGCATCCAGCTGCATCAACTCGTCGTAAAAGTAGTCGGCCATCACATCGTCGGCATAGCCCCACTTCGAGGTGGGGGCATCGAAGTGCAGCTCCTTCTGCCAGGTGAGGCGTTGCCAGCCGGTGGCGTACATGCAGGAGGCCTGGTCGGTGAAGTTCAGGTCGCCGCCATAGGTAAACCAGGTGGAGTAGCCGGCCCCCGAGAGGGTGCGGGCGATGGCCGGAAGGGTGCGACTTTTGGCCGGATACTTCATGATTGAGATACGGGTTTGGGCGGGATAGCCGTTGAGCACGGCCACCTGACCACGGTCGGTGCGGTAGGAGTTGGCGATGCAGTTCTCGAACCAGAGGCCTTCGCCCTTCAGGCGGTTGAGCGAGGGCATCACCTCACGCCCCCCGACCTCGGCCTCCATGAAGTTGCGACTGAAGCTCTCCAAGAGGATGACAACCACATTGGGGCGCTCGGTGCGAAGCACACGGCGCATCCCCACCGTATCGCTACGGTCGCCTCGCAGCAGCTCAAAACGGGCCTCGCGCTCCGCCTCCTCGAAGAAGAGGTACTGCGGCTCCATATCCTTCTCGTCGCCGAGCGTCGAGAGGAGCGAGAAGAGGGGGTTGATGGCGGCATGGTTGAGTCGCTGGTCGTGGCTGAAGCAGACCTTGCTCACATTGGCCACGGCGACCGTCACGCCACCTCGGATGGCCAAAAAGCAGCCCCCCGACATCAGCAGCAAGAGCAACGAGGTGAGCACCTTACGACCGAGTGAGAGGGTCGGCACAGAGAGGCGGCGCACCAAAACGAAAAGCCAACCAAAGAGCACTCCAAAAAAGAGAAAACCGGCCCCGAAACCCATCGCCCAATCGCGGGCCGTAAGCGAGGCCATCGCCTCCTTCGGGGTTTGGAGGTAGAGCATCAGCGAGCTGTCGATGCGGAAGCCCCAATAGGCATAGAGACCCAAATCGACGGCATAGACCACCGCCGCCAAAAGGGCCATCACGCCACACACCCCCGTGAGTACCCCGCGCCAGAGGCGGTCGGACAAGGAGAGCCACACCGAGAGGAGCATCACCAGCAGAGGGAGCACGGTCATATAACCCGCCACCGTCATGTCGAGCGTAAATCCGTGGCGGAGCACCTGCCACCAATCGCCCGCCGAGTAGCTCTCCAACGGCAGATAGAGGGCCATGAAGGGGAGCTTGAAGAGGGCCAGCAACAGGGCACAACCCACAAAACAGAGGAGCGGATACAGAAGTCTGTTTTTCATTATTTTAAGTTCTAAACCGCGGCAACGGCGGACAAATATATTACGATTTTGTGAAATCTGCCTCCTGCGAGGTGTAAAAAGCCATCTTTTTTGTATTTTTACCCCAAATTAACACCCCACAGGGGCCACTAAATTGAGAGAAGCGATGAGAACACAACGCATATTGGTCGTAGACGACGAGGAGTCGCTGTGCGAGATTTTGAAATTCAACCTCGAAATCGAGGGGTATGAGGTGACGACGGCCAACTCGGCCGAGGAGGTTCTCGGGCTCGATGTGGGGCGTTTCGACCTGCTGCTCGTTGATGTGATGATGGGCGAGATGAGCGGCTTTCAGCTCGCCCGACGCCTGAAGGAGCAGCCTGCGAGTGCACAGATTCCCATCATCTTCTGCACGGCCCTCGACTCGGAGGAGGATACGGTGAAGGGGCTCAACCTCGGAGCCGACGACTATATTGCCAAGCCCTTCTCGATTCGTGAGGTGCTGGCCCGCGTAAAGAGCGTGCTTCGCCGCACGGCAAGCCCCACCCAACCCGCCGAGCCCGAACAACAAATCCTCTTCGAGGGGTTGCAACTCAACCTGCGCGACAAGAGTTGCACGGTGGATGGCATCGGAGCAGAGCTCACCCGACGCGAATTTGAGATTCTGGCCCTGCTGCTGGGGCGTCGGGGCACCATCTTTTCGCGCGAGGAGATTCTGCAAATCGCCTGGCCCGAGCAGGTCATCGTACTCGACCGCACGGTTGATGTCAACATCACCCGTCTGCGTCGCAAAATAGGCCCCTACGGAAAGTATATCATCACCCGAATCGGTTACGGCTATGGCTTCATCGTATAACTTCTCCTACCGACAGCAACTCTATGGTCTGGTGTTGCTTTTGGCTCTGCTGCTGCTGACCGCCTTCTTAAGCGTGCAGCACAGCCGCGAAAAGAGGCACCAGAGCCAACTTCTCTCCCTAAAGCTGCAACTAACCAACGAGTACATCGCATCGCAGTGGCACGAAGGGGAGAATCCCGACTCGATTTATGCCCGATGCCAAAGCAAATTGGAGGGGCTGCGCCTCACCCTGATCGATACCTGCGGCCGTGTCCTCTACGACTCCGACATCGCCGATTTTGAGGTGGTTCAGAGCAGTTCACCTGCCGATGGTAATGGGCCCACGGTCCCCCCTATCGAAAATCACCTTGACCGCAGCGAAGTGCAGCAGGCACTCTCAACAGGCCGAGGAGAGACCCTGCGTCGCCACTCGACCTCGACCCACCGCGACTACTTCTACTCGGCCCTCTACACAAAAGGGATCATCATCCGCACGGCACAACCCTACAAGTGGAGTCTGGGTCAGTCGCTCCTGGTCGAGAACCGCTACATCTGGCTCACACTCGTCATCACCCTTTTGGTCATCTTCGTGGGGTACCTCGTCACGCGTCGTCTGAACCAAAACATCGCCCACCTGCGTCGCTTCAGCGACAGGCTGGATCGCGGTGAAGAGATCTCTAATTTGGGGGGATTTCCCGACGACGAATTGGGAAAGCTCTCGGAGCACATCGTCGAGCTCTACATGCGCCTGCAAAGGGCCCTCGAAAAGGCCGACAGCGAGCACCGCATCGCCATCGAGCAGGAGCAGGAGAAGATTCTCATCAAGCGTCAGCTGACCAACAACATAAGCCACGAGCTGAAGACCCCCGTGAGTGCCATCCGCGGCTACCTGGAGAGCCTGTTGCTCAAGCCCGACATGGAGCCTGCAACCCGGGAGCGTTTCCTGCGACAGGGCCTCGAACAGACCGAGCGTCTGCAAGCCCTGCTCCACGACATAGCGCTCATCACGCGCATGGAGGAGGCCCCACGCATGATTGCCCGCGAGGAGTGCGACCTGAGAGCCATTATCAACGAGGTGGCCACCGAGCTGCAACCCAAACTCGAGGGAGAGCTCTCGCTGCGTTGCGAACTGCCCGACGAGCTTCCGATGCACGGCAACCACTCGCTGCTCGGCTCCATCTTCCGCAACCTGATTGAGAACGCTCTGGCCTACTCCGGAGGCGACACCCTCGAGATTCGGCTTGTGGGACAGCATGGCGAAGCCTACTGCCTCTCGGTGGCCGACAACGGTTCGGGGGTGGAGCCCTCACACCTGGGGCGTCTGTTCGAGCGCTTCTACCGCGTGGACAAGGGGCGCAGCCGCAAGTCGGGAGGAACGGGACTGGGGCTCTCGATTGTGAAGAATGCCGTACTGTTTCACGGAGGCACCATCGAGGCCCGCAACCGCGAGACGGGGGGCCTGGAGCTCCTCTTTACCCTGCAACGGCGCGCCTCGTAAGGGGGCGGGAATGAGCCTTTGCATCGATTTTTTGGCGAGTTGTTTTGTCGTGTAACAAAATTCGACTATCTTTGTCCGAAACGAACAACCAATAAAGATGAAAATTCAACAACTTCTGTGCTGGGCTCTCCTCCTTTCGGCTGTTGCCTGCACGAATGATTTCGACGAAAACGCCTCGGCTTCGGTCGAGAATGACCCCCTCAACGATAAAATCGTGTCGGTAGAGGAGGGTGCTACGCGTGGTGCACTTGCCATCAAGGTTTCGGAGGCCAAAGTGGCAGAGATCGAGGCCTCGGCCACCCGTTCGGGCGCAACCCGCTCGGGTATCGAGTCGATTGACCTGGTCCTCGATAAAATTGATGCGTCGCAGTTCCGCCGCCTCTTCAACGACCCCCTCTTCGAGGATCAGTTGCGCAGCGCCGGTCTGCATCGCTGGTATAAGGTGAGCTTCGATGACAAGCAGTCGTTGCGCGAGGCCGCCCGCGCCCTGGCTCGCAGCGAAGAGGTGGAGCATGTGGAGTATATGCACGCCCCGCGCCATATCAATTCGATGTCGGAGTGCAAGCCTCTGGAGGCTTCGACCCGCGCCGACGAGACTACCTACCCGATGAACGACCCCGAGTTGCGCCGCCAGTGGCACTACCACAACACGGGCGAAATCAAGCGCTCGGTCAAGGGTGCCGATATCAACCTCTTCAAGGCGTGGGAGTACTGCACCGGCGACGAGAGCGTCGTGGTGGCCGTATTGGACCAGCCGATTCAGACCACGCACGAGGATTTGAAGGATAATCTCTGGGTAAACACCTTTGATGCCGACGACAAGCTCAAGCACGGTGCCAACTTCTGTACGCGTGGCAGCGACCCCATAGCCATTGATTGGGACTACAAGGAGGATGACGGAAGCGGCAAGCTCTCCTACCCCCACCACGGCACCCATGTGGCCGGCACGGTGGCAGCCGTCAATGGAAACGGCCTGGGTGTGTGCGGCATTGCCGGCGGTCGTGACGGCAAGGGTGGCGTACGCCTGATGGGTTGTCAGATCTTCTACAAGAAGGATAATCTCGATGAGGCGGCTTCGCAGGCCTTTATTTGGGCCGCCAACCGCGGTGCCCACATCGCACAGTGCAGCTTCGGCTTCCTGCCCACGGCAACCCTGAGCGACTGGAATCGCAACTACGGCTACGAGGTGGACGCCATCAACTACTTCATCAACCAGGAGCGCACCAACGGCCCGATTGATGGTGGCGTGGTGATCTTTGCCGCCGGTAACGACGGTAACACGCTGCTCGAAGGCCAGCAGGTAAAGGATAAGCAGATGGTACCGGGAGCCTATGCCCGTGTCATTGCCGTAGCCGCCACGGCGCCCGACAACTACCCCGCCGCCTACACCAACTATGGTCATTGGGTCGATATCTCGGCCCCGGGTGGCGACTCGGAGTTCTTCGGTTTGGATGGATCCATCTTCAGCACCATCGTCGGCACCAAGCCTGCGGACAGCTATGGCTACAGCGAGGGTACCTCGATGGCCTGCCCCCATGTGTCGGGTGTGGCCGCTCTGGGCTTGAGCTACGCTGCCAAGTTGGGCAAGCGATTCACCAAGGAGGAGTTCAGCAGCATGATTCGCAGCTCGGGCAACAAAGTGGACGACACCTACACCGGCACGGTGGTAAGCCAGGGCCTCTTCCTCACCTTCGACGGATGGTATACCCACTACGAGGATGTCTACCTCGACATGGCCGACTACAAGGATAAGATGGGTGGCGGAGTAATCGACGCCTTCCGTATGCTGATGGCAGTGGAGGGGACACCCGTAGTAACGGTAGGCAAGGGGTCGCGCATGACCCTCTCGACCGAGGAGATTCTCAACGGTATGGGCAAGCACGGCCTCTTTGTGGCAAGCGTCGAGCCCGAGAGCGAGACCGAGGCCGAGATGATGGGGTTAACCTGCTCGATTGAGAATGGTACGCTGACTGTCACCAGCTCGGAGGTGGGTGCCACCCGCATCCTGCTGAAGGGCAAACTCCAGAACGGCAACTCCTCGGTGAGCGGCTCGAACATCAGCCTCCCGATTGCCGTCATCTGCCGTGAGCACCAGGCCTCGAACGGCGGTTGGCTCTAACAACCGACAAAAACAACGAAAAGGAGGCTCCCCGAATTGAGCCTCCTTTTCGGTATATTTGATAAAACCTCCCAAACATGATACGCAGCCTTGCACGAGCAATTTTGACCATAGGAGTGCTTCTTACCGCCCTTACGGGGGTCTCGGCCCGAGAGGTAATCCGACTTGACCACGATTGGCGCTTCCACTTCTCCCACGAGAATGGTGCCGACCGCGCCCGAATCGTCACGCTCCCACACACCTGGAACGGGGATGCCCTAGCCGGCATCTACCCCTACCTGCGCACCTCGGGGGTATACACCCGCGAGATATACATCCCCGAAGGGTGGGATGAGAAGCGCCTCTTCCTGCGTTTTGAGGGGGTGGAGAGCAGAGCCGACATCTTTGTGAACGGCTGCTTTGCGGGGACTCACTCCGGAGGGGGTGTCGCCTTCTGCATCGAGATTGGGGGGCTGGTCAATCGGGGCGAGAAGAACTTGGTGGCAGTAGCCGTAAGCAATGCCCCCTCGCTCGACTGCATGCCCCTCTCAAGCGAGGAGAATCGCTACGGCGGCATCACACGCCCCGTATCGCTCCTGGTAACCGACCGCGTGGCCGTATCGCCTCTCTACCTCGGGAGCGAGGGGGTGTTCGTCACCACCACACTGCCCGGGCAGGAGCAGGCCGAAGGGGAGATTGAGCTCCATGTGAGCGCCCCGAAGCCCCAAACCGTGGAGGTGAGTGTCTCTGCCTACGACCCCGAAGGGAAGCTCTGCTTCACACAGCGCCGCACGCTGAAGAGCAGCTACAACTTCCGCGAGCCGCTACGCATCCCCTTCCTCATTACGGAGCCACACTATTGGTCGCCCGAGAGCCCCAAGCTCTACCGCTTTGTGGCCACCGTGCGTAGCGAAGGCTCCTGCGACGAGGTCTCGATTCAGACCGGACTGCGCCACCTCTCGCTCACAGCCGACCGAGGCTTTGTGCTCAACGGAGAGGAGGTACCGATTCGGGGCCTTTCGCTCGCCTACGACCATCCGACGGAGGGGCCTCTGCTCTCGGAAGAGAGTATCGAGGGGGATTTGCGCCTGGCCCAAGAGGTGGGTGCCAACGCTCTCCTCTCGCCCGCAGGGCCCCACCCCCAATACCTCTACGAGTTGTGCGACAAAGAGGGCATGCTGACGCGCATCGACCTTCCGTTCCGTCGTACGCGCTACCTCTCGGACATCTATTACAGCGCCTCGCCCTCGTTTGAGGAGCAGGGTGTTCAACTCTTGAAGGAGATAATCGCCCAGCACCGCAACCACCCCTCGGTGGTGATGTGGGGAGTCTCGTGCGATGTGAAGATGCAGGACGAACGCATGGAGGCCTACCTGAAGCGTCTGCACGCCTCGGCTCACGAGGCCGACCCCACGCGTCCGACTGTCGCCACGAGCGACCAGGATGGCCCCATAAACTTCATTCCGCAGGGCATCATCTGGCACCAGCGATTGGGTTGGGGTCGCGGTCAGGCCGAGGATATCGGCCTGTGGCTCAACCAGATGAGGGAGCGCTGGAGCCACCTCGCATCGGCCATCCACTACGGGGCCGAGGGCTTCGCGGAGCAGCAGCCCGACCACTACGAGCGTCCGCGCCCCGACGAGTACATCCTGCCCGAACGCCGACAGAGTCGCTTCCACGAGGAGTACCTGCGACAGTTGGCGGGCGACTCGCTGCTGTGGGGCGTGTGGATTGAGAGCCTCTCCGACTTCGGCTCGGCACGCCGCTCGGGCGGCATCAACGGCTCGGGCCTTGTAAGTTTCGACCGCAAGACGCGCAAGGATATCTTCTGGCTCTACCGCGCCCGTTGGAATCGTAAGGTTCAGACGCTCCACATCGCCGACAAGCGTTGGTGTGAGCGCCCCGACGAGCCGCAGCAGCTCATGGTCTACCTCTCCGACGGCATGGAGGCCCCGCTGATGTTGCACAACAGCGACACGGTACAGATGGAGTACTTCGCCCCGAATATCTATCGAAGCGAGACCTTTATGTTGGATACGAAGAGTAGGATTGTGGTACGAAGTGGTGCGCTCTGCGACTCGCTTACCATTCAATGTGGCAGCGCCTTAAAATCTCCCGTGAAGCGGGTCCCTCTGCAAATAGTAGGTCTACCACACTTAAATTAGGTTCGAAGGGCATACGATCCCCAAAGACCTGCATATAGGGCTCGGCCACCAAGGTCGGGCCCTCGCTCTTTTTAGGGCGCAGGTCGTGGTCACCCTCGGCGGCCTCGACATAGTGCTCCGAGAGGCGCGGCATACGATCCTCCATCCCCATAAGGCGCAGCAGCAGACTTAACAAAGCGAGGTTATACTCCACCAGCGAGGGCCACTCGCGCGTATAGAAGGGGGCCAGGAAGTCCCAATAGTGGTCGAAATAGGGCGAGGATTTGTAGGCCGAGAGGAGCGCCACGCTGTGCTGGTGTTGCCATCGCTTCGAGTAGTCGAGTCGAAGAGCGGAGACGGGGGTGCGGGGGCGGTTGCCGCGCTGCACATGGGCCGTGAGCTCCATCACGCCGTTGGCCGTCAGGATGCGTGCCCGATTGCGCTCCGAACGCTTGATGAAGTGTTCGTGAAGGTCGATGATACACTCCTCGTGAAGCAGGGCCGTAAAGTAGGCCACCGAGGGGAGATAGGCAATGGGCAGAATCGTCATACCGTAAAAATTCAAGTTCGCGCATCAAAGGTAGTAATTTTTAGGTGGTTTTCGCATAATTTGTGTATATTTGCACATGTGAGACCGGCTCCCTACGGCAATAAAAGGGCCTGATGGGGCGTTAATTAGGTAAAGAATCAATCTGCAACGACCATGAAGATAGTTCGCATAGCACTCTTGGCACTCCTCTTTGCAGGGTGCAGCAGCTCCTACTACAGCCGCACGAACGGCTATACCGACGACCTCTATGCGCCGCACGACCGCACGGCCATCGCCCAAAAGCAGCAGGCCATTGCCGAGGCCGAGAAGGCGATAGCCGAGGCCGAGAAGGCACGCTGGGAGGCCCGCAAGGCTCAACTCGAGGCCGAGGCCGCCGAGGAGGAGTTGAGCTACCAGAGCGTACTTGCCGACACCTACGAGAGCGCCTATGCCCGCCGCATGCGCGGCTTCGAGTCGCTCTCCTACAACCTGCCGTCGAGCTACTACGAGCTGCGCTACTCGCCCGCCTTCACCTATGTAACGGCCTACGACCCGATGAACTACAACATCGTGGTGATGGGCGACCAGGTGTGGGTGGAGCCGAAGTATATCTCCTCGATGTTTGGCTCGTGGGGCTCGCCCTCATTCACCGTGAGCATCGGTAGCGGTGGCTGGTATGCCGGCTACCACTACGACCCCTTCTGGCCCTACAACAGCTACTATTCGTGGTATGGCTATCCCCGCTACTCGTGGTACGATTGGTATTGGGGCTACCCCTACTACTGTGGCGGATGGTGGCCCGGCTACTACCCGGGTTACTACCCCGGCTATTGGCCCGGCTACGGCCCCTGGCCCGGTTACTATCCCGATTATGGCCCCGGACACGGCCCCGGAGCTCCGCACCACCCCTCGACGCCCCACTACCGCAACTACCGTCCCCACGGAGGCGAGTCGGGCTATCGCGGCAACCCCTCGTCGGGCTCGCGTCAGCAGCAGGGCATGCCCTCCTCGCCGCGCAACGGCAACAGCAACTACCGTGGCACCAATACGGGCGGCAACTACCGCCTGCAGAGCGGCTCAAGTCTGAATCAGACGCCGCGCGTGGAGAAGGGCTCCGGCTCGTCGAGCAGCAACAAGGGCGGCAACTACCGCTCGGGCTCCTCGTCGAACTACCGCCGTTCGACGGGCACGGAAGGCTCGAAGGGAAGCTCGTTTAGCAAGCCTTCGAACTCCTCGTCGTCAAACCGCAACAACAACTCGTCGAGCATATCGAACAACCGCTCCTCGTCGTCGAACTACCGCTCCGGCTCCTCCTCATCATCGAATCGTGGAGGCTACTCGGGCGGCAGCAGCTCGCCCCGCAGTGGTGGAGGCAACTACCGAGGAGGCAGATAACCGACCTGAAATTTTCGCACTAAAATAGCTCTTGATTATGAAGAAGTTGGTAAGATATGCTCTTGCGATGCTCTTGGTCGCAGGGGCCCCGAATGTAGAGGCACAGAGTGTAGGGTATGGCTTCGGCGGCGTGGTGATGCAGCAGGCAACCATCTCGCCGGGTCAGATGGCCGAGATTTCACAAACCATGCCCGTGGGCACCTCGCGCACGATGGCGATGGGTGGGGCTTTCGCCTCGCTCGGCGCCGACATGGGCTCGATGGTCATCAACCCCGCCGGTCTGGGTATGTTCCGCCACAACGAGGTGAGCATCACCCCGATGATTACCGTGTCGCACGCCGAGAACAGCCGCCCGGACTATGCCGGCAACTCGAAGACCCGCTTCACCCCCTCGAACTTCGGCTTCCTGTTCAACGCCTACGAGGGTACGGGCCATGTGGTGAGCGTCAATTTCGGTATCGGCTACAACCGCATTGCCGACCTCAACCACCACATCTCTTACCAATTTGACTCCCCCTTCAACGGCACGCAGGCCTCGCCCTCGCTGCTCAACGCCTTGGCGGGACAGCTCACCGTGAACAACCTCTACCCCGACGAGTCGGGCTTCCTGGGCTACTACGGCAACACCTACCCCGACCTCTGGGGCTCGATGCTCGCCTACAACAGCTACCTGCTGAACCCCTATACCGACTCGATGGGCGACTACTGGGAGGCTGACCATGTGGGACACAACGCCTTAGTGGGCCACTTCTACGAGAGTGAGAGCCGAGGCTCGGTGGGCGAGTGGGATATCTCGGTGGGCATGAACATCGACAACATCCTCTACCTGGGTGCCACCCTCGGCATCCAGCAGGTGTCGCAGCGCGTCAATACCTACTACGGCGAGGACTACCTCTACCAGGATCGCAACGGGCAGAGTGTGCCCGCCATCAATGCCGCCGGTCAGGAGCTCATCGAGCAGGCCGACTTCATCCACTACCGTCAGGAGGCCTACACGAGTGGCGTGGGCATCAACGCCAAGATCGGCGCCATCGTGCGCCCCATTCCGGCCCTGCGCATCGGTGTGGCCCTCCACACCCCCACGGCCTACACCCTCGACCACAGCTACTACGCCTCGATGTCGTCGGAGAGCTACAACAACGACGAGCAGCGCTACTACTCCGAGCGCCTCAACACCGACGGCGAGTGGGACGATATGGGCGAGGATGCCTGGCGCTTCCGCTCCCCCCTGCGTCTGATGGCAGGTATCAGCTATACGCTCTCCTCGTGGGGTGTCATCTCGGTGGACTATGAGCGCACCTGGTATGGCGGCATGCGCTCCACGCAGCAGCCCTGGTGGATCCCCAACCCCGCCGACTACACCCGTGCGGCCTTCCGTACACACTACAACACCACCAATACGGTGCGTGCCGGCTTGGAGGTGAAGCCCGTCAAGCGTCTCGCCCTGCGCGTCGGTGGCGGTGTTACCGACTCGATGCTCAAGAGCGACTTGAGCGCACAAAACTACCCCACCGCCAAGAGTGTGGTGTGGTACACGGGCGGCATAGGCTTCGCCATCACCCCCTCGACGACCCTCGATGTGGCCTACCAATGCCACACCACCTCGCTGTGTGCCTACCGCCTCTTCTTCGGCTCCTACACCGAAGGGGGCTCCACCGAGCTCTTCGATGCCGCCGAGCCCGTCACGACCGACCTTACACGCCACCACATCGCCCTGACGATGAGCTTTAAGTTTTAGGGAGGCCCCCTATCTGCAACAATGGTAAGCAGCTCTATGAAACGATTACTTCTATTTTTGGCGCTGTTTGTAGCACAGAGCAGTGTTGCGCAGGGACTTCGAGTGACAGTAGTACACCGAGTAAACAATCAAAGCATCGCTCTTGGTGAAGAGGTAGCCAAAGAGATGGTGATTGAGCGTTTTGGTGTGCCCAAAAGTATAAACGAATTTTATGATGAGTCCTATTCGGCAGATGTAGTACTTTACAACTACCAGGCAGGGATATTTGAGACGGCAGATAATCGCTTTCAATCATTTGAGATAAAGGATATCCTTTATGAAGTGGTTATCAATGATAAATACCATGTAAAGGTTGGAGACCATTGGCCCACCTTTGTAGCGCAATTGGAATCCGAGCCGGTATCTTTCCAAATGGGCGAGGTCTATTTACGACTCTATTGGGGAAATGGCACCAACTATTTAGGGGTTGTCCTCGATGCCAATAAAATCATTCGAAATATAGCCTGGATGGTTCCGGTCTAAATTTATTCGTTTATGAGACGATTACTTCTATTTTTGGCGCTGTTTGCGGTGCAGAGCAGTGTTGCGCAGGATATTAGGGTAGTACACCGAGTAAACAATCAAAGCATCGCTCTTGACGAAGCGGTAACCAAAGAGATGGTGGTTGAGCGTTTTGGTGCCCCCAAAAGCATAGATGAGTTCTATGATGAGTCCTACTCGGCAGATATCGTTTTATACAATTACTCAAATGCGATTTTCAAAACCGGCGACAACTTGTTCTTGACCTTTTTGGTAAAAGATCAACTTTATGAGGTAGTTATCAACAATCAATACAGCTTGAAAGTGGGGGATAATTGGTCGGCTTTTGTAGCGCAATTGGAATCGGAGCCCGTGAGTTTTCAGGCGGATGAAGACCGCATACGCCTCTATTGGGGTCTATCCACCGATTTTTTGTCCATTACCCTTAATGCGAACGGTACCATCCGAAGAATTGCCTGGGTAGTTCCGGTCTAAATTTATTAGTAAATGAGACGATTACTTCTATTTTTGGCGCTGTTTGCGATACAGGTTGGCTTTGCACAAGAGATTCGAGTGGTGGATTTGTCGAATCAGGCAAGTATCGAGCTCGGCGAGACCCTTACAAGAGCCGAGTTGATAGAGCGATTGGGTAACCCGCAGTCGGCAAGAGAGTCTTTCGACGACGAGATTACCATGACAACTATTTTGAGGGCCCATTTTAAGGACAATTTGTTCATCTTTTCCGACATGGCCCTCTATAAGTTTGTAATCTATAATCCCTTTTTCGAAGTAGTCATCAACAACAAGTATCGTGTAAAGGTTGGAGACCATTGGCCCACCTTTGTAGTGCAATTGGAATCCGAGCCGGTATCTTTCGAATGGGGCGAGGTCTATTTGCGGCTCTATTGGGGCGAGAGTACAGACTACCTGGGATTTGAACTAGATTCCAATGGTATCATTCGAGATATAGCCTGGGTAGTTCCGACTTAATATAAGTGGTTGATGAAACAACCTCGCTTAATTTTGAATCTTGAATTTTGAATTTTGAATTGCTCTTCGTACCTTTGCAGTTTGAAGAAACATAGAAATTAAGACTATGGCAGTTGAACTGAAAGATTTAACGAAGTCGGACGAGAACTACTCGCAATGGTACAACGAGCTGGTGATGAAGGCCGGCCTGGCCGAGAACTCGGCCGTGAGAGGATGTATGGTGATTAAGCCCTATGGCTATGCCATTTGGGAGAAGATGCAGCACGCCCTGGACAACATGTTCAAGGAGACGGGCCACCAGAACGCCTACTTCCCCCTCTTTATCCCCAAGTCCTTCTTCTCGCGCGAGGCGAGCCATGTGGAGGGCTTCGCCAAGGAGTGTGCCGTCGTGACGCACTACCGCCTGAAGAACGACCCCGAAGGCAAGGGGGTGGTGGTTGATCCCGCAGCCCGTCTGGAGGAGGAGCTTATCGTGCGCCCCACTTCGGAGACCATCATCTGGAATACCTATAAGAATTGGATTCAGTCCTACCGCGACCTGCCCATCCTCTGCAACCAGTGGGCCAATGTGGTGCGTTGGGAGATGCGTACGCGCCTCTTCCTGCGTACGGCCGAGTTCCTCTGGCAGGAGGGCCACACCGCCCACGCCACCCGTGAGGAGGCCATCGAGGAGGCCGAGAAGATGATTCGCGTCTACCAGGAGTTTGCCGAGAAGTGGATGGCTGTACCCGTCGTGGTGGGCCACAAGTCGCCCAACGAGCGCTTCGCCGGTGCCGAGGATACCCTTACCATCGAGGCCCTGATGCAGGATGGTAAGGCCCTGCAGAGCGGTACTTCGCACTTCCTGGGTCAGAACTTCGCCAAGGCTTTCGATGTACAGTATGTCAATAAGGAGGGTAAGTTGGAGTATGTATGGGCCACTTCGTGGGGTGTATCGACCCGACTGATGGGTGCCCTGATCATGGCCCACTCGGACAACAACGGTCTGGTGCTGCCCCCGATGCTCGCCCCCATTCAGGTGGTGATGGTTCCCATCTACAAGGGACAGGAGCAGCTGCAGCAGATTGTAGCCCGCTTCGAGGAGATTGCCGCCGAGCTCAAGAAGCGCGGTATCAGCGTCAAGATCGACGACCGCGACAATGTACGCTCGGGCTTCAAGTTTGCCGACTACGAGCTCAAGGGTGTACCCGTACGCCTGGCCATGGGTCCGCGCGATATGGAGAACGGCACCATCGAGCTGGCTCGCCGCGACACGCTCACCAAGGAGACTGTAAGTCAGGAGGGGTTGGCCGACCTGGTGGAGAAGCTGATGACCGAGATTCAGGAGAACATCTTCCAGAAGGCGCTCAACTTCCGCAACTCGATGATCACGAAGGTGGAGAGCTGGGAGGAGTTCAAGCAGGTGTTGGAGGAGAAGGGTGGCTTTATCTCGGCCCACTGGGATGGCACGCCCGAGACCGAGCAGGCCATCAAGGATGCCACGAAGGCGACCATCCGCTGCATCCCCATCGACGCCGAGGAGGAGGAGGGCGTATGCGTCTTCTCGGGTAAGCCGTCACACCGCCGTGTGCTCTTCGCCAAGAGCTACTAATCGGCGCTACATAAAAATGAAGAGGGAGGTATCTCGAAAGATACCTCCCTCTCTTTTTGGGTTTGAGGAGATCGCCTACAAGCGCCCCTTCTCCTCGGCCGAGCCCGACTCCACGGAGCGTTTTTGGAACTGCTTACCCATTTGGAAGTTGTAGCTGATACCGAACTTATAGGAGCGACCCTGCCAGAACTGCTGCACGGTGAAGGTACGCGAAAACTCGGGCTGCGTAGCCGTAAGGCGGGTGCGCATGTCGAGCACACTCTCGGCCGAGAG
Organism: Alistipes sp.; assembly: GCA_045605785.1. Classification (GTDB taxonomy): domain Bacteria; phylum Bacteroidota; class Bacteroidia; order Bacteroidales; family Rikenellaceae; genus Alistipes. Next base: position 2,336 of record JAZUQP010000021.1, on the reverse strand, counting down.
CGAGAGGGTGAGGCGCTCCTTGAGCAGGCGCTTCTTGAGCGAGAAGTTCAGAAGGTGAATCCCATCGATCTTCATGTTGCCCTGCACGGCTGCGGTACGACCGAAGTAGGAGGCCTCGATCATGAACTTCTTGGGGAGCTGGAAGGTCATGGCGGTATACCACTGACCCAGGGAGTGGTACTCCAACGGCGACTCGGGGGTGATACGCTGTCCCGAGCACATGTAGGAGATGTTGCTGTTCCAGCGCCACCACTTGGTGAGCTGCACGGGAATCGAGAGCGAGGCGTAGTAGATGTTGTAGTCGGGGAAGTTCACCGAGGTCATATAGAGCTGGTCGGGGGTTTCGCTATCTTGTCGTACAATCTGCTGGATGGAGTCCTTGTTGTTGTAGATGCCTATCGAGAGCGAATATTGGTACCACATGACCAGGTTGAGCGTATAGGAGTTGGTGAACGAGGGGTCGAGGTCGGGATTACCAATACTATAGGAGTAGTCCGAAAGTTGCATACGGGTGGGCGAGAGCGACCAGAAACCCGGACGCGAGATGGTGCGGGCGTAGCTCGCCACCAGGGTATGCTTCCCCTCCTTGTCCATCATCCAGGCGAGGTGGGCATTGGGGAAGAGCGAGAAGTACTCCTGGCGCAGGTTGCTGGCGCGACCCTCGGTATAGGTGTACTCGCCACGCAGACCCGCCGAGAGGCTCACACGCCCCACACGGCCCGACACAATGGCGTAGAGGGCCCCGATATTCTCGTTGTAGCGGATGTCGAAATCCTCCATCGAGCTCGGCACCCACGCCCCGCCATGCTGATAGCGGTACTCGGCCAGGTTGTGGTTGTCGTTGCGCGTATATTTCACGCCGGCCTTGAGTTGCCACAGCGGAGTGAGGCGCTGCTCCCACGCCAACGAGGCGGTGAGGATGTTGTAACGGTTGTCGGTGCGGTCGCGGAAGAGCGAGTCGCGCTCCACGGGGCCCATCACGATGTGCGAGGTGTTGTTGTTCAGGGCATCCATCCCACGACGGGTGAAGTCGGCCAGAAGTTTGAGGTGCGAGCCTAAGGTGTCGAGCTTGTAGATGTAGTTCAGCGCAACGGTGAAGTGGCGCATCTGCTGCTCACCGAGGTAGCAGCTTGCCTGGTCACCCATCAGGAGCTCCTGTTGCAGGCGAGTGGTCGAGTTATTCTCGCTATCCTCCCCCTGGGCCCAATACTCCACCTCGGCACCCACCGAGTGGCGCTTGGCCAACTCGATGACCGTACCCACACGGCCACCACCGCCCAGGGCGTGACCCTCCACCTCGGCGTGCGACCGGAGCGAGGAGTTACTGTTCGTATAGGTGGTCTGCTCGTCGTTAATCGCCTTGTCGGTGCGGTCGTTTAACCAACCCGAAGCGTAGAGGTTCACGCGCCCCTTGTTGTAGTCGAGGTTGAAGTGGGGCGAGTGGAAGAGACCGTATCTGCCCCCCGTAATATCGTAGGATACCGAGCCCTGCAAACCGTCGTCGCGACGACGCTTGAGGGTGATTTTGATGACACCACCCGAGGAGTTGGCATCATAATCGGCTCCCGAGAGGGGTATCACCTCGATTTTGGAGATATCCTCGGCACGCAGCGTGCGCAGGTAGCTGAGCAACTGCTCCCCCTCCATCTTCAGCTCGCGCTCATTGATATAGACCTTCGAGCCCGACTGACCGTTGATCGATATCTCATCGTTGGCGACCCAGACGCCGGGGGCCGTCTCCAGAATCTCGGAGCCATCCTTGCCGATGGCCACCGACGAGTTGGCCACATCGACCACAAAGCGGTCGGCCTCACGACGAATCAGCGGGGCCATCACCTCTACCGACTCAATCTCGGTGGCTGACGCATGGAGGAGAATATCGGCCAAAGGAGCCTCCATAGGGAGCTTTACCTGCTGCTCCACCGTCTCGTAACCCACATACTGCACGCGCAGGGTGTACTCCCCCGCCGCGGCCGTGAGCAAAAAGCGCCCCTCATCGTCGGTCGCCAGGCCCGCCACCTGCTCCTCGCCATCGAGCAGCACCACCGTAGCATAGGCAATCGGGGCCGCCTCGGCATCCACCACACGGCCACGCAAACCTACCCCCTGACGCATCGCCTGTGCCTGGGTCGTAAGGGCTAAAGTCACCCCCAAAAGGAACATAAGGCGTACTAAACTTTTCATCTTTTTAGCTATTTTTTGGTTATCTTTCGGTTGTTTGTTTGCTTTTCCTATAACTTCACAACGCAAAGATATATGTTTTTTTTTATTCTATGCAATACATAGTAGTTATTTTTTCAATAAATGCGAAAAAAGTGGGCATTTGGGGGCAAAAA
>JAZUQP010000020.1:0-82752 GCA_045605785.1 Alistipes sp. | reverse complement strand
TTTAGATTCCCACGGCTCGTGCCGAGCCTCGGAATGACGAAAGAAAAAGGGCGTCATTGCGAGGAGCGTAGCGACGCGGCAATCTCAATGCTCAATTCAAAATTTCCTTTTTATTTTCCCCCTCTAAGATAGAGGGGGTGCCCGCAGGGCGGGGGCGTATGCAGTCAGCCATTGGCTGACAATTCAGAATTCAAAATTCAAAATTTAGATTCCCACGGCTCGTGCCGAGCCTCGGAATGACGAAAGAAAAAGGGCGTCATTGCGAGGAGCGCAGCGACGCGGCAATCTCGACGGAGCAAAAAAATCGGGTCCGAAATTCGGACCCGATTTTTTATCACCAAGTAGGATTAGTAAACCCACTCGAACTTGTCGATATAGAGCGTGTTGTGGTTACCACTGTTGGTCGACGACGAAATCATGTAGTCACCGAGGTAGCTTGTAGCAGCCGATACCACGATATTGTAGTTAGCATCATTAAGGGCAGCCTTATTATTAGCGGCAGTCGTATCGTAGTAATAGAGCGGCATCTCAATCTCAACAAGTTTGTCCGATGAGTGAGCCGAGTGGTTATTGTCGATATCCACCATGGCATAGCTGACGATATCACCTACCGAAATTGCCTCGGTACCAGCCTTCATATTACCCTTCTTACCACCTTCGGGATTCCAAGCACCCGTAGGACGCTTGCTACCGGCAAACACCGAATGTTGCCCCGACCAATTGGTCATGCAGACAAAGATACGAGCACGGTCGGAAGTACCCACAGCAGGAGCGTCCTTACCGGAATCAGCTTTATACTCAGTACCGAATTGTACTGTTCCTATTTCATTTACAATAGCCTTAGCCCACACCTTTACAGCACGAGGACGAGCACCATAGGTTACCTTCTTGCCAAAATCCACATAGCCTCCATTTCCTTTAGTAAAGCTTACTTGCATTCTGAAGTCTCCGGTAAATAGGTTTCCAGGAGCAGGAATTGAAACAAGAGTAGAATTATAGGTTGCTTGAAGAGTAGCACACTCCTTACCATCAAAGGTCGTCACAGTACACAAATTTGGCGTGTAACTATTATATCCACTACCCCAATATGAATATATATATGTTTTCGCAAGGGAGCCAGATGAACTTGTTGTTATAAATTGCTGCTTATTGCTACCCCAATACGAACTTGCAAAATCACCCTGATAGAAAGCATCACCGGCACCGGCCGTATAGGTAGCCACATCCGAAGTGTAGGCCAAGTTGCTCTCGCTATCGTAAACCTCTACATAGTAATCGTATTTGTTACCGGCAAAGATACCTGTCTTACCATCAAGGTAATAAACCGTATTACCCTCACCATTGGTAGTCGACTGCCAAGCAGGAGCTACAGCGGCCGTCCAGTTGATCTTATCAGCAGAGGTGACTTCAATCTCGTTATAGGTAGTCTCGTCGCTATCCTTTACAAAGACCTTAACATCACCAACCTCCTGATTGGCAACAACCGAAACCGAAGCGGTATTTGCCCACAAATCCACCGAGCCAACAGAAGCGGTAGCCTCAATAGGCTTCGCGGGCTCTGTCAGAGTAAAGTGCAAAGGCTGTTCAAGCTCACGGCCAAGACCATCTACAATATACAGAGTAAAGATGTGATCACCATAAGTATCAGGAGCCATCATTGCAATAAGGGGCAAGAATCCTGTTACATCAAAAGTAGCCTCGGTCGCATAATGATATGCGGCGCCACCAGGAAGGCCAATTGATGCCATTTCATTGTTCGGAATCAACGAGAACAACTCTTTACCAAGGTCTGATGTAATGAATTCCGAGTTGATATGCACATACATCATCTGAATACCGGCATCAGCCGTAATCTCCAGCGTAGCAGGATAGGTGAGCGCATAGCTCTCGTCCACTGTAATCTCATGAGCTGCATCCATATCCATAAAACCGCCATTTCCATCGGGCCATACCACCGAAGGAGCTGCGGTGGCTACAAACTCACCCGATACCTTCTTGTAGTAGAACTTACCGGCCTCGAAGGGCTTCTCGGCGTTGGTGCGGTCGATGGAGGTCGAGCTGATCTTGCCATCCTCGGTCAAGAGGTCGAGCTTCAGGTTGTAGTTGCCGGGCAGCACATTGAAGAATACATCGGCATGTGCAGCCTCCGAACCCAGGTCAACCCAAATAATCGAAGCATCAGTATCAATCGGAGTGTCATACTCATCCGTAGTAACAGCTACAGCCAGCGTGGGGTTGGCACCCATCTCGAAGGTGAGGCCGCCGGTCGAGAGCAGGCCACCGTCGAGGTCGGTCAGACGGGCATAGCGGAAGGCACCGGCAGCCGAGGTATCGAAGTTGAGCACCGACAGGGGGCGCACAAAGTCGAAGGTGTGGCCATCGAGCTCGCTCGTGGTCTTGGGCTCCGAGAGGAGGATATCGTAAGCCGAGTTGAACTTACCGCCATCCTGGGGACGCTCCACACCGAAGGGGATCGTTACGGTCGTACCCTCGGCATAGTCGGCACCATAGGGATAGTAGGCCTGGAGGGTGTACTCCGCAGCCTCGGTGAGCTGACCGTTGAAGAGCTTGTTGTCACCATAGGTGAACTCCTTGTTCTGATCTACGGCGCTGAAGACACCGATCTTGTCGGTATCGAGCTCCCAGTTACCCTGTACCTTACCGTCTACGAGGTCCACCTCCGAACGGCTATCCTCCGAGGCGATATCGACACCAAACGAGACATCGATCAGCTTGCGCTCCATCGAGCTGCCGCCATTATCGACATCCTCCGAGCAGCCTACGGCAAAGGCCGCAACTGCCAGCAATGCAAAAAAGCTAAATTTCTTCATCTTAACTATCTGTTTTGTTTTACTCTCAATTACATATCCTCGTAGTAATCACCATCACCGGTCCAGCTCTCGCTGAGCGTGAATCCCTGCTCTACCTCGAGCTCGACTACCTCAAACAAAGGAGCCTCATACTGCTCCTGCATCATCTTCTTGTTCATAATTGTGTTAAATGTTAAGTTATTAAATTATTTTTCGTTTTCTTCGTTCTCTTCGTCATTCCGAGGCTCTGCACGAGCCGTGGGAATCTGACATCGCCATCCAAAATCGAGATTGCCGCGTCGCTACGCTCCTCGCAATGACGGAGGTCTAAAAGAGCTCTTTCTCTATTTGGCCACGCAAACCTTCTCGTTTTGTCGTCATTCCGAGGCTCGGCACTCTCTCTTCGTCATTCCGAGGCTCGGCCCGAGCCGTGGGAATCTATCCCCTCCTACTTTTCCCCCTCTAAGGTAGAGGGGGTGCCCCTTGGGGCGGGGGCGTGTGCTTTTCAAATTCAGAATTTTACACACTCCTCCGGTGCTTCGCACCACCTCCCCTAACTTAGGGGAGGAATTTTATGTTTTCACCATCCCAAGAGCCTCCGGAACTCTCTCCGTCGTTCCGAGATTGCCGCGTCGCTACGCTCCTCGCAATGACGGAGGTCTAAAAGACCTCTTTCTCTATTTGGCCACGCAAACCTTCTCGTTTTGGCGTCATTCCGAGGCTCGGCACGAGCCGTGGGAATCTGAACTTACACTTCGTGTAAAAGGCACACAAGCCCTTCTCACAATTTGGGCACAAATGTAGGAAATTTCAGCGAGTTAAAAAAATTTTTTCAATAAACAGCCCCTTTTTCAACACGAAAAAAGAGAGCCGCACCGACAATGCAAGATTCAAAATTCAAAATTGATTCTTTGACGGCGGAGATCGTGGGAGATATGGGAAGTGTGGGAGTTATGGGAGTAATTTTTACAGCAATCATTTTTGAGTCAGACGGCAGAGGTCGATTTTTGATTTTAGAGGAGCAAATTTCGACTTAACGAAGTTCACCCCGGATGGGACATACTTAGCGTATTTCCCATTCGGGGTGAACAAGGCAAGGTGAAATTTGCCCTATAAAATCAAAAATTATACGAGGCCCGAGAACCCCATAAACGCCATCGCCAAAATACCGGCCGTAATAAGCGCGATGGGGGTACCCTTCAGAGCGGCGGGAACATCCTCGAAGTCGAGGCGCTCGCGGATACCGGCGAAGAGCACCAGCGCCAGGGCGAAGCCGAGGGCTGTAGCGACCGAGTAGACCACGCTCTGAAGAAGGTTAAACTCCTTCTGAATCATCAAGATAGCCACACCGAGCACCGCACAGTTGGTGGTAATCAGGGGCAGGAAGATGCCGAGGGCCTGGTAGAGCGAGGGCGAGATCTTCTTGAGGATAATCTCCACCATCTGCACCAGAGAGGCGATAACGAGGATAAAGACGATGGTCTGCATATACTCGATACCGAAAGGCACGAGGATATAGGTCTGAATCGACCAGGCCACCACAGCCGTGAGGGCCATCACAAAGGTAACGGCAGCACCCATACCCATCGAGGTCTCCACCTTCGACGAGACGCCGAGGAAGGGGCAGATACCCAGGAACTGCGCCAAAACAACATTATTGACGAAGATGGCGCCAATGATAATAGCAAAGTAGGAGAGCTCCATAGTTACTTCTTGAGATATTTGTTAAACAAAACCATCAGGTAGCCCAGCACGAAGAAGGCACCCGGGGCCAAGACAAAGATCAGCGGCATATAGTCGCCAATGCCGAGCGAGTAACCGAAGATGGCACCGCTGCCCAGCACCTCGCGGATGGCTCCAATCGTCGTCAGCGAGAGGGTGAAGCCCAGGCCGATGCCCAGACCATCGAGTATCGAGTCGAAGGCCCCATTCTTCGAGGCGAAAGCCTCGGCACGACCCAGGATGATGCAGTTCACCACAATCAGCGGGATGAAGACACCCAGCGTGGCGTAGAGCGAGGGTACATAGGCCTTCATCAAGAGCTCGATGATCGTCACGAAGGAGGCAATCACCACAATAAAGGCGGGGATGCGCACCTTATCGGGAATCAGATTCTTGATGAGCGAAATCACCAGGTTGGACATGATCAACACGGCCATCGTAGCCACGCCCATGCCAAAACCATTCGAGGCCGAAGTGGTGGTACCCAGCGTGGGGCACATACCCAAAATCAGCACAAAGGTGGGATTCTCCTTGACAATCCCCCTCAAAATCAGTTGCAACTTATTCATTCTGACCTCCTTCCTGCGCATCTGCGCTCTGGGTTGCTCCCGTATAACCATCCGTCGTTTGCGTAGCTCCCGTAGCGGCATCGGTGGCAGCGGCCACGCCGGCCACCTCACCATAGGCGCGGTAGGCGCGGGCTACGGCATCGACATAGGCTCGCGACGAGATGGTAGCTGCCGTCAGGGCATCCACATCGCCGCCATCCTTCTTGACAGCCAACTTCATATCGGCAGGATTCTTGCCCTGCACACTCTTCAGCAGCACATTCTCGGGCTCGGCCATCTTGGTACCCAGACCCGGGGTCTCGGCCTGCGAGAGGACATTCACATTGAGAATCGTGCCCGCCTTATCGAAGCCCACCATCATCGTGATGGCTCCGCCAAAGCCGTTTTTGGTCATGCTCTTCACGGCATAGCCCACCACCTCGTTCGCAGCCGTAGCTGTATAGACCGAAATCGGCATCTCGTCGAGGGTGAGCTCCTGCACGGTCGAGGAGTCGAACTCGGGAAGCACCTGCTTCAGCGCCTCGTTCTCGGCAGCCAGGTTGGCCGCAGCAATCGGCTCGGCCGTAAGCTGATAGACCCCACCCACACCGGCCGAGGCTACCAGCGTAATGCAGAAGAGGACTGCCACCATATTAAAAAGTGTACTTTTCATCTCTGCGCCTATTTTTTCACGCCGAAGCGCTTGGATTTCACATACTTATTCAAAAGGGGCGTCACGGCATTCATCATCAGGATGGCAAACGACATACCCTCGGGATAGGCACCCCACAGACGAATCAGCATCGTGATGATACCGATACCCACACCATAGATCACCATTCCCGTCTTGTTCATCGGCGAGGTGGCATAGTCGGTCGCCATATAGACAGCACCGAGGATGGCACCACCGGCCAAGAGGTGGAAGAGGGGGAACTGCCACAGAGCGGCTCCCTCCAAACCGCGCGTCAGGGCTACGACAAAGGCAAAGAGGGCCATCGTGCCGAGCACCGCTACGGGGATATGCCAGGTAATCACCTTGCGCCAGAGCAGGTAGACGAAGCCCGCAAGCAATGCGAGGGCGGCCACCTCACCCAGCGAGCCGGGCATCTGACCGAAGAGCATCGACGAGAAGTCGAGAGCCCCGACATCACCTCCAAACTTAATCTGTGCCAGCGGCGTAGCACCCGTAAAGGCATCGGCAGCACGCACCGGTGCGGGGAACGAGGTCATCTGCACCGGGTAGGCAATCAAGAGGAACACACGACCCACCAACGCCGGGTTGAAGGGGTTTTTGCCCAGGCCGCCAAACGACATCTTGGCAATACCGATGGCCACCAGCGAGCCGATAACCACCAACCACCAGGGAATCGAGGCGGGGAGGTTGAACGAGAGCAAAAGTCCCGTCACCACGGCCGAGAGGTTCCCCAGCGTAGAGGTACCCTTGACCAAAAACTTCTGGATGAGCCACTCGAAGAGCATGCAGCTCACAATGGCAATGGCCGTTACGCGCAGCACATCCCAACCGAAGACCATCACCGAGACCACGAAGGCCGGCACCAGGGCCAGAATCACATCGCGCATGATCTTCTGCGTCGATTCCGAACCGTGCACATGCGGCGAGGGTGCAACAATCAATCTATTCGCCATATCTCAATTTTTTGTTTTTTCGTTTTCTACCGTTAATGCAGAGTGGCTATCAAGGGGCGGCTATTGTCGAGAGTTATTCGGCATGCCGCAACCCGCCACTCATGCCGACTCCCCTACCCCAACTTCTGGGCACGGGCGCGAATCATCCCCATCACCGTCTGCTTCCCCATGCGGATGTAGTCCAACAGCGGGATGTAGGCCGGACAGGTGAATTGACAACAGCCGCACTCGATGCAGTCGATGATGCGATTCTGCTCCAACGCCTCCCAATTGCGCTTACGGGCCATCTTCGAGAGGAAGTAGGGCTCGAGAGCCATCGGGCAGGCCGAGACACACTTCGCACACTTGATGCAGGCCGACGACTCTCCACGCAGGGCCTCCTTCTCCGAGAAGAGGGTTACGCCCGAGCAACCCTTCGTCACGGGCATCTGCAAGTTGATCATCGCACGACCCATCATCGGGCCGCCATTGACCACCTTGGCCGTATCCTCGGGCAGACCACCCGCCGCCTCAATCAGCGACTCTATGGGGGTACCCATACGCGTGAGGAGGTTCTTGGGCGACTTCACGCTCTTGCCCGTGAGCGTCACCACGCGCTCGATGAGGGGCTTGTTCTTCTGCACGGCCTCATAGACGGCTACCGTCGTCGAAGCGTTGCACACCACAGCACCCACATCGATCGGAAGACCCGGAGGAGGGGGCACCTGACGACCCGTCACGGCAGCAATCAACTGCTTCTCTCCACCCTGCGGATACTGCACCTTGAGCGGAACAATATGCACTCCGGCATAGGCCGTGGCGAGCTTCTGCAGATGAGCTATGGCATCGGGCTTGTTGTTCTCGACCCCCACAAAGGCCTCCTTCACCGAGAGGGCCTTCATCAGAATCGTCACACCCACCAACAACTCCTCGCCACGCTCCAACATGGTGCGGTGGTCGGAAGTGAGGTAGGGCTCACACTCCACGCCATTGATAATCAGATACTCGGCCCTCTTGCCCGGAGGCACCGAGAGCTTCACATGAGTGGGGAAGGTGGCGCCACCCATACCCACGATACCGGCCTCCTTGATCTTGCCGATAATCTCCTCGGCCGAGAGGTTGCACTCACGCTTGAGCTCGGGAGTGCGGTCAATACCCTCGACCCACTCGTCGCCCTCACGCTTGATGGTAATCATCATCTGACGCACACCCTGACCATTGGGCTGCATATCGACAGCCGTTACCACACCCGAGATGGGTGAGTGGATGTTGGCCGACATGAAACTTCCGGCCTCGGCGATAAGCTGACCGGTAAGCACCTTGTCGCCCTTGGCCACCTTGGCCACGGCGGGGGCTCCGATATGTTGTGCCAGCGGGATATTGACCACCTCGGGCAGGGGGAGCTGCTCGATGGCAACGCCACGACTCAACTTATTCTCCGACGGATGAACTCCGCCTATGGGAAATGTCTTCATATCTTCAGCTTGAATAAAATTCTACTCCTTGTTCTCAGCCTTGGGTGCCGGGGCCGGCTTGGGCTCCTTGGGCAGAGGCTCCATGCCCACCAGATGGATGGCGCCGTTCGGGCACTCGTTCACACACTTGCGGCACAACTTGCACTTGCGCGAGTCGATGAAGGCAACATTGTTCTCTATCGTGATGGCACCAAACGGGCACACCTTGACACACTTGCCACAGCCGATGCAACCCGCCTTGCAGGCCTTCATCACCTGGGCACCCTTATCCTTCGAGATGCAGGCCACATAGACGGCACGATTCTTCGGCCACTTCTTGCGCAGCTCGATGATGTGGCGCGGACAGATGTTGGCACAAGCACCGCAAGCCGTACACTTGTCGGGATCAACCTCTACAATACCCGTCTCGGGGTTGAGCGCAATGGCACCGAACTGACACACCTGCACGCAGTCGCCCAACCCGAGGCAACCAAACGAACAGCCCGTCTCACCGATGTAGAGCGACGAAGCGACAGCACACGAGGGGGCACCATCGTAGGTGTTGGTGCGGGGTCGCTTGGCACATGTTCCGCCACAACGCACCGTAGCCACCTCGGGCTCCTTCTCGGGGGCAGCCTTTCCCAGGTAATCGGCGCAATCCTTCATCGTCTCTGCACCTCCTACGGGGCAAAAGAGACCCGAAATGTCGTCGCGGGTCACCAACGCCTCGGCCATACCCCGACATCCGGCAAAGCCGCAACCACCGCAGTTGGCTCCGGGCAGCTTATGCTCCACCTCGTCGATTCGGGGATCCTCCTCCACCTTGAACTTCCGGGCCACGAAGTAGAGAATCACCGCAGCCAGAACTCCCAACACGCACAGCGTCAGGATGGTGATAAGTAGCAAATTTTCCATTAGCTTTTTGTTATTGTAAAGTAAATTTTCTGTTCAAACTTATGGCGACAGAGGCGCAACAACCCGTAGTAGAGCGCCACCCCTGCAAGCGACAGCAGCGCAGCCCAGCCCTCCGAAAGACCAACCAGCGTAGCCCCCACCAAGAGCAGAAGCAACACCACCAAGGCCCCCACATAGCCCAGCAACAGGGCTCTGAAGCCTACGCGCCACTCCTCGGCCACCTCAACCCGATCCCCCACCGCATAGCGGTCTGCATCGGGCGTCGCCACCTCGACAATTTTCTCGCGGCTCTCGCTCATTCCACACATCTCGCGCGCACGGCACGAATGACAAGCACTGCCGGCAACGATGGCTACACGAACCACCCCCGCCTCTATCGCGCGCACCTCTCCGCTGTGTGTAAACTGCTTCAAAACTAACCCTATTTCAATTCATGATTCACAATGCACAATGCACAACTATTGCTTTGACATTGTGAATCTACTCTGTGAATCTGTTTTTCCCATAACTCCCATAGTTCCCATAGCTCCCATAACTCCCATATTTTCCACAGAAGAAGAAGTAAAGAACTACGGCAGCACTCCTATTTTTTGATTTTAGGCGAGCAGGGGTCGTAACGACCCTTCTATTTTTTGGTCTCGTTGCTCCTCCCCTCTTACCTATGTGGTACTGCCCATTTTCGGCAGGCAAGGAGAGGAAAAATGTGTCGCATAAAACCGCTAAACCTATTTTTTGATTTTAGGCGAGCAGATTTTTTCTCGACCGCCGGCTGACGAAGATGGGCTGTACTGATGGTACTGCCCATTTTCGGCAGACAAGGAGAGGAAAAATATGCCGCATAAAATCGAAAAATCAATTGAGGGAGCCATATTTATTCGTCAACGGCATCAACCTCTCATGCCCAAACGCACAGCGCGAAAGACGCAGCACGGGAGGGAATTGGTAGCGCTTCTTCTCGTTGCGCATCACCATGGAGTGTATCTTCTCGACCACCTCGCTGTCGAAACCGGCGTTGACAATCTCCTCGCGGTGCTGCCCCTCCTCGATCATACGGAAGAGGATGGCGTCCACCACCTCGTAGGGGGGCAGGATGTCGCTATCCTTCTGGTCGGGGCGAAGCTCCGACGAGGGCTCCTTGGTCAGGATGTTCTCGGGGATGGGATTGCCGCAGTAGCGGTTGATATAGCGTGCCAGGTCGTAAATCTCGGTCTTGTAGAGGTCGCCCGTGGGGCTGAAGGCTCCGGCGGTATCGCCATAGAGGGTACACCAGCCCAGGGCATTCTCACTCTTGTTCGAGGAGTTGAGCAGGATGTAGTCGGTCTTGTTCTGGAGGGCCATCAGCATGATGGTGCGAATACGGGTCTGGATGTTCTCTTCGGTGAAGTCGAACTCGGTACCGCCAATCACAGGCTTCAGCGTGTCGGTTACGCTGTTGTATATCTCGGTGATGGGGACCACATTGTAGTCGATGCCGAGGTTCTCGGCCAGCTGCTTGGCATCCTCGACCGAGTGGTCGGAGGAGAAGGGCGAGGGCATCAGTAGGCCGCGCACATTCTCCTTGCCGAGGGCCGCCACCGCCAGACAGGCCACCACCGAGGAGTCGATACCTCCCGAGAGACCTATCGAAGCCTTGTAGTAGCCGTTCTTGTGGTAGAAGTCGCGCAGACCGAGCGTAGCTGCCCGGAAGAGCAGGCGGGTGCGATCGTTCGGCGTATAGGGAATCTCCTTGAAGGGGGTGTATTCGCCCTCGGTGTCGTAGATGGCGAAGTCCTCCTCGAAGCTCTTGAGCATCATGAGCAGCTCACCACGGCTGTTGAGCACACCCGAGGTGCCGTCGTAGACGATTTCGGAGGAGCCGCCCACCTGATTGACGATGATGAGCTGCTTGCCCTCCATGAAGGCGAGCTTGCGCATCATCTCGTAGCGATAGCTCATCAGCCCCTTGCCATACTTGCGGGCGTTGATGCTGATGATAATCTCGACCGACTTCTGCAGATCGCTCATGTGGCTGAGGTCATCGCCCACCACGATGGCGCACTTGTGCCCCTTGATGGTGGCATACTCGTAGCCCTTGCCGGGATTGAGGAAACCCATCTCACGGCGTGCCGAGATATGCTGCTTGCCGATGTAGCGCAGCACCTTGCGATCCTGCACCAGGGCGGCAGCACTCACCGTACCGCTGTCGGTGAGCAGGGGGAGGCCGATCAGTGCCGCGATATTGTCGCAGCAGGAGGCGATCTCCACCAGAGCATCCTCGCAGAGCTCCAGGAAGGTGGTCTTGCGCAGGAGGTCGAAGGCGGGGGTGCCGCTCACGGCCTGCTCGGCGAAGACTACCAGGTCAGCGCCCTCCTGCTTGGCACGCTGGATGGCACCAATAATCTTCGAGGTGTTGCCGTCGATATCACCGGTCGTATAGTTTAACTGAGCGATTGCAATTTTCATCGTCTGTCGGTTTTCATTTAGGTTCCATTGGGGCGCCTTTTGTCATACGGCGCGTTACCGCGCCAAAGTTACGCTTTTTTTATCAGATTGAGCCCTATTTTGTCAATAAATTATCAACATTTTCGCCCCCCTGCGATTCTGCTGACAGGCAGCAGTGCACAATTCACGATGCACGATGGACAATTATCTCCCGCAACTCGCATGATTTCTATGACTCTCGCCAAAACTTCCTGCGGAAATTGCCAAAGAGATCTGTTACTGGGTGGCTGCAAGTGCAACGCCCGGGCTCAAACACAACAAACAGCCTGACTGACAAAGTATTGTCGATCAGGCTGTTTAATTAATTTGTTGGGAAAATAACTCCTACTCTTTTGGTCTATTAATTCGGGTTAAAAACATGAAGATTCTCCACTCTGCCCGATATGGGGTTGGCATCGTGAATAACAGCACGCCTATCCATCAAATGGTATGCATTGTTAAAATCGGTCGTTTGCGCCAATTTCACAAGCGTCTCCCACAGCTCTTTGTTGCAAATAACATAGTAGCGGCCCTCAGGGTCTACCATATCAATTCGATAGATATTCTCTTTGTAGTCCGACTCCATATACCCATCTTTTTCCAAAATAAATGCAATCACCGATGCCACTCGCAGTCGAATAGTACCATCCGCCTTAACCACAGATACGGCTTCAAAATTTTTATCGTTTCCATCGGTATTATGCATATATAGACGATAGGGGCCATCCTCTGTCTCTATATCGCCCGAATTGTAAATCGCTCCATACCGGACCGTATAGGACAGTTCGGTCTCCTGCATCCAATTGGTAGAGGGGCGGTCGGAGAATAACACATCTGAGAGATCTGCATGATGAGATAGTTTCTGCGAATAATTACGATGCTCTATTTTAATGCCGGTATCATATTTGGCAATCATTTGTTCTACATAATCGCACACGGGAGAGTGCAGTTCAGTGACATACTCCCACTCTCCTTCACCTTCACCTTCACCTTCATCATCGTATGTTGCATGTAATTGTATATGCTCGTAATCGTATTGAGTAACGAGTTTTGCGGTATCGTCATAAACATCATAATGTACTTTATTAAAAGCTGTAACAATACCGTCATAACCAGGATTATCAAATGATAATGTCTCTTCTACTACCCAAATTTCATAAGGGGAATTTCCGGTTGGACTGCTTTCTACCAGAACATGAAGAGTGCGGCCGGTAGGAGAAAAAGTTTTTGATTCGACAATCTGGGCTTTAACTCTATTTGTAGAGATTGCTATAAATAGGGAGAGCAGAAAAACGGGTTTCAACAGGTGAAACATCGAAGAGTGGTGGCCCATAACAAATTTATAATGGATGTAAAACTTGGTTTAACCTTGATTTTATTGTAAGAAGTGGTACAACAAGTCGATTTCGGGACTTTATCCATCTACAGTCTCTACCGATTGCAAGAAGGGCAACGCGCTGCACATTTTAGGTGTATGTGAGTCGTTGCCCTTCAAGCATAACGCACAAATCTCTCTATTCAGCCAACCGCATCACTTCAAATTAGTCGCGGTTGAGAAAGAACTGCGGGATATTGGCCAGGAATACATCCTCGCCACGCAACTTTTCACGGCAAGCAATCAGGTCGGAGAGCTTGACATCGCCAATCAGGTAGTTGCTCTCGGCGCTGTAATACTGCTCGCGGATGACCGAGAAGGGGAGAATCTCGGGGATGGGCGTGGTGGTATAGCGGGCGTAGATGCGCAGGGTGATATCGGTCGTATAGGTGGGACGATCGATAAAGCGGCTCTTCTTGTACTCGTAGCGGTAGTCGTGGAGGCGGGCCATGATATCGCTGAGGATGGAGGAGGCGGTGGGAAGGCTGCCGGCGCCCTTGCCGAACATAAATTGGCGGTCGTAGCACTCGCCACGAATCACCACGCCGTTATACTCGTCATCGACCGAGTAGATGTACTTGTTTTTGGTAACGAACTCGGGCATAACGAACATGGTGAAGTGTTCGTCGGAGACCTTGACCACCTGGGCTACCAGCTTGATTTTCACACTCTTCTCGCGGGCATAGCGGATATCGGAGTCGTGGATGGTGGAGATGCCGTAGGTGAAGATATCCTTCGGGGGAACATACTCGCCCAGGGCGTGCACGGTGATGATGACCAGCTTGAAGAGGGAGTCGAAGCCCTCGATATCGAACGAGGGGTCGCTCTCGGCAAAGCCGAGCTCCTGGGCCTGACGCAGCGCCTCCTGGTAGGGACACTGGTGGTCGAAGACACGCGAAAGGATGTAGTTCGACGAGCCATTGAGGATACCCTTCACCTCGAGGAGCAGGTCGTTGTCGTAGTACTCCTCCAGGTTGCGGATGACGGGAATCGAGCCGCACGACGAGGCGTCGTAGAGGAGCGAGGCGCCGGTCTGCTGCTGCAGGGCAATCATCTCGGGGAGGTGGTTGGCCAGCATCGCCTTGTTGGCCGAGACGACCGAGATACCACGCTCGAGGGCTGCACGCACGATGCGGTAGGAGGCGGCAGCGTCGTCAATAACCTCGACGATGAGGTTGATTTCGGGATTATTCAGGATTTCATGCTCGTTGTCGGTGAGCAGCGAGGGGTCGATCGCGACCTTGCGGGGCTTCTCAAGCGAGCGTACACACACCTTGACAATCTCGGCGTGGGCATTACGGGTCTTGTGGAGCACCTCGAAGATGCCCTGACCTACCACACCAAAACCAAAGAGTCCAATTTTAACTTTACTCATATTTCTCTTTAACCGTTATCACATTATTCGCGGATGCAGCGCACCTGCATGCCGTTGGCTCGGGGCGACGAGAGGGCCGTCTGCAACTCGGAACGGGAGGCATCCTCCGTGTCGAGCGAGAAGTACATCGCCTCGGCCTCCCCCGCAGAGGTGGAGTTGGAGGTCCAATAGTAGCCGATCCAGGGCTTGGGGGTCTCCAGCGTATTGACATTGGTGATCAACCCTTCGAGCCAGCTGCGTCGGCCTCCGCCCAGGAAGAAGCTCTCGGCCTCGCCCACCTGCATATGCCAACCAAATTGGGCCTCCAGCGCGGCCAAATCACCCTCCAGAGGGTCGGCAATGGCGAGACCCTCGAAGCTGTCGGCCACACGCCACCCCTTGGGGCAGGGGTCATAGAGGCTCTTGGCTCCCGAGCTCTGCCACAGCGTGTTGTCGTGGGCATAGCACCAATCATAACCGCTCTCCTCGCTCCCCAGGAGGAAGGTGAGGGGATGGCTCATGGCATACTCGGGCGTACCGGTCGAGGCGGTGGCAGGGGCGTAGGTGAGGTAGAGGAGACGCTTGCTCCCCTCGTTATAGAGGTTGCCATCCATCGAGGCGGCGCAGTTGTAGGCATAGGGGCCCACAAAGGGGGTCATGCGTCCCCATTGGTAGTAGGCACCATAGGATTGCAGGATGCGCTCCTTGTCGCTCTCGGGGTCGGCATAGGCGGCACCGAGGTTGCGATCCATATAGCGACCCACGGCCTGCGGCTCGGTGGGGGTTACCCAGATGTGCCAGGTCCAAATCACCTCGCCCGAGGCGTTGTAGGCGGCCAGCAGGGCGTTACCCGGAATCAACTCTCCGTCTCCATCGGCCGTAATCTGGAAGTGGAGTTTATCGTCGTAGAGCTCCAAGGCATCGATGAGCGAGCCGGGGCTCTGCCATACCACCTTCACCGAGGAGGTGGCAAGCGACTCGCTACCCTCACCCCGACGGGTTATGGGGATAAAGTAGGCCTGGTCGGCCTCGGTGATGATATAGCAGTTGGACTGTCGATCCGAGAGGTCGATAGGGGTATTCATACTCAAGAAGAGTTTACGCGAGACGGAGATGGCCTCCTCGGTAGAGGCGGTCACGGTCAGCGAGCCCCAGGTTACATACTCCTCGGCATCGGCAGCAGGCGAGGTAATCACAATCTTCTGCTTGGAGGTGTTTACCTCGGCCGTCCACCCCTCGGGAACTCCGGCCAGGGTAACCTTGGTAGCTCCGGGAGCCGAATAGCCCACCTCGGCCGTCGTATCGAAGGAGTTAATATAGAGGGTCGAATGCTGAAGCTTGAGCGTTAATTGGGGGTCATCCTCCTTACACGAAGTGAGCATGAGGGTCACCAGCGCAAACAAAAGAGTCGCCTTGAACGAGTAGATGAGAGCCTTCATATCAAAGTCTTTGTCTGAAAATTTCTGCAAATATACCAAAAGCAAACCAATTCGCACAACACCAAACGAAAAAACTGCCGTTTTATTTCAATTCATAATTCAAGGCAAGGTGAAAGTTGCCCTATAAAATCGAAAAGAACAATTTTTGCATTTTAAGCGAGGAAATTCCGTGCCGACATGAAATTGGGGAGGATGGGCTGTACTTGTTGTACTGCCCATTCTCTCCAATGATTGAGGTGCGGAATTTACCGTTTACAAATCGAAAAGAACAATTTTTGACTTTTAAGCGAGTAAATTCCGTGCCAACGAAGATTGCCCCGGATGGGACATACTTGGCGTATTTCCCATTCGGGGCAATCGAGGCGGTGCGGAATTTACCGCTTAAAATCAAAAATAGAGGAGTTCGATGTCGTCTACATAAAGCACACTCTGAGTCGAACCACTGAAGTAATCACCATAACGCGAGGCGGAGCAGGCGATGATGATGTGGGTGGGGACGATGTCGGTAGCGATGTAGTCGATGGGGATGGTTACCTGGGTCCACTCCTCGACCGACTCCCCGAGCATCAACTCACCATAGCCCACAATGGCCTCGCTCGCGGGGTCGAAGAAGGTCTTTTCGTTGCGCGTGTCGATGCAGACGGGCGAGGAGTCGGTACCGTAGAGGGTCTCGACGCCACCCTCGAGGGTGGTACCATACTGCTCCTTGGTCCAGGTACCCAGGGCGATATAGATCGAACCCGTATCGGGGGTACCCTCGGCAATCGAGGCTCCGACGGGGAGTTTGCTTACACGATCCACCACGCCGCAGTTGTAGCGAATCCAGAGGCGCATCGCCGTAGGACGCAGCGTGAAGGGGCGGCCGAAGGTGATGATGCCGTTGGCGCCGGCATTCTTCACATAGGTACCCGTATAGAGGTTACCGGCGGCAAAGCGACCGATACCTGCCACATTGGCGTAGTTGGACTTCAGCTCGGCCGAGTAGCTGCCCGCAGAGCCGGGTCGGGGCTCCTCGACGGGTTGGGTCAGGATGGCCTTGCCGGCGATGTAAGCGCCCGGGTTACCCGAGCCCCAGAAGGCGCTCTCGAGGTCGAGGTAGGGGTAGAGGATATCCTTGATGGTGGCCCACTCCTCCAGACCGGCATTGGGAAGCTGCATGACGGGCTCGGTCTCGACGGTCGTCACAGCCGTGGTCTCCTCGTCGCAGTAGGCGACAAGTTCGTAGCGGCTCTCGGCCTCGACTTTCAGGCGAGCCTTGAAGGTGCCACCCTCGGTGGTTACCCCCTCGACCTCGCTCCAGGCCTCGTCGCTTTGGGCCTTGCGGTAGCGGAAGCCCATCTTGGCGCCGCTCTTACCGGCACCCTCCAGCCAGATAACCTCGCTCCAGGCATCGGCACGCGTGAGGAGCACGGAGACCTCGGTGGGGATGACATAGAGGTGCCAACGCTCGGTGATATCGCCGTGGTAGCAGATATCGACATGGCGCACCCCCTCAAACGAGGTGAGCTCCTCTTTCGAGGGGGTCATGGTGGTGATCCCCTCGGGGCCCAATTTGAGCGAGGTGACGGTAATCTGCTTCAGATCGACCTCCCCCACGGGAACATAGGCGCGCGCCGTGAAACGCTCGGCATCCCACTCGGTGGCACCCACCTGCCCCTCCACGGTGAAGGAGCGCGAAATCTCCTGATGGGCGACCAGCGTCCAGTTGTAGTTCTGGTAGAGCGAGAGGGAGGCGTAGATCGGGGTACGCATATCGAAGGTGCCGACGAGCGGTGTGTTCGAGGTGGCCTCCTCGTTGCTGAACTCCACGCGGGTAATTTTCACCTTGCGGATATCGGTCGTCTCGTCGAGCTGAAGGGTAACAATGCGGTTGGTGCGGTCGATATCGGCGGCACCCACGGTGAAACCTTCGCCCTCTACGGCGACAATCTCGACCTCCTCCACCGGATAGGGGATATCATTCTCGATGCACCCTGCAAAGCCTACTGCACCCAGCAGCAGGGCGATGCTGTATTTGAAAATCTGCTTCATGACTACTCCTTTTTCTTATTCCAGAGGTGGAAGGTGAAACCGATATTGATCTGGGCCAAGTTGAGTCGGAACTGCAACTTCGAGGCCTCACGCGAACCTACCACCTCACCGGCGGCATCCTTCTGGGTGATTTTGGTATACTGCAGACCACCCAAACCGAACGAGAGCGTTGCGCAGACATTCGGGAAGAGATAGACCGCCACACCCGGGTTAAACGAGAGCTCGGCCTTCAAATTGTGCGAGTCGTTGAGTTTCGGCTCCTCGCCCGAGAGGTACTCGAACGACGAACTGCCGGTCGAGATAGCCGCCTCGAGGTCGGCAAAGAGGCCGAAGCGACCGCGACGATCCAGACCCACATAGCTGCGGTGGTAGATACCCACCTGGAAGTTGCTGCTTTTGAAGCCCATGTCGCCCAACGAGAACGAGAGGTCGTTCTGCTCGCCGAGGTTCAATCCCAGGTTGCCCAACGAGCCATCCATATGGGTATAACCGAAGCGGATACCCAGCACATGGTTGTCGCTATAAGCAAAGCCGATGTAGGGCTTGACGGTTGCCATGGCACCCTTGGCGTCGATCTGCTCAAGGATGAGCAACATATCGGAGTTATCGCTCGTGAGGGTACCATACGAGGCGGTGATACCCATCAGCACCTCGCCCTTATAGACAAAGCGGTTCTTGTCGATTTCGCGGTTGATACGGCGGTGCATCGGTAGGAAGTGGCGCTCGGCCACCTCGGGGGTATTCGCCTTGACGCTCATAGAGAGCGAGTCGAGGGCGGGCTCCATCTCGGCAGCACGCACCGAGAGAGCAAGGGCCACAAAGGCCACCACATGAAGAAGTTGAATCAATTTTTTCATGGTCGGCCGATTTTAGAGGTGGAACGATACTCCCAACCCGATGGAGAGGAGGTTAATTTTGAAACTCATGTCGCTTGTCTCGCGCGAGCCTGTGCTCACCTGGTTGTGCACCTGGTCGAGGTGGGTGTAGGAGATACCCAGCACGCCGACACTCAACTCGAGGGCCATGTTGTTGGTGGCAAAGGCGATCAGACCCGGGGTGACACCCAGGCCGAGCGAGTAGCCCTTCTCGTAGGTGCCTCGCACAGGCTGACCCTCGGCATACTTGGCCTGAATACCCCCCGCCGCGAGCTGCGAGTCGATAAAGATGGCAAAACGCTTGCTCTGACCCAGCGGAATGTAGTTGCGCCATACGAGCGCCCCTTCGTAGCTGTGGCGAAGCACATTGTAGCCATCGACCGTGAGGCCGACACCCGTCTCCTCGTCGCCCATCTGGACCGAGGCGCTGTCGAGCTTAAGCAGGCTGCGCGAGTAGTTGAATCTCACGCCGAGGGCCATGTTGTTGGCTACGGCATAGGCCAACATCGGGCTCACCTTCACCGAGTAGCCTTCGGAGTTCATATCCTCCACGACCAGGATGTTGTAGTCGCGGTTGGTGTGGGTCGAGTAGGAGACGGCACCGCCGAATACCCACTGCCCCTTGGGTACAAAAAGGTTGGTTCGCGAGCCCAGACCGCGCATCTCGCGGCGCTGATTGACGGTCAGCGTATCGAGCTCGGAGGGTTGCTCCTGCGCTACCGCCTGCCCCGAGACTGCGCAAAGGGCCGACAAGAGCAAAAGCAACTTAAAATGAAAACTCTTCATGGAGTATAAATTTTCGTTATCGTATTAGTAAACCCACTCAAAATCATCTACATACAACTCATTCGTACGGCAACCGCACATGTAGTCGCCATAGGCACTTGCAGCACACGAAATGACGATTTTGTAGGTGCTCTCGGGCTTGGCAACTTTGTCGTAGTAGGCGATCGGAATCTCCAGCTCGACCAGGTCGCTACCCGAAGTGGTGCCCTCGATGTAGTAGGAGCCGTAACCGATGATGGCGCCCTCATCGACCGAGTTCTGCAACTCGGGATCGAACATACCGCTGGGCAGACCCGAAGCGGCCATACCCGACTTCACCTCATGGCGGGCCGACCAATCGACAATGGCGACAAAGATGCGCCCCTTATCGGGCTGGTCTGTTGCAATGGGGTAATTTCCGTTTTCGTCCTTGTACTTCTGCGCATTGACACTACCGATTTTGGCATGGTACTTCAGGCGCATGGCAGTGGGGCGGGCCTTCCAATCGTAGTCCTGACCGAAACCTACGGTACCAATCATGGCGGGCTTGACGAAGGTGCCCGTGAAGAGGTTACCCGTGGCGAGCAGGTTGAGAATATAGGTCGATTTGAGGCGTGCACAGTAGCTGCCACCCTGTCCCGTCTTGCTCTGACGCGTGCAGAGCACCTTGGCGTAGGAGTTGTTACCACTACCCCAGAACGAGGTGGTCTCGCTGCCGGATACCGTAAAGCAGGGGAGCGCCGAATCTTCCATGTCGCCACCCGGGATGGGCTGATCGACCGTCGTATCGAACTTCACGGTTACGGGCTGCTCTACCCCATCGACCACCGCCTTCACCTCATAGGAGGCGTTGGCAAAGATACCGGTCGAGGTATCGGGGAGCCAGGTGGTCGTACCGGCGCCATTGGCCGACTCGATCCATTGGGGGGCTACCTCTGCCACGAAGGTGTAGTCGCCCTCGCGCACGGCGGTGTAGCTCGTCCAGCTGCCCTCCCCCTTACGCAACTGGAACACCACCTGCGATACCGAGCTGTCGAAGCTCACCATCTTCAGTCGGGCCGTATTGAGCCAGAGGTCGTAGTCGTTTTCGGTAATCGTGGCCAGACCCTCGGTCAGGAAGTGGGCCTCGGCGCTGCTGGTCGTGCCATAGCTGTCGGCCGCCATGACGGTGAGCAGCTGCTCGCCACCGCCACATGCGGCAAAGAGCTCGTCGCTCAAGTGCAGCTGCCACTCCTTCTCGCTGAGTTTGGTCAGCACCTGCTCATCGAGCATAAGTTCCACGCCATTG
Organism: Alistipes sp.; assembly: GCA_045605785.1. GTDB lineage: Bacteria > Bacteroidota > Bacteroidia > Bacteroidales > Rikenellaceae > Alistipes. The sequence continues at coordinate 62,090 of JAZUQP010000020.1, read as the reverse complement.
AGGGCGAGGCTGACCCCTGCGAGAGGATAGAACGACTTGATCGAGAGGGTGCAGTCGAGCGAGGATACCTGCTGCGGCTGCGAGATATCGAAATCGAGGGCCGTAATCTGCGGCTGGGGATAGAAGACCACCTCGTCGTTCTCGATCGAGGGCTCCTCGGCAACGAGCGTGAAGTCGATCTTACCCGAAGCATCGGGCGAGTAGGTGAAGCGGAGCGTGTAGAGGCAGTCGGCCTTCGCCTCGATGAAGCCCTCTTGGTAGAGGTCACCATCCTCGGGGTGGTGGCCCGCAAAAACCCAATAGAGGGGCAGCGTCTCCTCCTCGACCAGGAAGTAACCCTCCATCGAGGTGGTGTAGGTCAGCATGCGCTCCTCGTCGGCCATCACCACCACCGAAAAGCCCTCGGAGAGTTTCTCCGTAAGCGAGGCATCGAACTCCACCTTCACGGTGGCATCTACCGAGTGGCAGACAACCTCCAACGGAAGCACCTGGCCCGCCACGATGGCGAAGTCGGCAGCACCGAAGTAACTCTTGCCCGTAGTGGATACAGCAGCACGGTCGCCCGCCTCCACCTCAACGCGGTAGTCGGCAGCAGCCAGCCAAAGCTGCTCGGGGAGCTCCTCCTTCGAGTAGTATTTACGCACCAATCCCTCCTCATTGAAGATGCGAATCGTGCAGTAGTCAAAGGGGTTATAGTCGGCCTCGGCATCGGGCTCCTCGGTCAGGAACGAGAGGCAAAGGGCCCCCTCACCCGCCACCGGAGCCTCCCGGGGTGGCAGCTCGGGCTCGGCACAGCCGACCACGAACAACCCCGCAAGGGCCAACAAATATATCAGTTTGCTCTTCATGTCAGAATCAATTACTGGTTAATCAAAAGCTGCATGGTCTCTACCGTGGTGCGATCCTTCGTATCGGTCACCGTCAGCACGAAGTTGGCGTAGCCCACCTCCTCGCCGGCCAACATGGCCAGGATGGGGAGGAACTCGGTGATGTCGAAGTTGTCACCCGAGATGTAGGTCTGACCCTCCACCTGCTCGCGTACGGGGAAGAGTGCCGAGAGGAACTCCTCGTACGAGGGGTCGGGATTCACCAGGTCGAGGTGAGTGGGGAGCAACCCGTCGAGGGCCTCCTCGGTCAGGATGTTCGAGACGATATCGACCGTGAAGTACTTGATGGCGGCCGGAGCCGTAACCTCCAAGCGGGCCGTGGGGCAGAGCTCGGGATCCTGATAGATGGTGTAGGCCTGCTTGATGTCGTGGCCCTCCCATGCGATGGTCGGGGGTGCCGCCTCGTTGTCGCGGTCTACCAGAATCGAGAGGGTGGCCAGACGCGAGCGACCCACCGTGTCGGTAACCATCAGGTTGAAGGTGTAGGTGCCGTCGAAGGCGTAGATCAGCGGCATGAGTGCCGTCAGGGGTACCGATACCGAAGTGCGGCCCAATACGGCATCACCCGTAGGAATCGAGAGCTCCTCCAGCAGGGACTGCCACGAGGCTTCGGGCTGGCAGAGGTCGAACTGCATGGGCATGCCGGCCTCGGTCATCTGTGCCACAAAGTCGGCGTTGGTCGAACCGATCTCGATGTGGAAGGCGGCCAGCTGGCTCTTCGTGGTGGTACTCTCCAGCACGACGGGGGTCAGGAAGTTGCCCTCCGAGTCGAACATTGTGGCATCAATCTGGGTCGTGGTGGTCAGATCGAAGGCCTCGCAGAGAATCGTGGGAGCGAGGGGGTCGTTGAAGGGATCCTCGGGGATGACGGGCTCCATGGCATACTCGGCCACATCGACCGTAACACCCTCCTTGAAGGTGAGGGTCTCCACCTTTACCGAGAGAGAGGCCTGGCCCTCACTGATGTGGGGCAGCGTAACGAAAATCTTACGCCACTGACCGCCACGCACCTGCGAGAGGGTGGTCTGCAAAGCCTGCTGCAAGCCGTCGAAGCGAAGGTCGACGCCGAGCGTCATCCGGGCATCCCCCTCGGGGGCTGCAAAGTAGGCGGCACGCTGCTCGGTATAGGCAAACTCCATCTCGCTGCCGTTCATCTCAACCGTGGCCACGGTACCCTCCTCCAGCAGGGCGTAGAGCTCGTCGGCATACTCCACCGTCACCTTCACATTTTGGAGGTAGCAGGGGATGTTTTCAAGGGTCGTGGTCTCGTTGCGCAGGATGGTGAAGGGGTGGATGGCCTCGTAGACCGGAGCCTCCCAGGCAGCAGCCTGGCTCTCGCCCGAACTTACGAAGAGGATGTAGGAGCCCACCTTCAACTCGATAGGCTCGGCAGGGCGCTCACCATAGGTGAAGGCAGTCATCTGCTCGAAGGTCTCACCGTGGATAATCACGCAATTGAAATCCTCGACACTTACGGCCGTCGAGCGGACAATCTCCATGTCGGAGCTTACGCGCAGGGCCTCGTCGCCAAAGGCGAGGTAACCGGCCTCGGTATTGGGGGTAACGGGCTCGGGGAGCGTGGCGGGGGCGTCGAACTCGAAGTTATCCTTCGAGCAGGAGACCATCACCACCAGGGCAGCCGACCAAAGGGCTGCTTTCGAAAAAATCTCTCTCATATCGTACTGTTTTTTATCTTTTCTTGAGGATTGGGTTAGGCTTGGGGGTTAAGCTCGGTCTCGATGAGCACCTCCTCGATGGGCTCGTCGTCGAGACAAATCGTGAGGCTCGCAGCACCTGCCGTCGAGACATCGAAGCTCAAGGTGTAGTGGGTCTGCGACACGGTCTGAAGGCTCTGCGTGGGGAGCTCGAACTCTGTACCGTCCTGCTTGGCGGCAAGACAGGCAAGCGTACAGCTGCCCGGTGCCACATAGAGGGGTGCAGCCTCGGCGGGGCTGAAGGCAAAGCTGTTGCCGGCCTCGGTGACGAGGGTAAACGACGCCTCGGGGAAGTAGCCCATGAAGGCCTCGGTACACTGCACCTCAACCACGGCGTGTGCCAGCGTGGCGACCAACTCGACGGGCGTAGTGCGCAGACGAGCCACCTCGACCACCTGCTCGGTGCGGTAGCAACGGGCATCGGGGCCCTCTTCGGTCAAATCGCCCCAGGCGACCGAAACCGTGTAGCTGCCGATGGGGAACCACTCCTGCTCGGCCGAAAAATCGGAGAGAAGGGGCCAACTCTTCTCGTACTGCTCGCCCGTGATGGTGAGCGAGAACTCCTCGGCCGTCGGCACCTCGGCAGCACGCGTCAGGAGCTCCTGCGAGAGGCTGCAATCGAGGCTCATGCGGCCATAACCCTCCATCTCGTGCTCCGACTCCGTGCGGCAACCCGCAACCAAAAGAGCCACCAACGAGAGCAGGGCAAAAATGCGAAATTTCATCTTATTCATAGTTTTGTTGTATCCTTCGTTTCAGGGAGCCGAATTTAGCTCTTCGCTCCGCAAAAAAAAGAGTGATGGTTTAACGCGCAAAAATAGCCATACACCTTTATATAATAAAATAAATTCAACGAAACGGCAAAATTTCATCACTAACAGGTCGTTAATTCGCGCCATCTGGTCGAATTGGCGACAAGGTCGGACGGGCGACAAATCGGGAGAAAAAAAGGATGTGCAGCCGGTTGAAATCAACCCGCCACACATCCTGTACTTCAGGCAACACTCCCGATGCTACTCTGCAGCCTCGTTGTCGGCCACCAGGATACGACCGCAGTACTCGCAGACGATAATCTTCTTACCCATGCGAATCTCGGCCTGACGCTGGGGAGGAATGTGGTTGAAGCAACCACCACAGGCATCACGCTTCACCGTTACCACAGCAAGACCGTTGCGCACGCTGCTGCGAATACGGTTGTAGGCCGTCAGCAGACGCTCGTCGATACGGGCCTTGGCCTTCTCGCCCAGGGCCTGCAACTCGGCCACCTGATCGGCCGTCTCGGCCTCGATGCTCTCGAGTTCGGCACGCTTGGCCTCCAGGTCCTGACGACGCTCCGAAGCCACAGCCTCGGCCTCCTCAACCTGGCTCTTCTTCACCTTCATGCCGGCAGCATACTCGCGCAGACGCTTCTCGGCCAGCTCAATCTCAAGCTCCTGATACTCAATCTCCTTGGTCAGCGAATCGAACTCGCGGTTGTTGCGCACCAGGTTCTGCTGCTCCTTGTACTTGGCAATCTGCATCTTGGCGGTGTCCACCTCACCACGACGCTGGTTGGTCAGGCTCTTGAGCTCCTCCACCTCGGCATTGAAGTTGTCGATACGGGTCGTCAAACCGGCCAACTCATCCTCCAGGTCCTGCACCTCCAAGGGGAGCTCGCCCTTCACCTTGTTGATGTCGTCGATTTGGGTGTCGATCTTCTGCAGCTCGTAGAGTGCAATAATCTTCTCCTGCATCGAGTAATCAACCTCCGTTGTTTTCTTTGTAGCCATCTATTTCTATTATAAGTTTAGACCAAATAATGTATCGGATTGCAAGAGCACTCACTCTTGCGAACCGCAAAGGTAAGCAAATTTTTTGATATTACATCAAATAAAATGTCAATTGCGCAATATTCGCTCTCAAAATGGCCTATATCAGCCACCATAAAGGCCCCATCGGGGGTCATGTAGTCGTTGTATTTGAGGTCGGCCGTCAGGTAGAGGTCGCAACCGGCACGGCGCGCCTCCTCCATGAGCGAAGCCCCCGAACCGGTACACACGGCCACCCGCTTTACCCGCTCCGAGGTGGGGGCGCTGTGGCGAATGGCACCAATGTAGAGGCGACGCTTTACCTCCCGCAGAAAGTCGGCCCAGGGGAGCGCCTCGGGCAGCTCACCCACCACCCCGAAGCCCGTCGCGGGGGCGTTGAGACGCGGCTCCAAGAGGGTCATCTGCTCCAATCCGAGGATACTCCCCAAACGGTAGCTCATCCCCTCGGGGGCGCTGTCGAGGTTGGTGTGGCAGGCATAGAGGGCGATGCCGCGACGGATGGCCCGCTCGACACAGCGCTGCACATACCCCTCCGAGTTGAAGCGCTTGAGGGGGTGAAAAATAATCGGATGGTGGGTAATCACCATATCGCACCCCTCGCGCTCGGCTTCGTCGAGCACGGCATCGGTCACATCGACCGCCAGGAGTGCCTTATGCACCTCATCATCGGGACGACCGACCACGAGTCCGGCATTGTCGTACGACTCCTGCCACTCCAGAGGAGCGAGACGCTCGATGACCTCACAAATCTCCCTAATCTTCATGGCTCGACTGGAATAACGACTGTTCGTAAAAGGCAAAGAGCTCCTTGTCGACCGTAGCACGCTCCTTGCGGGCACGGGGTCGGCGCGTGGGGCGCTCGGCCGCCTCACCCTCGGCTACACTCGACGCCGCAGGCTTGCGTACGGGGCGCTTGGGGGCTGCCACAGCCTCATCGACCAGCACCTCTTCGTCGCCCACCTTCAAGTCCTCGCGCACCTCAACCAGCAGGGCACGCACACGCTGCAAGCGCTCGAGCAGCTCGCTGTCGCGGGCAATGGCTCCCTTGTTCTGTTTCAGGCTCTTCTTCGCCCCCTCGAGGGTCATGCCGCGCTCCTTGACCAAGTGGTAGATAATTTTGAGTGTCTCCACATCCTGGGGCGTAAAGAGGCGGTTGCCCTTCTTGTTCTTCTTGGGCTTCAAGGCGTCGAACTGACCCTCCCAATAGCGAATCAACGAGGGCTTTACATCGAACATCTCCGAGACCTCGCCCATCGAATAAAACATCTTCTTTACTTCCATATATCTGCTATAAATTTATCACTTGTTAATTATGCGCAACGAATTGGGGTACAAATTATTAACACGACCTCCAATACGCTTTGCAAAGCCCAACGGCACACAGCCGTTTACCACCAGATTCACCCCTTCGTCGAACCATTCGGCCTTCAGGTCGCTCTTACGCAGAAAGGCGAGAGCCTCCTCGTCGGAGAGGTCGGCCACGGGGAGCGCCTCGCGGTTGAGCCCCACCGAAAAGGCGAGGGCTGCATCGGGCTTGAGTGCCCCCTTGAATATCTCGCCCATCGCCACACCGGCATAGACCACATGGAGTCGCTCGGCCAGGTGCGACAGCAACGGATAGTGGCTTGCGCGTGCGGCATAGAGCGTCTCGCCGGCCCGATAGAAGGCGTAGTCGTCGGGCTCTGTGAGCCACCGCTTCAGCACCTCGCACTCCTGGCGCGAAGCAGGCTGCATGGGCGACTTACCCCCCTTGCCCCCTCGGTTACGACCGGCACGGATGGAGGCACTGCCCCCATCGTCGGCCTTGCGCACCACCGAGGCAAAGAGGCCTTCGCCCTTGGCGCGATGGGGGAAGAAGCGGTAGGTACGAATGGGGCCCACCTCCCCCGTCAGAATCCCCCACGCCTCGGCTTCGGCCACCGCCGGCATCTGCTCGAGGGACTCCTCACCAACCCACTCCACGAAGTCGGCCAGCACCCCCTCGTCCTCCGTGCGGTTGAAGGTACAGGTGCTGTAAATGAGCACTCCCCCGGGTTTCAGTGCCCGCCAGGCCGAACGCAGAATCTCGCGCTGGATGGCCGAGCACTGCCCCACGGCCTGTTCGCTCCACTCTTCGCGCGATTCGCGCAGACGACGGAACATCCCCTCGCCCGAACAGGGGGCATCGACAGCCACCACATCGAACCACCCCTCCAAAGCCTCGAAGCTCGCAGCCTCGTTGGTCGTCACGACCACATTGCCCATGCCCCACTTCGAGCAGTTGTCGCGCAGAATCTGCACGCGGCGGCGATCCACCTCGTTGGCCACCACCAGCCCCTCGCACCCCACCAACGAGGCGTAGAGGGTCGTCTTTCCCCCGGGGGCGGCACAGAGGTCGAGCACATGGGCCCCTTCGATCGGCTCCTCGGCCAAGAGGCGCCCCACGAATTGCGAGGAGGCCTCCTGCACATAGTAGGCTCCCCCGTGAAAGGCAGGATCGAGCGTAAAGGAGGGTCGCTCTGCGAGGTAACTACCCCATCGGCTCCAGGGTATCGGCTCGCCGACGGGCACCCTGCCCTCCTTGAGCGGATGGCGACGGATGGCCGTGGGCGAGGGCCCCTCGAGGGCCTCAACCAGCGCTTGGGCCTCCTCGTCGCCCCACTCTTGGCGGAGCGTATGGAGAAACTTCTCGGGCAGCGACACGGCTTATCGACTATTTTTCGTTCAACGAGGCCTTCAAGGCATCCAACTCGCCGCAGATGCGGTCGATGATGGCGGGGTTGGCCACAAAATCCTCGGCATCCTTATCGATGATAAGCACCTTGCCCTTGTAGATGTCGTTGATCCAGTGTTCGTACTTCTCGTTCAGGCGCTGCAGGTAGCCCTCGTCGATATTCATCTCGTAGTCACGACCGCGACGACGAATCTGCGAAATAAGGGTCGGCACACTCGCCTTGAGGTAGATCAGGAGATCGGGCTCGGGCACCAGGTTGGTCACCAGGCCGAAGATGCGCATATAGGTCTCGGCATCGCGCGACGACATGAGCCCCATCTGGTGGAGGTTGTCGGCGAAGATGTGGGCATCCTCATAGATGGTGCGGTCCTGGAAGATATCCTCACCACGGTTGGCGAGCATCTCCAGGGTCTGCTGAATACGGCTTCCGAGGAACGAAATCTGAAGATGGAACGACCAGCGCTGCATATCCTCGTAGAAATCCCCGATGTAGGGATTGTTGGGCTCCTCGTAGTAGGCCTTCGCGCCATACCGCTGGGTGAGAATCTCGGTCAGCGTCGTCTTTCCGCTACCGATATTTCCGGCAATCGCAATATACATGTTTTTCTCCTTTTATATATTTATACTTATTTGTTTGCACACTAATTTATCTCTATATGCTACTCTTTGCCACACGCCACCTTCTCTCCGTGGGCCGACACCTACTCTTCGCTCATCGCCAGGAGCTCCTCCAGGATGCGGCGGTCGCTTGTCAGGCGCGGCAGTTTGTTCTTCGCCCTGCGACGCAACCACCTCAAGGTGGTACCCTCGCGCAACTCGTGGAGTTGGAGAGGCTCGATCGTGGTGCGACGCTTGGCGTCGTAGTCGGAGTTGATGCGGCGGAGCGCCTCATCCAATCGGCGGGCGAAGTCGCCCATATCGACAGGTCGGCGCATGAACTCGACGGCCCACTCGTGCCCACCCCTCTGCTCGGCCGTCATGAAGCGGGGCGCCACCGTGTACTCCGCAAGCTGCACATCGCACGCCGCGCAGACCTCGCGCAGGGCCCTCTCCACATTCTCGACAATCACCTCCTCGCCAAAGGCGTTCAGGAACTGTCGTGTGCGCCCTGCGAAGCGGATGCGGTAGGGGTCGGTGGATGTGAAGGTGACGGTATCACCCACCTCATAGCGCCAAAGGCCGTTGTCGGAGGTGATCAGCAGGGCGTAGGTCTCCCCGGCGCGTACCCCCTCGAGGGGCACCACCTCGTCGCCTCGACGAAACTCGTAGTAGGTGCCGTAGTCGAGCATCAGCAACATATCGTCACGCCCGGGGTCGTCGGCTATGGCAAAGAAGCCCTCCGAGGCGTTGTAGGTCTCCATGTAGGTCATCCCCTCTCCGGGAATCAGCTCCTCGAAGATGGCACGGTAGGGCGAGAAGCTCACGCCTCCATGCGCGAAGAGCTCCATGCGGGGCCACACCTCCCGAAGATTCGATTTGCCCGTATAGTCCAAGATGCGACGCATCAACTCCAGATTCCACGAGGGCACGCCGGCAAAGGCGCGTATATCCTGTTGGGTACAGATGCGACAAATCGCCTCGCACTTTTGGTCGAAGTCGGGGAGCAGCGCCGCACGCTCCGTGGGGGTGCAGGTGATGGCGTTCCAGGGGGCCGTACTCTTGAAGATGACGGCCGAGAGGTCGCCCACCAAGTTGCGCCCCTCCCTGCGGCACGAGCCTCCGAGGGTCAGCACCCGCCCATCCAGCAGATTGGATTGGGGATGCGCCTCCAGATAGAGGGCCATCACATCACGCATGCCGAGCGAGTGGTTGTAACGAACCGAGTGGCAGCTCACCGGAATAAATTTGCTGCGATCGGAGGTGGTCCCCGACGACTGGGCATAGCGCGTGACACGCCCCGGAAGCGTGACCCCCTTCTCTCCTGCCATCATGCGCTCGACATAGGGCTTGAAGCGCTCGTAATCGAACAGAGGCACTCGACGGGCAAACTCCTCGGGCGAGAGGCCGGCACGAATCCCATATTCACGCCCCAAAAGGGTCGCCTCACCCCACTTCAGACGGCACGCCAACGCCTCGCGCTGCACCTCCAACGGGTGGCGACGAAAGCGATCTATGGCCCGCAGTCGCGGAGCAAAAACCCAACGAAATATGTTATTCTTCAGTCCCAAAATCCTACAAAAGAGAAGAAGTAAAGAGCTACGGCAGCAACCCTATTTTTTGATTTTAGGCGAGCAGATTTTTTCTCGACCGCCGACTGACGAAGATGGGCTGTACTTGAGGTACTGCCCATTTTCGGCAGACAAGGAGAGGAAAAATATGCCGCATAAAATCGAAAAATCAATTGAAGTAGTAACCCACTTTTGTAACCGACCCACGCATCGCAAACACCACCACACGGTCGTAAGCCTTGATCTCGGTGGCACCGACGGCGATAAAGGCCTTGTCGCCACGCACTACGCCGCCGATGATGGCATCCTCGGGGAATCCGAGGTTGCGAATACGGTTCTTGGTGGCGGGCGAGTTGGGCTTCACGATAAACTCCATCACCTCGGCGTCGGTACCGGTCAGGCACTTGATGGCCTGCACATCGGTAGACATGGTGAATCGGAAGATGTTGGAGGCGGTAACCAGCTTCTTGTTGATGATGGTGTCGATGCCGATGCTCTCGGCCAGGTTGATATAGTTCATGTTCTCCACCTCGGCAATCACCTTCTTCACGCCGAGGCGCTTGGCCAACATGGCGGTAAGGATGTTGGTCTCGGAGCGACCCGTGACGGCCACAAAGGCGTCCATATTGGAGAGTCCCTCCTCCATCATCACCTCGGTGTTGCGCCCATCCTCATTGATGATGAGGGTGCGCTCCAGGAGCTCGGCCAGGTGGTAGGCCTTCTCGGCATTGTAGTCCACGAGTTTGGTATTGAGCTCATCCTGCAGGGCATGAGCAATCTGCACACCGATGCGCGAGCCACCCAGAATCATCAGGTTCTTGATCTCGATGGAGCGCTGTCCGGAGAACTCCATCACCTGCGCTACGGCATCGTGGCGCGAGATGACATAGATGGTATCCCCCTCCATGAATCGCTCCTCGGGACGGGGGATGATGGTCTGACCGTGACGCGAGATGGCGACGGTACGATAGGGAAGCTGCACATCCTCCTCACCGAAGCCCGAGAGCTCACGCCCGATCAGGGGCGAGGAGGGCTCGAGTCGCAAGACGGCGAGGGAGAGTTTCCCGGCCGAGAAATCGACATACTCGGTGGTCGAGGTGTGGCCCAGGAGGTTGATCACCTCGCGGGCAGCCACCTTCTCGGGATAGAAGAGGTAGTCGATACCCATCTCGATGAAGATCTCTTTGTTGTTGGGCTCGAGGTACTCGTCGTTATCGATGCGGGCGATGGACTTCTTGGCTCCGAGCTGCTTGGCCAGGGTGGCCGAGAGGATGTTGTCGTTCTCCGTGGGATTGACGGCAATAAAGAGGTCACAACGACGCATCGAGGCGCGTCGCAGCGTATGGAAGGCGGTAGCGTCACCCTCCACGGTGATGACATCGGCCAACGAGGCGACATCATCGAGCAACTTGGGCTCCTTGTCCACGACCGTAATCTCGTGGCCGTTACCACTCAACATGCGGGCCAGGTGGCTACCCATCTCGCCGGCACCGGCAATTACAATTTTCATTCTCTAAACTCTGTTATCGTACCCTCGAAAGGGCTTAATTGGTGATTTACAACACCTTTGCGGCAAAGCAAAAAAACTACCGCCACAACCCTTCGTTCCGCAAAGCGGAGTCGGGCAGTAAATTTTGGCGACATTTTTGCAAAATACCTCACAAATTTATACATTTGCCTCGGAAAATCAAAATTTTACAGCATTTATTTCAAGTTAGCAGAATGGCAAACTACCTCCTCATAATCCTTATCGCCATCGGAGCCATAGGCTTCTTTGTGCTCGCTATGTCGCTCACACTGATAATAAAGGGGCACCATATCGACGGCGAGATTTCGACCAACAAAAATATGCAGAAGTTGGGTATTCGCTGTGCCGTGCAGGAGACGCGCGACGACGACGGCACGGCCAACTGCCACGATGTGGGGTGTACGGGCAACTGCGCGGGGTGCGATGTGGAGCACGAAAAGCTGAAAGAGCGAAACAAGGAGGCATAAAACAAGGTGTGGTCGAAAGAGCCACACCTTTTTCGTTGCGAACCACCCCTGCCGTCAGAGGGGGTACTCCTCGCGGGTAGCAGCCCCGCGACAGACAAATCGGGGATTATGCAGATCCTCCTTGTTGTAGCGAAGCTCCCCGCCCTCGGGGAGTGTACGGGTGGAGCCTCCCGCCTCGCGCAGGATCAGCTCTCCGGCCGCCGTATCCCACTCGTAGGTGTGGGTCGTGCGGGGATAGTAGTCGATAGACCCCTCGGCCAACAGACAGAACTTGTAGGAGCTCCCCTGCTCCACCACCTCGAGGTCGGGGTAGCGCTCACGCAGACGGGCCACATGGAGGGCTGTCTCGTCGTTCTGGTGCGAGCGCGAGAGGGCGACACGCACACCTCGACGGGCGGGGCGCTTGAGCGGCAGTCGCTCCCACCCCTGCTGCAACTCGACACGCGGGCCGAGGGCAGCCGCATCGGGCACCACCTCACGGCGCAACCAGGCCCCCTCCCCCTCGACGGCCATATACATTCGGCACAGGTAGGGGACATAGACCACCGCCGCAATGGCGCGGTTGTTCTCCATCAGGGCGATATTGACCGTAAATTCGTTGTTGCCCTTCAGAAATTCAAGGGTGCCGTCGAGCGGATCAACCAACCAGAAGAGCTCCCAATTTCGACGCTCGGGGTAGCCCATCTCGCGCCCCTCCTCGCTCAAAATCGGAATACGGGTCTGCCCCAACGCATCGCGTATCGCTTTATGGGCGGCACGGTCGGCCTCGGTGATGGGGGTATGGTCACGCTTCAACTCCACGGAGTAGTCGCCATGCCCCTCGTAGATAGACATGATGGCGGCTCCGGCCCGGACAGCCGCCTGAAAGACGCTTGTTAAAAGATAGGTACGCACCTCGCTATTCATCATGGCTTACACGCAATGTGGTTCGATGGAGTAAAGATAGTAAAAATTCACGACAAAAGCGAACATTTTTCCACCCTTTTTCTGCGTTTTGTCCCTTTCGACCCATAGCGGAGCATAAGAGGCAGACGGAGGCGGCGCCAGAGTTCGGGGCCGAACCCGCCACAGAGGAGCACCTCGTCGCGTGCTATCAGATGCAGGCCGCAGAGCGAGATGCAGCCCACACGCGGTGGCTGCTCGAGCTGCTCGACCCGCAGCAGCAGCTCCTCTAAACAGGCGAGCCGAAAAGGGGTATCGCCGCCAAGTGGCAGGAGCCACTCATAGCTCGCCACGGCCGCCGCCGCACTCCACGCTTCGGCCCGATTCGGGGTGGTCGCATCGAGCAGAATCAATCGACTGTAGGCACGCCTCGACGAGCGGTAGAGCGCCCGCACACCAAAGGCAGCAAACTCCTCGGCGGGGCGATACTCCACCCGAATAAGCGAGAAGAGGGCTACAGACTCCTGCAGCAGGGCCGGCTTCGATTCTCCATCGATCACCGCCACCACCTCAAAGGAGGCAGACTCGGCCTCAAGGAGGCGGGCCGGGAGCTCGGCCGAAGCGGGGTTGTGGAGCAAGAGCGAGCACCCCACTCCGTCGCCCGAATCGGGGAGGCCGAGGCGGCGAAAGAGGCGCAGACGATGTTGTCGCTCCCGATGCCACCCCACCAGAAGGCAGATTACAGCCCGACAGAGGAGAGCGAAAAGGAGCAACAGAAGCAGCAGAAGCGCGCCCCTGCCAAGAAGAGTTATCAAGACCATAGTTCAAGGGATTTATAGGAGGCAGAGATCTGCTCAAACCAGATGCGCTCGTCGCCACGCAACAGGCGCTCCACCCCCTGCAGGGCATAGCCTGCGCGTGCCGCACGGCGGAGCAGGGAGCGTCGGTCGCGCTCCTCGAGGTGGTTTCCGTGCGCCCCCAGCGGCAGTCCGAGGTCGCAGAGGGTACGCAGCGCCTCGGGGGCGAGCTCGCGCGAGTCGGCCAGGCGCCTCACCAACGGAAGGGCCTGCACCACCCCGAAGTGGCGCACCAGGAGGAGCCCGAGACGGCGCAGATTGTTGTTGGGGGCCTCGAGCAGCTCGCGGTAGCCGAGGGGGAGGGCTCCGCGCAACACCATGGCCAGGAGCGAGCGACACTCAAAGGGGGTGAAGTCGTCGGGAAAGGCTCGCAGGAGGGGTATCGCCTCCCGCGGAGAGGCGTTCAGGCGGGCCAACAGCAGGGCGAAGCGCACCCTGCGGCGTCGGGGAGGGGGCAGGGCGGCGAGGCGCTCGGCCGTGCGACGGCTTACGGGCAGAAGAGCCAGAAGTCGCAGCCGCTCCTCACGCCGAAATGGGCTGCGGAGGGCTCGCAGGAGCATCCGTTCGAGGTCAAAGGCGCGCACCACACTCCGCAGGGCTTCGGGGTTACAATCGAGCGCCAGGGCACGCAGACGAGCTGCCGCCTCGACAAGGGCCCGGCGTGCCCCCACGCGATGCAGGTGCGGGAAGGAGTAGCGACGACGCCCCGTAGCGAGGGCAACGAGCGAGCGCAGGTAGAGGAGCGTGAGGCGTTCGTGGCGCCTGTGAAGGCGACGAGCAAGCGCCCTCGCCACGAGGAGCAGCAGGGCAACGAGGGCGGAGAGAGCCACCAGGCAGCCCATCAAGAGAAGAGGGCTAATCATGACGGGGGAGACTTTTTAGCAGCACCTCGGCTTTGCGACGCAGGCGCGAGAGGGAGCAGGGGAAGGTCATGCACTGCGCCACGCCCTGCTCCAACAAAGCGGTGGCGACACCGGCCGTATGGTGCCACGAAAGGAGCCACAGGGGTACGCGTCGAAAGGGGGTATCTTGTCGGCTGCGCTGGAAGAGGGGGCCAAGCGCCTCGCCCGCCCCGAGCATCACCACTAAGGCCACCCCACCCCGACCGCAAAGGTCGTGAAGCGAAGAACTCTTCGAGAGTTCGACCACGCCACAGCCCAGCCCGGCAAGCGAGAGGGCAATCAATCGACGCGCAAAGCGATCGGAGGCACAAACAACAACAGTTTTCATCGTAACGAAGAATAAGGCGGATAGGGAGCCTACCGAAAAATATGCCAAACGAGAGGAAAAGCGAAAAAAAAGCGGGGAAGATTTGCAGGATGAAAAAAAATGGCTATCTTTGCAGTCCGAAATATGTTCATACACATACAATTTTAGTTAAATGTACGTAATCGTAGAGATTGCAGGTCAGCAGTTTAAGGCTGAAAAAGGTCGAAAGCTCTATGTTCACCGTCTTCAGGGCGAGGTAGACTCGTCGGTGAGCTTCGACAAAATCCTGCTTGCAGACAATGACGGTCAGGTTAAGGTGGGCGCACCTGTGGTAGAAGGCGCCTCGGTAAAGTGCAAGATTCTGAAGCACCTCAAGGACGACAAGGTCCTGGTCTTCAAGAAGAAGCGTAGAACGGGTTATCAGAAGTGTAATGGCCACCGCCAGTACCTGACCCAGATTCTTGTAGAAGAGATTGTTGCTTAAACCTTAAAATTTAGAGAAACATGGCACACAAAAAAGGTGTAGGTTCGTCGAAGAACGGCCGTGAGTCGGAGAGCAAGCGACTCGGAGTAAAACTTTTCGGTGGTCAGTTCGCTAAGGCTGGCAACATCATCGTTCGCCAGAGAGGTACTGTTCACAACCCTGGCGAGAATGTAGGTATGGGTAAGGATCACACCCTCTTTGCTTTGGTAGACGGCACGGTTTCGTTCTGCAAGAAGCGCGAGGGCAAGTCGTTCGTCAGCGTAACGCCGCTGGCCGAGTAAGACCCGAAGCCGAAAAGAGAGAAGAGCATCCCGAAAGGGGTGCTCTTTTGTTTTGTAGGGATAGGTGAAATGGTAAATTTAGAATTTAGAATTCAGAATTCAGAATTAGTTTTTAGTTGTTGGGAATTGGCTCAATCCCATAATTCCCATAACTCTCATAACTCCCATAAAATAATTTTGAATTTTGAATTCTAAATTTTGAATTTGAAAAGCATACGCCCCCGCCCTACGGGCACCCCCTCTACCTTAGAGGGGGAAAATTCAGATTCCCACGGCTCGTGCCGAGCCTCGGAATGACGGAGGGATAGGGCCGATGGCCCTCGGACGATGCACAGACAAACCCATGGCCCTCGGAAAGACGAAATGAAAAGGCGTCATTGCGAGGAGCGTAGCGACGCGGCAATCTCGGAGTGACAAAGAAACGGGAGGGTTTGCACGGCCAAATAGGAAAAGAGGTCTTTTAGACCTCCGTCATTGCGAGGAGATTCTGTGCCAACAAAGATTGCCCCGGATGGGAGATACTAAAGCGTACATCCCATTCGGGGCAATCGAGACGGTGCGGAATTTACCGCTTACAAATCAAAGTCGTTAGTTGGCAGGCGACCAAACAACCTTGTAGATATCGGGCGAGGTCGAACCCGAAGGCTTGGTGATGGCCACCATCGTCTTCTCGGTTACATCGGTAATCTCGAACTCGAAGGCCTGTGCACCGTTGGCAGGAGCTGCGAGGTCGTAGGGAGGCAGAGCCTCCTTCTCGCCCACAATCGTACCGGCGGTATAGCCGGACAAATCCTTGTGAGGACCACCTACATAGACTGCCAGGTCGCAAGTTTGATTGTCGGCAGCCGTCTTGGCCTGGGCAGCCACGACGGTCAGCGTACCGGGTTTATCCACATTGATAAACATGAAGGCATCGCCACCGCCGTAGTTGATACCGTAGTAGGTCATGCTCTCGGCCGTGTTATCATAGCCATTCACCTTGATCTTCTTCTTGTTACCGGCCATATAGAGGGTCTCGGTAGCCGTAGCACCCTCGGCACCCACATCGGTCTTCGAGCCGTCGTCGTTGAGTTTGTAGATGCTCGTCTCGTCGGTAGCTACCAACGGATCCACCTTGGCAGTGAAGATGGTAGCAAAGTCCCAAACGGTCTCCACTACGGGAGCAGTCTCGTAGGTGAACTCGATGTCGTAGATCTCGGGCGAAGTCGAGCCACCGGGCTTCGTAATGGCCACCATCGTGGGCTCGGTGATGCCCGTAATCGGGAACTCGTAGGTTAAGGCATTGTTCTTCGGAGCAGCCTTGTCGTAGCCAACCAGCTGTACCTTCTCACCCACCAGCGTACCTGCGGGGAAGCCATACTTATCCTTGTGAGGACCACCCACATAGACACCCAGCTGGCAATCCGAATTGTCGGCAACCGACTTACCCTGGGTAGCCGTTACCTTCAGTACACCATCCTGCGGAACATTGATGAACATGAAGGCATCGCCACCACCGTAGTTGATCGTGTAGTAGGTCTTACTATCAGCCGTATTCTCATAGGCCTTCACCTTGATGGCCTTACCGTTACCCATCATGTAGAGTGCCTCAGCGGCAGTAGCTCCCTCGACACCCACATCGGTCTTGGTACCATCCGAATTGAGGAGATAAACACTCTTCTCGTCGGCAGCTACCAACGGATCAACGCCTCCGGTGAAGATCTCCGAGAAGTTCCACTTCCAAGTTACCACACCACCTACGGGCAGGGCCTTGATCTTGAGGGTGGTCTTACCTACCTCCGAAGCAGCCCACTTCGACGAGGTCTCCACGGGCTTGGCAACCACCGTCAGCTCGTACTCGCCCACGGGCAGAGCGGCCACGGTAGCAGCGTCGAGCGTGAAGGTCGTCTCGGTCTGCGAAACGGTTACATTGTTGAAGGTTACATCGTAGGTGGCGGCATTCTCAACCTCCTTCCACGAAGCTACCACAGCCTGCTCGGTGCCCACATCGAGGCTGCCGAAGTCGAGCAGCACCACGGGCGTAGCAAGCGGGAGAGCCGTAGCGTCGGGGGTCAGATCCTGCGTCCACTCTACCGAGGTAATGGTAACCTTCGAGCCGGCCAATACATAGATGTCGTTGGCACCTACGAGGTCGCCGAAGAGCACCTTGTGGGGCTTACCGTCGGCCTGTACCGTGTAACGATCCTCACCGGCAACCACCTGAATCGAGCCGTTGTAGCCGGCATCCTCGGTGGTAACCACCACGGCACCGTAACCCTCGGCCTTGAAGTGCAGGGCACCCGACTGGGGCTTCGAATCCATCACACCGGCCTCGGTGAAGGTGATACCCTTGCTCATCACGAGCTCGGCGGGGCCGTAGATCTTGATATTGTCGATGATGGTGTTGGTCTCAATGGTCTCACTCTGGAAGATGGTCTTCTCGGTGAAGTCCCATACCTTGGGCTCGGTTACGGTTTCGAGCGAGGTGGCGCGAACAACCACGGGCTCAACGGCATCCCACCAGCGGGGGTCACCGGCCTTGTTGGCAGCCACCACGGGATCGGTCAGGTAGAGCTTACCGGCAGCCGAGTTCACGCAAGGATCGTTCTCGAGTACCATACCACCAACCATGGCATCAGCCTCGGAGAAAGCAGTCTCAGTACCTACTAAATGAGCACCCGAAACAAACCAGGCGGGACCTACATTGTAGTAGATGTTGCCCTCGCACTTGGGAGCATACGAATCGGTCGAGTTACGAGCGATACGCACCCAACCCGTAGCATCCTCTGCATCGTTGTACTCGTTGAGGAATACATTGTTGTTCATGAAGAGGCCCGTCGTCTCGGTCGTCTTACGCACATGGAAAATACCGGCGTTGTTCGACGAAGAGACGGTCGAGGTAACATAGTTGAAGGTACAGTTCGCAATGGTAGCAGTACCCAATTTGGCATTATCCGATGCGCGGAAGAAGGTACGAGCGCAAGCGTAGAAGGTCGAATTGACAATCTCAACGGCATCGGTCATACCGGCACGCAAGTCGATGAAGTCACCACCCTGCGAACCCGTGGCATTGATATCGTGTGCATAAACACCCGAGTAGAGGAGCTTATTGGCATTTGAGGTACCACCCGAAGCAACGGTGTAGATACCCTTCTGGTAGTTGCAAATCTCGCAATTTACCACCTCCATGGCGGTCAGCGAAGCAGCATCGTTCTGCATCATCGTACCACACTTGTTAGTACCGTCGAGTACGAGATCCTCGAGGTGGATATAGGTCGAAGCGGCACCCATCGTGAACTGCATGTTGTAGATGGCGGGCTTCTTACCCTCCTCGGTGGTCTCACCCACGAGGGTCAAGTTACAGTCGATGGTCAGGCCCTTGCCCAAGTCGGGAATCAGACCCTCCATGTTGTAACCGGCCTCGTTGTACTTCACCAAGAGCTTTACATCGCCCGTAGCACCATTCAGTGCTGCGAAGAGGCCGTCAGCCGTGTTTACCTCGTTCAGACCCTCGGTCGAAGGACGGGTCCAGGCGGTAACAACACCGCGCTTGCCCGACTTACCGAAGAGCAGCGTGAAGCGGTAGTTGGTGCAGGCCTCGAGCTCCGAAAGCGTAGCAGCAGCGGCCTCCTTCTCCTCGTCGGTGAGGGTATAGAGCACAGCCTCGTCGCCCTCTGCGGGGGTTACCTTCTCGATGCGAATCGAGGTCAGGTCGGCCTTATCCTCGGCGTCGTCCCACTTGATGGCTACGCTCGAGGTGGTACGCTCCGTAACCTCGGGGTTGAGCCCCTTGCGCACGGCCGAAGTCGATACCGACTCCTGCAGCTCGGCCCACTTCGAGTCACCAATGGTGGTGCTGTAGGCCTGCAGGCGTGCCCAATAGGTAACATCCACCTCCAAGCCCGTAGCTACGAAGGGGATACCGTCGGCGGGAACATCGTACTCCTTAACAGGGGTTGCCTGGTCGTAGTCGGGGGCCAAAGCCTCCTCGCCCACGCCCTCGAAGAGCTGAAGGATATAACCCTCGGCACCCTCCATGGCACTCCAGGTAAACTTAATATCGGTACCTACGCTGGCAACCACCTCGGCCTCGAAGTTCATCGGGGTCAGGATGCGCTCGTAGGGAATCTCATCCATGATGGGGTCCGGATCATCCGAGCAGGAGGTGGCAACCACACCCGCGCAGAGCAGCAATCCGAACATCAATTTTCTTACTATCTTTTTCATAAATGTAACTGCTTTTACGGTCTAACCATTAGTAGCCAAAGTCGTTAACAATAGCACCCTGCATCGAGGTCAGCACTACATCGAAGAAGGGCCATACCGAACGAGGATAGGGATCGTTGAAGTCGTTCTTGTAGAGTGCCGACCAGCGGTAATCGGCAGCATTGTCCCAAGTACCCTTCGAGTTCCAGAATACCTGCGACGAGATGTAGTTCTCCTTTACAATCCAGCCATTGGGCTCGGTCTCGGTGTAGTCGGCAGGCGTCATACCGATCTCGTCGGCCTCCAGACCAAAGATCTCGATACCATTTGCCTTCTGACGCCAATAGAGCGGGTAGACCTGGCAGCTGCCAATAACCTCCTTCTTGTCGTTCTTCACCTCATAAGGCTCGGAATAGGGAGCATAGGCGGCATAGGCGCCCTGCATCTTAGCCAGATCCTCCAGATCCTTCGAAGCCTCGTCGAGCTTGATCTTCAGCAGACCCCAACGAATCAGATCCTGCTTACGAATCTGCTCACCCACGAGCTCCAGACCTCGTTCGTCGATGATGGCCTTCATGATGGTGCCCTCGGTCTTGTAGTCGGCGATGGCGGCATCGTCGTTACCCATAGCCGAACCAATCGTCAGGCCGTTTACATAGGCAGCAGCCTCCGACTCGTTACCCTTGTAGGCGCGCTCGCGTACCTCCAGCAGGTACTGCTTGGCCTTGTCCAGCTCACCGGCATAGGCAGCCAGCTCGGCAGCCATCAGGTAGACATCCGACAGACGCATCGAGATGTGCTTGATACCGTCGTCGTTACCACCCTGGTAGGGAGCATTGATCATCCACTCGAAACGATACTTACCGAAGTACCAGTAGTTTACACCACCGCGAAGCTCCCAGCCCGTACCGGCCGAGCTCTTCTCCACATTGTACCAATAGGGTACGCAGGAGAGGTCACGGCGAACATCGTTCTTACTGTACTTCCACCACAGCGTAGGCATGGGGCCGATATCGCCACCACGCTTCGTACCGTTCGTGTACTCCGAATCGGCCGAGTGAGGAACAGCATAGTGGTAGTTCCAACGGTTACGGCTATCCGACATGGGCACTACCCACAGGATCTCCTTGCAGTTGGTCAGGTGCTCCGAGTTGTTGAACTTGCGCCACAGCGTCTCATAGTCACCCTCCAGGGCTACCGTACCACTCTCGAAGATATCCTCGAGGTGCTTCAGAGCCTTCGGATAGAGCACCGCCTTCGAGAGCTCCTCGTTCACCGACAGACGCAGCGAGCCGGCATCACCCGTACCCACCATACCGTCGGCAGCACGCCATGCGTAACCCGAAGCAGTCAGGGCGATACGCGCGTACAAGCCCTTGGCAAAGGCCTTGTTCATGCGATCCATCGACATCGTCTGTCGTGCCTCATAAGGCCAATAGAGGTACTCCATAGCCTCCTCCAGGTCCTTCAGAATCTGTACATAGATCACATCACGATCCGTCTTGGGCAGATAGATATCATCGGCACCTACGGGCTTCGTGCGGAAGGGAACATCACCCCAGAACTTCGTCAGCTCGAAGTAGATGAAGGCACGATAGGTAAGAGCCTCACCCAACAGGTAAGCCATATCGGGATTCGTGAGGTCGGCATTACCACGCAGACCCTCGATGGCGAGGTTGGCACGCTCGATGGCGGCCGTCAGCGAGGTATAAGCGTTGTTCGAAGCACTCAGCTGACCATTCGAGGTGGTTACATCGTACTCCGGAATCGTACACTTGTTCAGGTCGGGCGAACCGGTTACCGAGGTGGTACCGTGCAGCTCGATATCGGTATTGGTACCATACCACATGTTGATACGACCACGGTAGCAGTTCGTATCGCCAAAGGTGTGGGCGATGGCAAAGATCGTATACTCCGCCAACTCATAGTTGGAGTAGACGGTCGAAGGCTCGAAGCTCGACTGCGCCTGCGTATCCAACACATCGTCTATACACGAAGTGGAGACCGCCACTACGAGCAAGAGCGAAAGGGCTTTATATAATAAACTTTTCATATCTCTATACTATATATTATTTGGTTTAGAACGAAAGGTTGATACCAAATACCCAACCGGTCGACTTCGGATAGGCCGAGTAGTCCACATTGGGAGTCAGCGGAGTCGCGCGACGCGTATCCACCTCGGGATCGTAACCCGAATAGGGGGTCAGACAGAAGAGGTTGGTACCCGTAGCGTAGATGCGTACGCGCTGCAGACGAATCTTCTTGGTCCAGTTCTGCGGCAGCGTGTAACCAATGGTCAACGAAGCCAAACGCAGGTACGAAGCATCCTCGATAGCCCAGCTCGAGCAGAGACGGCGGGTCGAGTAGGGAGTCCACATCGTCTTGCCGGCATTCATCGCATCCAGCGTAGCGGGATCGTTCACCACCTCACCGGTCGTCCAATCGATGTTGGTCCAACGGTTGTCGGGCGACATGATGTCGAGTACATTCTGACGCTGCAGGTCGCGGATGGTCGAGAAGTCGATCTTGTTGGCGTTGTATACCTTATTACCATAGGAGTAGGTAAAGTTAGCCGAGAAGTCGAAGCCGTAAGCGTAGGCCGAGAGCGAGAAACCACCGTTGAAGATGGGCTGTACATTACCAATGCGGTGGATATCGGCATCCGTAATCTCACCATCCTCGTTGTAGTCCATCAGACGGGGCGAACCGGGACGAAGCTCGGCACCGGTAATACCCGACGAGTCGGGCACACCCTCCTTCAATACCCACTGACCATCCTTGAAGTCGAAGTCGGCCGTGGTGTACATACCCTGGTTGGTGTAACCGTAGATATCACCCAGAGGACGACCCTCGGTTACCACATAGTCGGTCGTGAGCTCCGAGAACATATCGGCAGCCATCTCGATCTTATCCATACCACCCAGGCTTACCACCTTGTTCTCGTTGAACGAGATGTTGGCGCTGAAGTCGATACCCCACTTCGCCTTGCGAACAATCGCTGCGCTCAAAGTGGCCTCGATACCGCGATTCTCCACCTCACCGAGGTTGCGGAACTGCGTGTCGTAACCCGAGCCCTTCACGGGGAACTGAATCAACAGATCCTTCGTGTTCGACTTGTAGACCTCGACACTACCCGACAGACGGCTCTGCCAGAAGCTGAAGTCCAAACCGAGGTTGTGCGAATAGGTGGTCTCCCACTTCAGGTCGGGGTTAGGCATCGACGAACCGGCGATGTAGATAACCGAGCCCATGTTGATCCAACCCGAGGTCGAGTTCTGATACTGAAGCGTGGTCTGACCCGAAGGGATGTTGTTGTTACCGGCCGTACCGAACGAGTAACGAATCTTCAGGTTATCGAGCCAATTCTCGGCACCCTTCATCCACTCCTCGCCCGAGATGCGCCAAGCGGCAGCAGCCGAGGGGAAGTAACCCCAGCGGTTACCACGCGTAAACTTCGACGAACCATCGGCACGCATCGTGGCAGCCAGCGTATAGCGACCCTTGTAGTCGTAGTTGATACGACCGAAGAACGAGAAGATGCGATCCTCCTGCGCGTACTTGTTGTTGATCTCGCGCGGATTGGCACCCGTACCCAGGAAGTTCCAAGCCTGATCGGCCGTGAAGGTTACGGGGAAGCCCTCGGTCAGAGCCGTAAAGGTGTTGCTGTTGCTCTTGATGTACTCTTGACCTACCAAAATCGAGAGCGTGTGATCCTCCGACAAGACATCCTTGAAGTCATACTGCAGGGTGTTGGTCGAGCGAATCTTCTGACGGGTCTGGTCGGTGTAACGAGCAGCCGGCATCTCGCGGTAATCAACCTCGGTATTCTGGTTTGCATAGTAAGACGACACACCGAAGAAGCGGTTGTCGATCTGACGGTAGTCATCCAAACCGGCCTCTACACGCAGACGCAGGTTGTCGACGATCTCCCACTGGAAAGCAGCGTTGGCATTCCAATTCGTACGCTCGCGCTTCGAATCGTTGTCGTAAACGGCCTGTACGGGAGGAACAGCCAGCGTCTTGTAATCATCCAGATCATCCATACCCTCAACAATGCCATTGTTGGGGATGGGCGAGTAGAGGATGGCATTCTTCAGACGCGACGAAGCACGGGACGAACCGGCATCGTTCAGGGCGTTGGCACCGGCACCGCGCACCTCGGTATCCGAGTAGCGAACATTCACATCGATGCGCGTACGCTTCGAGGTCTTGAACTGACCCTTGAAGTTGAGGTTGTTACGCTTGTAGTCCGAGCCGATCATGATGGCCTTCTCGTCGTGGTGCGAATAGCCGGCCGTCCACTGAGCCTTGTCCGTACCACCCGACACCGAGATGTTGTGATTGAAGACCTGACCCGTGCGACCAAATACCTGATCTACCCAGTCGTTACCCGGCATGTTCTCGTAGAGGTCGATGTCGGCGAAGGGACCATAGTTGGGAACAAACGAACCCTCGATGTCGTTCTTCTTGATGGCGGCCCACTCATACTGCGTACGAACGAAGTCGTAGGTATTCTGCGGAGTCAAAGCCTCCTTGTTGGCCATGTTCTTGAAGCCGTAGTAGAGGTTGTAGTTCACCGTTACCTTACCCTCGGCACCGCTCTTGGTGGTTACGATAACTACACCGTTGGCACCACGCGAACCATAGATGGCCGTCGAGAAGGCATCCTTCAGCACATCAATCGACTGGATATCCGACGCGGGAATATCGGAGATGCTCTCCACGGGGAAACCATCGACGATGTAGAGCGGCGACGAGTCCTGGGTAATCGAACCCGAACCACGCACGCGAATCTTGATCTCGGCATCGGGGTCACCCTCGGTAGCAGTTACCTGCACACCGGCCATACGGCCCGACATGGCCTCCGACACCGAAGCTACGGGCATCTGGGTCAGCGCCTCGCTCGAAACCGACGATACGGAACCCACCACATCGCGGCGCTTTACCGTACCATAACCCACAACGACCACCTCGTCCATCTGGGTCGAGGCCTCCACCAGGAGAATCTCATAGGCCGTCTGCGAGGGGGTCAGCTGAACAACTGCGTCGTTGTAACCCACATAGCTCACTTTAATCTGCTTTGCCGAGGCGGGAACCTCCAGGCGGAAAGTACCATCCATACCGGTACTTGCACCCACGGTAGTTCCTTCAACCACGACCGAAGCTGCCATTACAGGCCCCATCGAATCCTTAACAACACCGGTAATGACTCGGTTCTGCGCCCAAGCCTCACCTGCTGCCAAAGAAACGAACGCCAAAACGAGTGCCATGCGAAGCACTAACGCCTTGGTGAAAGAGTAAAATTTCTCTGTCATAGTTTAAAGTTTTTAGTTAGGATTGTATTAGTTATTAAATTTTTTTGCAAATCAACACATTACACACACCTTATCATATAGCAAAATTAACAAAATGATTTGCCATAAACAAGGATTTTTTATCTGATATGTGGGAAATTTTATCAACCCATACATGCGGCAAAAAGGCGCCACTTGTTACTAATCAACAAGTTAGCGCCTTTTTGAAAAGGATTATTCGTCAAAAAATGACGATTTTTACTACTCTTTCAGCACTCCGTGGGCTCGCTCCCACTCCATCGAGGCCCAAATAAAGGGGCCTACACCCTTGCAATCGTTCTCGATGATGGGCTCCGAGAGGTAGTACTCGAACGAGCCGTCGCGCATCTGCTTGCCACCCAGACCGCCCACCGCACAGCAGTCGGTCATCGAGATGGTGCCATCCTCATTCTCACGGATGAAGCGCTCGACAAACTTTTCGTAGTTGGCCAACCCCTTCTCGAGCTCCTCTGCCGGGAGGTAACCCAGGCGAGCCCCCTTGAGTTGGGCATAGATAAACATAATCGAGCAGGTGGACTCCTGGTAGTTACCCTCGCGCTCGGGGCAGTCGAGCACCTGGTACCACATTCCCGTCTCGGGATCGGCATAGGCGGGCAGCGTCTCGATGATGTAGTTCAGGATGGAGACCATCTCGTCGCGCCCCTCCACACCCTCATCGAGCAGCTCAAGCGTCTCGACCAAAGCCACGGTATACCAACCCAGACCGCGCCCCCAGGCGTGGGCCGACTGACCGGTCATCTTGTCGCACCAGAACATCTCCTTCGAGGAGTCCCAGGCGTGGCGATAGAGTCCCGTGTCGGGGTCGAAGGAGTGGTGAGCCATCAACAGGAACTGCTCGACAACGCCCGCCTGCAGCTCCTTGTTGAGGGCCATGTCGCGCGTCGAGACGAAGTCACGGATATACTGTGCATGGAAGGGCTCGGCCATATAGAGGCCGTCGAGCCACATCTGGTTGGGATAGGCCTGCTTGTGCCAATAGCCCCCCTCGGGGGTACGGGGTTGCTCCTTGAGTTGGCGGTAGAGGCTATCCATCGCCATCTTGTAGCGCTCCTCACCCGTGCGGGCATAGATCTCGAACAGGGGACGACCCGGGCACACATGGTCGAGGTTGTACTTCTGCTTCGAGTAGGTCAGAATCGAGCCGTCGGGTTGCACCATCGTATCGTAGTAGCCCAGGGCGTAGTCATAGAACGAGGGCTCGTTGTAGGCGCGGCCGGCATCCATGATGGCCAGCAGCTCCAGACCCGTCGTATAGTTCCACTTCACCTTTCCCTCGGGGATACCGTCGAGGCGCACAGCCTCGGGGTTACGCTGCATCTCACTGCGCACCATACGCAGCGAAAGGGGTTCGCCGCCCTTGTCGAGCAGCCCCTTCTGCGGGTTACAGGCCGAGACCAGGGCGACAAGCATCGCCACAAGGCCCCATCTCGAAATCTCTCTCATGGTTATCGTCTGTTTTGGTTAAATTCATCTTGAAGAAGTTGGTCAAAATCGACCCCCTCGCGCTGTTTGCGCAGGAATTCGGCCGGTGCAATATGGAACTGCTCCTTGAAGCAACGGCTGAAGTAGCCCGGGTCGGAGAAGCCCACCTTGTAGGCAACCTCCGAGACGGAGAGTTGGCCCGACTTCAGAAGCATGAACGAACGCTTGAGTCGGTACTGCTTAATCAGCTCGACGGGCGACTGGCCGGTCAGTCCCTTGAGTTTGTTATAGAGGGTCGTGCGGCTCAATCCGAGGTGCGTGGCCATCTGGTCGATGGTCAATTCGGAGTTGTCGCTGTTGCAACGCAGCCACTCCATCACCTCGCGGATAAAGGCCTCGTCCTTGTCGGTCACCACCACATCCTCAGGGTCGAGCTCCACGCGCTTGGCAGCCGAGGGGGTGGAGTACTTCTCGAAGAGGGTGCGACGCTGCGTGAGCAGGTTGTCGATACGGGCCTGCAACAGCTCGATGGCAAAGGGCTTGGTAATGTAGCCGTCGGCACCAAACTCCATCGCCTTGATGCGCTCGTCGGGCGAGTGCTTGGCTGTCAGCATAATCATCGGGATGTGGCTGATGGAGAAATCCTTGCGCACACGGTTCACCAATTCGATGCCATCCATGTTGGGCATCATCAGATCGGTAATCACGATATCGGGCACCTCACGACGAATCGCCTCCAACGCCTCGACACCATCCTCGGCCTCGATGACGCGATAGTTCTCCACCAGATTGTTGTACATAAAGAGGCGCAGCTCGCGGTTGTCATCCACTAGAAGCACCTTGGGCGAGTTCTCGGGAGGGGTAACATCGGTGCGACGATCACTCTCGGTGGAGGAGTAGTCGCTCACCAGCATGGCGGTACTCTTCTCCTCGCCTCCGTCGCCGAAGTTGATCTGCTCCATGCCGAAGTGGCCGTTGCCCATACGCAACCTCACCGTGAAGGTCGAGCCCTCGCCCGGGCGACTCTCCACACCAATTTCACCGTGGTGCAGGGCCACAATCTCGCGGCAGAGCGACAATCCGATACCCGACCCCTGCTGCCCCTCCACCGAGCGCGAGGCCTGGTGGAAGCGCTCGAAGATGGCACTCTGCTGATCGCGTGCGATGCCGATGCCGTTATCCTTCACACGCATCAAGACCCACTCACGGGCCGTATCGACCGTCAGAGCCACCTCCACACGCCCTCCGTTGCGCGTAAACTTAAAGGCATTGGAGAGCAGATTGTAGATCACACTCTCGATGCGTTCGATATCGACCCACACCAAAATCGAACGGTGCGAGACGGTAAAGAGCAGCTGAATATCTCGCTCGGCAGCCATCTTGCGGAAATCCTCGATGCTGTCCTCGATCAGCGGCACGATATTGACGCGCGAGATTTTCAACTCCATCTTCTCCTTGACGATTTTGCGGAAATCGAGCAGCTGGTTGATCATCGTCAACATTCGACGGGCATTCTTATGGGCCAGATTGAGGCTGATATCGCCACGCGACGAGAGGTTCTCGTGCTTGCGGGCATCCTCAATGCCGCCCAGGATGAGCGTCAAGGGGGTACGCAGCTCGTGCGAGATATTGGTAAAGAACTGCAACTTAAGGTCGGTCATCTCCTGCTCCACACGCGACTCACGACGGATGCGCTGCATCGAGTTGATGGTACGCAACACCATCCACACCACCCCGACAAAGAGAATCATATAGAGGCAGCGAGCCCACCACGAGGCCCAGAACGGGGGATGAATCACCACCTCGATGGTACGCTCCTCACCCGTATCGGCCGTACTGCCCCGATAGGCCTTCACACGGAAGGTGTAGCGACCGCTCGGCACATTGGAGTAGGAGGCCGAATTCACCCTCCCCACCACATTCCACTCCGAGTCGTACCCCTCGAGGCGGTACATGTAGCCAATCTCGTTCTGACACGAGAAGTTGAGGGCGGCAAAGTCGATGCGGAAGTTTGAGTAGTTGTGATAGAGGTCGATGCGCGATGCGGTGGCTATCGACTCCGAGAGGGGTTCGCCCTCTCCCACCGCTGCCGGTCGGTTATTGACCATCAACCCCGTAAAGAGGAGGCGGTACTCGGGTTCGCCGGCAACAGGCTGATTGGGGCTGAAGGCGAAGATATGGCTTCCGGCACCAAACAACATCCGCCCGTCGGGAGCGCGTGTCACGGTCGCCTCGCTGAACGAGGCGCTGGTATGTTTATCATAGAGGATGTGGTTCGAGAAGGTCCCGCTCGCTTCGTCCAAAATCGAGATGGCATTCTGCGTCGCCACCCAGATATAACCCGAGGTATCCTCGCCCACCGAGAGGCAGATATTACTCGGCAGGCCGTCGCTCGTATCGAAGTTGCAGAAACGGGGTTGTCCCTGCTCGTCGTACCCCTCGATGCGGTTCAGACCTCCGCCATAGGTAGCCAACAGCACATGACCGTGGCTGTCGCGCATCATATGGATGATATCGTTATTACCCAACGACCGGGGGTCGCCCGGACGCTTCTGCACCAACGAGAAGGTGATGCGGTGAAGGGCCTCTTCGGGGCGGAAGAGAACCAGTCCATCGACCGTCGCGGCCAACATACGCCCCTCGCCGTCGTTCAAGAGCCAACGCACACGGTCGGCCTCGGCCGAGGGGTAGCCGCCCAAGAGGTTACCGGCATGACAGAAGCGGCCACTCTTCTCGTCGTAGAGGTTTACGCCGCCGCCATAAGTGGCGATCCAGATACGCCCCAAATCATCCTCCTCGATTGAGTAGATATTGTCGCAACTGAGCGACCAATTATCGCCACTTTGGTGGGTGAAGTGGGCCGCCACGCGGTACCTCTCCCCCTCGGGAATCATCAGATAGAGGCCTCGGTAGCGCGTACCTACCCAGATGCGCCCTTTCGAATCCTCCTTCAAGGCGTAGATTCCATCCAACTCCCCCTTACGCTCGGGGTAACGGGCCTCCAGACGCTTATCGGCCGAGTAGCAGAGCAGCTCTCCGGTCTTGGTACCGACCCAAATACGCCCCTGTCGATCGGTCATCAGGGCGCGCACCTCATTCGAGAGATCGTCGTCGTAACGGGTGTCAATCTCCCACATTTCGGCCGGCTGTTCGAGCAGCACGGCACGACGCAACCCTCGCTCGTAGTAGGTCGAGAGCCACAGCACATCGTCCTGCACATCGAAACGCACCACGGCGTTGGTCATCAGACACTCCGAGCGCTTGGGATCGTTGTAGAAGGGCTCCACGCGGTCGTTTTCGCGGTCGTAGTAGCCGAAGCCGTATTGATTCATCTTGATCCACAGACGGTCGTTCGCCTCGGCTAACTTGGGCAGCGTATCAATGTTATAGGAGACGGTATAGGGCTCCTGATAGAAGTGCTTGCAGTTGTCGCTCCGGGGGTTGTAGCGCGTGATGCCCGCCTCGGAGGTTGTAATCCACAAGATACCGTGCGAATCGCTCTGCATGGCTCGAATACGGGCCAACGGGCGCTCCTTGCGCGCCACAGGGCCCCACACTTCGGCCTTTGCATCGAAGCGGAAGAGGCGACCTTGACGGCTTCCCACATAGAGTACCCCGTGGAGCGTATCGGCAGCAAGGGCCGTGAAGTGTTCGCCTCGGGCCAGCGACTCCACCACTCCGCGCTTGCCATAGCGCAACAGTTGATGGCTGCTCAGGAAGTAGGGCTCGCCCTCCACGAAGCACATATCGAGAATCGGCTCCTCGGCCGAGCCCAACAGGTGGGGCTCGTGCTCCTCGGCATCAATTCGCCAAATATCGCCTCCACGGCCATAGAGCCAGAGGTTATCCTCACTATCCAGGTGACAATTCTCAATCTGCTTCAGGCGCTCGTCGTAGTCGAGCCAGAGGGCGGCATCGAGCGGTGCGGCATCGGGCGTGGAGTCGAAGCGGGCAACACCCATCCCGGGAATGACGACCCAGGTACGGCCCCGCCTGTCGTGTCGCCGCTGCGAGGCGCGGTAGTGCTTCGAGTCGAGCCCCTCGACAAGGGCAATGGGATCTTCGAACTGCTCGGTATAGCGGTTGAAGCGGTAGATATGGTGGTTATAGACCTTGAACCAAAGGTGGTGGTTACTATCCTCGCTCACCGACAAGAAGCGGTTGTGCGTAAGGGGTGAGAGATCGCCCGGCGAGGTGGAGTAGTTCTTGAAGGCGTAGCCGTCGAAGCGGCTTACGCCATACCAGGTACATATCCATACAAAGCCCTGCGAATCGGTATAGATATCCGAAATACGATTATGGGGCATGCCGTTGAGTGTCGAGTAGGAGTCGAACAGACACTGTGGCATGCTCCCCTGCGCAGCGGTGCGCAACGGTAGCAGCAGCCACACAAGGCATAGAAGGATATATAGGCGGCTCTTCATGGGCTCGGTTCGGGTTGTACTGAAGAACAAATATAGGCCTTTTTTCGGAATTTGGGAAGTTTTGCGCCTCTATCTCGCCTTGCGCGAGCTCTTCGCAGGCTTATTTACGGCCCACTTCACCCGCCCCTTCTCGACGGCTCCGGGGCCCCATGAGCCCCACTCCTCGTAGCGAACCGTGCGCTCGGCCTCGGGCTTCGACCAGTTGTGCCACCCCTCGGGGCGGATGTGGTCTCCCAGCCAGCAACGCTCGAAGATGGTCTGTGCATAGATGCGCCAGGGGCGACCCAGGTAGCAGGCCGTAACCCCGTCGGCGGCCGTCAGACGGCACTCCACAAAGCGGAAGCCCTCCTTTTGGCCCCGGCAGGTCGAGGCTGCCGTGATGTAACTATTCCGCTTGGAGTGAATTTCGCAGCGCGTAAAGAGGGCTGCTCCCGAGCCGAAGATAAAGTCGGTCGAGCCCTCCACATAGCAATCCGTAAAGCTGCACTCCGTGTTGTGGCTCACCACCTCGCCGTCGCGGTTCCCCACGCCGTGGATGTAGAGCGTATCCTGCCACCCCATAAAGCGGCACTTTACGAAGTGGAGCTGCGTGCCGAGGCACTGCACGGCAACAGCCTGTCCCACCTCGCCGGCCGAGTTCTCGAAGGTGATCTCCTCCACCTGCCAATGATCGCCTCCGAAGTAGAGGGTCGAGGAGCCCGAGGTGCCGCGCTCGCGGCCAAAGGCATCCGGCTCGCGGGCATAGGCGTCGTGGGTAATGAGCGTACGGTCGGCCCCCTCACCCGTCATGCGCACATGGCGCTTCGATGTGGGAATCGAGACCTTCTCGTCGTAGCGACCCGCACGCACCAGGAGCCAGGTCTCTTCGCGCGCGAAGTCGGGCAGGGCGAGAACAGCCTCCTGCAGCGTAAAGAAGTCGCCCGAGCCATCCTGCGCCACCACCAAATCGGGGAATCGGAAGTGGGGAGCCAGCTCCGGCAGGAGGCTCTGCACCTCGCGGGCCACCAGGCGGGCCACGACATGCGCGCCACGCACATTGAGATGGGTATCATCCTTGCGACCGTCGGGGTGGAGCGGGTTAGTGCCGGGCTCCACCCACATGAAGTAGCGCTTCGACTCCTCGTCACCCAGCGAACGGACCCACTCGCGCGTGATGGCCTCCATATCGATCCAGGGCACCTGCTCCTCGTGAGCGATGCAGCGCATCACAGCGGGATAGTCGCCGTGGCTGTCGATGAGCTCCCCCTCCCTCCAATGGCGACGCACGATGGGGGTGAGCAGCACGGGGCGGCCCCCCTTTTCGCGCACCTCACGCACATATTGGCGCAGATTTTCGCCATACTGCTCGGGCGAGGAGTAGCGCGTCGAGTCGGTGATCTTTTGGTCGTTGTGGCCAAACTCGATAAAGACATAGTCGCCCTCGTTCAGGGCATCGAGCACCCGCTGCCAGCGCCCCTCCGTGCGGAACGACTTGGTGGAGCGTCCATTGACAGCGTGATTATCGACCTTGAGCGTCGAATCGACCAGAGCCTGAAAGAGCTGGCCCCAACCTCGCTCGGGATTCTCCTTATCCAGCTTTTTGTTGGCACAGGTCGAATCGCCCACCAAAAAGAGGGTGGTCGGCTGCGCCATCATCGGCACGGCACTTACGAGCAGCAGCAGAGTCCAAAAGAGTCGTTTCATCGTGGGTTACGGTTGCAGTTTATGGGCTTAAATTAGTTCATCGGAGTATAGGCACCGCCATTGACCTGTGCAGCGGTGATATCCTTGACCAGGTAGTGCAGATAGACCTCCAAGTTGGTATAGAGGCCCTGCGGATCGAGTGTCTTGGCATTTCCATCCGAAGAGTTGGTGGCATCGAGTCCCAGGAGGCTCTCGTAGTAGTCGGGGATGCCGTCGCCATCGCCATCGACCGAGGCGCGAATCTGCTCCTCGTCGGTAGCCGTCAGCTCGGGCCATCCGCCCACGGCATCCTGCGTGTCGATGATACCACTCTTCGAGCCGTTACCGCCATTGGTAATGGTGGCCGTACCGGTCAGGGCGTCGTTCACCAGGCGGCGGTCCACCTCGTCGCGTGAGAGGGAGGCTCCTGCATAGTTGGCCACACGGCTGAAGGCATCGGCCGCCGAGTGGGTCGTGGTATAGCAGAGCGTCTGGTCGTCGCACAGAATCGAGAGGGGCGACGAGAGGAGCGTCTGGTAGTTGGCATAGTTGCCATCGGTCCACTTCACACCCTTGCGGTTGTTGCTCTCGATTTCGGGATACTTCGTATGCACATTTCCCTCAACATAGAGGTCGGGATAGGCCTCGGCATAGACCACCCCACTCTTCTCGTAGTAGGCATCTAGATTGACAAAGACCGAAATATCCTTCGATGCCGGGCCGGGCTTGTAGTAGTTGCCCACCAGGTTGAACCAGCCCGCCTCACCGCCATAGGTGACATTGCTACCCCAATTGTAGATCACATTGTTGCGAATATCGACATGACCGCGGTGCGTCTCGACATAGTTGTCGTAGATCTGCGGATGGTCGATGCGGCAGTTGCGGCTGTCGTGGCAGGTGAGCATGTTGTGGTGGAACGAGGCATTCCTACCACCCCAGATACCGCCATAGCCGTGGCTGCCCTTGCCATGTACCGAGTTTTTGAGCGACTCGCCCACCAGACACCACTGCATCGTGAAGTTGCAGTTGGCATAGAACGAAGCACACTCGTCGGTAGACCACGACATCGAGCAGTGGTCGAGGATGATATCGCTGTAGTAGCGACCCCAGATGGCATCGTTCTCCTGCTTCGCCTCGTCGCCCATGCGGAAACGCATGTAGCGGATAATCACATTGTTGGCATTCAACTGCACGGCATAATCACGCAGGCAGATACCATCGCCCGGGGCCGTCTGTCCGGCGATGGTCAAGTCGCCCTTCTTAATCGAGAGGGTGCTCTTGAGGCGAATCGTACCCGAGACATCGAAGACGATGGTGCGGGGGCCCGACTGATTGACGGCCCAACGCAGCGACCCCTCGTTACCCGTATCCTCGAGCGTGGTGACATGATAGACCTTACCGCCACGGCCTCCCGTGGTGTACATACCACCGCCCTC
Organism: Alistipes sp.; assembly: GCA_045605785.1. GTDB lineage: Bacteria > Bacteroidota > Bacteroidia > Bacteroidales > Rikenellaceae > Alistipes. The sequence continues at coordinate 28,608 of JAZUQP010000020.1, read as the reverse complement.
GGCTCCGGGGAAGGCGCGAACCACGCCATCCGTCTCGCCGGCCAACGGAAGCCCCACATCCACCCCCGTCGAGGAGCGCGTGGTGAAGCTCACCGGCTGCGAGAAGTCGGAGTCGGCCACATAGGGGTCACTCTTGTCGGAGAGGGCCTTCACGCGGAACGAGTAGGAGCTCTGCTCGCGCAGCTCTTGGAAGACCACCTGCAGCTCCTCGGTCTCGTTCGAGGCGGCAACAGTCTCCTCTGTCGCTTGATCGACCAACTCGTAGGCGTAGGCCACAGCCCCCTCAACAGCCTCCCATGCGATGGTGGCACCCGTTACGGCCAACGCCGTGATGCGGGCCTCGGGAGCCTCGAGCGGCTCAATCGAGCGGGTCTCGAAGTAGAGCGGCTTCGACCACGACGAGTCGACATACTCCTCGCTTCGGGCCAAGGCCATCACCTGAATCGTATAGGAGCTGCCCTCGTGCAACCCCTCCAAATGGAGTGTCGTCTCGGCCACTTCGCCACGCTGCTGAAGCTCCTTGGCCTTGTCGTAGAGTTCGTACTTATACCCCCCGGCACCCTCGACGGCCTCCCACAAAATGGTGGCCTCGGTAGCGGTCAGCGAGCCTGTATCGACCGTCGGCTGCGGCGCCGGCAACATGTTACTCATGGCGTAGAGGTAGTCCGACCACTCGGAGTCGGTATAGGGGGTATTGGCACGCGCCAGGGCCCTTACGCGGAACTTGTAGGTGGAGCCCTCCTCCAACTTAAAGGTATAGGAGGTGGCACGCTGTAGGTCACTCACGGCCGCTCGGTCGTCCTGCTGCAACTCCCACTCATACTGCATCACATGCTCCACAGCCGACCAGCGCACCGTAGCCTCGCTAACTCCTACGGTGATGGTCGCCTCGGGAGTTGGCAACGCCTCGGTTTGGGGCTGCGGCTCCTGCGTATCGTCCGACGAGCAACCCACCATCAAGAGGGCCGCAAGAGCCCAACCCCACTTACTTAACCTGTTCATCTTATTGCATTATTCAGTTTCGGCAAACCACTTCAGTCCGCCACTACAAAATCTCGACATGAGGCTGTGCACCCTTCGTCAAACGACTGTTCGAGGCCGAAATCATGGGCGAGAGCACCGTCACCTCGCGGTTGCGGCTGCCCGTTACGACCATCGCCTCCTCCATCCCCTCGGGGCAGACGAAGTTCTCGATCTTAACCTCCTTCACATTGTTCATCATCAGGGCAGGCCCCTGCTCGGGATAGACCTTCACATTCGTGAGGCGCACACCGGTCGACTCGTTGAGCTGGGCACCCATCTTGGCGCTGACAGCCACATTGTCGAGCGTTACATTCTCCACATTCATCTCGGGCAGACCGTTGAAGAGCATGGCACGACGCGCACCGTTGCACCACACATCGCGGATGAAGATGTCGCGGAACTGGGGCGTCGTCTCATCCACGGGCTTCGGAGCCAGGTCGGTAGCCTCCGACTCGTCGCCATCGGCCAGCGCCTCCGAAGCCGACTTGCCACCATAGAAGAGGTCGAACAACAGGGGCTCCGTGGCGATGTTGTTCATCGCTATGTTCTCGATGTAGATGTTGCCTACCACACCTCCGCGACCACGGGTCGATTTGAAGCGCAGACCCACATCCGTGCCCGAGAATTTGCAGTTGGTCACCCGGACATTCTTCACACCGCCCGACATCTCGCTGCCGACCACAAAACCACCGTGGCCGTGGAAGACGGCACAGTTGTCGACGATGATATTCTCGCAGGGGATACCGCGCTTGCGGCCCGCCTCGTCCTTACCACTCTTGATGCAGATGCCGTCGTCGCCCACATCGAATACCGAGTTGGTGATAATCACATTCTTACACGACTCCACATCAATGCCGTCGCCATTCTGGGCATACCACGGACAGCGCACGAAGATATCGTTCACCGTGAGGTTGGTACACATGGCGGGGTGGATATTCCATGCCGGCGAGTTCTGGAAGGTTACCCCCTCGAGCAGCACATTCTCGCAGTAGTGAATCGAGATCATCACCGGACGCAGGAAGTCGTGCATCTGCTCGAAATCCTCCTTGGTCTTGGCCCAAGTCGAGACATTCTGGTCGGCACCCGTCGTGGCGCCAAACTTGTAGCTCTCCGAGGGGTACCAATTCTCGCCATTCTCCGAGAGGATGCCGCCCGACTTGACGAGCTTCTTCCAATCGTCGGGAGCCATCTTGCCGCGCTTCACGGCACGCCAGGCATCGCCATTGCCGTCGATGATACCCTTACCCGTGATGGCGACATTCTTCAGGTGGTGCGCCATGATGGGCGACTGGCAACGCCAGGTATTGAGACCCTCGAAGGTTACCTCCACCAGGGGGTAGTCGGCCGTATTGTTGCTAAACAACAGGATGGCATTCTCGTCGAGGTGCAACTCGATGTTATTCTTGAACACGATGGGGCCCGTAAACCACACACCCTGCGGTACGACCACGCGACCACCGCCTTGAGCCGCAAGGTGGTCGATCGCCGAAGCGAAAGCCTCGGTGTTGAGCGTAATACCGTCGCCCACACCGCCGAAATCGGCCACCGAAGCCTCACGAGCGGGAATTTCGGGACGAGGAACACGCTCCATCTCAAAGGGGAGATTCTCATACAGGAAATCCTGCGATACCACATCGGCCGTCGGGGCCTGACAGGCTGCCATCAGGGCAACTGCACCCATCAAAAGGGTTTGCTTCAAATTTTTCATCTCTCTATATGTTTGTTTGTTCTTTGCGGTTGGTAGTCGGTTGGTTCACATCCTACGCAAAGATACAAATATAAATAATAAGGGCGCATGGAATTTTTATCGCCATATAGGGATTTTTTATTCGTCATGCGCCCTCAACAGGGTATTCCACAGACCTTTTGGTCTTATTTGAATGTTTCGGGATGGAGTCGTCCTTCGGAGACAAGAGCCCGACCGCCGGCCAAACAGAGTCCCCTAATGGGTCAGCTCTTCGAGCTCCGCCTCCATCTCGAGCAGCTCTTCCGAACGGATCGTAACACGGCTCTCGTCGGCACGCGTCAAATCGAGCCCCAACTCTCGCGCCAGGAAGCGATAGAGCTCCTCGCGTTTTGAGGGGCCATAGTCGTGACGCTCCCCCTCGAGGTGGCAGTTCTCGACCTGCGAGGCGGCACCATAGAGCGACCAGATGTGTCGAAGATAGGGGTACTCGAGCGAGGGATAGGTGGCAGTCCAATCGCCCCCGTCACTCACCACAAGCAGGGGATTGGGAGCCATGACAGCGGCCAAAATCTCGGTCATACAGCTGCCTCCGGCGGCACGCGCCACCTCTACCCCACTTTCGCACAAGCAACCGCCATCGAAGTGCGAGACGAGGTGTACCACCGGCACCAAGAGGCGAAAACGGCTATCCTGGAGAGCGAGCAGCAGGGTGTGCGTAGCTCCTCCCGAGCCCCCCGTGGCGGCCATGCGCGAGGTGTCGATGTCGCGGCGTGAGGCGACCACCCAATCGGTTACCGCCTTCGACCAGAGGGCTTGCAGGCGCATCGAGCGGGCATCCTCGTGCGGAAAGGGGATAAGCGAGGCGGTAGCTCCCCACCCCACAATATCGAGATTGACCACCACAGCCCCCATGCGGGCCAGCGTCGCTTCGCGGTACTGCTGATCGGGGCGCAGTCGCCCTCCCGGCCAATGGCCCGCCAGCGAGACAACAAGCGGATGCTTGCCCCCCTTTTGTGCCGGAGCATAGAGGGTTCCCCCGACAAAGATGCCGGGCAAGGTCTCCAGCAGGTAGTTTTGGGTGGTGTAGCCATCGAAACGGCAGCGTTCACCAAGCACCACGCGCGGCTCGCTCACCAACGAGTCGTAGAGGGGCTCCATATCCAGGCGGCGGCGCACATCCCTGAGGAGCGAATCTCGGCGCAGGAGCCAGCTGTCGAGGTCGGCGGCATAGTGCTCGGTGAGCCAGGCAAGCAACGCCTCCCCCTCGTGCGGGGTACGGCGGTAGTATTCGTAGGGTTCGAGGCGGTATTTGCCCTCGCCACGGCGCGAGAATTTCAGGTCCAACGGACGGCACACCTCTTCAAGGGTCGCCTCCACCGAGTAGGGGCGGATGCGCGACTCGGCATGACGAAGGTAGAGTGTATCGGGCGAGAAGCGACGGCACTCGATACGCACCGAAAAGCGCTCTTCGAGGGTCGGCAAGAGGGCCGAGAGCTGCTCCTGGGCCGTTGCCGGGGCGACAAGGGCTGCGAGCAGAGCGAGGGAAAGAATCAGGTGTCTCATGGTTTCCGAAGCCGCGATACGGCGGCTTGGTAACAAAGATAGAAATTTTTCGGCGGAAATTTTGTATTTCGGCAAAAAGATTCTATATTTGCACACCCAAATGACGAAAACCGTCGGGTGTACGGAGAGGTGGGTGAGTGGCTGAAACCACCGGTTTGCTAAACCGACGTACCTGATTAGGGTACCACGAGTTCGAATCTCGTCCTCTCCGCAAAAGAGTGTAAGAAACACAACCTCTGCTTAAAAGCAGAGGTTTTTTTATGGGATAAGGTGGCTGTGAGCTCGCTCACAAAGCCACCTTATCCCATAAAAACTCTCTTCAAAGAGGCAAGTGTTTCTTACAGCCTTTTGCAAGGGCCCCCGCGGCAAGCGGAAGAGAACCGCCGACAAACCGAGTGCAGAGGCTGCTTGCAGGCTTTGCCGAGGTGCGAAGGTGGAAAAGGAACTTAAAGGCGTTAAGCGAAGCGAGCTAGAGCTCGCGTAGTAGCCAATCTCGTCCCCCTCCAAAACACAACAAGCCGCACAAAAAAGAATCCAATCTCGTCCTCCGGACGAAATCCCCCACTTATATATTAAAATAGGTACTTCCCCCTTAAATCTGTTTGCGCAGGCGCGCTACGGGGATATTGAGCATCTCGCGGTACTTGGCCACCGTACGACGGGCGATGCGGTAGCCCTTCTCGTTGAGCATGGTCATCAGCGTCTCGTCGGTCAGCGGGTGGCGCTTATCCTCGCCATCGATGCAGCGTTGGAGCAGGGTCTTAATCTCGTAACTAGAGACCTCCTCGCCACTCTGGGTCTGCATCGCCTCCGAGAAGAGCGACTTGAGCAGGATGATACCGAAGTGGGTCTGCACATATTTGCTGTTCACCACACGCGAGATGGTCGAGACATCGAGCTGCGTGCGGTCGGCGATATCCTTCAAAATCATGGGACGCAACTTCGACTTGTCGCCATCCTTAAAGTACTCCTGCTGGTAGTCGAGAATCTCCTGCATGGTGCGCATCAGCGTGTCGTGACGCTGACGAATGGCCGAGATAAACCACTTGGCCGAGTCGATCTTCGACTTTACGAACTGCACAGCCTCCCTATCCTCACTCTTCACCGTGCCGTCGGGCTGCACCATCTCGCGCATCATATCGACATAGCGGCGATTGATCTTCACCTCGGGGACACCCGACGAGTTGAGCGAGAGGTCGAAGCGACCATCGTGGTAGTCGAGCAGGAAGTCGGGGATGATGTAGGGGGTGGTGTCGCTCCCTCCCTCGTTGTAGAGGTTGCCCGGCTTGGGCGAGAGGTGGCGAATCTCGGCAAGGGCATCACGAAACTCCTCCTCCGAGAGTTGAAGGCGCTGCATCAGCTTCTCGTAGTGCTTCTTGGCAAACTCTTCGAAGTGGTTTTGGAGAATTTTACGGGCCAGGCGGCGCGACGGAGTGGTCATCGGCAGCTGACGAATCTGCAACAGCAGCGACTCGCGCAGGTCACGGGCACCGATGCCGGCAGGCTCCAACTCGTGAATCACCGAGAGGAGTCGCTCCAACTCCTCGACCGAGACCTCAAGCCCCATCGTGAAGGCGATATCGTCGGCAATGGAGTTCATGTCGCGGCGCAGGTAGCCATCCTCGTCAATCGACCCCACCAGGTAGGTAGCCAGGCGCATCTCGCGCTCCGTGAGGTTGCGATAGCCGAGCTGCTCGACCAGGTACTCCTGCAGGGAGCGCCCGCCCGTGATAAAGATCGGGCGCGGCTTGTCATCCTTCGAGAAGTTGTTGGCGCGGCTCTTATAGGCGGGGGTGTCGTCCTCCTTGAGGTACTCCTCGACCGAGATCTGCTGCGGAGCCTCCAACTCATCCTGCGAGGTATCCTCCTCGAGGATGATATTCTCCTCGATCTCCTGCTTGATGCGTTGCTCGAGTTGCACGGTGGGGAGCTCCAGCAGCTTGATCATCTGAATCTGCTGCGGAGAGAGCTTCTGCTGAAGCGAGAGCGACTGTATTTGCGAAATAGCCATCTTTTCAGAGCGTTGGTTATTGTTTTAGCGGTCCAACGGTCTCTTCATTGGGTTGAAAAACGCCTCCCGAAAGCGGTCTGTTGTTCAGGAGGCGTCTTCTATTTTTGGGTTATCCCTCGATTAGAACTCGGCGTTCTTGGGCGTGCGGGGGAAGGGCTGCACATCGCGGATGTTGTTCAGACCCGTCACGAACATCAGCAGGCGGTCAAAGCCCAAGCCGAAGCCCGAGTGGGGAGCCGAGCCCCAACGACGCGTGTCGAGGTACCACCACACATCCTTCTCGTTCATGCCCAACTCCTGTACGCGAGCACGAAGTTTGCCATAGTCGTTCTCACGCTCCGAACCGCCGATAATCTCGCCGATTTTGGGGAAGAGGACATCCATGGCGCGTACCGTCTTGCCATCCTCGTTCTGCTTCATGTAGAAGGCCTTGATTGCCTTCGGATAGTTGATCAGGATAACGGGACGCTTGAAGTGCTCCTCCACCAGATAACGCTCGTGCTCCGACTGCAGGTCGTCGCCCCACTCGCAGGGGAACTCGAACTTGCGGCCCGAAGCCTTCAGAATCTCGATACCCTCGGTGTAGTCCAAACGCTTGAAGTCGTTGTTTACCACAAAGTTCAGGCGCTCGATAAGCTCGGGGTCCCACATCTTGTTCATAAACTCCAAATCCTCGCGGCAGTTCTCCAGCGCATAGCGCACCAGGTACTTGATGAAGTCCTCGGCCAGGTCCATGTTATCCTCCAACTCGTAGAAGGCGGCCTCCGGCTCAATCATCCAGAACTCCGAGGCGTGGCGCACCGTATTGGAGTTCTCGGCGCGGAAGGTGGGGCCAAAGGTATAGATGCGGCCGAGCGAGAGGGCACCCAGCTCACCCTCGAGCTGACCCGACACCGTCAGATTGCAAGGCTTGCCGAAGAAGTCCTGCGTGAAATCGACCTCACCGGCCTCGTTGCGCGGCACATTGTTGAGATCCATGGTCGTCACGGTGAACATGGCACCTGCACCCTCGCAGTCCGAACCCGTGATGATGGGGGTATGGAAGTAGTAGAAGCCGTGGTTGTGGAAATACTCATGGATGGCGAAGGCCATGGCGTGACGGATACGCAGCACGGCACCGAAGGTGTTGGTGCGGGGACGCAGGTAGGCAATCTCACGCAGGAACTCCAACGAGTGACCCTTCTTCTGCAAGGGGTAGCTCTCGGGGTCGGCCGTACCGTAAATCTCAATCTTCTCGGCCTGTACCTCAACACCCTGACCGGCACCCTGCGAGGCGACCAGGCGACCATCGACACGGATGCAGGCACCCGTCGTGATGGGCTTCAATGACTCGGCGTCGATCTTCTGCAAATCGACCACCACCTGAATGTTCTGCACGCACGAACCGTCGTTGAGGGCGATAAAGGCTACATTCTTGTTGCCGCGCTTGGTGCGGACCCAGCCCTTGACCACCACATCGCAATCCACCTCTTGCGAGGCCAGCAACTCTACAATACGCAATTTTTTCATCATATATCTGTTTTTGTTCTCTTCGAAGCAATTGCTAATAGCCCACAAAGATAGGCAATAATTTGCGATAATTCAAATAAAAAAGTACCTTTGCGCATCGCTGAAACCGAATTAGAAGATGAAAAGGCTGATAATCGCCGCCCTTATCCTGGCAACCACCACGCTTGGGGCACAAAATAGAGAGATTTTTCGCGCCGAGGGCATCCCCTTCGACAACCGCCACGACGCCGTCGTGGGGGGCAATCCCGAAAAGAGCAATCGCTACATCCGCTTCGCTCCCGAGGTGGAGGGGCTCACCGAAGAGGGCATTGCCATGGGACAGCAGAGCGAGATACCCTATGCCTGGACCGACGGGCTGATTGTCATCCACCTCGAGGCGGTGGGTCAGGCCTATACGCTGCGCGTCAATGGCGCGGAGGTGGCCCGCTCCGAGGATGGTTTTTCGCCCACCGAGTACGACATCACCCCCTATGTTCGTCAGGGGATGAACCACTTTGTGGTCGAACTGCTGGGAGGTAGGCTCGCCCACACGCAACAGGGTCTGAAACTCGCAACAGAGCGATTCGCGGGGAGCTACCTGGTCGGCTTGCAGAAACGCTCGATTGCCGACTACACGATTCGTCTGGTGCCCGACTCGCTGCGTCGTTTCGGTGTCTTGGAGCTCGACATCATCGCCCGCAACGCCTTCAACTACGAGGAGGAGGTCAATCCCGCCTACGACATCTACGCCCCGACGGGTCGTCTGATGGAGTACTCCGACCGTCCGATTCGCGTGGCCGGCCGCAGCCAAGACACCGTTCGTCTCAACCCCTTCATCTACCACACCAACGAGCAGAAGTGGGGCAACGGCAAGGCCCCCCTCTACCGCGTAATGCTCTTCACAAAGCGCGACGGCAAGATGTGGGAGTATATGCCCCTACAGATCGGATTCAGCGACATGCGCTACGAGGAGGGCCGGTGGTATCGCTTCGGCGAGCCCTACACCCTCAAAAAGGCCGACTGCAACGCTCTCGCCACACGCGAGGAGACTTTAGCCCGCATGAAGGAGCTCCAAAGAGCGGGCTACAACACCCTGCAGCCCTCCTATCCGCAACCCCATTGGTACTACGACCTGGCCGACGAGCTGGGCCTCTATGTCATCGACCGCGCCGCCATTGCTGCCCCCGAAAAGCGGGACGACCGCACCATAGGCGGCACACCGGCCAACGACCCCTCGCTGGCCGAGGAGTTCATCGCCCGCGTCAAGCGTATGTACTACCGCTCGCGCAACCACACCTCGGTCATCGGCTTCTCGATAGCCAACCCCTCGGGCAACGGTTACGCCCTCTACAAGGCCTACGAGTGGTTGAAGTCGGTCGAGAAGGAGCGCCCCGTATTCTACGAGGATGCACGCGGCGAGTGGAACAGCGACTAAAAGCCCTCCCTGTGCCATGAACATCGAACTGATAGTTATCGGAAAGACCGACTCGAAGGAGGTGCAGTCGCTCGTGGAGATGTACTCCAAGCGCGTGAACCACTATTGCCGTTTTGCCATCACCACGCTGCCCGACCTGCGCAACACCAAGTCGCTCACCGTCAAGCAACAACGCACCCAGGAGGGGGAGGCCATCCTGCGCCAGCTCACCGAAGGGGACTATGTCGTACTGCTCGACGAGCGAGGCGAGGAGATGCGCTCGGTGGAGTTCGCCTATTGGCTCCAAAAGCGTATGAACAGCGGCACGCGACGCCTCGTACTCATCATCGGAGGCCCCTACGGATTCTCCGAGGAGGTCTATGCACGCGCAAACCACAAACTCTCCCTCTCGCGCATGACCTTCTCGCACCAAATCGTCCGAGCCATCTTTGCCGAGCAGATCTACCGCGCCTTCACCATTCTGAACAACGAACCCTACCACCACGAGTAGTAGTGAGGAGCAATAACATAAAAGGGGGTGTCCAAATTTCTATTGGACACCCTCACTTTTTGCAAGAAGTTGTATAAGTATCAGCGTCTACTCCAAGGGGCGGATGCGCACCTCGCAGATATCCTTCACCTCGGCCACAAGGCGCTCGAGGTTGGTCACCTCGTCGGTCTGGCCATAGTGGTAGGGGTAGAAGATTTTGGGACGCAGCGTCTTGACCACACCCACAGCCTGATCGACGGTCATCGTATAGGGCTGATTGACCGAGAGGAAGGCGATATCGATATCCTTCAGGCTCTTCATCTCGGGGGTATCTTCGCCATCGCCCGAGAGGTAGAGGCGCGTATCATCGAAGTTGAGCACATAGCCCAAATCCTCTCGATCGCGCGGGTGGAATTGGGTGCGACCCTCCGAATAGTTGTAGGCCTCGACGGTCTCGATCTGCATGAACTCCTCGGGAGTGACGCGCACACGGGGACGCAACATGGTGGAGTGGATGCCGTGGTCGGAGAGAATCTGTGCCGTACACTGGTCGCAGATGATGCGCGTGTGAGGCTTCATCAACTTGAAGACCGCCTCCAACTCGAAGTGATCGTAGTGGTGGTGGCTCACCAGGATGATGTCGGCCTTGGGCAGACGGTCATAGTCGGCAAAATCGACCACCGGGTCAGTATAAATCAGCTTACCATGAATCTCCAATGCCATCGAGGAGTGCTTGAAGAAGGCGACACGGAAAGGGGTTCCGTTATTGGCCGTAAGGGTATCTACGGGGTAGCCTATGGCCTCGGTGAGTTGAAACGAGGAGGTGTTACTCATATCGATTACAATTTAGTTTAACGCTAACCACCATCACAGCGAGTGCGACAGCATACAAATATAGTGAAATTTTGGCAAAGTGATACGACAGGAGCCAAAAAAACCGTTATCTTTGCCCACAAGTTTTTTGAGTATGACAAAAAAGATGAACTATCCAATGAAAATGAAAGGATTTCTGTTTGCCCTGCTCCTGCTGGCGGGAGCCGTAGGCTGCAACGAGAAGAGCGAGACGAACAACAGCGACATCAATCGCGTCTACCCCGGTGTTGTGCTCTACAACTCGGCAATTGTCCAGCAGGCCGTAGCCATGGACGGAAGCGATGTGGCCATCAAATTGGCGATGCTCATCGACGAGTGCGAGGGCGACCTCTCGCAGATGGAGAAGGTAACGGTCGAAATTTTCGGCAAAAAGTACCTGCTCAAGCCGATTCTGTTCGGCAGCGGCAACAAGCTCACCCTCAACGAGGAGACAGGTGAGTGGCTCGTCGAGTTCCTGGGCCAGGAGAAGGGGGCCTTCGACACCTTCCTGCGTCGTGGCAGCTACCGCGTCAAGACCCACAACATCCACCTGACCCAAACCACAAGCGACCAAACATGGAGCGTAGAGCCCGACGGAGAGATGCGCTTGTGCTTCAACAACGGCACCTCGCCCCAATATATTCAGGTGAGCGAGTGCGAGAGCCAACTGCTCTACTCGCGTCCCAACATCCGCATCCGCGTCGAGGATTGCAAGGCCGCCTTCGAGTCGAGCAAGGAGTTCTGCTCGGATTGGGATGCCGACATGACCTTCTGCGCCCCCACCCCCTGGGAGGACATGAGCTTCACGACCCACTTTGGTGACCGCTTTACCCACTTTGGCGAGGCCTCGGGCGAGAGCTTCTACGCCTTCAACGCAAAGGATTGCACCGAGATGAGCTACCGCGTCGATGGGGCAACGCCGCTGGCCTACTACCCCTCGAAGAGTGGCACGGCTGCCATCATAAGCGGCAAGGAGACGATCAGCCTCACCGACCCCGCAGACTATGCCCAGACGGACTACCCCGCCAACACGGTGGTCGTGGAGCGCACGGCCAACGACGCCGTAACGGAGGTGCGTCGCTCGATTACCTACCACGGAACAACCGTCTACATGTAGGCCGAAGCCGGAAGCATAACGGAGGATTTCGCCACAAGCCAAAGAGCGAAATCCTCCGTTTTTTTGCCCCCAAAAGCGTGTTTTGGTGCAAAATAAGGAAAAAATAGTGGGCGAATGGTGGCAGATTCTGAAAAAATCACTATCTTTGCGCGCTATGTTTAACTAATTTAACTTTTACGACAATGCCCAAAATGAAAACTAATGCCGCTGCAAAGAAGAGATTTACTTTCACCGGCACAGGTAAGATCAAGCGCAAGCACGCTTATCACAGTCACATCCTGACCAAAAAGACTACCAAACAGAAGCGTAACCTCTGCTACTCGAGCACCGTTGCGCCCGCCGATGAGGCAAAAATCAAGAATCTGTTGGTTAAGTAATTAGCCACGCAGAGAGTTATTAACCAAAGAGCGAAACAGCCCCAAAGAACAGGAGAGAAGCCTGTCGCTGACAGCTCGTCAAAAACTTTAACACTATGCCACGTTCAGTAAACGCAGTTGCGTCTCGCGCAAGAAGAAAGAAGGTTTTGAAACTTGCCAAAGGTAACTTTGGTTCAAGGGGAAATGTATGGACCGTTGCGAAAAACACGGTCGAGAAGGGTCTGCAGTATGCATACGCACACCGTCAGCTCAAGAAGAGAACCTACCGTTCGCTTTGGATTACCCGTATCAACGCCGGTGTTCGTGCCTACGGTATGACCTATTCGCAGTTTATCGGTAAGCTCAACGCAAAGGGCATTCAGCTCAACCGCAAGGTGCTGGCTGACCTCGCCATGAACGAGCCGAAGGCATTCGAAGCAATCGTTAACGCAGTTAAATAGTCCCTTCGGGGAGAATAGCAGAGGGGGTTTCCATCAGGAAACCCCCTCGTATTTTATTATATAACAAGTATTCGCCGCTTAAACAGGTATCACCCCGAATGATTGAGCCCCGCCCCTAATTGAGGTTGCGCTGATCGGGCACCGCATTGGGCGACTTGGCCTCCATATCCAACTGCATCTGCACCATACGGATGGCACTATTGACCAACTCGCGGGCCTCGCGTCGAATCTCGTCATAGGTGCAATAGCGATTCACACGCCCCCAAATGCAGGGCATATTCCAGTGCATCTGAATCGAGTAGATGTGCGGCAAGTAGAGCTCGGGAGAGTAGGAGTCGTCGGTGAGGCAATCGAGCAGAATCACCGCATCGACATCGGTATATTCGGCGAAGAACTGGGCCGCCATGGAGAGCTCCATCTCTCGGTAGACCGTACGAATTTGGATGTTATGCTCCAGGCAACCTGCCCCCCTCAAAGAACGCATGGCCTCCTCGAAGAGGAGGCCAATATGCTCATTGCAGGAATCGGTTACCACAATTCCGAAGGCCATCTGTTCGGCCGAGGGAAGTGCGTGGTGCGAAGTCTCCTTACCCATCCGTACGCGGATTAGTTGTTCGAACCCATCAGTTTCTCGGCCTCACGAGCCTCCTGCGAAGCGGGATAGGAGGTGAGGATACGACGGAAGCAAGCCTCGGCCTTCTCCGAGTTACCCAGCGCCTGCTCGGCCAAACCGCACTTACGCAGGTAGAGGGGAGCCGTGTAGTTGTTGTCGGCAGCGGCAACAGCCTCCTCGTAGAGCTTCACGGCAGCAGCATAGTCGCCCTGTGCAACGGCGATATCGCCCTGCAGACCCAGGTTCTGGGCATTGACGATGGCACCGGGCAGACCCTTTACGGCCTTGTACTGCTTGAGGTAGGCAGCAGCGTTCTCCAAATCGCCCAATTTGTAGTAGCAGATACCGGCGCAGTGCTTGGCCAGGTTACCCGAAGGGGTCGAGCCGTACTGCTCGATAACAGCCAGGAAGCCGGCACCGTTGGCATCACCATCGAGGGCGAGCTGGAAATCGGGGGTCTCCTCCGCAAAGCGGTTCTCGGCCTCCAGCATCAGCTCGGCAGCCTTCTCGATGCGGGGCTCCGATACGAGCTTCTTGTAACCAAATACGCAACCGGCCAGAATCAGCAGGGCAGCCAACAGGTAGGTAACCGTCTTGGCGTGCTGCTCCAAAAAGCGCTCGGTCTTGCTCATTGCTACGCCCAGAGTCTCCTCCTCGGGCTTCAAAATCTTCTCTTTTGCCATAATTATTTCTCTTTGTTTTAGTTTTTCGTTATCGTCTAATCGGTCTAATCGTACAAAGGTAGCGTTTTTTTTTGTAAAAAAGAAGCGTTTAGGGGTAAAAATTACAGCCCCGGGGCACCTTATTAACGGATAATGACCACATTGACCAACTTCACCCCGGCCTTGCGATTGATTTCCAGGCAGAGGGCATCGCGTTGGTAGAAGAGCTCGGAGCGCAAAATCGCCGAGCGCATCTTCACATAGAGAACATGATTTTCAAGCGTAAGATCGACTGTGTCGGCTGCCACGCGCTCCCCCACAATCTCACGCCAGATGTCGGGCAGTCGCCCCTCGGCTACCTTTGCCGCCACATAGGGGCGCTTGAAAAACTCATCGAGCAACTCCCCCATCAGAAGGGTCTTGGTGCGTCTCATCGGCTCAAGGCCCCTCCCTCGACCGTATAGAGCGTATAGGGGACGCCGGCCTTATCGAGCGTCGTGCGCAGGCGCGTGGGATTGCAGTCGCTGATCACAATTTGGCCGAACTGCTCCTCCCCCACCAAGCGCAACAACTGCGTTACGCGCCCTGCATCCAGCTTGTCGAACAGGTCGTCGAGCAACAGAATCGGCTTGACATGCTGCTCACGCGAGACGATGACATATTGGGCCAGCTTGAGCGCAATCAGAAAGGACTTCTGCTGCCCCTGCGAGCCATACTTGCGCAGAGGATAGCCCCCGATTTTGAGAATCAAATCGTCGCGGTGAACACCCGAAGAGGTATATTGGTTGGCAATATCGCGCTCGCGCCGGCGTAACAAAATCTCATCCAAAGGAGCCTCATCGAGCTCCGAACGGTAGCTCAACTCCACCTGCTCCTTATCGTCGGACAACAGACGGTAGAACTCTGCCACCAGGGGGCGCAACTTCTCTGCATACTCCGTACGCACACGATGAATCAGGGCGGCATGCTCCGAGAGTTGGCGATCGTAGATTTGCAACATATCCTCGTCAATCGAGATTTTGAGGAACTTGTTGCGTTCGTGCAACACCGCATTGTAGCGCATCACAGCCACCAGGTAGTTGCGATCCAGCTGTGAAAGGAAGGCATTGAGATAACGGCGACGCTCCTCGGCGGCATCGCTGATTAGGGCCGAGTCGGCCGGCGAGACAATTACCACGGGAATCAACCCCACATGGTCCGAGAGGCGCTCATACTCCTTGCCGTTGCGCTTGAGCAGTTTGCCCCCCTTGCGCGAATAGGAGCAGACCACCTGCTCGCTCTTCCCCTCGTCGGTGAGGTAGGTTCCCTCGATCAGGAAGAAGTCGCTGCCGTGGCGGATATTCTGCACATCGGAGGTCTGCAACGAGGATTTACACATCGAGAGGTAGTAGATGGCGTCGATGAAGTTGGTCTTGCCGGCCCCGTTATCCCCCACAAAGCAGTTGATACCCTCGGCCAGCGGGAGCTCCTCCTGGCCGATATTCTTAAAGTTGACGAGCGATAACTTTTTGAGCTGCATGGTCGGTTCTTCTGATTCTGTGAACAAAGGTAGAAAAAAGGGATGAGAATAGCAAAGAAAAACTCCGAACAGGTCTCTGTTCGGAGTTTTCTTTTAAGCAATCCGCCGTAGTCGGCGTCGAGTCTTACTCAACGATTACTACACGGTTGGTCTCCTTCGTGCCGTAGGGCTGTACCGAAGCACCCTTGCCCTCAACCTTGAGCTGCTCGGCCTTCACACCCTGCGATACGAGGTAGTCGTAAACGGCCTGTGCACGCTTCTCCGAGAGCTTCTGGTTGTAAGCAGCCGAACCGGTCTGAGCATCAGCATAACCAACGATGGTGTAAACCTTGTCGGCGGGACCGTTCTTGATCTGCTCGATCTTGCTGTCGAGACGAATCTTCTCCTTGATGGTCAGGTACGACTTGTCGAAGGCGAAGAATACCATCATCTTCGTACCGGCGTAGATCGTGTTGGTCTTCTCCACTACACGCTCAACCACCTTGGGCTGGGCAGCAGCAGCGGCCAGAGCAGCGTCGCGCTCGGCGACCATGGCAGCGTAGTCAGCAGCGTTGGGGCCCGTGTAGATAACCTCACGGTGCCAGTCGCGCTGGTTGAAGCGGTACGAAATACCGGCCGTTGCGCTCCAAGCGTTGATGTACTGGCCATTGCCAGCCAAAGCGTGATCGCCCTCACGATAGAGCCAGGTCTTGAGCTCGAGGTTGATGTCGATGCACTTGCAAACGCGGAACTTGTTCAACAGACCACCGGTAGCGGCAAACTCCTTGTTGGTGCCGAAGCCGTTGTCGTGAGCAGCCTTGGTGAAGTCGAGAGCCTGTACACCAAAACCTACGAAGGGAACAGCGTAGTAAACGCGATCCTCACGGTAGCCACCGATCCAGTTCGAGAGGTTCACCATTACATCACCGTGGAGGAAGATGTGAGGCGTGCGCTCGGGGTTCTCCGAAGCGGCCGTACGGTAGCCCTTGAACTGACCACCCTGCAGCTGCAGACGAACTCCCCAGATGGGGTGGAACCACTTCGTGGCCGATACATTGGCCTCCCAGCCAATACGGTGCCAGAACGAACCGTGGTCGTTGACGCCATCACCGGGCTTGTTGGTGATATCCTCGGTGGCAGGGCCTGCACCGAACGAGAGCTCCCAATTGTCCCAGAACTTGTTACTTACGATACCCTGGTTGCTGGGCTTCTTGGCCACAGCCTCCTCGGTCTCCTGTGCGAACGAACTTACTGCGAAGAACGAGCACACTGCTAAAAGGAAAAGTTTTTTCATAATTTTGGTTATTCTTGAAATTAATACTTCCTTGGTTAATACTTAAGTTATTTGCGGCTAACTGTCTACTTTCGTGCATTTAACATCGCAAAGGTAATATATTTTTTCTTTTGACAAACAAAAATAGTGAAAAAAAAGGCCAAAAGGGGATGAAATAGCACTTTTTCATCACAAATAAATCAAAAGTAAAGAGTTCGGAGGTTGCAGTAACCCCCGAACACCTCTGATCTGATCCGCGAAACGACTAACCGCACTTCGAGTAGCCGCACGACATACAGGTCAGACAGCCGTTTTGATAGGCCATCGTCTCCTGACCGCAGCTCGGGCACTTGCCTTTGTGCTTCGTGCCGTCGGTGATGTAACGCTTCAGGGCGCGCTCCACACCCGTCTTCCAGGTGTTGATCGAGGCACTGTCCAGATGCAACGACTCGATGAGCGATACCACATTCTCGATAGGCATGCCCTGACGCAACACTCCCGAGATGAGCTTGGCGTAGTTCCAGAACTCCTCGTCGAACAGACGCGAGATACCTCCAATCGTATTGGTATAACCGTAGCGATCCTTGTATTGGAAGTCGTAGCGCTTCATGCCATCCCCCTCGCGCACCTTGATGATGTTACCCGAGGTAATCTTGGGCGGAATATACATGGCATCCTCCTCCAGCTTACCGGTGAAAATCTCGTAGGGACGGCCATCCTGCAGACCCACAAAGGCGATCCAATCCTCCTTGCCGTTCTTGAAGCGGAGAATGTCGGCCGGAATCGAGAGGGGACGCTTGCCACCGGCCACCGCAGCCTTGGGCTCCTCCTTCTTCTTCTCGATGAGCACACCCGAGCGGCAACCGTCACGGTAGACCGTCACACCCTTACAGCCGCACTCCCACGCCGTGCGATAGACATCGGCCACGAGCGACTCGGTGACGCTGTTGGGGAGGTTTACCGTTACCGAAATCGAGTGATCCACCCACTTCTGGATGGCACCCTGCATCTTCACCTTGGCCACCCAGTCGATATCGTTGGCCGTCGCCTTGTGGTAGGGCGAGGCGGCCACCCACTGCTCCAGCTCCTCGTCCGAAACGCTGTCCAGACGCGAGGTGTCGTAGCCGTTGACCTCCAACCACTTGATGAAGTTGTGGTGGTATACATTGTACTCCTGGAACTTCTCGCCCGTCTCGTCTACATAGTCTACGCGGGCATCCTGGTCCGAGGGGTTGATCTTGCGACGACGCTTATAGACCGTGCGGAATACGGGCTCGATACCCGAAGTGGTCTGCGACATCAGCGAAGTGGTACCCGTGGGGGCGATGGTGAGCATGGCGATGTTACGACGACCCACCTTGATCATCTCTTCGTAGAGCTCGGGGTCGGCCTCGCGCAGGCGGTTAATCATCGGATTCTTCTCCTCCTTCTTGGCATCGTAGAGGGGGAAGGCACCACGCTCGGCGGCCATCTTCACCGACGAACGGTAGGCCTCGACAGCCAGCGTCTTCTGCACCTTCACGGCAAACTCAATCGCCTCCTCGGTACCGTAGCGCAGGCCCAAAGCGGCCAACATATCGCCTTCGGCCGTGATACCGAGACCCGTACGACGACCCTTGAGAGCCATCTCACGAATCTTCTGCCAGAGGTTCAGCTCTACCGAACGAATATCACGATCCTCGGGGTCGGCAGCAATCTTGGTGGCAATCAACTCCACCTTCTCCAACTCCAGGTCGATGATGTCATCCATCATGTGCATCGCCTTGTAGATATGCTCCTTGAAGAGGTCGAAGTTGAACGAAGCCTCCTTTGTAAAGGGCTTCTCCACATAGCTCAAGAGGTTGATGGCCAACAGACGGCACGAGTCGTAGGGGCAGAGGGGAATCTCGCCACAAGGGTTGGTCGACACGGTCGTAAAGCCCTCGTCGGCATAGCAGTCGGGCACACTCTCACGGATGATGGTATCCCAGAAGAGGACACCGGGCTCGGCCGACTTCCAAGCGTTGTGGATGATCTTATCCCAAAGCTTCTTGGCGTCAATCTGCTGGCTGTAGGTCGGATTGTCGCTCTTGATGGGGAACTGCTGCTTGTAGGGCTGACCCGCGAGGGCGGCACGCATGAACTCGTCGTCGATCTTGATCGAGACATTGGCGCCCGTCACCTTGCCCGTATCCATCTTGGCATCGATGAAGCGCTCGGCATCGGGGTGCTTGATCGAGAGCGAGAGCATCAGAGCTCCGCGACGACCATCCTGCGCCACCTCTCGCGTCGAGTTGGAGTAGCGCTCCATGAAGGGAACGATACCCGTCGAGGTGAGGGCCGAGTTCAAGACGGGGCTGCCCGTGGGACGGATGTGCGAGAGGTCGTGACCCACGCCGCCGCGACGCTTCATGAGCTGCACCTGCTCCTCGTCCATACGGAAGATACCACCATAGGAGTCGGCCGGATTCTTGTGGCCGATCACAAAGCAGTTGGAGAGCGAGGCCACCTGGAAGTTATTACCGATACCGGTCATCGGGCCTCCCTGGGGAATCACATAACGGAAGTGATCCAGCAACTCAAAGAGCTCCGCATGGGAGAGGGGGTTGGGATACTTCTTCTCGATACGCTCAATCTCGCTCGCAATACGCTCGTGCATCTGGACGGGCGACTTCTCGTAGATATGGCCGAAGGAGTCCTTCAGCGCATACTTCGTCACCCAGACCTGGGCAGCCAACTCATCACCGCCGAAGTAGGACTTCGACTCGGCTACGGCGTCGGCAAATGCCACCTCTTGTGGTTTCTTGTTTTTATCAGCCATAATATGTTGTGTTTTAATATCTTATCACATCGCGAGCACCATGGGGCGCAAACGGTTCCACAAAATTAGAGCCTTTATCCACGAAAAGCAAACCCCTCCAAAGAGGAGTTATTGACATCTTATTTACAAATTCAAAATTCACGATTCAAAATTCAAAATTGGCCCCTTTAAGGCTGGGAATATAAGGGGCACAATTCAAAATTCAAAATTCATAATTCATAATTCAAGATTCGTTTGTTTGAGAGCTATGGGGTTATGAGAAAATAATTCTAAATTCTAAATTCTAAATTCTGAATTCTAAATTTTGAATTCTAAATTTTGAATTTTGAATTACCACTACGCTCGGCCCTAAAACCAATGATGGGCTGTACTTTCGGTACAGCCCATCATTGGTTTTAGGATTAGCGGCCGCGGAGAAGCCCCTCTCACGGCAAAGTATAAGATCAAAACTACTTGACGGCAATCGCATCGATCTCCACCAAAGCACCCATCGGGAGCTTGGCAACCTCGTAGCAGATACGGGCGGGTTTGTCGCCCTGGAAGTACTCGGCATAGATGGCGTTCATGGCGCCGAAGTCGGCAATGGAGTCGAGCAGAACGGTGGTCTTCACTACATTGTCGTAGGTGTAGCCGGCCTCCTGGAGGATGTGACCCAAGTTCTTGAGCGACTGGTGGGTCTGGGCCTCAATGCCCTCGGCCATCTGACCGGTTGCGCCGTCGATGGGGAGCTGACCCGAGATGTAGAGTGCGCCGTTCTCGACGGCCTGCGAGTAGGGACCTACGGCCTTGGGAGCCAGAGGCGAAGCGATAATTTTTTTCATGCTATTGGTTTTTAGGTTAATATTATGTTTTTTGCTTTCTGAGATACAAAGATAGGGATTTTTTTAGAAAGTGGTAAAAAAATTGTACCTTTGGCAGAAGATTTATGCTTATTTTATATTTAGGTATGAAACGAGTTTTCGGATGTTTGGGTGCGGTGCTGGTGGCAGCCTTGATGACGGGTTGCTGCTCGTCGTGCCGCGCCTATCAGAAGTTGCAGCGTCCGCTGACGGGGTGTGAGTGGCAACTCGTACAGCTCAACGGCAAGCAGGTGGTACCCGAGGCGGGATGCTACCAAATCTACTTTTCGCCCGAGGGGGAGATGACCGGTACGGGTAGTTGCAACCGCCTGATGGCGAGCTATACGACCAACGAGAAGCGGGCACTCAAGATCGGCCCCGTGGCCGCTACGCGGATGTTGTGCCGCGACGGAGGGCGCGAGGTGGAGTTTACCACGATGCTGGAGCGCACAACCCACTACGAGATGGACGGGCCGATGTTGATGCTCTTGAGCGACGGCTCGTTGGTGGCCCTCTTCGAGGCAAAGGCCGACAACGAGGGGAAGTAGCCCCCAAAAAATCCCACAACATAGAGAGGGGGATGGCACCCACGAGGTGGGCACTACCCCACCCCACAATATAAACGAAGCCGTTGCTGCGCAACGGCTTCGTTCGTTTATGTCCTGTGCGGGCTGTCCGACCCGCACAAAGAGGGGGCTACTTGCCGACCGTCTGGGCCAGGGCTACGGCATAGCTCTCGGCATCGAGTCCGAGGAGCGCCAAGAGTTCGGCTGCGCGGTAGCTGCCACGCGTGATGGCCTTCAGGCCGTGACCCGCCGCGTAGAGGTTCACATTCTCGGCATAGCCCGCCGCATCGAGGCCCGCGAGGTGCTTGGTCACCTCGGCCGACATCGGCTTGCCCGCATAGACCGAGAGGTCGGCCACATAGACCAGGTTGAGCGCCGCGTCGTTGGCAAACTCCTGCATGGCCGTAAGGGGACGGTAGTCACCCTCCGCCACGCGCACCAGGCGGTGGGCAGGGGCATCGTAGAGATAGACACCGCCGGCCAGGAAGGCGTAGGTACGAATGGGATAGAGGGCCAGGGCCGAGGGGGCCGTCAGGTGGTTGTTCTCGGGGCGATTGACGCCGGCAGCAGCCCACACGACACCCGAGAGTTCCTCCAACGAGAGGTCAGCCACAAAGTCGCGCGACGACTTGCGAGCCCAGAGCGCCTCGTTGATGGTCAGACCTCCCACCTCGGGCACGGCCTTCAGCTCAATCACCTCACCCTCGACAATGGGCGTCGCGGCCACTTCGGCCGCCTTCTCGGCTTGGGGTGCCGCACACGCCACCAGCATGGCCACCGCACCCAACAACATCTTCTTCATCATGGTACTTAAACTTTTTGTGTTAACGATAAGAAACTGCTTAAATTTGTTTGCAAAACTATTAAACTGTTTCCAAAACAAAGATAGAAAAAACGACTCAAAAAAAAGAATCTGCCGACCAAAAATTGCTCATTCCCGATTTTTTATTAAATTTGCACTACTATCCAACGGGTAGTAACATATTTAGTGAAAAGTGTTTCGCTAATTCCTTGTTTCGAATCTGGTAAATTGAAAACACATCAGGATTAACGACAACGCTCATCACCGTGTATAGGCATGTATCATTCCGATATATCCCTATTCGGTGTGGGGTATTGTTTATTCAGATGTGTAGGCTTACCAGGGCCTCGAAACAGATAAACGAAAGACTCCACACTTTTCTATTATGTTTACAAGAAACTAAATACCGATTATTAATTGATAATGCAATAATAAATTATTATTGATATTCCGATTTACAGCTACGGACAGATAGACTAACTCTAATAAATTGCTTTATGAAAAAATTATTCTCAATTTTGCTTTTTGGCCTGCTGCTGATGGCCGCGCCAAGTTGTGAGGAGCTTGGCGGTCTCCTCTCGCCCGATGATGAACAGACAGAACAGCCCGATGACGGACAGGAGGATGAAACCCCCGTCTTTGAGATTGACGGAGAGGGGGTTGTTGTGGTGGATGCGGCAGGTGGCCATGTCGAGATGACCGTAACGACCAACCTGGAGTACTCGATCGAGATTCCTGCGGAGGCATCCGATTGGATAACCCTTGACGAAACCCGTGCCGTGCGCACCGAAACGGTAGCTCTGACCGTGGCGAAAAACGAGGGCGCGGAGGGACGCAGTGCCGTCGTATCGCTGTTGGATGGCGACGGAGCTGAGCTCTTCTCGGTTACCATCAAGCAGAAGGGGGCAGAGGAGGAAAATCCCGATGCCGACAATTCCTTGGACCAAATGGAGTGTGCCCCCAACGAAATTCTGTACATCTCCGCAGATGGTCTTCCCCTCACTCTGGGCAGCGAGGAGGGTTTTGGAGGTAGTTTGACCCACAACACCTACGAAGATGGCGTGGGTCGCCTTACCTTTGATACCGATGTGGTCGCCATTCCGGATTATGCATTCAAGGATTGCGCCTCAATGCAGCATATCAAGCTCCCCGATGGGGTTACTTCGATTGGACTCCGTGCATTCGAGAGCTGTGTCGGTCTGACGAGTATTACTATTCCCGACAGCGTTACCTCGATTGGCGAAATGGCATTCGTTGCCTGCTTCGGCCTGACAAGCGCAACAATTCCCAACAGCGTCACCTCGATTGGGGAGGGTGCATTCTATAATTGCACGGACTTGACAAGCGTTACAATTCCCAACAGCGTAGCCTCGACCGGAAATTGGGTATTCGCCTATTGCTCTTCACTGACAAATGTAACCATCCCCGATGGCGTGACAGAGATTGGTAGTTACGCATTTTATTCTTGCGACAATCTGACAAGTATTTCTATCCCCGATAGCGTCACTTCGATTGGAGAGAGAGCATTTGAGGGTTGCTTTTCGCTGACAAGCATTACGATTCCCAACAGTGTTATGTCGATTGGAGATTATGCATTCATGTATTGCACGGGCGAATTGACGGTTAATTGCAATATCCCGGATGGTCGCCTTGTATCCCTTCCGGAAGGGAATACCATATACTCGGCATTTGCTGGTTCCAACTTCACTAAAATAGTAATCGGAGAGGGAGTTACATCAATTGGATATGGTTCATTCGCTTTTTGCGACAATCTGACAAGCGTTACAATTCCCGAAAGTGTGACAGAGATTGGAACTTACGCATTCTATGGTTGCACGGGCGAATTGATGATTAATTGCAATATCCCGAATGATTGGGGAGAGAATTCTGTGTTTGCCGTCTCCGCCTTTTCGAAAATAGTAATTGGAGAGGGTGTTACATCGATTGGAGATTACGCATTCATGGCTTGTAATTCACTAACAACCATTGAAATTCCCGACAGTGTGACTTCGATTGGAACTCAAGCTTTCTCTTATTGCTCCAATCTGACAAGCATTACCATCCCCAATAGTGTCACCTCGATTCGTTTTGCGACATTCCTTGAATGCACTTCGCTGACGAGCGTTACTATTCCGGATGGTGTTACTTCTATTGAATACAGTGCATTCGCGGATTGTTCCTCGCTGACAAGCATTACCATCCCCGAGAGTGTGACAGAGTTTGGAGAGTCCGTATTCATCCGTTGTCAATCAATGGAGGCTTTTTACGGGAAATATGCATCGTCGGACAATCGTTGTCTTGTTGTTGATGGCGAGTTAAACTCGTTCGCTCCGGCAGGGCTTACCGAATACACCATTCCAAGTGGTGTGACTTCGATTGGATCTTCAGCTTTCCAAGGTTGCAATGGTCTGACAAGCATCACGATTCCCGAGAGCGTCACTTCGATTGGAAGTTATGCATTCGCGCGTTGCAATGGACTGACAAGTGTTTTCATTCCCGAGAGCGTCAATTCGATTGGAGAGTTGGCATTCTATGATTGCACGGGCGAATTGACGGTTAATTGCAATATCCCGGATGGTTATTATGAATATGAAAACGATACGATACATTCCGCATTTGCTGGTTCCAGCTTCACGAAAGTTGTAATCGGAGAGGGGGTTACGCATATTGGAGATTGGGCATTTTCTGGTTGCGATGGTCTGACAAGTATCGTGATTCCCGAGAGCGTCTCTTCGATTGGCAGTTACACATTCTATGGTTGCTATAGACTGACAAGTGTTACTATTCCCGAGAGCGTCACTTCGATTGGAGAGGCGGCATTCTATGCCTGCAACGATCTGACAAGCGTCTATTGCAAGCCGACAACACCGCCTACTGCCGGGTATGATGCGTTCTTGGGAAATGCTTCCGATCGCAAAATCTATGTGCCTGCCGCATCGGTGGAAGCCTATAAGAGCGACGCTGATTGGAGCGAATATGCCGACGCCATTGTTGGCTACAACTTTTAAGCGGCAGCAACTGCTCTTCTTCTCCGCCCGAGCCGAAACGCTCGGGCGGTTTTTTACTGCCGCCACATACATTCCACCCCCCCCCTCACCCCAGATGGCATATATTATTGTAAGATTGTATTTCTAATTGCCATACTCATCCCACCCGTATCGCACCTACGGAGCCATCGTCCCCAGGTGGATCCCTCACCCCACTCGCACCACACCTACGGAGCCATCGTCCCCAAATGGAGTCCTCCCCCACTCGCACCACCCCGCGGGTCACACGGGTATCTTTTTTAATACCCGCGTACCATTTTTTCACTCACCCACCACGCAGTACATCCTCTTCCCACTCTCGCCACACCTACGGAGTCATCGTCCCCAGGTGGAGCCCTCCCCGACCCGCACCTCCCCACCGGTCACACGGGTATCTTTTTTAATACCCGAAGACCGTTATTTTCACTCACCCACCACGCAACGCATCCTCTTCACACTCTCACCGCCCCACCGGTCACACGGGTATCTTTTTTAATACCCGTCTCTCGTACCCTCGGGTTTGAGATTGCCGCGTCGCTATGCTCCTCGCAATGACGCACAGTACTGATTTATGGGAGATATGGAAAGTATATGAGCTATGGGAAAATAATTCTGAGTTCTACATTTTGAATTACAAAGTCACATACTCCTCCGTCGCTGACGCGCCACCTCCCCTAACTTAAGGAAGGAAAATTTATCTTCGTCATTCGAGGGTCGGTACGCCCCCTCCCGTCATTCCGAGGGCCGTAGGCCCGTGGGAATCTAAAAAAGAAGAAAAAGAATAATCGTGCACTGAGATTGCCGCGTCGGGCGTTGCCCTCCTCGCAATGACGCCCCTTTTCCCCCTCTAAGGTAGAGGGGGTGCCCGTAGGGCGGGGGCGTATGTAGTCAGCCAACGGCTGACAATTCACAATGCACAATTTTCCCTTGACGGTGGAAATTGGGAGATATGGGAAGTGCGCGTGCTGTGAAAGATGGGAAAAATGAAACATAATGCACCGCTATAATAAGCCATTCCGGCCGTCAAACAAAAAAATTGTGAATTGTGAATCGTGAAAGGGGCCTTCAAAAGCGTGGGCCCGAAAGATATTTTCGATTTTTTGCCCCATTTTGAAAAAAAATTGAGAAATATTTGGAGGAAATCGAATTTTATCTTACCTTTGCACACGCTTTTGAGAAATAAAGTGATGGTGCCATAGCTCAGTTGGTAGAGCAAAGGACTGAAAATCCTTGTGTCCCCGGTTCGATTCCTGGTGGCACCACTTGAACCAAAGGTTAAAATCAACAAAACGCTGCAAATCAATGATTTGCGGCGTTTTTCTTTTGCGAAAAATCGGCACTTTTGGTGCAAAATGAAGCAGTTTAGTGTGTTATTCATGGACATTTTTTGGATCCCTCAAAAATGTACACTAATTGCGTCATATTTCACTATTTTTCAATATCTTACAGCGATTTCAACTCCCCAATATCCGGCACTTTTGTCGGATATTTTTGTCTATTAGTGTACATACAAATAATATGTCCATAAATAGCACACTAATCGTGTCGTATTTCGCTATTCTTCAATATCTTACGACTATTTTAACCACCCATTACCCGGTACTTTTTGTCGGGTATTTTCGTCTATTCGTGTACATTCCGATAATATGGTCATAAAAATGTACACGATTTTTTCTTTTTCCCGTAACCCCTATTCACCAATCAGCACTATTCTTACAACGAGCCCCGATATTGAGGCGCAATTAAAACTTATAAAATTATGCAAAAGAGCACTTTTTCAGTAAACTTCTTCATTCGCCGCACCCGACTTGGCAAGAGTGGCGAAACACCTATTATGATGCGTATCTCCGTAGATGGCAGATACACCGAACTCAGCACACAACGCCGAGTGCCTGTTGAGCAGTGGAGCCAGAGTCGTTGCTGCGCTACGGGCAAGACCGCTGTGGCATTGGAGATAAATCGCCACCTCGACAATCTGCGCAGCAAGGCGAGTGAGGCACATCAGAATTTCCTTGCCGAAGATGGCTATGTGGATCCATTTATTATAAAGGAGTTTTTGTTGGGCAAACACCGCCGTCAGCGATTCTTCTTTGAGGTCTTCGAAGAACACAATGCACGCATCGCCTCGCTGATTGGCAAAGACTACGACCGCACGACCTATCATCGTTATATGTTGTGTCTGCGCTACTTCCGTGAGATGATGGCGAAACAGACAAAGGCGGAGGATTTTCCAATCAGAAACCTCAGCCACGAGATGGTGCGAGATTTCGAGCATTTTCTCAAAACCAAAAAGCGAGTGGCGCAAAACACGATGATTCGTTATATGAAGTGTTTGAAGAAGGTAGTAAACCTCTCCCTCGCCAATGGCTGGATGACGGTTAATCCTTTTGCGGGCATAAAGTACGCCGAGAAGAAGGTTATACGAGAGTATCTGACTATGCCCGAGGTAAACCGCCTTCGTGAGAAGGAGTTTTCGATTCAGCGACTCGAAATGGTGCGAGATATATTCTTGTTCTGTTGTTACACGGGGTTGGCTTATATCGATGTCCACAACCTTCGCCCCGAGAATATCACCGAAGACGCTCACGGTCGCAAGTGGATACGCAAGCAGCGAGAGAAGACCGATGTGGAGTTCTATGTGCCCCTGCTCGAATATCCGTTGCAGATACTCGAAAAATACAAGAATCATCCGCTGTGTAAGGAGCGAGGCACGCTATTGCCCGTATATGCCAACCAGAAGATGAACTCCTACTTGAAAGAGATTGCCGACTTCTGTGGGATAAAGAAACAGCTGACGATGCACATTGCCCGCTACACTTTCGCTACAACTATTACACTCGCCAACGATGTAAAACTCGAAAATGTATCGAAAATGCTCGGCCACACCTCAACCCGAATGACACAACACTATGCCCATGTAATGAACGACAGCCTCGCCAGAGAGATGGATAGGATTGCACCTCTTGTGGATTGCGTGCCGAAAAAGGAGTAAATTTTAGGCGGAGGTAAATTTTTTTTCGAAAAAATCTCACTTTCTTCAAACTTCTCCGAAAAACGCTCCTATTCTTAAAATAAAAAAGACTATGGTAATGGAATACATCGCAATTGACAAGGAACTCTACAATGAGATTGTAGCGACTGTCAGCACCGCATCGCAGGAGATTCGTGAGGAGTACAGATTGTTCCAAGAGAGCATCGGCTCGGAGTGGATTGAGAATGACGAGTTATCTCGTCTGTTGAGTCTGTCGAAACATCAGCTGAAAGGCTATCGTGGTCGAGGTCTGCTCGGCTATACGATGATTGGCAATAAGATTTACTACAAGCGCCGTGAGGTTGAGAGATTTATCAAACGACATATAAACAAATAGCTATGGAACTAGTACAAGAGACAAATTGCCGAGCAATGCTCGATGAGTTGAGCACATTGAGTGACTACATTCGTGCGATGCGCACACACTACAAACCGCAGATGAATGGCGAACGCTACTACACCACCGAGGAGGTGTGTCAGATGCTTAAAATCACGAAACGCACCCTGCAACAATACCGTGATGACGGCGTTATTCCGTTTGTCGCCCTGCCGGGCAAGATGCTCTACCGGGAGTCCGACCTGCGTGCCGCATTGGAGAAAAACTATGTCGCTCCATTCGCCCACCGCAACGCCGAGGACTTCCCTGCGGTGTACGGTAGACGATAACATATTGTACACTGCTTTACAAACGGGAACTCACAAGGGTGCTCGTTTTTTGTGTTTTGTCTGAACGCGTTGTTTTTCTTCAAAATTTATGATTATAGCAAAATTTTTCGCTAAAAATTTCATATTTGCAATATAATAATTACATTTGTAATGGAATTGCGGAATACGCAGTCTCTTTGATGGCATTTAGGGCTATTGTTTTTGTCAAGTAAAACGACCAAATTATTACTACGAACAAACAATAGGCACATTAAATGCTCACGCCTCTTGGCGTGGGTGTGCTTATGTTCGTATGGGTGCTTGGTCGTACCTTCTTGACAAGTAAGCACCATCCACGCTTCTCGTTTTGAGTTAAACGGTTGCCATCTAT
>JAZUQP010000019.1:0-15632 GCA_045605785.1 Alistipes sp. | reverse complement strand
GAGGCGCTGCACAAGTTGGGCGGTGTGGTGGTATATGGTATCCCCGAGTTCCGTCTGCCGAAGTCGAAGATCGTGGAGCGCGAGGTTGATACTGGACGCCGCCTGGGTGTCAAGATGGAGACCGATGTGGGGGTGGGCCGTACCGTGACGGGCGATTCGCTGCTCGACGAGGAGGGCTACGATGCCGTCTTTATCGGTTCGGGAGCCGGTCTGCCCCGCTTTATGGGCATCCCGGGCGAGAACCTGAACGGTGTGGTCTCGGCCAACGAGTTCCTGACGCGTGCCAACCTGATGCGCGCCTTCGACGAGGAGTACGATACGCCGATCTATGTAGGTAGGAAGGTGGTAGTTGTCGGTGGTGGCAATGTGGCGATGGATGCCGTGCGTACGGCCAAGCGCCTGGGTGCCGACGCCGCGATTGTCTACCGCCGTTCGGAGGCCGAGCTGCCGGCTCGTGTCGAGGAGGTACACCACGCCAAGGAGGAGGGTATCGACTTCCGCATGCTGACCAACCCCATCGAGGTGCTGGGCGATGAGAAGGGCTGGGTTACCGCCATCCGTTGCGTGGAGATGACCCTCGGCGAGCCCGACGAGAGTGGCCGCCGCTCGCCCGTCGTGAAGGAGGGCTCGGAGTTCGACCTGCCCTGCGATGTGGTCATCATGGCGCTGGGCACCTCGCCCAACCCGCTTCTGGCCGCTACGACCGAGGGGTTGGAGACCAACCGCCGCGGCTGTCTGGTGGCCACCGAGGAGGGTGCCACGACCCGCGAGGGAGTCTTTGCCGGTGGTGATGCCGTGACGGGTGCCGCCACGGTGATTTTGGCCATGGGTGCCGGTCGTCGCGCTGCTACGGCCATCGACGCCTACATCACCTCGAAGAAGTAATGCGTCGTCTGCTTCTACTCCCCCTGCTCTGGCTTCTGGCGGCCTGTGGTCAGCGTGAGGCCTCGCTCTGCCACGGAGAGTTCCTCGAGATGGAGGGTTACTCGACGCTGAAGATCAGTACCGAGAACGAGAAAGGGGAGAGGCGTACGCTTCGTTTTCTGATCGAAGAGACCGAGATGGAGCACCCCGAGGCACTGCTTTCGGGGGCTCCGCTTACGGTCTACTATCGGGGAAAACTCTCCTCCGACAAGCCGACTGCGGCCCTGCGCATCGTCATCGACGAACGATATGCACAGCTGACGGGCCGCTGGTTGGACAGCGAGGAGCCCGAGTTGGATATGGGTATCGGCCTGGTGGCCGGAGGCAAGGCCTACTCCATCGGCATGCAGACCGTCGCCTTCGAGAGGTGGGAGTACCTGCCCGACGCCATTCGCTTGAGCGGCAACACGCTTGGCGGAGGCAACTCGGTTCCCTTCAGCGAAGTGTGGAGTATCGAGGAGCTCAACGCAGAGCGCCTGACCCTCTCGCAGCCCGACATCGTGTTGCACCTTCACCGCGAGACAGAGGCCGACATCGCAGCCCGTGAGGCGCGTATCGAGGCCGAGCGCGAGGCCCGCGAAAAGGCCAAGAACAAGGAGAAGAGAAGGCGGTAAGTTCGCTACTCGATGCAGCAAAAAACAGAGCAGGAGACCGTTTGGTCTCCTGCTCTATCTCTTTGAGGATGGGTCGGTTACTCCTTGATAATGGTCTCCCAAAACGAGATATTTCGCTTCTTGAACCAGCCGTGCGCACCGAACGGGAGTACCCCTTTGGCGAGTCGGTAGCAGAGTTCGGGATGGGAGTCAAACGAGAAGCCGAGGGCCTCGTCGAACGACGGGTAGCGGAACTCTTGGGGAATCAGGCTCCAAAACCAATCCTCGTTATAGACAATGCCGGTGCGGCTCTTAAAGAGCTCCATCGTAGAGGCATAGCGCTCCGAAGCGGCCAGGAAGCTCTCGATGCGGCGCAACGAAAGGCCGCCGTTGCCCACCCGCCCGAAGTAGTCCTGACGCATCAGGATGCGGCGGTTGCCGAGCAGCGCCTTGCGCAGCTTCAGGTAGAGGCGCACGGGCCAGAGGTTGTAGATGGGGCGCTTGGGCCAGGGGGCACCGACATAGTCGTAGCCCTTTTGGCACCACTCCTCCAATCGGTCGTCAAAAATCCAGACATCGGTCTGACAAATCAGAATATACTCCGTCTGTGAGAAGAGGGCATAGAACTCTTTGGAGAGCATCATGCGGTTGTAGCCCGCCACGCCGTTGGCACCGAGCCACTCGCGGCTGACACGCCGAACACGCAACGAGGGGTCGCAGCCAAGGTAATAGTCGAGGTTGAGCCCCTCGGGGGCAAGCAGCACCTGCTCGTAACGGCTCAATACACCGAGGTTATGGCGAAAGGAGGCCTCCTCGCGACCCGTCAAGCGCTCTTTGTAGACGGGAATGACAACCTGTACGACACTTCTCATTCTCCTGTTTAGATTTTATCCAACCCGCGGGTGAGTTTGAGCCAATAGTACTTCAAAGGGTGCTCCTTCTTGAGCAGTTTCCAGGGGCGGCTGCCATGCGGGCGATGGATGACGGGCTGGTTGGAGAAGAGGTAGTTGCTCATGCCGAGCTTCAGGGCCTCGTGCGAAATCTGCACATCGTACCAATGCTTCTTGGCGTCGAGCTCATCGAAGTTGCAGGCCTGCAAGAGGCGCGGCGTGAGGAGCGAACAGCAGAAGCTGCAGTGGCGGCGTGTGGAGTAGACCTTGCCCTCCTGCCCGCGGGCATACTCGTAGGGGTAGTTGATCTCGCCCTCGTCATCGACCGTTACGGCGGCGGCAATGCCGCAGTCGGCACGCGCGGCGGCCCCATCGAAGAGAGCCTGGAGGGTGTGCTCGCGCACCACCACATCCGACTCGACCAACAGCAGAGCGGCATCGGCCTCGAGGGCCAGCTTGCGGGTACGCTGCAACACCAGGCGGTAGTTGGGCGAGGGGTGGTCGGTCAGATCGGCAATGTGAACCAGGTTGAAACCCAGCTCGGCGGCATACTGCTCCAAGAGGGCCGAGTTCTCGGGGGTGCTGTTATCGTTGTAGACCGTATAGGTGTAGGGGACGGTAAACTTCGATCGAAGCACCGCGCGGATGGTCTCTAAGGTCGAGTCGATAGAGTCCTTGACCGGAGTCACGATATGGATTGCCTTCATCATTTGAACTTCTTGCTCCGAGCTGCGATTCTGCCCCTCGGGCTGTTGCTAAATTGTCTAAAAACAACTATCTTTGTGGCAAAGGTAACAAAATTTTGGCAGGGAACAAAACTTCTCTCTTTGGGGAGGGGGATTTGCTGCCGGCAGAGAGCGAATGATAATGAGAAAATTTTTCTATATTTGGGTTTTGCTGCTTCTGATCGGAGTGGAGGATGTGTGGGCCGACAAGCGCCCCGAACGACAGAGCCGCGAGAGCTATATCGAGCGCTATGCCGAGATTGCCGTACGCCACATGGAGCGCTACGGTATTCCGGCAAGCATCACCTTGGCGCAAGGTATCCTGGAGTCGGATTGCGGCAACAGCTACCTCTCGCGCACCTCGAACAACCACTTCGGCATCAAGTGCAAGACGGGCTGGAAGGGGGAGAAGGTCTACCACGACGACGATGCCAAGGGGGAGTGCTTCCGCGCCTACCCCTCGGTGGAGGAGTCCTACGAAGACCACGCCCGCTTCCTCGACTCGCAACCCCGCTACGACTCACTCTTCAGCTACTCGCCGACCGACTACCGCAGTTGGGCCCGCGGACTGAAGGCGGCCGGCTACGCCACGGCCCCCGACTATGCCGAGCGTTTGGTCCGCATCATCGAGGAGAGCCGCCTCTACCTCTTCGACCGTGAGCAGGGGGAGCGTCTCTACAACGAGAGCCGTGGGAAGAAGAGCCGTTTTGAGGAGCAGAGCAGCGTGGAGGAGTTGGTAACGCTGGCCACCGACGGCATGGTGCCCGACGCCATGCCCGAGTCGATCAGCATGCATCGCGGCTACGCCCTCTACCGCAACAACGGAGTGGCCTGCCTGCAAGCCGACTCGCGCGACAGCTACGAACACATCGGCGAGCAGTTCGAAATCTCGGCCCGCAACCTGCGTAAGTTCAACGAGGTGGGCCCCGAAGCACAGCCCTTGAGTGGCGAGGTGGTCTACATCGAGCGCAAGGGGAGGGCCTGGACGGGAGAGGCCACACACCACATCGCCGTGGAGGGAGAGACCCTCTTCTCGGTGGCACAGCGCTACGGCATTCGCCAAAAGAGCCTGCGCAAGATGAACCACATGAAGCGCAACGAAGAGCACTTCGAAACCGGAACGAAGATAAGAATACGATAAACAGAAAACTATGGAAACGAATAATTTAAGAGCCGCAATCGAAGAGACCATCATCAAGAAGTCGGCACTCAAACAGAAGGTGTTCGACAACACCTTCGCCATCTTTAACGACCTGAAGGAGGCGCTGCTGGAGATGGCCTCCGAGATGGAGGATGACATGGAGGGTCGCCTCGACAAGCGCGTGAGAATCGAGTACCGCGACCGAGGCAAGTTTGAGGCACAATTGCAGGTGGCAAGCGACCTCTTGATTTTTCAGATGCACACCAATGTCTTCGAATTTGAGACGGGCCACGAGATTTGGAAAAACCCCTATGTAAGCGAGAACAAAGAGAACTCCTACTGCGGAGTGATCAACATCTACAACTTCCTCTCCGACTCCTTCAAGTTCAACCGCAACGCCGACGAGGGTTACCTCATCGGCCGCATCTTCATCAACCGTGAGCGCGCCTTCTTCGTGGAGGGCAAGCGGCAGAGATCGGTGCGTGCCGGCGAGTTCGGCAAGCGGGAGATCGACCGCGGGGCCTTGATCTCGATTCTCGAGACGGCCATCGCCTACGCCTTGAGCTTCGACCTGCTACTGCCCCCCTACGAGGCCTCGAAGCGCGTCACGGTCGACCAGTTCAACACCCGTATGGACAACTCGAAGTTCATCACCGGCAAGCGCCTCAACTACGACTTCAATGTGGATGATATTTAACCCAAAACGAATGAAAAAGAGCCTTACCCTTCTGTTGCTTCTTCTGACGGCAACGACCCTGGCCGCCCAAAGCTACCACGAGCGTGCCAACACCCTCTACGACTACTACGCCGCCTGGGGAGAGGCCCCGCGCCCCGGCATGGTGGTGCCGATGGCCGACGGAAGCCACTTCTCGCGCCTGAATGGCGACCAAATCGAGCAGGTGAGCTATGCCGACGGCAGTGTAACCCCTCTCTGCAAGGTCGGAGTCGGCGTATCGGACTACACGATAGCCCCCAACGGCCACATCCTGGTGAGCTACGGCTCGCACCCCATCTACCGCCACTCCTTCTGGGTAGACCGCCTGGTATGCGTGATGGGCGAGAGCGAGGTGGAGGTGGCCCCCGAGGTGGAGGAGAAGCGCGATGCAGCCTTCTCGCCCGATGGCAACCGCATCCTCTTCTCGAGCCGCAACGACCTCTACCTCTTCGACACCGCAACCCGAAAGAGCGAGCGTCTGACCCACGACGGCCGCTGGAACCACATCATCAACGGCACGACCGACTGGGTCTATGAGGAGGAGTTCGGCTTCACCAAAGGCTTTGCCTTCTCGCCCGACGGCTCGAAGCTCGCCTTCCTGAAGTTCGACGAGAGCCGCGTGCCTCTGTTCGAGATGATGCGCTTCGATGGTAAGCTCTACAACCAGGCCTACACCTTCAAGTATCCCAAGGCCGGCGACGAGAACTCGACCGTGACTCTTTGGGTGGTCGATTTGGCAACCCTCGAGATGTCGCAGGTGGAGACAGGCCCCGAGAGCGACCAATACATCCCCAATCTGGGGTGGACCCCCTCGGGAGAGCTCCTCTTCTACCGCGTGAATCGTCGCCAGCGCCTCTTCGAGGTGGTGGTCGATCGCCCCAACGAGCAGCAGGTTATCTACTCCGAGGAGTCGAAGCGCTATGTAGAGCGTCCCATTGGCGAGATGATACACTTCGTCAGCGACGACCTCTTCGTCGTGCGCGAGGAGACGAGTGCCGGTTGGTGGCACCTCTACCTGCACAGCCTCGAAAAGGGGCGTCTGCGCACCCTCACCTCGGGCAATTGGGAGGTGGTATCGCTGGTTCATGCCGACAAGAAGAGCATCTACTACACCTCGACCGAGCAGTGCTCGACCCAACGCGACCTCTACCGCATCGACCTGCGTGGCAAGAATAAGGTGCGCCTGACCCACGGTGAGGGGTGGCACGCCATCCTGCCGAGTGCCGACATGAGCTACTTCATCGACAGCTACTCGACGGCCAACCGTCCCACCGAAATCACCCTCTGCGAGGGGGCGACGGGCAAGGTGGTGCGCACGCTCTCGACCCCCGACTCGCCGGCCCACAAGGCCGTGGAGGCGGGCAAGGCCCCCACACGCGAGTTCTTCTCGTTCCGCACCGAGCGCGGCGACGAGCTGAACGCCTGGGTGGTTAAGCCTCACGACTTCGACCCCGCGAAGCGCTACCCCGTGCTCCTGACCCAATACTCGGGCCCTGGCTCGCAGGAGGTGGCCGACCGTTGGCGCCGCGACTGGACCGAGGCCCTCGCCTTCGAGGGGTATATCGTCGCCTGTGTCGATGCCCGCGGTACGGGATTCCGTGGCGAGGCCTTCAAGAAGCAGACCTACGGCGACCTGGGTCGTCGTGAGGTGGAGGATCAACTCTCATTTGCCCGCTACTGGGCCTCGCAGCCCTATGTGGATGGGGAGCGCATCGGCATCTATGGCTGGTCGTATGGCGGCTTCATGTCGCTGAGCTGCGCCCTGAAGGGGCAGGGGCTCTTCAAGATGGCCATCTCGGTAGCCCCCGTTACCTCGTGGCGCTACTACGACTCGGTCTATACGGAGACCTACAACGGCCTGCCCGACGAGTTTGCGGCCGGCTACGACGAGAACTCGCCCCTGAACTTCGAGGAGAGACTCTCGCCCAAGACCCGTCTGCTGTTGATCCACGGCTCGGGCGACGACAATGTACACCTGCAAAATACGATGGAGATGGCCCGCCGCCTGAACCGCGACGGGGCCGCCTACGACATGATGATCTACCCCGATCAGAACCACTCGATGATGCCCGACGACATGCGCAATGTGCGCGTGAAGATGTTGGCCTACACGCTCGAGTTCCTCTAACGAGAGGGAGGGGGCCTACCCTCGAAATCCGCCTCTGCAAGGGGGCGGATTCTCTTTTTTGGGGTCCACTACATGACCGAGCAGGTTGGATTTGTGTTACATTTGAGAAAAATTATCCCTTTTTAGGCCAAGATTGCAGAAAATTTTGTAACTTTACACACAAAGCAAACTTATACCTATCGAATCTATGTCAGCACTTACATTCGACAAAAGCGAGTTGGGCAATTTGGAGTATTCGCTCCAGCGCGAAATGCTCGCCACCGACCGCCGAGGAGGCTACATGAGTACCACCATCGTATGCTGCAATACGCGTAAGTATCACGGCTTGATGGTAGCCCCCATCGACGAGAGCGAGCACACCCATGTTCTGCTCTCCTCGCTCGATGAGACCATCGTGCAGCACGACCAGTCATTCAATCTGGCCCTGCACCGTTTCCCGGGCATCTATGAGCCCCGCGGACACAAGTACATCACCGACTTCGAGTACACCCCCACCCCCACCATCACCTACCGCGTGGGTGGCGTGATTCTGAAGAAGGAGCTTCTGTGGATTCACAAGCGTACGCAACTGATGATTCGCTACACGCTGGTGGATGCCCACTCGGAGACGACGCTGCGCCTGCGCCCCTTCTTCGCCTACCGCGACAAGCATGCCCTCTCGAAGGCCAACATGGAGGCCAACGGCCGCTCCTACCCCATCCCCTGTGGCGTGAAGAACCGCCTCTATGAGGGCTACCCCTGGCTCCATTTGCAGACCAACCGTCCCGATGCCGAGTTTGTGGCTGCCCCCGATTGGTACTACGACTTCGAGTATCCGCAGGAGGCACTGCGCGGCTACGAGAGCCACGAGGATCTGCTCACGACGGGCTACTTCGAATTGGGTATCAAGAAGGGCGAGAGCGTAATCTTCTCCGCCTCGGTCGAGGAGATGTCCTCTCCCAAGGAGATCGAGGAGCTCTTCGCACAGCAGATTGCCCGCCGCACCCACAAGGAGGACTTCCTCTCGTGCCTGCACCACTCGGCCCGACAGTTTGTCATCCGCCGTCCGGGAGGCCGCACCGAGATGATTGCCGGCTACCCCTGGTTTGGTGTCATTGGTCGTCAGACGCTGCAGTCGCTGCCGGGCGTAGTGCTCGAGCAGGGCTACAAGGAGGATTGCTTCGAGATTCTTGATACGATGTTGCGAGACTTCCGCGACGGCGACTTCGCCGACTCGGCCTCGATGGCCGTAGCGGCCGACGCTCCGCTCTGGTTCTTCCGCACGCTCCAGGAGTTGGAGCGCGAGGTAGGCGCCAAGGAGATTTGGAAGCGCTATGGCGAGGTGATGAAGGCCATCCTGGAGGCCTACAAGCGCGGCAAGGAGGGTGTCGTACTTCACGACAACGGTCTGATTTGGGCCGCCCGCGAGAAGAGCGCCCTCACCTGGATGAATTCGATGGTCGATGGCGAGCCCGTCACCCCGCGTCGCGGTTACGCCGTAGAGATTCAGGCACTGTGGTACAATGCCCTCTGCTACACGCTCGAGTTGGCCCGCAAGGAGGGCGACAAGAGCTTTGTGAAGGCATGGGAGGGGCTGCCCGAGCGCTGCAAGGCCTCGTTTGTCGAGAAGTTCTGGATGCAGGAGGAGGGCTACCTGGCCGACTATGTAAACGAGCATGAGGTCAATAAGTTCATCCGTCCGAACATGGTTTTGGCCTGCGGTCTGAACTACAAGATGCTCGACGAGTCGAAAATTGTAAGTATCCTGATGGTTGTTCGTCAGCACCTGCTCACGCCGCGAGGCCTGCGCACCCTCTCGCCCCGTAACCCCATCTACAAGGGGACCATCGAGGGCAACCAGATGCAGCGCGATATCGCCGGCAAGAATGGTACGGTGTGGATTTGGCCCTTGACCTTCTATGTGAAGAGCTGTTTCGATATCATGGGTAGCGGATTCCTTACGGAGGCGCGCGAGATCATCGCCGGCTTCGAGGAGGATATTCAGACCTACTGCATCGGCTCGGTGAACGAGGTATACGATGCCGATCCTCCCTATACGCCGCGCGGCTCGATGTCGCAGGCCTGGTCGGTAGGTGCCGTATTGGAGATCTGCCGCATGCTCCGAGAGCATGACCCCAAGGCTGCCGAGGCCCCCAAGAAGCGCACCGCAGCCAAGAAGGGTGAGACGAAGAGCACGGCAAAAAGCACGGCAAAGAGCACGGCAAAGAGCCCCAAAACGGTAAGTAGCAAAACGACAAAAAAGTAGAAATATGAGAGTTTTAATGTTTGGTTGGGAGTTCCCACCCCACATTGCAGGAGGTCTGGGTACGGCATGCTACGGCATGACGCGCGGCCTGGCCCGCAACGATGTCGAAGTTATCTTCGTGATGCCACGCGCATCGGGCGATGAGGACCAGCGTTTCGTCAAGGTAGTCAATGCCAGCGATGTGGAGGCTCTCTACGGCGATGTAACCTCGGGAGCCGAGGATATCATCAAGAAGATGACCTTTATCCACATCGACTCGAACATGGTGCCCTACATCTCGCCTGAAGAGTTCGAGAGCTACCACGACAGCTATGTCAAGACGGGCCAAAAAATCTGGGAGACGGGCGATGTGTGGTCGCAGCGCTACACCTTCTCGGGTAAGTATGGAGCCAACCTGATGGAGGAGGTAGCCCGCTATGCAATGGTGGCTGCCCAGGTAGCCAAGGATTTGGAGGGTCAGTTCGATGTGATTCACGCCCACGACTGGCTCACCTACTACGCCGGTATCGCTGCCAAGCGCGTATCGGGCAAGCCGCTGGTGGTTCACATGCACGCCACCTCGTTTGACCGAGGCTCGGTGGACAACATCGACACACGCGTCTACGAGATTGAGCGCACGGGTATGCACGCCGCCGACCGCGTGATTGCCGTGTCGAACCTCACGCGCAACATCATCATCGACAAGTATGCCGTGCCGGCCGAGCGCGTCGTTACGGTACACAACGCCGTGCGCTTCACCGACAAGGGCGGCAAGGCCCCCGAGCGCGGCGTGAAGGATAAGATCGTCACCTTCCTGGGTCGTATCACCTTCCAAAAGGGTCCCGACTACTTTGTCGAGGCTGCAGCCAAGGTGCTCAAGCGTGTTCCCAATGTACGCTTCGTGATGGCCGGCTCGGGCGATATGATGAACCATGTGATTCGCCGTGTGGCACGCCTCGGCATTGCCGACCGCTTCCACTTCACGGGCTTCCTGCGTGGCGACGATGTGGATAAGATGTTCCAGCTGTCGGATGTCTATGTGATGCCTTCGGTATCGGAACCCTTCGGCATCTCGCCCCTCGAGGCGATGCGCTCGAATGTCCCCGTCATCATCTCGAAGCAGAGCGGTGTGGCCGAGGTATTGGACTACGCCGTGAAGGTCGATTACTGGGATGTGGACGCCATGGCCGATGCTATCTACGGTCTGATCACCTACCCGAGTCTGAACAAGATGTTCTCCGAGAAGGGTCTGGAGGAGGTTACCCGTCTGAAGTGGAACAACGCCGCCGCCAAGATCAAGGAGGTCTACCAGGCTGCCATCGACGACCCCAAAGAGTAGTCACGCGCGAAAAGAACCTAAAACGAAAACAAAAAACTACACAATATGAAAACCATCTGTCTATACTTTCAGGTACATCAGCCGTGGCGACTGAAGAAGTACCGCTTCTTCCACATGGGCAAGGACCACAACTACCTCGACGACATGCTCAACCGCTCGATCATGCAGAAGGTGGCCCGCCAATGCTATCTGCCGATGAATGCCCTGCTGCTGAAACTCATTCAGGAGAATAAGGGTAAGTTCCGCTGTTCGTTCTCGATTACGGGTAACGCCATCGAGCAGTTCCGCGCCTACACTCCCGAGGTGCTCGACTCGTTCCGTGCATTGGCCGAGACGGGCTGCGTGGAGTTCCTGGCCGAGACCTACTCCCACTCGCTGGCTGCGCTGGCCTCGAAGGAGGACTTCGAGCAGCAGGTGAAGCTGCACGCCTCCACCATCAAGAAGGAGTTTGGCATGAAGCCGACCGCCTTCCGCAACACGGAGCTCATCTACTCCGACGAGATTGGTGCCATGGTGGCCGAGATGGGCTACAAGACGATGCTGGCCGAGGGTGCCCGCCACATCCTGGGTTGGAAGTCGCCCAACTATGTCTACGCCAACGCCATCGACCAGAAGGTACGCCTCT
The DNA here is from genome assembly GCA_045605785.1 of Alistipes sp. Classification (GTDB taxonomy): domain Bacteria; phylum Bacteroidota; class Bacteroidia; order Bacteroidales; family Rikenellaceae; genus Alistipes. Next base: position 4,328 of record JAZUQP010000019.1, on the reverse strand, counting down.
TGCTGCGTAACTACAAGCTCTCGGACGATATCGCCTTCCGCTTCTCGAACCAGGGTTGGGACGAGTATCCGCTGACGGCCGAGAAGTATGTGTCGTGGCTGACGGCCGAGGATGCCCCGGGCGAGGTGATCAACCTCTTTATGGACTACGAGACCTTTGGCGAGCACCAGGATGCCAATACGGGTATCTTCGACTTCATGCGCGCCCTGCCTGCCCAGGCGTTGGCCTCGGGCGAGTTGGAGTTCGCTACCGTAAGCGAGACGGCCAAGAAGTATCAGCCCGTGGCTGTGCTGCACTGCCCCCATGTGATGTCGTGGGCCGACGAGGAGCGCGATATCACCGCCTGGCTCGGCAACGAGTTGCAGAACGAGGCCTTCGCGAAGCTCTACGAACTAAAGGAGAAGGTGGCCAAGCTCAAGAGCCCCGACTTCGACTATGTGTGGAACTTCCTGCAGACCTCCGACCACTTCTACTACATGGCCACCAAGTGGCTCTCGGATGGGGATGTACACTCCTACTTCAACCCCTACGACTCGGCCTACGACGCCTTTATCAACTACATGAATGTCCTCTCGGACTTCCAGATTGAGGTGGAAAAGGCCCTCGAAGAGAAGAAGAAGAAGCGCAAGTAGTCATACCTTATTATAATTAAGTAAGGGGTTGTTCAACACAAAAGTTGAACAACCCCTTTTTTGTGAGGTAATTTAGACTGCGGGGCAAAAAATCACCTTGCTAAAGAATTTTTGGGATAATTTTGTAAATTACACTTGCTATTGTGTAAAGTTTTCTTTACATTTGCAGCAGCAAACCACCCGAGGGTGCACACTTGCGTGGTTTGGCAAGGAGTTTAATATGGAACGACCTGCGGGTCAAAAAAATGAAAAGAGTATGCAAAAAGAGTGGTTACTTCCCTACGGCTTCAAGCGCGTGGGATGGGTATTGCTTACGGCGGCCCTCGTAATCGGGGTGTGGGCTGCTGCCATCGGATTTGACTACGAGAGCGTCAGCTGGCTCAAAGAGTTAGAGTTGAGGAATCCTCTGATCAACAACTACATCGTCATCGGCATCTGGTTGGGGGTCATCTTCGTGGGGTGCTCACGCGAGCGCATCGAGGATGAGATGATCAGCCGCATCCGACTCAATGCGCTACTCGTGGCGCTCTACATCCAGGCCGCATTTATCATCGTGGCGACCTTCGTGACGAACAACCTGGACTACCTCGACATCATGATCTATAACCTGGTAACCTATCCGCTCATCTTCGTGGCAACCTATCGCGCGATGTGGTGGTACGCAAGAAAGGAGGGGGAAAGTGAAGAATAGAATCCGTGTCGAGCGTGCCGAACGGCGCATCACACAGCAGGAGCTGGCCGAGCAGTGCGGTGTAAGTCGCCAGACGATCAATGCTATCGAGGCGGGCAAGTTCATCCCCTCGACCCTCCTGGCCCTCAAAATCGCCCGCACCTTCTCGAAGTCGGTCGAAGATATCTTCGAATTGGAGGAGGAGGATTAGCTGTGAGGCCGATTGCTCCACAACCAACGGTTGTGGGCCGGCGAAAGGATTGATGCAATCACCCGTTTCTTACAAAAAAATCGGGGTTGTCCAACACGAAAGTTGAACAACCCCTTTTTTGTGAGGTAATTTACACTGCGGTGTAAAAAATCACCTTACTAAAGTTTCGATTAATATATCACAGGTGTACAACAAATTCATGGTAATTTCCACATGATTTCCAAAGCATCCAGTATTCAGTTAATTTTTTTTAACTTGCTGTAGTTCAGCGCATTGGTGCAAATTTAGAGAAAAATCTGTAAAGTTCCAAATTCATCTAATGATTTACCAGCCAATCAGTTAGGGATTTTTATTGTACACCATGAGTATATTACCCATTTTTTGCTATCTTTGTACATCAACCGAACCGTACAAAAAGATGAAACGACTGCTAATCCTCTCAACCATTCTTCTCTCCATCATAGGGTGCACGCACAACGCGCCCAAAAATTACTACGAAATCGAAGGCCGTGTCACAGGAGTAGAGGAGGGCACCGTATTCACCCTCTTTCGCATCGACGGAGAAGCCGGCATGGGCATCGACCGCGACACCCTTCGCGAGGGCAGATTTTACTTCCGCGTAACCCCCGAGGCTGCGAAAGAGCACATGACAATCCTCTGCTGGCGCGATGATTTCCCGAGTATGGAACTCCATCTGTGGGCCGAAGCGGGCGACAAGGTACGCATCCACGGAACGGACAAGCTGATCTATACCTGGAGCGTAAAGGGCGGTGCCGACTTAAACCGCTCGTGGCAAGGATATGTTCGGTGCGCCGAAGATCTCTACAGAGAGGTTCAGCAGTTGATGATCATGGAGAATACGCTCGGCCAAAAAGCGGGCGAAGCAGGGGCCGACCCGGCCGATCTGCAAGCTCAATACGAGAGCCTGGGACGACAACAGCAGCAACTCATCGGTAAAATCCATGGTCGATTGATTGACTACATGCAGCGCCACAAGATGGATGAAGTTGGGATGATACACCTGGAGGAGATGGCCAGAATGTGCCGCTATCTGCCCGACTATCCCCACCATGAGGCAGTCAAGGAGATCTACAACAGCTTGAGCAACGAGTGGCAAAAGCATCCCGCATCGGAACAGATTCGCAGCTACCTCTATCCCGTCAAGGAGGTGGTCGTGGGGGAACGATTCTTTGATGGCACCCTCTACGATTTGGCGGGGAACACGCATACCATCTCCGAATTGGAGGGTAGCTATATCTTGATAGAGTTGTGGAGTGGCGGATGCGGACCCTGCATCATGGCCCTGCCCGAGATGAACGAAATTGCCGAAAAATACAGCGGGCAACTTCAGGTGGTAAGTATCTCGACGGATGGAGAGAAGATGTGGCGCGAAAGCTCGCAGAAATACCCTATCACCTGGCACAACTGGAGCGACGGAAAAGAGATGAGTGGCATCTGCGCCCACTACGATCAGATGGGCACCCCAAGCTATACGCTCATCTCCCCCGAGGGGATCGTCATCGACCGCTGGAAAGGCTATGGCAACGGCTCACTGCGAGTAAAGATCAGTGAACACATCAAGTAATCGAGGCAAATATACCGCAAGCCCGAAAAACGAAACCGCACTACTCGAAATCGGATGGATCTGTCTTCCACCCGACTACCATATTGTATCAATAAGCGCCCCAAACCCACACGGGGAGTACTTTTAATACCCAAGAGCGAAGTACTCCCAACCTGACACGCAGAGTATCTTATCCAATTCACGAGGCCTCTCGACCCTCGGGAAATATGGGGATTCAATGTAACGCCCCAAAAAAGGTGCACTCAAACCAACACACAGAAGACCTCACACAATCGACAATAGGTCACGAGTAACACGGGAATTATTTTTAATACCCATGTTTGGAAGAGAAATTTGCCCGATATATATCAAAGCAGCGCATCAAAAAAACTTGCTCCTCTTAATTTTTGCGGAGAGTGCTGCAGCTTTGGCTCACAGCGAAGAGGGGAAGGCTGGTAGGGTGTCAACAAATAGTTCACGACCCGAAGAGAGACAGCGTGCTTAACTTGGCCCGTGCAATGCACCACCTTTGCATTGGCTGCCGGCCGCCTCTTTAAGAGGAAACCGAACTTCGATCTCTCAATTTTTATATTTGCGCAGGGATTATGGGGTGCCGTAATAAAGAAAGACGATTCGGATAGTACTATAAGTAAAGCCGAATCGTCTTTCAAGTAAGGTGCACCAGAAACCTGTGCAAATAAAAAAGAGAAGATCGAATTTTCATTCGGTCTTCTCTTAAAGAGGCGGCTACCTACTCTCCCACGGGAAAACCGCAGTACCATTGGCGTTAGTGAGCTTAACTTCTCTGTTCGGAATGGGAAGAGGTGGAACCTCACCACTATAACCACCTAAAAGAACGTTGTGCTTCATTGTATCGAAGCTGTGTGATTGTCGCATCTGCGACTACCTGTCACACGCAGTAAAGCTTGACAGATTCCGGGAATGAGAAATAGACTGTAAGAAAGCCGTTCGGGTAATTAGTACTGCTCGGCTTTGACATCACTGTCTTTACACCTGCAGCCTATCAACGTAGTAGTCTCCTACGCCCCTCAAGGGAAGACTTATCTTGGGGAGGGCTTCGCGCTTAGATGCTTTCAGCGCTTATCCCGGCCGAACGCGGCTACTCGGCGGTACACTTGGCAGCATAACCGATACACCGGAGGTTCGTCCAACTCGGTCCTCTCGTACTAAAGTCAGGACCCCTCAATCTTCCTACGCCCGCGACAGATAGAGACCGAACTGTCTCACGAC
>JAZUQP010000018.1:0-206534 GCA_045605785.1 Alistipes sp. | reverse complement strand
CCTGAAAAATACATTGGTATTCACCCTCGACCAAGAGAAGGCATCGAAATTCGAGTGGTTTGAGGGTCAAATCATGATTCGATTCAAAGACTATATCGAGGATCGAACGCTCTCAAAAATGGATAATTTTATCGAAAAGTCTAATTTATAAAACAACAATCACTATGTTACTCATATCGTTAGGAGCGCTGCTCTTGGGATGTTTCCTGCCGGCATTGGTAGGATGGGTGGGCAGCCGTCGTGAAATCGGCTTCGGCTGGTCGTTTATCATCAGTCTGATCTTCACCCCGCTGGTGGGTCTTATCTTTGTGTTGCTCTCGCGCGAGCTGCCGGCCGGCTCGGAGCCCAACTACGGCTGCTTCGGAGGGTGTCTCTCGGTCTTCGGCCTCCTGCTGTTGGGCTTTATCGTGATGATGGGGTTGGCACTGCTTCTCCTCCCCGTGGCATAAGCACCCCCACCAACCAAACCGTATCACCATAAGATAAACTTATAACAAAATAGAAAAATCCAATCATTTCTTCTTGATTTCGTCTTGGTATGGTGCTATCTTTGCAATAGCAAACGAAAAAACAGAGACACCAACAAACTAAAACAAGAAAATTATGGCAACGAAATTTTATAAGTGCCGTCACTGCGGCAATGTGATTCAGAAGGTAGTAGACTCGAAGGTTCCCGTAGTATGCTGCGGCGAGAAGATGGAGGAGCTCATCCCCAACACGGTGGACGCAAGCGGCGAGAAGCACCTGCCCGTCGTAACGAAGCTCGATGGCAACCGCCTGAAGATTGAGGTTGGCAGCGTGGCTCACCCCATGACCCCCGAGCACCACATCTCGTTTATCTATGTGGAGACCGAGAAGGGCGGCATCCGCGTCGACCTGAGCGACAAGCCCGAGGCAGTGGTAGCCCTCGGCGACGAGAAGGCGGTGGCAGTCTATGAGTACTGCAACCTGCACGGATTGTGGAAGGCAGAGCTCTAAATCGCCTCCACCCGACCACGGTCCGAGCACCAAAAGATGGAAATGAAGAAAAACACACTTAAAAACCGGAAAACTATGTTAAGCCCCAAATTACACGCTGCCATCAATGAGCAGATCAACGCCGAACTCTGGTCGGCCTACCTCTACCTCTCCATGTCGCTCGACGCCGAGAACAAAGGATTGAAGGGTGTTGCCAATTGGTTTTATATCCAGTGGCAGGAGGAGCAGGATCACGCTCGCATTCTGATGAACTACCTCAACTCGCGTGACTGCAAGGTGTCGCTGAAGCCCATCGCCGAGGTGAAGACCGAGTGGGCCTCGCCGCTGGAGATGTTCCAGGAGACGCTCAAGCACGAGAAGGTAGTAACCGGTCTGATCAACAACCTGGCAGCCATCGCCACCGAGGACAAAGACTTCGCTTCGTCGAACATGCTGGTATGGTTCATCGACGAGCAGATCGAAGAGGAGGAGTCGGCCCGCGACATGATCTTCGCAATGGAGTCGGTAGAGGGCAACAAGTATGGTCTCTATCAGCTCGACAAGGAGCTCGCCGCGCGCACCTATACGCAGGCTTCGCCCCTCGCCACCTCGGCCGAGTAGGGAGCCCCAAAACCAAATAACAAAGGGAGGTCGAACGACCTCCCTTTATTCGTGTCTGACGCCCCTCCCGCAGCCGACTACTTCTCGTAGGTGACGAACTTGACGGTGGGAGCGATATCGAGCTCGACACCCTCACCGATGGAGGTCGCCTCCTCGGTATAGAAGAGGGTGCAGTTGTCGATATGGACATCGTAGATAGACCTCAAGCCCGGGATCCCGTGGGCCGAGATAGCGCACTCGGCATTGCGGCAGACCACCTCCGAGATGTGGATATCACAGAACTCGGGGGCAAACTCCACCTCGTCGGGGTCGAGCTCCTCGACCTCACGCCCTGCGGCACGATCGCGGTAGGTACACTCAAAGACAATCGCCTCGTCCTTGATGTCGGTCATATAGATGTGACTGATGTAGATATCCTCACACTTGCCGCCACGCGTTACGCCACTCTTGAAGCGCAGGCCCGTGTCGGTATTGCTGAAGCGGTTGTGGCGCACCACGATACGCTTCATGCCTCCCGTATACTCCGAGCCGATGACAAAGCCACCGTGGGCATGATAGACCACATTGTCCTGAATCAGGATATTCTCACAGGGGCCATACTTCACCCCCGAGGCGCCGGCCCCCGCCTTCATACAGATACCATCGTCGCCGGCATCAATCGTATTATTGACAATCAGCACATTGCGGCAGCTGCTGATGTCGATGGCATCGCCATTCTGGGCATTCCACGGGCAACGCACCTTCACGCCGTCGATCGTCACATCGACACATCGCGTGGGGATGAGGTGGAATTTGGGGGCATTCTGGAGCGTTACGCCCTGCACCAACACGCGCTCGCAGTCGGTGAAGCGGACAAGGTGGGTACGCATCTTCTCCTGCTCTTTGTAGCTCTCGGCCACATTGTCGTAGTGGTGGAGATTGTAGGGGTACCAGAGGCGTCCATCCTCGGTCGTGGTGCCTCCCATCGCCTGAAACTGCTCCCACTCGTCGTCGCTCACCTTCTCGCGCTTAACGGGGCGCCACTGCACTCCGTTACCGTCGATGACACCCTCGCCCGTGATGGAGATATTTTTGCGTTTGCTGGCGCTGATAAGGGTCGAGGGCTTGTCGTCGCGCTCCCCGTCGGCCGAGTATTTGAAGTGGTCACGCTTGTCGGGCGAAGCCAAGAGGATGGCATTCTTCTCGAGGTGGAGGTCGATGTTATCCTTGAGCGAGATCAGGCCCGTGAGCCAAACCCCCTCGGGAACGATCAGGTGACCGCCACCCCGCTTTTCGAGGGCACTGATGGCCCGACGGAAGGCCTCGGTATTGAGTGTGATGCCGTCACCCACCCCGCCGAACTCCTCGATCGAGAGGGTATAGTCGGGAATTGCGACCTGCTGCGGCATGGTGAGTTCGACGGGCAACTCCTCGTAGTAACGCTCGTAGTTTTGAGCCTCGGTGATTGTGCTCCACAAGAGCATCAGGAGCAACAACAGCACATTTCGTTTCATCGTATCAATTATTTAGTGGTACTTCTTCTGTTTTGCTTTACGGAGAGGGGGAAGAGGGCTACTCCACTTCGCGGCGATTCATCAGCGCGTGGGTAATGGTCAGTTCGTCGACATACTCCAACTCATCGCCAAAGCCGATTCCGCGTGCAATGGTCGTCACCTTCACATGGGGGTATTGGCGCAGCCTGTTCATCAGGTAGAAGAGGGTCGTCTCACCCTCCACCGAAGTGGAGATGGCCAAAATCACCTCACGCACCTCCCCCGAGGCGACACGCTGCATCAGCAGGTCGATTTTGAGGTCGGAGGGGGCGACACCCTGCATCGGGGAGATGACACCCCCCAGCACATGATAGTCGCCACGGTATTGGCGCGTATTCTCTATCGAGAGCAGGTCGCCCACCTGCTCCACCACACAGACCGTCGAGTGGTCGCGTTGCGAGTCGCAGCAGATGGGGCAGAGCTCCTCGTCGGAGAGGTTGTTGCATCGCTTGCAGTAGCGTATCTCGTTGCGGAAGCGGTCGATACTTTGGGTCATGTCGGCCACCGAGTCGCGCTCCATGCGCAGCAGGTGCATGGCCAGACGCAGGGCCGTGCGGCGACCGATACCGGGGAGCTTCGAGAGCTCGCCCACCACATCTTGCAGGAGTCGTGACATGGCTATATCGCTTCGATGTGTCGTCTTTCGAGCCACCCCTTCTTGCCGTCGGAGAGCTTTACCTCCTGCCAATCGCCCAACTTTTCGCCCAGCTCGAGGGTGGTACCCTCGTGGATGACGAAGAGGTCGGTGGCCGCCTTGTCGGGCGAAGATTTCACCGAGACAGCCGTGGAGAGAACCACTGCCTCACTTTGGGTGAGGGCCTCACGGCGCGAGGCGGCCGCAAACGAGGTGGTCGCCACGAAGAGTATCAACCCCACCAGCGTGCCGAAGAAGCCCACCTTACGCAACGCGATACGCTGCGAGAGGAGGTAGAAGAGCAACATGGCAAGGCTCGCCACAAGCAGTACAAGCGAGAGGATGGTCCACCCCGTACCGCTGATCAGCGAGCGCACACTGCGCATCCAGCTCACCAAGAAGAACTCGGGGATACGCTCGATGCGGTCGATGGTATGTTGCTCGGCGATGTGGAGGTTGTGACGAATATCCTCGTCGGAGGGGTCGAGGCGCAGGGCGCGACGATAGTAGAGAATCGCCTCTCCCAGGCGTCCATCCTTGAAGTAGGCGCCGGCCAGATTGTAGTAGAGTTTCGGGGAGTGAAGGCCCTTGGCAAGTATCGCTTCGTAGGTGCGGATGGCCTCGCGGTAATCGGAGCGCAGATAGGCCGTATTGGCGGCATCCCACGCCTCCGAAGGGGTGAGAACGGGAGGCACCTCACGGGCCGTCGTATCGGCCTCCTGGGCTGCTGCATCGAGAGGCATAAGGCCCGCAAAGAGCAACAAGAGCGTGGCCGAGAGGATGATATACAGGCGTTTCATCGGCTTAATGTTTCTTAATGAGTGACTCAAGGCGCGAGATAAACCCGACACCCTCGGTATAGACCTCCGACATCTGCACCGAGGTCGAAGGGGCATACTGTGCCTCCTCGCAACGGGTGATAATCGACGAGAAGGTCTGCGACTCCTCGCTCGGAATGCCGCGTTTGTGAAGCTCCTCGCGGACATTCTCCTTCGTAAGGTTCGAGACGGGGATGTTGAGCTTGTCGCTCATATAGCCCCACAGGGCACGCGACATCTCCTCGTAGAAGGCATAACGATTCTGCTCCTCCATGGCTCGCTTGGCCTGACGGAAGCGCTGCACGGCCACCTTGTTGGCCCGCTTACCACGCACCAATACCGTATTGCGGCTCTCACGAATCTGCTTGCGCAGCAGGAAGAAGAGAAGGGCAAAGAGGAGCACAATAAGCCCCACTGCCAGGAAGTAACCCCCGCTAAAGAGGAAGGGACGGTGCAGGGGGCGGAGTCGCGCCTCACCCGACTTGATGAAGCGGATATCCTCGCCCAGAATGCGCACCTCCTCCTTGCTCAACCCCTTGACCAGGCGCACCTCCTCCGAGCCCCCTCTCTCGTCGGGAGTGACGACGATGGAGTGAGGTTGCGAGCGTAGCGTAACATACTGCTGCTTCTCGGGATCGAAGTAGGAGAAGGGAATCGAGGGCAACTCATATTCGCCCTCGGCGCGGGCGATGAAGGGGTACTCGAATTGACGATAACCCGAAGTACCCTGGGCCGTCGTCTTGAGCTGTTCGGTCGATTTGATGTCGTAGAGTTCGAAGCTGCCGGGAAGTTGGAGCTTGGGGGCCTGCACGAAGCGCAGATTGCCCGTACCGGCAATGCGGAGCGTGAAGGTCGAGGCCGAGTTGGCCGTGAGCTGCGCCGAGGGGGCCGTCTCGCTCAAGGTGAAGCGGCCCACAGCGCCGGCAAACCCATCGGGGGCACCGGCCGGGAGCTCCTTGACCGTAATTTGAAGTTTGGGCGAGCGCACCGTGCGATTCACATTGTAGATGTCGGGCGTGCTGCCGAAGAAGGGGTCACGATGACGATTGTTGTGCACCACGACCTGCGCTACGGCCTCCACCTCGGCGGGGTCGATTGTCAGCGTACCCGCCTGCTGGGGGTAGAGCAGGAACTCTCGCAGCACGGAGCACTCATAGACCTTGCCGTTGAGGGTCTCACGGTGCGAGGGGCGATTCTCGGTGTCGAGCTCCTGCGACCAGAAGCCGTTGAACGAGGGGAACTTGGCCCCGTTGAGTCCGGCAATCGAGACGCGGTAGTAGAGCTTGATGGCTACGCGCACGGGCTCCCCCTTGTAGAGGGTGCTGCGCGATGCGGTGACGCGCAGCAGAATATCGTCGGGGGCCACCTGTCCCTGGGGTGTAGCAGGCTGTGCCGCCGCACCACTCTGCTCCGACTTGGGAGTCGTCTGCTTCGCCTCTTCGACCACCTCCACCAGGGTGGGCTCGGTACGGTAACGGCGCTTATCGACCTCCACTTCGGCCGAGGCAATCGAGAAGTTACCCGCCCGCGTGGGGAGCAGGACATAGGTGTAGGTGTATTCGTGGGTCTGGGTCACCGAGCCGTTGACGAACTGCACACTCGACCCCCGATAGACCGAGGGGCCGGCAATGATGTCAAAGCCCTCGAAGGTGGGGGCCATGAAGGTGTCGTCATCGGGCTTGGCATTGAGGCGGAACTCCACTCGGAAGGGCTCGCCTAACGCCACCAGGGCCGGCACCTCGGCGGTGAACTCCACCTTTTCGGGCGCGGCAAAGAGCGTCCCGACCGTGAGGAACATCACGCCGACAAGCGCGGCAAATTGTCTAAAAAAGAGCTTCATCGAACTAATGATAAGATGTAAAACAGATAACGCTCCCTATCCGTTTTATATTGTGTACTGCTCCTCCCGAACTTGTCGGAAGGAGCAGTCTTCACACTTGGTCGTGGGTTTAGTGCTTGAAGTCGGCGAAGAAGTCGTTGCCCTTGTCATCCACGATGATAAAGGCGGGGAAGTCCTCGACATAGATCTTGCGCACAGCCTCCATGCCCAACTCGGGGAAGTCTACCACCTCCACCTTCTTGATGGAGTTCTTCGCCAGAATGGCCGCGGGGCCGCCAATCGAGCCGAGGTAGAAGCCGCCATTGGCCCGGCAGGCGTCGGTTACCTCCTGCGAACGGTTGCCCTTGGCCACCATCACCATCGAGCCGCCATGCTTCTGGAAGAGATCCACATAGGGATCCATACGGCCGGCCGTGGTGGGGCCAAACGAGCCCGAGGCCATGCCCTGCGGAGTCTTGGCGGGGCCTGCGTAGTAGACGGGGTGCTTCTTGAAGTAGTCGGGCATCGGCTTCCCCTCGTCGAGCATCTGCTTGATGCGGGCGTGGGCGATGTCGCGGGCCACAATCAGGGTACCCTTCAGGTTCAGACGCGTCTTGATGGGGTACTTGGTCAGAATCTCGCGCACCTTGTCCATACCCTCGTCGAGGTCGATATCCACGGCGGGCGACATGGCGGGAGCCTCCTTCGGCAGGAAGCGTGCGGGGTTCTTCTCCAGCTCCTCGAGGAAGATACCCTCGGGGGTAATCTTGGCCTTGATGTTGCGGTCGGCCGAGCAGCTTACGCCGATGGCCACGGGGCACGAGGCGGCGTGACGCGGAGCGCGAATCACGCGTACATCGTGTACGAGGTACTTGCCGCCAAACTGGGCACCCACGCCACTCTGCTGGCAAATTTTGAGCACCTTCTCCTCCCACTCCAAGTCGCGGAAGCAGCGGCCACCCTCGTTACCCGAGGTGGGGAGCTCGTCGAGATAGCCGGCCGAGGCCTTCTTCACGGTCGCAAGACACATCTCGGCCGAGGTACCACCGATGCAGAGAGCCAGGTGGTAGGGCGGGCAGGCCGAAGTACCGAGATCCTTGATGTGCTCGGTGATGAACTTCGTGAGCGACTCCTCGTTCAGGAGGGCCTTGGTCTGCTGATAGAGGAAGGTCTTGTTGGCCGAACCGCCACCCTTGGTGATGAAGAGGAACTCATACTCCATACCGGGCTTGCCGGCGTAGATGTCGATCTGTGCGGGGAGGTTGGTGGCCGAATTCTTCTCTTCGGTCATCGTGAAGGGGACCACCTGCGAAAAACGGAGGTTACGCTCCTGATAGGTCTCATAGACACCGCGCGAGATGTGCTCGGCATCGTCGGCACCCGTCCATACATCCTCACCCTTGTGGCCGATACAGATGGCCGTACCCGTATCCTGACAGGTGGGGAGCTCGCCCTCGGCTGCCACGCACTGGTTGAGCAGCATGGTGTAGGCCACAAACTTGTCGTTGTCGGTAGCCTCCTTGTCCTCCAAGATGTTGCGGAGCTTCTCCAGGTGCGAGGCACGCAGGTAGAACGACACATCGCTATAAGCGGCCTTCGACAAGAGCTCGAGGCCCTTGGGGTCCACCTTCAAAATCTGACGGCCGTCGCACTCCACGACCTTCACATACTCCTTCGTCAAAAGACGGTAACGGGTCTTATCCTCCTGTACGGGATAGGGCTCCTGATAGATAAAGTCTGCCATATTCTTCTGTTGTTTGTGTTATCCGTTTGTGGTGTATAGTCGCAGGCGATCGCCGCCCACACCGGCCGTTGTTTTGGCCGCTACCGCTATATCCATGCAAAAATAGAAAAAAGCATCCACATACGCCAACATTCGGCACGAAATTTAGCGTATTTGTTAAAAAAATCACAAAAGCGCGGAGTTATTCAAATTATTTATTAACTTTGCGCAGTTTTCCGACGCGAATCCCAAAGAGGGGGTCGGACTACGTAGGTTAGTTCGCAATCGACAACAAGTTACACTAAAAATGGAAGCGTTATGATTTCTTACAAGGATTTAGGCCTGGTGAACACGCGAGAGATGTTCAAGAAGGCCGTTGACGGCGGCTATGCCATTCCCGCCTTCAACTTCAACAACATGGAGCAGTTGCAGGCCATCATCATGGCTTCGGCCGAGACCAAGTCGCCCGTGATTCTTCAGGTATCGAAGGGTGCTCGTCAGTATGCCAACCAGACCCTGCTGCGCTACATGGCCGAGGGTGCCGTAGCCTATGCCAAGGAGCTGGGTTGGGAGAATCCCCAGATTGTTCTCCACCTCGACCACGGCGACAGCTTCGAGACCTGCAAAAGCTGCATCGACATGGGCTTCTCGTCGGTGATGATCGACGGCAGCCACCTCCCCTACGAGGAGAATGTAGCCCTCACGAAGAAGGTGGTGGAGTATGCCCACCAGTTCGATGTAACGGTAGAGGGTGAGCTCGGCGTATTGGCCGGTGTGGAGGACGAGGTTTCGGCCGAGGAGAGCCACTACACCAAGCCCGAGGAGGTAGTAGACTTCGTAACCAAGACGGGTTGCGACTCGCTGGCCATCTCGATCGGTACCTCGCACGGTGCCTACAAGTTCACCCCCGAGCAGTGCACGCTCGACCCCCAGACGGGTCGTCTGGTACCTCCTCCCTTGGCCTTTGATGTGTTGGCCGCCATCGAGGAGCAGCTCCCCGGCTTCCCCATCGTACTGCACGGTTCGTCGTCGGTACCCCAGGACGAGGTAGACACCATCAACAAGTATGGTGGCGCCCTGAAGGCTGCCGTAGGTATTCCCGAGGAGCAGCTGCGCAAGGCCGCCAAGAGCGCCGTGTGCAAGATCAACATCGACTCCGACTCGCGTCTGGCGATGACGGCTGCCGTGCGTGAGGTCTTCGCCACGAAGCCCGGCGAGTTCGACCCCCGCAAGTACCTGGGTCCCGCCCGCGACAACATGAAGAAGCTCTACATGCACAAGATCAAGGAGGTTCTCGGTTCGGACAACAAGGCCTAATCTACCCCACTACACAAGAAAAGTCCTTCGGATGGCCGAAGGACTTTTTTTTGCAAATTGCCAAAAACAATTCAAATTTCAAATTTCAAAGGTCTCGGTCGGAGGCGGAACAATGGCAATGATTTTGCTTTCTCGGGAGAATTTTCTATCTTTGCAAGGTTATATGCGCGCACGCATGAAAACGCGCACGAAAAGGGAGTATCCCAAAGCCCGAGAGGGCGCTGCAAACGAACAACAACTAAAAAACTGACGATATGAAGAAGATGATTTGCCTGCTGATGGCCGTAATGGGCCTGGCTGCTTGCTCGAATGGTCCCGAAGAGGGGCCCGTAAACCCTTCGCAGGGGGACCCCATCTCGCTGAAGGTCTCGATGGAGAACTTTACACGAGCCACCGACACCGCCTTTGAGGAGGGGGATCAGATTGGCCTCTACATCCTCACCCCCGAGCTCTACCTGAACAACGCCCTCTTCCGCTACACGGAGGGAGCCCTTCGCTCGGAGAAGCAACACTATTGGTATGCCGACAAGTCGTTGGAGGCACAGATCGTCGCCTACTACCCCTACACCATCGACTGGAGCTACGGCTCGGGGGAGGCCGAGAGTTTCACGGTAGCCGCCGACCAATCGACAGCCAAGAACTACACCGCCTCCGACCTGATGGCGGCCTACGCCCACTCGAAGCCCACGAACCAGGCCGTGGAGCTCCCCTTCCACCACCTCCTCTCGAAGGTGGTCATCAAAATCGACAACCAAACCGGCGATGAGATCAGCCGTGTGACGCTGTGCGATGTTTACCGTTCGGTGGAGCTCCGTCTGAACGACCCCTCGTCGCTCCTGACGACGGGCAGCAAGGGGGAGATTCGCGCCGCAGCCACCTCGGAGGGCTACCAACTCATCACCGTACCCCAGCAGGGCGTTACGGCTCGTCTGAAGATCACCACCGCCTCGGAGCAGACCTACACCTTTGCACTGGAGAGCCCCACGACCCTTTCGTCGGGTAAGCAGGCTACGGCCCATATCACGCTGACGCCCGACACGCCGACCCAGGGCGGGGAGCTGAAGCTCGAGTGGTCGATTGCCGACTGGGAGGAGGATCGCCAGGTTGTCTTCATCGAGGATGAGGAGGTGGAGTTCGACCCCACGGCCCCGCAGCCCGGTGTGAGCGACGGCTTGAGCTACATCTTCGACATGGAGGCGCTGCCCGAGATTCATCTGACGGTTACCGAGGAGCAGTGGAACGAGCTGCTCACGCTCTACGACCGCGATGCGAACACCGACGAGTACATCCACTGCGACGCCTCCTTCACGAAAGAGGGTACGATGCACAGCTTCACGGATGCCGGTCTGCGTCTGCGTGGCAACACCTCGCGCCGCCGCCCCGAGGGCAACGGAGGTGAGATGCACAACACCGAGAACCCCGACTACCGCCATGTACACTTCATGCTCAACCTGCGCAAGTTCCAGAAGGATGACGAGCACGAGTTGGGCGGAGTGAGAAAGATTCACCTCAAGTGGCACAAGGATGACCCCTGCTACGCCCGCGAGATCTTCTGCTACGACCTCTTCCGTCGCTACGGCATCTGGACTGCACTGAACACCTCCTACTGCCGTCTGTGGCTCAAGGTGGGCAACTCGAAGGAGGCCTACTATGGCGTCTATATCATGCTGGAGGCTCCCGACGAGCGCTACCTGAAGGCCCGACCCGGGTTCGAGGGCGACAAGGGCTTCCTCTGGAAGTGCGGTTGGAGCAACGAAGGCTTCGGCGCCGGCTTGGACAATACGGAGGATAACCGCTTTTGGCACGATGACAATGCCGGTACCACCAACCGCGCCTACTGTCTGAAGACCGAGATCGAGCAGTTCGATGCCGCCAAGGCCCAAATCAAGGATTTCATTCAGAAGCTCAACGGCAAGACGGGTGAGAGTTTCAAGAGTTGGATCAACGAGGTGACCGATGTGGAGTTCCTCCTGAAGACCTACGCCGTGAATGTGGCCGTGGGTATGTGGGACGACTACTGGTGCAACCAAAACAACTACTACCTCTACTTCAACTCGACCGACAAGGAGAACTACAAGTTCTTCTTCATCCCCTACGACTACGACAACACGCTCGGCACCTCGAACATCATTGATGCCGGTCGTCAGAACCCCTTGCAGTGGGGCGACTCGAACCGCAAGCTCATCTCGAAGCTTCTGGAGTTTGACGAGTACCGAGCCATCTACCTCAACGCCCTGCGCGAGATCTGCACGGAGGCCGACCTGATGGAGCCCTCCGCCGCAATCGCCCGCATCCGCACCTGGCACCAGCTTATCGGCGAGTATGTCTCGAACGACACGGGCGAGGATATGGAGATCAAGGATAAACCTGCCGGTTGGAGTAACCACTCGGAGTACCGTCTCCTGGAGGATGGCAACAACAACTTCTTCCGCGCCAAGGCGGCCTCGATTCCTGCCAACTAATCCACCCTGCAAGCGTTGAAGGTGATGCGGCTACGATATTGGAGGCAGGGGGCAACCTCGCTGCTAATGATACTTCTCTTGGGAGGGCTCAATGCCCACCCGAGAGGCGGTATCGACCCCTCGCTGCGCCCCATCGAGGCCGACACCACCATCTGGATGGACGAGGTCTCCATCGTGGGCCACTCGGTCAAGCCGGGCCGCCTGCCCCTGGCCATCAGCCCCGTTGCCGCCTCCATCTTTACCCAACAGCAGGTCGAGCAGCTGCATCTCACGGCCCCCAAAGAGCTCTCGATGTTGGTCCCCAACCTCCTGATGCCCGAGTATGGCTCGCGGATGACCTCCTCGATCTATGTGCGCGGCATGGGCTCGCGCATCGACCAGCCCGCCATGGGCCTCACGGTAGACAACATCCCGATTCTGAACAAGGATGCCTACGACCTCGACCTGATGGAGATTTCGCGTGTGGAGGTGTTGCGAGGGCCGCAGAGCACGCTCTATGGGCGCAATACGATTGGGGGCGTGATGAACATCACCACCCGCTCGCCCCTCGATGAGGAGGGGGCCGAGTTGCGTCTGAACTACGGCTCGGGCAACGACTTCGATGTGCGCCTTTCGAGCCACTTCAGGGCCTACGAGGGCGACAAGAGCCGCCTGGGTATCGGAGTTGCAGCCAACTACGGGCGGATGGACGGCCTCTTCACAAACACCTTTACGGGCCAAAAGTGCGACTGGGATCGTACGGGAGGTGCCGCCCTGAAGGTGGGCTGGGAGCACCGCAACGGCTGGCTTATTGAGAACTCGTTGCAACTCTCGACACTCGAGCAGGGGGGCTACCCCTACCGCTCGCTCGAAGAGGGGGATATCGCCTACAACGACCCCTCGGGCTACGAGCGTACCGCCCTGTGGGAGGGGCTTCGCATCCGCCACGACGGAGCCATCCGCATCGAGAGCATGAGCTCCTACCAGCTGCTCGACGACTGCATGACCCTCGACCAGGACTTCCGTCCCGAGAGCTACTTCACGCTGATGCAGCAGAGACGCGAGCACGCCCTGACCCAGGAGTTCATCCTCTCACCGCGCAAGAGCCGCTTTACGCGTTACAGCTGGACTTCGGGGCTCTTTCTGTTTGGCAAGTGGAGCGACATGACGGCCCCCGTGGAGTTCAAGGAGCAGGGTCTCCAAGAGCTTATCATCGACTATGTGGAGCAATACACAGGTCTCACGCCCCACTTCGACCACACCCCCTTCCCCTTTGAGAGCGACTTCGACATCCGCACGCGCGGAGCAGCCCTCTACCACGAATCCTACCTGAAGTTGGGTCGCTGGTTCCTCACGCTGGGGCTCCGCCTCGATGGGGAGTGGGCGACGATGGATTACCACAGCGCCACCCCCTACGGGTGCCAAATCGGAGCCAAACGC
This sequence comes from Alistipes sp., assembly GCA_045605785.1. Lineage (GTDB taxonomy): Bacteria > Bacteroidota > Bacteroidia > Bacteroidales > Rikenellaceae > Alistipes. Next base: position 193,232 of record JAZUQP010000018.1, on the reverse strand, counting down.
ATCGACCCCATCGAGGCTGAAGGGCGACTCGACAACTCCTTTGTGGAGCTGCTGCCCAAGTTCTCGGTGCTCTACCGCATGGGGGCTCACCGCCTCTCCACCCTCTACCTCTCGGCCTCGAAGGGCTACAAGGCCGGAGGCTTCAACACGCAGATGTTCTCCGATGTGTTGCAGGCCTCGCTGATGGCCCAAATGGGGGCCTCGTTCGACCGCCACTACGACATCGAGAAGGTGGTGGAGTACGACCCCGAGAAGAGCTGGAACTTTGAGATGGGCGGCCACCTGCACCTATGGCAGGGGGTTCTCAAGCTCGATTGGGTCCTCTTCTTCATCGACTGCACCGACCAGCAACTCACCGTCTTTCCTCCGGGACGCACCACGGGCCGCATGATGACCAATGCCGGCCGTACACACAGCTACGGCGCCGAGCTCTCGGCCACGCTGCAACCCACCGACCACCTCCGACTGGAGGGCTCCTACGGCTATACGCACGCCACCTTCCGCGACTACACTTCGGGCGACAAGAGCTATCGGGGCAACTTTGTCCCCTACGCCCCGAGCCACACCCTCTCGGCCCGAGCCGGCTACGAAATCGAGGTGGGCACGCCCTGGTTGGAGTGTATCATCCCCTCGATTGACCTGCGCGGAGCGGGCGGCATCTGGTGGAACGAGGAGAACAGCCTCAAACAGCCCCTCTACGCCCTTTTGGGGGCAACGCTGCGCTTCGAGCACAAGAACTACGCCCTCGATATTTGGGGCCGCAACCTCACCAATACGCGCTACGACCTCTTCTACTTCAAGTCGGTCGGACGCGAGTTTCTGCAACAGGGCAACCCCCGCACCTTCGGTGCCACACTGACCATTAAATTATAACAAAGAATAGTACCATGAAGAAGTTATTTTCGCTCCTCGCGCTGCTCCTCGTAGTGACAGCCTGCGACGATTCGACCCAAAATCCCACCCCCAACGGCGGCAACTCGGAAGAGTCGCTCTTTGTGGGCGACCTGGTAGTAACACCCAACGAGGGGAGCCGTTTCGAGCCCTTCTCGGCCGAGGATATCGAGTTTATCCTGGTGGAGGATACGGCTGCCGAGGCGGGCTCGGAGCACGACTTTGTCACATTGAAGATGCCACAAATCAAGTTCGTAAAGGAGATGCCGGTGTGGATTTCGCTCGAGTTGCCCGGCCTGGAGGAGTTGGATGATATCGACCAGGCCTACGACTTCGAGTTCGGCATCGAGGAGATGCTCCCCTACTACATGGGGCTCCCTTACGACCCCGCAGGCGACGGGCGCTACACCATCACCCACCTTAAGGGGTGCTATCTCTTCGAGGAGAAGCAGCTGCATGTGGAGTTCGACTGCTACACGATGCATGTGAGCTATACGGGCCAATGGATAGAGAGCTCGGCCCCCGTGGAGCAGATGCTGCACTAAAAGCGGATAATCATTAAAACACACAATACCATGAAAGCAGAATACAGACCTTTTGTTGATGAATTGATTGAGTTGGCCATCAAGGAGGATATCGGTGATGGCGATCACACCTCGCTCTGCTGCATCCCCGCCGAGGAGCAGGGCCGCATGCGCCTTTTGTGCAAGCAGGAGGGCATCCTGGCCGGTGTGGAGGTGGCCGAGTTGGTGCTTCGTCGCCTCGACCCCGAGATGCGTTTCGAGCCCAAGTTGGAGGATGGCACCCGCGTCAAGCCGGGCGATGTGGCCTTCTATGTGGAGGGTCGTCTGCAGTCGTTGCTGCGCGCCGAGCGTATCCTGCTCAACATCATGCAGCGCATGAGTGGCGTGGCTACCCAGACGGCCGTCTATGCCGACCGTCTGAAGGGCTACAAGACCAAGGTGCTCGACACGCGCAAGACCACCCCGGGCATGCGTGTACTCGATAAGATGGCCGTAAAGATCGGCGGTGGCGAGAACCATCGCATCGGACTGTTCGACATGATTTTGCTGAAGGACAACCACATCGACTTTGCCGGTGGCGTGGAGCAGGCGGTGCGTGGTGCCAAGGAGTACTTGAAGGCCCACGGCAAGCAGATTCCCATCGAGTGCGAGGTGCGTACGCTTGAGGATATCGACAAGGTCTTTGCAGCCGGTGGTGTCGATCGCATCATGTTCGACAACTTCTCGCCCGAGATGACGCGCCAAGCCGTAGAGAAGGTGGCAGGTCGCTGCGAGACGGAGTCGAGTGGCGGCATCACGCTTGAGACCCTCACCGACTATGCTGCCTGTGGTGTAGACTTCATCTCGGTAGGTGCGCTGACCCACCAGATTCGCTCGCTCGACATGTCGCTCAAGGCCTGCTAACGGGGCTTCGATATGAACCGCATCCGCAATACACACCTCGGCCTTGCAGTCGGGCGCCTGGCACTGATCTACGCGGTGCTGATGCTCTGTCGCGTGATCTTCTACCTGGCAAATCGGGAGTTGTTGGGCGAGGTGGAGGCTTGGGGCCCCCTGTTGAGGGGCGCCCTACAGTTCGACACCGTCTCGGTACTCTACGCCCAGGGGTTGTGGCTCGTCCTGGCCCTCATGCCCCTGCCCCTGGTTATCCGCGAAAGTCGCCTCTACCAACGCATCCTCTTCGGGCTCTACGCCGTGGTGGGGGCGCTGATGGTGGTGCTCAACCTCTCGGATGTGATCTACTTCAACTACACGCAGAAGCGACTTACGGCCGACGAGCTCTTCTTTGCCGACAACAGCAACTCGTTGCAGCTGATACTGAAGTTTGCCGCCGAGAGTTGGTGGCTGGTGGTACTGGGATTGGGGTTGATTGCCCTTTTGGTATGGGGCTACGGCCACCGACGAGAGCCACACGCCCCCTACCGCAAGTGGTACGCCTACTACCCCACGACACTCGTGATTTTCCTCTTGGTCGGGGGGCTCTCGGTGGGTGGTATTCGCGGGGGCTTTACCCGTATGACACGCCCGATTACCCTCTCGAACGCGACGCTCTACACCCCTTCGCCCGTGCAGGCCAACCTCATCTTGAGTAACCCCTTCTGCATCCTGCGCACGGCATCGAGCAACAGCAAAATAGTGGTTCCCAACCACCTCCCCGAGGCCGAGCTCGCAAACCACTTCACCCCCTACCACTACCCCACGGAGCGCCCCGACACGCTGGGCCTTCACGGGCGTAATGTGGTGGTCTTTATCTGCGAGAGCATGTCGGCCGAACACTCCGCCTACCTGCGCCCCGACCTCTACACGGAGCGTGGCGAAGAGGGCTACACCCCCTTCCTCGACTCGCTGATGCGCGAGGGGCTCTGCTTTCGACAGATGTACGCCAACGGCATGCGCTCGATTCAGGCCATGCCCTCGGTGTTGGGCAGCATCCCCTCACTCAAGACCCCCTTTGTGCTGATGCCCCAATCGCTGGGCGAGAGCCGACAGCTGCCACGCATCCTGCGCGACAAGGGGTACAAGACGGCCTTCTTCTGCGGCTCGGAGTCGGGCTCGATGGGCTTTGGAGCCTATGCCCGCTCGGCAGGTGTCGAGCAACTCTACGCCCGCGAGGATTACGAGGCCGCACACGGCAACGGAGACTTCGATGGCTATTGGGGTATCTGGGACGACAAGTTCCTGGGCTACATGGGCGAGGTCATCTCGACCTTCGAGGAGCCCTTCTTTGCCACCCTCTTTACACTGACAGCCCACCACCCCTTTGTGGTCCCCGAAGCGTTGGAAGAGGTGCTTCCCGAGGGGAGGTCTCCGATCCACCGACCGGCCGCCTACGACGATTGGGCCTTCCGCCAATTCTTCGAGCGCTACCGCGATGCCGCATGGATGGAGCGCACCCTCTTCCTCTTTGTGGCCGACCATGTCTCGTCGGAGCGTTACAGCGACGAGGCGCGACGCTGGCCGGGCGACCACCACATCATCGGCTTCATCTACGCCCCCGGGAGCCAACTGAAGGGCGACTACCTGCTGCCCGCCTCACAAATCGACATGATGCCCACGCTGCTGGGTCTTTTGGGAAACCAAGAGCCCTACTTCGCCTTCGGGCGCGACATCTTTGGCGAAAGTGAGCGCCCCGCCTGGGCCGTGAGCTACGAGAATGGTTTTCAGCTCGTCACCCCCGAGGGGCACGCCCACTACGGCGCCGATGCCCTGCCCGATGATGCGTGGGGTCTCCGACTGAAGGCCTTTGAACAACAGTACTACCGCCACATCGCCGATAAGAGCTACCTGGTACGATGATTCACTTCAAACCGATAACCCTCGCCGACAAGGCCAGCATCGAGGGCTACACCCTGCGTAGCGAGTGCCGCAACTGCGACATGGCCTTTGCCAACATCTACTGCTGGCGCCACTTCCACCAAACGGCCTGGGCCGAGGTGGAGGGCTTTCTGGTAATCCGCTTCCTGCCCGACGGCAAGGGGCGCGTAGGCTATATGCAACCCATTGGCGAGGGGGATTTCGCTCCGATTCTACCCCTTCTGGCCGAGGATGCCGAGCGGAACTTCGGCCAGCGACTGCACCTCTACGGCCTCTGCCGTGAGGGGCGCCACATCTTGAGCGAGGCTCCCCACCTCCTCCCCGCCTTCGACGACAACCGCGACTTGAGCGACTATATCTATACGGCCGAGGAGCTGCGCACGCTGGCGGGTCGCCGCTACCAGCCGAAACGCAACCACCTCAACCGCTTCTTCAGCCGCTACAACTACCGCTACGAGCCCCTCGAAAGGCACCACTTTGACGACTGCCTGCGCCTGGAGGCCGCCTGGCGCAAGGAGCGCACCTCGGCCGACGACAGCGAGTCGATGCGTTTCGAGCAGGAGGCCCTCCACGAAGCCTTCGACCACTTCGAGGAGCTGGGACTCCGAGGTGGCGTGCTCTATGTCGAGGAGCAGCTGGTCGCCTTCACCTACGGCTCGGCCATCAACTACGACACCTTCGACTGCCATATCGAGAAGGCCGATACCCGCTACGAAGGGGTCTTTGCCGCCATCAACAAACTCTTTGCGGAGAGTCTGCCCGCGGAGTTTACCTATATCAATCGGGAGGAGGATATGGGCTTGGAGGGGTTGCGCCGCTCGAAACTCTCCTACTACCCCACCCTCCTGTGGCCCAAGACGACGGCCATCCTCCTTACGAAGCGCGAGCAGGCGTGCAAGGAGCTCTGGATGGAGTGTTTTGGCGACGAGGAGTCCTTTGTGGATTGCTTCCTGGTGCGCCACCACCACCCCGAGCAGATGCTCTGCGTGGAGGAGGAGGGCGAGCTCAATGCGATGGCCCACCTCATCCCCTTTGAGAGCGAGATTGGGAGTGTGGGCTACCTCTACGGTGTCGCTACAGCGCCCAAAGCCCGTGGCCGGGGATTGGCAAGTCGCCTCACGAAGGAGGCTGTCGAGAGGGCACGCAACAAGGGCTTCGAGGCAGTGGTGCTGATTCCGGGAAGCGAGGAGCTGCGTTCGTTCTACGCACGCCACGGCTTTGCGGGGATCATCCCTACCACCTTCAAGAGCGACGATGACTTCGACTTCGGCACGGGCGATTCGACACGCGACCAAGCCATGGTGCTGATGCTAAACGACAACGGCCTGCCTCCCGAGCGCCTCACGCTGAAAGCCTAAGGCGCCAAATTCAAAATTAGAAAAGCTCTCCGTCGGAGAGCTTTTTCAATTTTCTGATTTTAAGCGAGGAAATTCCGTGCCAACGAAGATTGCCCCGGATGGGACATACTTGGCGTATTTCCCATTCGGGGCAAGCAAGGCGGTGCGGAATTTACCGCTTACAAATCAGAAAGAAAGCACTCTACCGTATTCTCCATCAAACAAGTAATCGTCATGGGCCCTACGCCACCCGGGACAGGCGTGATGACAGAGGCCTTGGGCTCGATGGCGGCAAAGTCCACATCACCGCAGAGTTTGCCGGTCTCGGGGTCACGATTGACGCCCACATCAATGACTACGGTACCCTCGCTCACCATGTCGGCCGTAACAAACTTGGGGCGACCGATGGCCACCACCAAGATCTCGGCCTGACGCGTCAGCTCGGCCAGATTCTTGGTACGGCTGTGGGCAATGGTTACGGTGGCATTCTCGTCGAGGAGGAGCTTGGCCACGGGGAGACCCACGATATTACTGCGGCCGATGACCACGGCACGCTTTCCGGCAATCTCCACACCGGCAGCCTTCATGAGCTTGATGATACCCTTGGGGGTGCAGGGGAGGATGCAGCGCTGCTTCTGCCAGAGGGCGGCCACATTGAGGGGGTGGAAGCCATCGACATCCTTCTCCTTGCTGATGGTGCAGATGACCTTCTCCTCCGAGATATGCTTGGGCAGGGGGAGCTGTACGAGGATGCCATCGACCGTAGAGTCGTTGTTGAGCTCCTCGATCAGGGAGAGCACCTCCTCCTCGGTTACCGTGGCGGGGCGGCGAATCGTGGTATTGCGGATACCTACGGCATCGCAGGCCTGGGCCTTGCCCGTCACATAGCTCACACTGCCGGGATCCTCACCTACCAGGATGACCACCAAGTGGGGCACACGACCATATTTGGCAGGGAAAGTTGCCACCTCCTCGCGGAGTTGCTCCTTGAGCTTCAAGGAGAGTTCTTTACCAGAGATAATCATATCTATATCTTTTCGTTTTACTAATCGTTAATCCTTCGCATTAGTCGAGGGCCCAATGGCCGATGTCGGTGCGGTGGAAGAGGTTGTCGCACTTGATTTTCTCGACACGCTTTAGGGCATCCTGCTGTGCCTCACGGAGCGTCGAACCGCGGCCTACCACGAAGAGGACACGCCCACCGTTGGTTACCAACTTACCGTCACGACGCGCCGTACCCATGTGGTAGAGGTGCTCCATCCCCTCGCAACCCTCGATTACAACTCCCTTCTCGTAGGCCTCGGGGTAGCCCTTCGAGGCGAGTACGATACCGAGCGTGGCGAAGTCGTGCCACTCGATGGGGGCCTGCGGCTCCTTGCCCTCGGCCAACGAGGAGAAGATATCGACAATATCACTCTTCAGGCGTGGCAGCACCACCTCGGTCTCGGGATCGCCGAAGCGGGCGTTGAACTCGATCACCTTGATTCCCTGCGGAGTCTTCATCAGACCGCCATAGAGGACACCCGTAAAGGGGCAACCCTCCGCCACCAGGGCGCGGGCCGTGGGTTTCATCACATGCTCCAGCGCCCAATCGCGCTCCTCTTGCGAGATGAAGGGGAGGGGAGAGTAGGCGCCCATACCGCCCGTATTGGGCCCTTTGTCGCCATCGAAGGCGCGCTTGTGATCCTGCGAGAGAACCATCGGATAGACCTTTTCGCCCGCCACGAAGCAGAGGAACGAGAACTCGGGGCCGGTGAGGAACTCCTCGATGACCACCTTCCCCTTGCCGAACTTATCGTCCAAGAGCATATCTTTGAGGGCCGCATCGGCCTCCTCGAGGCTCTCGGCAATCACCACGCCCTTGCCGGCAGCCAGACCGTCGTACTTCAAGACGGCGGGCAACGGACGGCTCTCGACATAGCTTATTGCCTCGTGGTAGTCGGTGAAGGCGCGGAAGTCGGCCGTCGGGATGGCATACTTCTGCATCAGCTCCTTGGCAAACTCCTTCGACGACTCGATGCGGGTTGCCGCCTTCGTGGGGCCAAAGATTTTGAGCCCCTCCTCTTGGAAGCGGTCCACCACACCTACGGCCAGGGCCGCCTCGGGGCCTACGACCGTCAGGTCGATCTCTTCGTCGAGAGCAAAGCGTAGCAGGGCCTCCACATCGTTATCCTTGATGGCCACACATTCGGCTTGGGCGGCAATACCCGCATTGCCGGGGGCACAATAGATTTTCGGGGCCTGCGGTGAGCGCGAGAGGGCATCGACGATGGCGTGCTCTCTGCCGCCCGAACCTATAACCAGAATTTTCATACTTTTTTTGTTTTTCGCTGCTCAAATTTTAGTGCTTGAAGTGGCGCTCGCCGGTGAAGATCATCGAGATACCCTTCTCGTTGGCCTTCTTGACCGAATCCTCGTCGCGCACCGAGCCACCGGGCTGTACGATGGCCTTCACGCCGCGCTCCGAAGAGAGCGTTACACAGTCATCGAAGGGGAAGAAGCCGTCGGAGGCGAGTACGACACCCTCCTTGATGCCCTTCTCGTTGGCCTGATTCAGCGCAATCTCGGCCGAGCCAATGCGGTTCATCTGTCCTGCACCCACGCCGAGGGTCTGTCCACCCTTCACCGCAACGATGGCATTCGACTTCACATGCTTTACGATGCGCCAGCCGAAGCTCAAGTCGCGGAGCTCCTCCTCCGAGGGTTTCGTCTCGGTAACACACATCGAGGGCTCCAACTCGCGGGTCGTAAGGTCGAGCTGCTGCACGAGCAGGCCGCCATTCACACTCACATATTGGGGCTGTGCCTCCTTGTCGGGGGTCATATCTACCTCCAACAGGCGCAGATTCTTCTTCGTAGAGAGCAGTTCCAGGGCCTCGGCCGAGAACTTCGGAGCCATGATAATCTCGAGGAATACGGGCTTCATCAGCTCGGCCATCTCGCGGCTAACCTCGCAGTTGGTGGCCACGATACCGCCGAAAATCGAGACCGTATCGGCCTCGTAGGCACGCTTCCACGCCTCGACACCATCCTTACCGATGGCTGCACCGCAGGGATTCATGTGCTTCAGACCCACGCAGAAGGGCTCACTGAACTCACGCACAATCTGCAGAGCGGCATTGGCATCCTGGATGTTGTTGTAGGAGAGCTCCTTGCCATTGAGCTGGCGGGCCGTGGCGAGCGAGTAGCTCACCTGCTGCTGTCCGCGGTAGAAGTTGGCCGACTGGTGGGGATTCTCACCATAGCGCAGCGACTGCACGAGGTCGAACTCCAAGAAGAGCTTCTCGTTCAGACCTGCCGCCTTGCGCATATAGGTGGCAATCATCGCATCGTATTGGGCCGTATGGGTGTAGGCCTTGGCCGAGAGCTCCAGACGGGTCTCGCGGCGGGTGTTACCCTCCTGCTCGATCTCGGCGATGATACGGGCGTAGTCTGCCGGATCGCACACCACCGTTACATCCTTGTAGTTCTTGGCTGCCGAACGCAACATCGAAGGGCCGCCAATATCGATATTCTCGATGGCATCCTCCATCTTAACATCGGGTTTAGCGATGGTCTCGCGGAAGGGGTAGAGGTTTACGCAGACCATATCGATATAGTCGATTCCGTTCTCACGCAGCGCCGCCACATGGCTCTCGTCGTCGCGGCGGGCCAACAATCCCCCGTGTACCTTGGGGTGGAGGGTCTTCACACGGCCGTCGCAAATCTCGGGAAAGCCCGTTACATCGCTGATGTTGATCACCTCAACGCCCTCGTTTTGGAGGAGTTTCATCGTGCCACCCGTGGCAATCACCTCCCAACCCAGACGGCGGAGGTTGCGGGCGAACTCCACAACGCCCTGCTTATCGCTTACACTGACTAATGCTCTCATTATCTCTATTTTTCATTTTACTGCAATCCTCACTTGCCGGGCCTACTCCCGGCAGAGTCTCTTCACCGTGTCGATATAGAGGGGGTACTCCGTGGCATGTACCATGGCCGTGAGCTCCTCCAGATCGCTGCCCGTATAGGGGAAGGCGCGCTGCGCAATGATACGGCCGCCATCCAGCTCCCCATTGACATAGTGAACCGTCACGCCATAGACCTTGACACCGTAGTGCAGGGCATCCTCGATGGCGTGAGCCCCCTTGAAGGCGGGCAGCAACGAGGGGTGGATGTTGATGATGCGGTCATTGAAGGCCTCCAAAATCTCATCCCCCAGGATGCGCATATAGCCCGCCAGGCAGACTAAATCGACCTGCTTTCGGCGCAACTCCCCGATGATGGCGCGCTCGAAGGCGGCCTTGCTCTCAAACTCCTTGACCGAGTGGCTCCAACGCTCGATGCCGAGCTGCTCGGCTCGCTCATTGACATAGGCCGACGGGCGGTCCGAGACCATCAACACCACCTCGGCATCGATCACTCCGCTTTGGCACGCCTCGGCCAGCGCCTGAAAGTTGGTACCCGAGCCACTGGCAAAAATGGCGATTCGCTTCATCTTCTCAAAAAGCCTATTTGATGGTTACCCCCTCACCCTCGACTACGCGGCCGATGATCGAGGCCTTCTCGCCCTGGGCCGTGAGAATCTCGATAGCCTTTTGAGCCTCGCTCTCGTCGAGAGCGATCACCATACCGATACCCATGTTGAAGATGTTGAACATCTCGCGGTGAGCCACCTTGCCATACCTCTCCAAGAGGCGGAATACGGGGAGAATCTCCCACGAGCCCTCCTCGACCTCGACACCCTGACCGGGCTTGAGGATGCGGGGGATGTTCTCGTCGAAGCCACCACCCGTGATGTGGCTGATGCCGTGGACATCGCACTGACGAATCACCTCCAACACCTGCTTTACATAGATGCGCGTAGGGGTGAGGAGCACCTCGCCAAGCAACTGGTTACCCAGCTCGTCGTAACTCTCCTTGAGCTTCAGACCGGCGTCCGAAACAATTTTGCGCACCAGGCTGAAGCCATTGGAGTGAACACCGCTCGAGGCGATACCAATCAGCACATCGCCCACCTTGACCTTCTGACCGTCAATCAGGCGCTTCTTCTCCACCACACCGCAGGTAAAGCCGGCGATATCGTACTCGCCCTCGCTATACATGCCGGGCATCTCGGCCGTCTCGCCACCCACCAGCGCACAACCTGCCTGGCGGCACCCCTCGGCCACACCGGCCACAATCGCCTCGATCTTGTAGGGCTCGTTGCGACCCACAGCCACATAATCGAGGAACAACAGCGGCTCGGCACCCTGGGCCAAGACATCGTTTACGCACATCGCCACGGCATCGATACCGATCGTGTCGTGCTTATCCATGGCGAAGGCCAACTTGAGCTTCGTGCCCACACCGTCGGTACCACTCACCAATACCGGCTCCTCGACCTTCAGGACCGAGAGGTCGAACATGCCGCCAAAGGCGCCAATGTTACCCATCACGCCCAAGCGCGAAGTGGAGGATACATGCTTCTTGATACGACGAACCACCTCGTAGCCCGCCTCGAGGTTTACCCCCGCCTGTTCATAACTCTTTGCCATACTATTTCTGTTTTTCTCTAATTTTTCTTTCATTTCGATTTCATTTGGGTCTTGCTATCACCCCTCTCTGCTCCTTTCGCACTGCCTACTTGCGGAGCAACTCCTCGATACGCTCGTCGTAGAGGTCGGTAGGATAGTTGCGCGTGAAACAAGCCATGCAGAGCTCCGAACGGCCACCGGCCTTGAGCAACGACTCGGGCGAAAGGTAGGCTAACGAGTCGGCATCCAGCACCTTGCACAGCTCATCCACCGAGTGACGGGCGCAGGCCAGCTCCTCCAACGAGGCGACATCCACACCATAGAAGCAGGGGCCGATAAAGGGGGGCGAAGCGATACGCACATGTACCTCCACAGCGCCCGCCTCACGCAACATCTTGATGATGCGGCGCGAGGTGGTACCACGCACAATCGAGTCGTCGATCAAGGCCACACGCTTGCCCTGCACCACGCTCTTCACGGCCGAGAGCTTCATTCTCACACCCTTTTCGCGCAACTCCTGCGAGGGCTGGATAAAGGTACGACCTATATACTTATTCTTGATAAGGCCCATCTCATAGGGGATACCGCTCGCCTCGCTATAACCGCTGGCAGCACTCAAACTCGAGTCGGGCACGCCAATCACGATATCGACATCGGCCGGAGCCTCCTGCCAAAGCAGACGACCCGACTCCTTGCGATAGGAGTGAACATTGCACCCCTCGATATCGCTGTCGGGACGAGCAAAGTAGATGTACTCCATGGCGCACATCAGGTGGCGCTTGAAGTGGGAGTAGTGCTGGCTGCGGATGCCGTGGTGGTCGATGGTGATAATCTCGCCGGGCTCCACATCGCGGATATACTCGGCGCCTATCGTATCGAAAGCACAGGTCTCGGAGCTGATGACATACCCCTCACCCAGCTTGGCGACCGAGAGGGGGCGCAAGCCATACTTGTCGCGGCAGGCGTAGATACGGTTGGCCGTCATGATCAGGAAGGCAAAAGCCCCCTCCATCATGTTGAGCGCATCAATAATCGAGTAGATACGCGGACGGCCCGGGTTGTCGGTCTCCTTCTTGATCAGGTGGGCCAGCACCTCACTGTCGGACGAGGAGTGGAAGAGGCTGCCCTGATTCTCGAGGTAACGCTTCAAGAGGTGGGCATTGACGATATTTCCGTTGTGCGCCAAGGCGAAGTTACCCGTATTGTGGTGGAAGAGGAAGGGCTGGATATTCTCCTCGCCGGACCCTCCCGCCGTGGTGTAACGCACATGGCCGATGGCCATCTTTCCACGCAGCTTCTGCAACTGCTGCTCGTGGAATACCTCGGTCACCAGACCGGGGCCCTTGACACGATTAAAACGCCCCTCGGCATCGACACTGACGATACCGGCACCCTCCTGTCCGCGATGTTGCAGGGCATGCAGACCGTAGTAGGCCAACGACGAGGCGTTCTCCACGCCATAGACGGCAAAGACACCGCACTCCTCGTGCAGCTCACGATCCTGTACCGTCATCGGCCCCTCCATATATTCACTGTTGTATTTCATCACTGTTTCTGTTTTCACGCACTTCAAACGCTTCTTGTTCTGCGAACTTATCCTTCCCGGAGGACTATCGCCTCTCCAGACGGCGGAGAATCTCTTCGTAGGCCTCACGCACACGACCCAGGTCGCGGCGGAAGCGATCTTTGTCGAGCTTCTCGCCCGTGGCGACATCCCACAGACGGCAGGTCTCGGGCGAGAGCTCGTCGGCCAGGATAATCTCCCCCTCGGCCGTACGGCCAAACTCCATCTTGAAGTCCACCAACTCGATACCCACCTCGAGGAAGAGCCCCGAGAGCAACTCGTTGATGCGCTTGGTCTGACGATAGATCTCCTCCAGCTCCTCGTAGGTGGCCAACCCCATGGCCACGGCGTGGTGGTCGTTCATCAGGGGATCACCCAGCTGGTCGCTCTTGTAGCAGAGGTCGTAGATCACATTGGCGGGCTTGGTGCCCTCCTCCAGCCCCAGGCGCTGGGCCAACGAGCCGGCCACGCGGTTGCGGACAATCACCTCGATGGGGATAATCTCCACCACGCGGCAGAGCTGGTCACTTTCGTTCAGTCGCTCCACGAAGTGGGTCTTGATACCCGCCTCGGCCAGGAAGGTGTAGAGGTGGGCAGAGATGGCATTGCAGAGGCGCCCCTTACCTACGATGGTCGCCTTCTTGATGTTGTTGAAGGCGGTGGCCGTATCCTTGAAACGAACCACTACTCGCTCCGGGTCGTCGGTGCGAAAGAGCTGCTTGGCCTTGCCCTCATAAAGCATATCCAATTGTTTCATACGCTTTCTTTACGCTTTTATCGTTTGCGGAAATAACGCACGGCGTTCTCGAAGAGGGGTTGGCTCTTCTCACCGGCAATGTTCTTCATCAACTGCTCCTCGTAGCGCTCCGTGTGGCCCATCTTACCCAGGATGCGGCCGTCGCGCGAGATGATACCCTCGATGGCGTAGTAGGAGCCGTTGGGGTTGTAGGGCGACTCAATGGTCGGACACCCCTTCTCGTCCACATATTGGAAGGCCACCTGACCCTCGCGGAAGAGCTCCTCGGCCATCTCGGGCGATACGACGAACTTACCCTCACCGTGGCTGACGGCAATCGAGTGCAGGTCGCCCTCCTCGAAGCTCGAGAGCCAGGGGGAGTTGGTCGTCGAGATGCGCGTGGTAACGATCTGCGAGATGTGGCGGTTGATGTCGTTGCGGAAGAGCGTGGGCGAAGCCTCGGTTACCATGCCCAGGCGGCCGTAGGGCAGCAGACCCGACTTGACCAACGCCTGGAAACCGTTGCAGATACCCAGAATCAGACCACCACGATCAATCAGGCGGTGAATCTCCTCGGCAATCTCCTTGTTGTTGAGTACATTGACAATGAGCTTGGCGCTGCCGTCGGGCTCATCACCCGCCGAGAAACCGCCACTCAGGGCCAGGATATGGCACTCGCTGATCTGACGCTTGAACTCGGCAATCGAGCGCAGGATGTCGTCGCCCTCCAGGTTGCAGAGCACGGCGCTGCGCACCTCGGCACCCGCCCTACGGAAGGCCTTGGCCGTATCGTAGTCGCAGTTCGTACCCGGGAATACGGGCAGGAAGACAATGGGGTGCTCGACCGCCTCGCCCGGGTAGCTTACCATACGCTTCTCGTGCTTGAGCTCCATCATCGGGGCCTCGTTGCGGGCCTTCTCGGGATAGATCGTGGCAAAGCGCTCGGAGTTGGCGCGCTGCAGCTCGTCGAGCGTGAAGCATACGCCGTTGATTACAAGCTGCTCGCCATCTGTCGTGCGACCTATCTCACGGGCGGCGGCGTAGTCGAGCTCCTCCTGAGCCTCCACCAAAATCGAACCGTAGTTGTAGTCGAAGAGCTCCTCCCGATTGACCTCCACCTCGGCACCGATACGGTTACCGAAGCTCATCTTGGCCAGGGCCTCACCCAGGCCACCCATCGTCAGCGCCCAGGCCGAGCAGATCTTACCCTGCTCAACGGCTTCGCTCACGAAGTCGAAGTTGCGTTTCAAGAGCTCCGTATCGGGCATATAGTTCTCCTGCGGCGTGTGCTCCACCAGGTAGAGACGGTGGCCGGCGCCCTTCCACTCGGGCGAGATGACACGGCGTGCATCGACCGTCGTGATACCAAAGGCGATAAGCGTCGGGGGGACATTGATGTCGTGGAAGGTACCACTCATCGAGTCCTTACCACCGATCGAGGGGAGGCCCAGCTCCACCTGCATCTTCAGCGTACCGAGCAGGGATCCGAGGGGTTTACCCCAGGTGTGCGAGTCGTGGGTCATGCGCTCGAAGTACTCCTGGTAGGAGAAGCGCATCTTCTCGTAGCGGGCACCGGCTGCAACGACCTTTGCACAGGCCTCGACCACCGAGTAGGCGGCCCCGTGGTAGGGGCTCCACGACATCAGGTAGGGGTTATAACCGTAGGCCATCACCGAGGCGGTGTTCGTATAGCCCGGCGTGGGGAGCTTCTGACACGAAACCTGGGTCTCGGTCTGCTGCGTGCGACCACCATAGGGCATCAGCACGGTCGATACGCCGATGGTCGAGTCGAACATCTCGATCAGGCCCTTCTGCGTCTGTACATTCTCGTCGTACATGTGGGCAAGCATCTGCTCACGGAGCCCCTCGCCCTTCACCTCGCGCTTAAAGGGGTTGCGATTCTCGACCGAGCCGATGGTAGCCGTCGCATAGTGCTTGGCTCCTGCCGAGTCGATAAACTCACGCGAGAGATCAACCACCAACTCACCCTTATAGTACATCTTCATGCGGGCCGTATCGGTTACATTGGCCACATGGGTCGTCTCGATGTTCTCCTCGGCGCAGTAGCGGCAGAACTCCTCCACATCCTTCTGCTCGATGACCACCGACATGCGCTCCTGCGACTCGCTGATGGCGAGCTCCGTGGCATTCAAACCACTATATTTCGTCTTGACACGATCCAGCCAAATATCGAGGCCGTCGGTCAGCTCGCCGATGGCAACACTCACACCACCGGCACCAAAGTCGTTCGACTTCTTGATCAGGCGCGTCACCTCGGGGCGGCGGAACAGGCGCTCCAGCTTACGCTCCTCGGGGGCATTACCCTTCTGCACCTCACTCGAGCAGGTCTCGAGCGACTGCTCGGTGTGCTCCTTCGACGAGCCCGTGGCACCACCGACACCGTCACGACCCGTGCGGCCGCCCAACATAATCACCACATCGCCGGGCTGCGGACGCTCACGGCGCACATGCTCCGCCTTCACGGCACCCACCACGGCACCCACCTCCAGGCGCTTGGCCACATAGTTCGGGTGGTAGATCTCGCGTACATGGGTCGTAGCCAGACCAATCTGGTTGCCATAGCTCGAGTAGCCGGCGGCGGCCTTGCGGCTGATGATGGCCTGCGGCAGCTTGCCCTTCATCGTCTCACTCACCGGAGCATAGATATTACCGGCACCCGTCACACGCATCGCCTGATAGACATAGCTGCGACCCGACAGCGGGTCACGGATGGCACCGCCCAGACAGGTCGAAGCACCGCCAAAGGGCTCAATCTCGGTGGGGTGGTTGTGGGTCTCGTTCTTGAACTGCAGGAGCCACTGCTCCGTTTCGCCATCCACATCGACATCGACATAGATCGAGCAGGCGTTGTTCTCCTCGCTCTGCTCCATATCATCGAGCAGACCGCGGCTCTTCAGGCAGCGGGCACCGATGGTGGCAATATCCATCAGGCAGATGCTCTTCTCTTCACGGCCCAACTCGCGGCGGATATTCAGATAGAGGGCCAACGACCCCTCAATCTCGTCACGCACAAAGGACTCCTCCACACTGATTCCCTCCAACTCGGTGGTGAAGGTGGTGTGGCGGCAGTGGTCGCTCCAATAGGTATCCAGGATGCGCAGCTCCGTTTCGCGGGGGTCTCGACCCTCACGGCGGAAGTAGCTAACCACCTCGCGCAAGTCGTCAGTATTCATGGCCAGGCCGTAGTTGCGGCAGAAGTCGGCAAACTCACTCTCCTCCATGCGGGTGAAGCCCTCCAATACGGGCACGGCCTTTACCTCGGCATCCTCGCTCTCGGAAAGGAGCGCCAAGTTCTTCTCGCGCGACTCCACGGCATTGATGCAGTAGTGCTTCACGGCCTCCATCTGCGCCTCGTCGAGCGCCGGCTCGAAGATCATCACACGGGCGCTGCGGATGCGGACATCGGCATGCGGGTCGATGAGTTTCACACAATCGACGGCCGAGGCGGCACGCTGGTCAAACTGACCGGGCAGACACTCGATGGCCAGGTGGCTCGTACCCTCCAGGGCCAGCTCGTCGCTCACGCAGTCGGTTACGCGCTCGCCAAAGACCGAGTAGCGGCACTTCTCGACCAGCTCCTCGCTAAAACCGAAGAGGTCGTAGATGTTAATCAATCGCAGCGAGTCGAGCCCCAGGCCGAGGTTGTCGTTCAACTCCTGTTTGAGGCTCTTCGCCTCCACACCAAACTGCGGGTGTTTTTCGACAAATATGCGGTAGTTCTTCATCTTGCTCTACATTCGGGATTACAACTCGGACTCCAACACCTTCTCGGTCTGCTTGCGGCGGAACTCCAGCAGGCGCTCCTCCAACGCCTTGTCGGTCAGAGCAAAGATCGAGGCGGCAATCAGCGCGGCATTCTTTGCACCGTTGATAGCCGTGGTCGAGACGGGGATACCACCCGGCATCTGCACAATCGAGAGCAACGAATCCAGGCCACCCAAAGCCGAGGTCTTGATGGGAACACCAATCACCGGCACGGTCGTCAGACCCGCCGTCACGCCGGCCACATGGGCAGCACCGCCCGCACCGGCAATGATGCAGCCGATACCGCGCTCACGCGCCGT
The DNA here is from genome assembly GCA_045605785.1 of Alistipes sp. Classification (GTDB taxonomy): domain Bacteria; phylum Bacteroidota; class Bacteroidia; order Bacteroidales; family Rikenellaceae; genus Alistipes. The sequence continues at coordinate 175,786 of JAZUQP010000018.1, read as the reverse complement.
GGTGGCATACTCAAACATCAGATGGGGCGTACGGTGGGCACTGATTACGCGCTTCTCATACTCGATACCCAACTCCTCCAAAGTCTCCACCGCGGCGGACATCACGCCCCAATCGCTCGTGGAACCCATAATTACAGCTACTTTCATGTTTTTCGATTTTTATATATTTCCCTTTTTTGCTTCTCTCTATTTTATCTACAAAAGCTTCAAACTACTGTAAATCAAGCTCTTAAAACCCCCGTTCTCTTAAAAATAAAAAACCGTCATGACACAATCGGTCATCACGGTCTGTTTTCGCAGGCGCACACGCCTCCACACTTCCCCATGGCAGCCCCCAAAAGGCGCACACCCCTCTTCGGGCACGCTTGTCGCTTTCGCTTCGGATGGTCGTTGTGGGTCGGGCGCTTCATTCGTCGGTTATCCTCTTTTGTTAAGGGGTTTCGGAACACCATGCAAAGGTAGCGCTAATTGTCGAAATCGCCAAATTTCTTCCCCTCAAAAGTATCAACATAAATTCGACATTTTACACCCAAGTGGAGCGCTCACGCTCCGCACCCCTACGCCACAAAGTCGAGCAGCGCCTTCGCCACCTTTTCGGGCTCCTCCAAAAAGCCCATATGACCCGAATTTTCGAGCCACACCACTTCGGCCTGCGGGTGCGACGCAACGAGTTTCTCGGCCACCTCCAACGGGATATAGTCATCCTTCTTGCCCAAAATGAAGAGCTGCTTGAGGGGCGAGAGTCGCAACATCTCGTTGCGGTCGGGACGGGCAATCATCCCCTCCAACAGAGCACAAATACCCTCCTCCTCGGTCAAAAAGACCTGCTCTTCGAGGTCGGCCACGGCATCGGCCATACGCTTGCGGTTCTCGGCAGCAAATCCTGCGGCGGGAGCCACGCGGGCCAACATCTCCTTCTTGCCGGCCTTCACCAGAGCAATCTCCCGACGGCGATTCTCGGCCTTCTCGGGGGTGTCGGCATTGGGGGTTGAACTCAAAAGCACCACTCCGTCGAGGCGCTCGGGGTAGCGCTCGGCGAGAGCCAACGCCACATAGCCTCCCATCGAGTGGCCCACCACCGTACAGCGCTCTATGCCCAAAGCATCGAGGGCCCCCTTCACCGTGTCGGCCAAAAACTCCATGGTGTGCACCTCGCCCTTGACCTCCGAGATACCGTGCCCGGGCAGGTCGAGCGTGATGACACGCAGCTCCTTATAGATATGCGGGATGAACTCCTCCCACACAAACAACGACTCCAGATAGCCGTGCAGCAACACCACCACGCGCTCACCGCACTCCGAATCACAAACATGCAGCGCCGTGGGGCCTGCCATGATAAACTTCTCGGTCATAAAAAACTGATTTCAGGACGCTAATTTTCTGCCACAAATGTACGAATAATGTACGATACGGCAATGATTATCGGCAAGAAGATCGTTTTTCGGCCTCGGAGAGTTGTATTTTTCGCCAAATTTTTCTAAATTTGGGAGTTCCGACGCCGTTGGACGGAACACTAAAAACAGATACCATGGCAAATTCCATTATCCGCTATCAATCCGCCGCCCGAGTCGCACTCGAAGCCTCGCACTTCGAGTGCCCGATTTTGTCACACACCTTCGACGAGGGGCATGGCGAAGTGCTCTTCGAGGGGGAGCTCACCCTTCTGGGTCAGAGCGCCTTTACCCGTAACGAGGAGCTGACTTCGCTCACGCTACCCGACTCACTGCTTCGCATTGACAACCACGCCCTGTTCCAGTGCTCAAACCTGGAGGAGGTTTGCGTAGGCCCGAAGTTGGAGACGGTGGGGGCCTTTGCCTTTTCGCAGTGCTCCATGCTCTCGCGCATCACACTTCCCGACAGCGTAACAAGTATCGGCAGCAACGCCTTTTGCCTCTGTTGGGAGCTGAAGAGTTTTACCATTCCGCGTGGCGTGACCCGCATCGAGGAGTGGTGCTTCAACGCGGCAGGACTCACCGAGCTGACCATCCCCGCATGGGTCGAAGAGATCGGCTACCGCGCCTTTGCCCGCACAAAGCTCCAATCTCTCACCATTCCCGGGACTCTGAAGAGCATCAGCGAGATCGCCTTTTGGTGCTGCTACGAACTTGAGGAGCTGACAATAGCCGACGGTGTGGAGCAAATCGGAAGAAAGGCCTTTGCCGAGTGTAAAAACCTGAAAAAGATAGCATTCGGAAACACCGTAAAGGTGATTGACGACCAGGCCTTCGAGGAGTGTGGCGCGCTGAAATCGATTGTCGTTCCCGCCTCCGTCGAACAGATCAAGTGGAAGGCCTTCTACCGCTGTCCGCAACTTCAGGATGTCACGGTGCCCGCCTCCACCCGCATCGACGAAGAGGCCTTCGGCTTCGTGGAGATCAAGCGCGTATAGCGCCCCCGTATTGCCGCCAAACTGCATGCAAGAGGAGCCTCTTGACGCAAAAAAGGGGCAAAAATTTGGGAAAGCGGCACATTCTTCGTACTTTTGACCAATTATTGGCGAACGAAAAGCGTATGTTGAACCATCTCCCCTACCTGCTGTGCCACGGCTCGGGCAACCGATTCGTGCTGTGGGATGCGTTGCGCCACCCCGAAATCGAGGCGTGCGACCTCGCCGCCCTGAGCCGTCGTGCAAGTGCCCTGTTCCGTAGCGACGGCACGCTGCTGCTCACGCGCTTTGGCGAGGGGTATGCCATGCGGATGTTCAACACCGACGGCTCGGAGGCGCAGATGTGTGGCAACGGCATCCGCTGCGTGGCCCGTCTGGCTCGCGAGCGCTACCTCCCAAAGGAGGAGTTCATCCTCTACTCGGGAGGTCGGCCCCACACCATTCGTCACGAAGAGCCGCTCTTCGGCCACATCCCCACCTATGGCGTGGAGATTGCCATCCGCCTTCGGGGGAGCGACTTCCCCCACGGAGGCGAGCGCTTCTTGGGATGCAGGCTCGAAGCGCTCCACCCCACCCTCCGATTCAGCTACCTCAACTTGGGTAATCCCCACCTGGTAGCCCAAGTCGAGGAGATCGACTTCGACCTGTTGGAGCGTTTGGGAGAGCAAATCAAAGAGGAGAGGGGGCTCTTCCCCGAGGGGATAAACCTCAGCATGATGCGAAGCGATGCCCCGGGGCGTATCTTTGTAGCCACCTACGAACGCGGCGTGGGTCTCACCAACTCGTGCGGCACGGCGATGACCGCCTCGACCACGGCTGCCGTACTTTTGGGCCTTCAGCCCGAGGGGGAGCCGATCGAGGTCTACAACCGCGGCGGCATGGTGCGTTGCGTGTGTCGCATACGCGGGGAGCAGATAGCGACCCGTCTGATTGGCAATGCCACCTTCTACGAGGAGGGGGTGCTCTCGACGGAGGGTGAAGAGATTGCCATTTTGGAGCAGAAAGTCCGCAGCGAGGAGGTCGCCGAGTATGAGGCGTTTGTGCGCTCGCTGACAAAATAGACCATTCGACATGAAGAAGTTGCGTTACATAATTTTGCTTTTGGCAGTCGGAATCTTCGTTTCGGCCTGCAATGTAACGCGCCACTTGGGCGAGGGGGAGTATCTGGTACAGAAGGTGCAGATCGAGTGCGACAAGGAGTTGCCGCGCAAGGAGCGCATCACCCCCGACGAGCTGAAGGATTATCTGCGCCAAAGCCCCAACAAGCGCCTCTTCGGTATGAACTTCTATGTGTGGGTCTACGACTTGGCCAACCCCGAGAAGGAGAATGGTTGGAACAACTTCAAGCGCCGCCTGGGTGAGGAGCCCGTTGTTCTCGACATGAACCTCACGCGTCGCTCGGCCGAGAACTTCAAGAACTACATGGATTCGCGCGGCTTCTTCACCTCGGAGGTGAGCTACGAGGTCGATACCACCCGCCGCCCGAAGCGCGCCTACCTCACCTACCGCACCCAATCGGGACTCCCCTACCGCATCAGCTCGCTCGACTACGAGTTCCGCGATCCGGCGCTTGCCCCCTTCATTCTGGCCGACAGCGCCGCCTCGCTGATTCACACGGGCGAGGTCTTCGACATTGCCACCCTCAATGCCGAGCGTGAGCGCATTGCAAACCTGCTCCGTTCGAAGGGTTATTACGACTTCTCGGTGAACAACATCGAGTACCTGGCCGACACACTCCAGGCCCCCTATCGCGTGGGGTTGAAGCTCATCGTAAAGCAGAATTTGAGGGACTACACCGAGCGTGGCGAGGCGATCATGGACGAAAATGCCGTCTATCGTCTGCGCGAAATCAATGTGCTACCCCAATACAACCCCACGCGCATCGACACGCTGGCACTGCGACAGCTCGACACGGTACGCTACAAGGGGCTCAACATCCTCTATGGCAAGAAGCAGAACATCCGCCCTGCCGTGGTACGCGAGTTGATTCCGCTACGCGAAAATCGAGTTTACAACGCCAACAGCATCACCCGCACCTACGACAAACTGATGTCGATCGGCTACCTGAAAAGCGCCCGCATCATCTTCACCGAGGTCCCCGGGGAGGAGGTGATGACCGACACGGTGCGCCTGCGTCTGGAGAATGGTCAGCGCGACACAACCATCATCCGCACGGCTCCGGTACGCTACCTGGATTGCAATGTACTCTGCACCCCTGCCCCCAAGCAGAGCTTTAAGGTGGAACTCGAGGGCTCTGTAACCTCAAGTTTCTATGGCCTCTCGACAACGGTCGGCTACCAAAACCGCAATATCTTCCGCGGAGCCGAGGCCCTCGACCTTGACTTCACATTCGGTTATGAGTATATGCGCGCGCCCGATGCCAAGAAGCGCAACGCCACCGAGTTCGGTATCGCCGCCGGCCTCTCGTTCCCGCGCTTCCTGCTCCCCTTCCGCCTCTCGGGCCGCCGCCTGATTACCCCGCGCACGAAGGTAAACGCCTCGGTCAACTTCCAGGATCGCCCCTACTACCGCCGTACCCTCTCGAGTGCCTCGTGGGGCTACTCGTGGGATGACCGCCGCTACTCGAGCTTCGCCCTGCGCCCGATTGACATCACAGTGGTCGATGTGGGCTACCTCGACCAGGAGTTCTACAACAGCCTGCAGAATGCCTACCTGCAGAACAGTTACCAATCACAACTTATCTCGGCCCTCTCGTTCAGCTACGCCTTCAACAACCAGCGTAAGAACCTGGGCGGCAACGCTACCTCGCTGCGTATCAATGCCGAGGTGGCCGGTAACCTGCTCAACGGCCTGGAGCACCTCCTCTCGTCACCCGCCGAGGGGCAATCCTACTACGAACTCTTCGGTATCCGCTACTCGCAGTACTTCCGCATTGATGTGAATGCGAGCCGCAAAATCATGTTGGGCGAAAAGAGCGCCATCGCCGGCCGCCTCTTCGCCGGCTTCGGCTTCGCCTACGGCAATGCCGAGGTACTCCCCATGGACCGCCTCTTCTATGCGGGTGGTAGTAACTCGATGCGCGGATGGACCCCCCGCACCCTCGGCCCGGGTACCACCCCCACCCCCGCCGACATGCTCTACCCCACGCAGTTGGGTGACATGCGCCTGGAGGCCAACCTCGAGTTCCGATTCCCCATTTGGGGCATCTTCCACGGTGCCGCCTTCCTCGATGCGGGCAATATCTGGTTCATGCGCGAGAACGAGGAGGAGTACTCGTCGGATGCCGTCTTCCACTTCAACGACTTCTACAAGGGGCTCGGATTCAATACGGGTATCGGTATCCGCCTCGACATCAAGTTCGCCGTATTGCGCCTGGATTGGGGTATCCAACTCCACAACCCGAACAACCCCGTCGGCGAGCGCTGGATTCATAACTTCCGCTTCGAGAACACCGCCCTCAACTTCGGCGTAGGATATCCGTTCTAATGGCCATTAGAACGGATAAATTCAAAATTCAAAATTACTATTGATGCAATAAATTTTCGGAGTTGATTTTTTGGTGCTTTGCACCTCTATTTTAATAAGCAACGGCCTGTCAAGTGCACTTGACAGCCCGTTGCTTATTAAAATTCTGCCCACGGGCAGCAAAAATCAACCCCGAAAAACAGTTAATTTTCAACTACTTAAATAATAAAATATATTGACATTCCCTCCCAAACCCTCCCTTTGGCAAAGGGAGGGCTTGTCGCAGTGATAAATCACTGCTCCCAATTGCAGCCCGAAAGGTCAGCACGGTAAAAGGTTTTTCCAATTAAAAAACAATAAATAGTATTCTAATATACTTATACAAAACAAAATAGAAGCAACACTGCAAAGTTTATCGCACCGGTAGTAATTAGAAAAGAAAATTTTTGACTTTTAGAGGCGCAAATTTCGACTTAACGAAGTAAGCCCCGGATGGGATGTACTTGGCGTACCTCCCATTCGGGGCGAACAAGGCAAGGTGAAATTTGCCCTATAAAATCAAAAATTAAAGGCCGAGTTGCACCTTAACAGCCGGCAAAATATCCTCCACCTGCGCCTCGTCGATATAGATCATCGTAGGAATCGAGGTGTCGAAGATGGCGGTAAAGCCAGCAGCCTTGGCTACGGCATTGACAGCATTGATAGCCTTTTCCTGCACGGGCTGCATCAGTTCGGCCTGCTTCTGCTGGATATCCTGCTGGGCCGAGCGCTGGAACTCCTCCATGCGAGCCGAGAGGTTCTGCAGCTCATCGTACTTGAGTTTCTTCATCGAATCGCTCAAGGTAGCCTCACTCTTCTGAAGGTCAGCCATCTTGGTATTGATCTCCACCTGCATCGCCTCGAACATGTCGCTGTAGTCCTTGATAAAGGCGTCGAGGTTGGCCTGAGCCTCAGCCGTTTCGGGCATGGCGGCAATCAGGTCGTTGGTGTTGATTCGTCCGAATTTCTGCGCATAGAGCGACGATGCACCCAGCATCATGACGAGCGCGAGGGTCAGTTTCAGTAAGTTTTTCATTTTCTGGTTGTTTATATTTCCTTGTTTTTGTTCTCTGTTTCAACTATTTCAAGAGGTCGATGATGGCCTGGGTCTTGTCGGCAGCACTGCCCACATAGAGGAGCGTGGGGTTGGAGGCCGAGTCGATAACCAGATCAACGCCCTGCTGCTTGGCATAGCTCTCGATGGCGCTGAAGACGCGCTTCTGAATGGGCTGGATAAGCTCCACGCGGCGCTTCATCAGGCTACCCTCGCTACCAAACACCGACTCCTGGTAGGCCAAAGCCTCCTGCTCGAGGGCGAGGATGGCCTCCTCCTGTGCCTGCTGCTGGGCGCTGTTCATCGAACTCTTCACGCGCATATAGCGGTTGTAGTTGGTCTCCACCTCTGCAAACATCTTATCGACCTTCTCCTGCTCGGCCTTGGCCAGGTTGTCGAGCGTGGTGAGGGCCTCGTTGTAATCGCTCTGCGACTTGAAGACCTTCTCGCTGTTCACCACGATATAGTTTTGAGCCACGGCCGAAGATGCTACGGCCAGAATTGCCACCAGGCTGAAAATCCACTTTTTCATATCGTTCTATTTTAAGGTTTTCTATTTTGGGTGGAGGGAGGAGGCAAGTTATTACAGGATACCATTTCTATTCCTATTCCTACTTCCTATTCCTACTTCCTACTTCTACTCACTCTATTCCTATTTCACCCCTACTCCTGCTTTTACTCTCCCCTCTTAATAAACGGTAAATCTTCAAATTTGTTGCCACGGAGTTAGAACTGCTGACCCAACACAAAGTGGAATTGACTACCACTGCGCGTAGTCTGACCCGCAGCCGGATCGAATCCGTAACCCCAATCAATACCCAGCATACCTACTACGGGGAGGTAGAGGCGGACACCGAAACCGGCCGAACGCTTGATATTGAAGGGCGAAAATTCGCGCCAGGTCTTGAAACCGTTACCGCCCTCGAGGAAGCCCAACACATAGATTTGCGACGAGGGTTTCAGGATGATGGGGTAACGCAACTCGACCGTATACTTGTTGTAGGCACTCGAGTAGTAGTCGTCGGCGGGGTCGAGTTCTCCATCGTCGTAACCACGCATCGAGATGATGTCGATACCATAGATATTATAGCCCGACATACCGTCACCACCCACCTCGAAGCGCTCGAAGGGCGAGACCTTGTCCTTGTTATAGTTGCCCAAGTAACCCATCTCGGCCTTGGCCATCAGGACGAGTTTCTGGTTTTGCGACAGGGGAACAAACCACTGCGCCTTGAGTTGCCACTTATGAAATTCGATCCACTTATAACGCTCCTGATCGGGCATCGACTTGTCGCTGTAGTCCTTTCCATCCCAGAGCGAGTGGGGCAGCGTAGCCTGCACCGAGACGCTGAAGTCGGAGCCACGACGCGGATAGGTGGGCTGGTCCACCGAGCTGCGGGCGAATACCAACTTGAGCGAGGCCATGTTGGCCACACCGTTCGACATCACAAACGAACCCCAATCCATCAGCTTGTAGCGCTGGTAGGCCAACTCACCGTAGAAGGTAAAGTAGGGGTCGGGCCACGAGAGGCGCTTACCCAGACCGACCGAGACACCGTTCGAGCGGAAGTAGCGTGTAGGCTCCTGCCATACATAATAGGCATCATTCTGCTCCGAGAAGTAGGCGCCTACCGTAAAGGAGTTGGGCTTCCTGCCACCCAACCAGGGGTCGGTGAAGCTCAACGAGAGGGCCTTATAGTAGGTACCGTTGGTCTGTGCCGAGACCGAGAGGCGCTGATTCTGACCCATCGGGTAGGGTCGCCAAGCCCCCTTCTTGAAGAAGTTGCGCATCGAGAGGTTGTTGAGCGTGATGCCCACCGAACCCACAAAGGTACCCGAGCCCCAACCGCCGGCGATGTTGAACTGGTCGCTGGCCTGCTCCTCCAGGGGCCAATTCACATTGACCAACTCGTTCGAGACAGGCTGAATGTCGGGCATGATGGCCTCGGCGTTGAAGTGCCCCATGGCGTTGAGCGTGCGGATGGTCTGCATCAGCATCGAGCGGTCGTACAACTCACCCGGACGGGTGTAGATTTCGCGGCGAATCACCTCGTCGTCCAGACGGTTGTTACCCGAGATACCCACCTCGTTGATGGTGAACTGCTTACCCTCGAAGATTTTGATTACCAGGTCGATGGAGTCCTGCCCCACGATGATCTCGTCGGGCGAGATTTGCGACATCAGGTAGCCCTGATTCTGGTAGAGTGACGATACGGACATCTCGTCGGGATTGACCTCGCGGCCGATACCCAGGCGCTTGTGCATCGACTTCTTGTCGTAGACATCGCCCTTCTGCACGCTGAACAGGCGCTCGAGGTCTTCGGTCGTGTAGACCGAGTTGCCGAGCCACGAGACATTGCGGATGTAGTACTTGTTACCCTCCGAGAGGTCGATATGTACCCCCATGCGCTTCTCGTTGATGGTGTAGGTCGAGTCGGAGAGGATGGTGGCATTTCTAAAGCCCTTCGAGTTGTAGAAGTCGAGCAGCAGCTCCTTATCCTCGGCAAAAGCCTTCTCGTTGAACTTCGTGCTGCGGAAGATGTTGATGCTCGTCTTGTGGGTCTTCTTGAAGGTCTTGCGCAGACGCTTCTCGGGGAACTCGTGGTTGCCCGAGAAGGTGATCTCGCCCACCTTCACACGCTCCTTGCGGTCGATATCGAAGACCACATTGACCGTACGGGGGCGCAACGAGTCATTCTTGATGATGACATCGACCTCCGTATTGCGGAAGCCCTTTTTGGAGAAGTGGGCCTTGATGAGCTTGGTATTCTTGTCGATGACATAGTCCGAGAGCTCGGTACCGCGCTTGAGTTTGAGCTTTTCGAGCAGATCCTTCTGCTTGCTCTTCGAGATGCCCGTGAAGCCCCAGCTGTTGACCAGCGGGCGCTCGTGCAGGAAGAGCTCCAAATCGACACTGTCGCCCAGGATGGTGGCACCTACCTTCACATCGGAGTAGTAGCGCTGATTCCACAGGCGCGTCACGGCCTGCGAGATGTAGTTACCGGGCAGATAGAGCGAATCCCCCGGCACAAGACCTGCCGACGAACGAATCAAATCGTGGTTCAGATACTTGATACCGTGAACATTGACCTTGCGGATATAGTAGAGCTTCGGTTCTCCTGCCGCCTCCATCATCGGGGCATTCTCCGGAAAATCGTAAGCCGTAGAGTCGGAGGGCTCAACCTCTTGTGCCCGGGCAACGGTGCCGAGGCCCAACAGGAGGACAAGCATCCAAAGAGATTTCGTCAAACGATTCATCTGCTTCAACTTTGCAATTTACTTCTTCACCAAGCCGTAGCGGCGATCACGCGAGGCATAGACCTCCATCGACTTGTCGAACTCCTCCTCCGTGAAGTCGGGCCACAACACCTCGGGGAAGTAGAACTCGGCATAGGAGGCCTGCCACAGCAGGAAGTTGCTCAATCGACACTCCCCGCTGGTACGAATCACCAGGTCGGGATCGGGATAGGGGGCCGTATAGAGGTGGTCGGAGAGGAGCTTCTCGTCGATCGCCTCCACCGCCAGCTCACCCGCCGCCACGCGGGCAGCCAGGTTGCGCACGGCACGGGTAATCTCGCTGCGCGACGAGTAGTTGAGCGCCAAAATCAGCGTCAGCTTGTCGCACTCGGAGGTCTGACCCTCGATCAGGTCGAGGTGCTCGCGCACACGCTCCGAAAAGCGACTCCGGTCGCCGATGATGCGCACGCGCACCCCCTGCTTCTTGAGCTCGGGCGTCTCGTCCAAAATCGAACGACAGAGAATCTCCATCAGGGCGCTCACCTCCTCGGCGGGACGGCCCCAATTCTCGGTCGAGAAGGCATAGAGCGTAAGGTACTCCACACCATTGCGCAGAGCAGCCTTCACCGAGCGTCTTACCGACTCGACGCCCTGCATGTGGCCGACATAGCGCTCCTGGCCGCGGCTCTCGGCCCATCGGCCGTTTCCATCCATGATGATGGCTACATGGCGGGGTATCTTCTTCTCCTGTGTCATTCGAACTTAGGCTTTTAATACGGTGTAATTAAGGTGCAAATATAGCTTTTTTATGCGAAATGCGAAAATGCGAAGCAAAAAAGTAGCACTTTTTCGGCCTAACTGCGCACATCTACGCCCCAAAGCAACTTCTCTCTTAACGAGTCGTAGAAGGATATAGTATGCGGCACGGCCAAAAAAATCGACTGCGACGAGCGCCTGGCATGGAGCGTGCACCCCTCCTCCAAATCGTAGGTGTGGTTGTCGAGCATGAGCAGCGCCCCCTCGTCACGGGTATGGATGCGGAAATCGACCCTGCTCGAGTCGGGGATGATTAGCGGCCGCATCGTCAAGTTGTGGGGGGCCAGGGGCGTAAGGACAAAGCAGGCGCACTGCGGAGCCACGATCGGGCCTCCGGTACTGAGCGAGTAGGCAGTCGAGCCCGTGGGGGTCGAGAGCAACACCCCGTCGCCGTGGTAGGTGGCCACCCACTGCTCATCGACATAAGCCTCGACCGAGATCATGCCGGCTCCGCGTCGCTGGATGGATATCTCGTTCAGAGCCAAATGTTTATGCTGACCTTCCCCGGAGAGAAAATCCCCCTCGACCTCGAGCATCGAGCGTCGCTCGACACGCAACTTACCACAGGCCAAATCATCAAATAGTTCGGGGATGCCGTCGGAGCCCACGGCAGTCAGAAAACCCAGACGACCGGCATTGATTCCCACCACCGGCACGGGAGCCCCCTTGAGGCGGCGTGCCCCCTCGAGCAGCGTACCATCGCCACCGAGGCAGACCATCACACTATCTGCAACCTGCTCCGAGGTGAGCTCGTCGTAGAGCTCCTCGGGCCTGAACGAAATCTGCAGAGTCTGCTCCAAGAGGGTGGCAAACTCCCGATTGACGAGCAGCCCGGAGCTGCGCATACGGGCACACAGCACCACATTATTGAGGTCGGCGAAGTTGTGTTTGGTCTCGGCGCGAGAAAAAAGAATAACCTTCATCGGTGCGAATTTCAAAAAAAATGAGTAACTTTACCGCAAATATAACGATTTTATGACGAAACTGAGTGTAAACATCAATAAAATTGCCGTAGTACGCAACTCGCGTGGCGGAAATCGCCCCCATGTACTGCAGGCGGCCCTCGATATCGAGCGCTTCGGTGCCGACGGCATCACGGTGCACCCCCGCCCCGACGAGCGCCATATCCGCTATGCCGATGTGCGTGAACTGAAGCCCCGCCTTACGACCGAGTTCAACATCGAAGGCAACCCCATCCCCTCGTTCGTGGAGTTGGTTTTGGAGAATCGTCCCACGCAGGTTACGCTCGTGCCCGATGCCCCCGACGCCATCACCTCCAATGCCGGATGGAACACCGTCAAACATCGTGATTTCCTGCGAGATATGGTAGCCCGCTTCCAAGAGGCCGGCATCCGTGTCTCGATCTTTGTCGATCCCGTAAGCGAGATGGTCGAGGGGGCGAAGCTCTGCGGTGCCGACCGCGTGGAGCTCTACACCGAGGCCTATGCCCGCAACTACCCGACCGACCCCGAGCGCGCCATCGCCGACTACCTGCGAGCTGCCGAGACGGCCCGCGAGTGCAGTCTGGGGCTCAATGCCGGCCACGACCTCGACCTGGAGAATCTGCGCTACTTTGTCGAGCGCATCCCCTGGACCGACGAGGTATCCATCGGCCACGCCCTGATCAGCGACGCCCTCTACTACGGCCTGGAGAACACCGTGGCCCTCTACCAACGCTGTCTGAAATAGCCCCGAGAGATGAGCGAAATCAAAGCCCTCGACCTACCCCTTTTTCATCGCATAGGTGCCATGGCCGACCGCCTGGGCGTAGAGGCCTATGTGGTGGGAGGCTATGTGCGCGACTACTACCTGCGTCGCCCCTCGACCGATGTCGATGTAGTGGTGGTGGGAAGCGGTATCGACCTGGCCCGCGCCCTGGGCGAGGAGCTCCACACGCGCGTTTCGGTCTTCAAGAACTTCGGCACGGCGATGCTGCGCATCGACGGTGTGGAGGTGGAGTTCGTGGGGGCCCGCAAAGAGAGCTACACCCACGACTCCCGCAAGCCGACCGTCGAGGCCGGCACACTCGAAGATGACCAGCTGCGCCGCGACTTCACCATCAACGCTTTGGCCTGGTCGCTCAACAAGGAGCGCTTCGGCGAGCTGGTCGATCCCTTCGAGGGGATGTACGACCTGGAGGATTGCATCATCCGCACCCCTTGCGACCCCGACATCACCTTCTCGGACGACCCCCTGCGCATGATGCGCGCCATCCGCTTCGCCACCCAGCTCGGCTTCGACATCGAGGATGAGACCTTCGAGGCGATTCGCCGCAACCGCGAGCGCATTGCCATCGTCTCGCGCGAGAGAATCATCGTCGAGCTGAACAAAATCATGCTCTCACCCCGCCCCTCGATTGGCTACGAGCTGCTCGACCTGACCGGCCTTTTGGAACTGATACTCCCCGAATTGCACCAATTGAAGGGGGTGGAGCGTCGCGGTCAGCACGCCCACAAAGACAACTTTCAACATACGCTCAAGGTGTTGGACAATGTAGCCACGCGCTCCGAGGATTTGTGGCTGCGCTGGGCCGCCCTGCTGCACGACATTGCCAAGCCGCAGTGCAAGGGGTACGACCCCAAGACGGGTTTTTCGTTCCACGGACACGAGGTGGCAGGCTCGAAGATGGTGCCCGCCATCTTTCGCCGCCTGAAACTCCCCTTAGGCGAACCGATGAAGTTTGTGCAAAAGCTCGTCTTCCTGCATTTGAGGCCCATCATCCTCTCGGAGGATATGGTAACCGACTCGGCCGTAAGGCGCCTGCTCTTCGAGGCGGGCGACGACATCGAGCAGTTGATGCTGCTCTGCGAGGCCGACATCACCTCGGGTATCGATGCCAAGGTGAAGCGCTACCTCAAAAATTTCGAGCTGGTGCGCTCAAAGCTCAAGGATTTGGGGGAGCGCGACCGCATCCGCAACTTCCAGCCCCCCATCACGGGCGAGATCATCATGCGCACCTACGGCATACCCCCCTGCTCGCTCATCGGCGAGATAAAGGAGGTCATCAAGAATGCCATCCTCGATGGTGAGATTCGCAACGACTACGACGAGGCCTACGCCCTGATGGAGCGCCTGGCCGGGGAGCGCGGATTGCACCCCGTGGAGAAGAATACCGAAGAGTAATTCCCTTTTAAGCTGATTAACTGATGGATAGAGAGATAAGCAAATGTATCGAAGTGCTCAAGGCGGGCGGTATCATCCTCTACCCCACCGATACGGTGTGGGGTTTGGGATGCGATGCCACCAACCAAGAGGCCGTAGCCAAAATTTATGCGCTGAAGCAGAGCGAGAATAAGCACTCGATGTTGGTGCTGTGCGACTCGGCCGACAGCGTGGTACGCTATGTGAACAAGGCGCCGGCAATCGCCTTCGAGGTGGCCGAGCTTGCCACCTCGCCCCTCACCCTCATCCTCCCGGGAGCAGTCGGCCTGGCCGAGAACCTCATCCCCGAGGAGCGCACCTTGGGGGTACGCATTCCCAACCACGAATTTTGTCAGCGTCTGCTGCGTAAGTTCCGTCGTCCGTTGGTCTCGACCTCGGCCAACCTTTCGGGACACGAGACCCCGAAGAAGTTTACGGAGATTGACCGCGCCATTGTCGAGGGGGTGGATCATGTGGTCTCGCCCCGCTTCGAGGGAAAGCCCACGCGCAAGCCCTCGGGCATCATCTCGTTCAACGAGCACGGCGAGTTTACCATCATCCGCTAACTCCCCCACACACACCCTCACAACCGCCCCTTTTATCGACACAAAAGTTAGAAAAAGGTTAGAAAGGTTAGAAAAGTTATGCCCCTGATAGAGACCCCCATACAGAAGCGTTTTTCGGATGTAGACTCCTTTCTGCATGTGAACAATGTGTCGCAGCAGATGTATTTCGATATCGGCAAGATGGAGTTCTACCGCCGGATTTTGGAGATTGACACCCCCGAGAAGATTCGCCGCATCATCACCGTGGCGACCCAAACCGACTACAAGAGCCAGATTCGCATGGAGGATGAGGTGATTCTGCGCACCACCATCGACAAGGTGGGCACCACCTCGATGCAGTTCTTCCAGCAACTTGTCTGCCTGCTGCCCGACGGGGGCGAGCGCATCTGCACCGAGAGCCGCTCGGTGATGGTGGTCTTCGACTTCGAGCGCCAGGAGAAGGCCCCCGTACCCGAGGCGTGGCGCAAGCTCCTCCTGGAGGAGTAAATCCTACCCATGGCATAGAATTTGCCCCCCGACAGAAGGTTTTTACCATGCAGACCATGCCCAACATCCCTACGACGGATCCGCGATACGAACTTATCGAGCTGCTCTTTCGGGAGCAGTGCTCGTGTGTGGTACGCTCGGGGGATACGATTCTCATCTTCCGCGAACGCGGCATCAGCGACCTCTACCGTCTGCTGACCGAGGAGCCCGCATTGCTGCGCGGGGCTGCGATCGCCGACAAGGTGGTGGGCAAGGGGGCTGCCGCCCTGATGATTCTCGGGGGCGTCGAACGGATCTATGCCGACATCATCAGCCGCCCCGCCCTCGAGATGTTGCTGCGCCACGGTTTGAAGGTGTGCCACTCGCTGGTGGTGGAGCACATCATCAACCGCAAAGGGACGGATTGGTGCCCCGTCGAGAAGCGCTGCCGAGGCGTGAACACCCCCACGGAGTGCCTGGCCGAAATCGAAAATTTCATCCGTACACAAACCCACAAATAGAGCAGAAACCTCTCTCCGATTGACATCAAAAAACTGCTCTGTATGCTTCTTTTTCCACTCTTTGCGCTGCTCATGGGCAGTGCCGACTCTGTACGCATCGCCCACTCGCTCTCGATCGACGAGGTGGTTGTCGAGGGGAGTGCTCCGCACGAGGAGCCGCTCCTTAAAAGCGCCTCACACACCCCCGTCACCCGACACGAAATCGAACAATCGCTACAGCCGTCGCTCCTCTCGCTACTCACCGAGGAGGTGCCGGGGCTCTTCGTCACCTCGCGCGGGGTGATGGGCAACGGCCTCTCGACGGGGGCTTCGGGATCCATCTCGATACGCGGCATCGGGGGTGCTCCCACCACGGGGGTGCTGGTCGTGGTAGACGGCATGCCCCACTACTCGGGGCTGATGGGCCACTCGATTGCCGACAACTACCTCACGCACGATGCAGCGCGGGTGGAGGTGATACGCGGCCCCGCCTCGGTGCGCTACGGCTCACAGGCGATGGGTGGCGTCATTTCAATTACCACCCACCCCGGCTCGGAGCGTGGATTTCGTCTGGGGTCGAGGCTCGGAGGAGGCTCGTACGGGGTCTTTGAGTCGCAATTGCGCGCCTCGTGGCAGGGCGAACGGCTCCGCATCTCGGGGAGCGGCTGCTACAACCGCAGCGACGGCCACCGTCCCAACATGGGCTTCGGACAGGCGGGAGGACAACTTGCCCTGCACTACCGCCTCTCCCCCCGTTGGCAGCTGGGGGCCGACCTCTCGCTCGACCACTTCGACTCGTCGAATCCGGGCCCCGTAACAGCCCCGCTGACGGACAACGATGCAGAAGCGTTGCGCGGCATGGCTGCACTCCTTGTCAGCCATCGACACACGCACGCATCGGGCTCCCTGCGCCTCTTTTGGAGTGGGGGTCGCCACCGCATCAACGACGGCCACACGGCCGACACACCCCCGACCGACTACCTCTTTCACTCGCTCGATCACACCCTGGGACTCTCGCTTCAAGAGTCGCTCTCGCTCTTTCGCGGCAACACCCTGACGCTCGGAGTCGAACTTCTCGAGATGGGCGGCCGGGCCGAAAACCGCTACACGGATGGTAGCGAGAGTCCCATCGGTCGGGAGCGCGAACGCGAAGGGGCCCTCTACCTCGACCTGGCGCAGCAGCTGGGGCGCTGGCGCCTGCAAGGGGCCCTGCGCTACGACCACCACTCCCGAGCAGGTGGCGTGTGGGTGCCGCAAGGGGGCGTGGAGGTGGCTCTGCCACTCGGCATCGAGCTGCGGGGGTCGGTCAGCAAGGGGTTTCGCTTCCCCACCATCCGCGAGATGTACCTCTTCGCCTCGCGCAACCCCCAACTTCGGCCCGAGCAGGTGGTGCAGTATGAGGTGGCTGCACAGCAGCGACTCTTCGACGGCAGGTTGCGCTACGGGGTGACCCTCTACCGGCTCGACGGCAAGAACACGATTCGGGTCGAGATGGTGGAGGGGCGCCCCCAAAACCAAAATACGGGGCGCATCCGCAATCGGGGGTTGGAAGCCGAACTCGTGCTGCAACCCCTCGACGCCCTGCGCCTCGAGGCGGACTACTCGCTCCTGAAGATGCGCTACCCGCAGCTCGGCGCTCCGGAGCACAAGCTAAGCGGTCGTCTCGTGTTCGACTGCCGACGCTGGCTCATCAAGGCGGGCGTGCAGCACATCGCAGGGCTTCTAACGCGCCAGGAGAGCCCCACGACGACGGCCCTAAAAGAGAGCTATACACTTGTAAACCTGCGCCTTACATTTCGCGCCCAAAGATGGCTGAACCTCTGGCTGCGGGGCGAGAACCTGCTGGGTACGCACTACGAAATCAACTACGGATTTCCGATGCCGAAGGCGACCTTTACGGCCGGAGCAGAAATCACGCTCTAAGTAGGATATTTGAGAAAAAAGAGGTATATTTGTAGAGTTAAAACCGATTACCATGAAGAGCAAAGTCTATTTTTCGAAGGAGATTTCGCCCGAGAAGCTCGTGGCGCTGTATGAGGTATTGGGGCGTAAGGCCGAAGGCAAAGTCGCCATCAAACTCTCGACCGGCGAGCCCGGGGGCCACAACTTCCTGCAACCCGCCCTGATTAAAGATTTGGTACAGAAATTGAAGGGTACCATCGTCGAGTGCAACACCGCCTACGGTGGGGGCAGAGCCGACACCGAGAGCCATCTGAAAGCGGCCCGCGACCACGGCTTTACGGCCATCGCACCGGTCGAAATCATGGATGCCGAAGGGGAGGCCGAGTTGCCCGTACGAGGTGGGCGCCACCTGAAGGTCGATATCGTGGGAAAGGGCTTTCTCGACTACGACTTCACGGTGATTCTCTCCCACTTCAAGGGGCACCAGATGGGCGGTTTCGGAGGCGCCATCAAGAACATGGCCATCGGCATCGCTTCGTCGGCCGGCAAGGCGTGGATTCACACCTGTGGTGCCGCCCGCAAGATTGATTGGAACAAGCTTCCCGAGCAGAAGCACTTCCTGGAGGCGATGGCCGAGGCGGCACACGCCGTGGCCGACCACTGTGGCGAGAAGATTCTCTACATCAGCGTAGCGAATCGCCTCTCGGTCGATTGCGACTGCAATGCCCACCCCGAGGAGCCCCGTATGGGCGATATCGGCATGCTTTCGTCGCTCGACCCCGTGGCCCTCGACCGCGCCTGCACCGACCTGGTACGCTCGTCCGACGATGAGGGAAAGGTACACCTCATCAAGCGCATCGACTCGCGCTTCGGCATGCATACGCTCGATTGGGCCGAAAAACTCGGCATGGGCAGCCAGGAGTATGAACTGATTGAGATTTAACCATATAAAGTAACACATTATGGAAATGACAGCCTCATTAAAATGTTATTCGCTCCCCTTTGGCGAGCGTCGCACCTGGCTTCTGGCCGCCCTCTTTGTTGTGGGAAACATCGTGGTGCCTCAACTCTTTCACCTGCTCCCCCAGGGGGGTATGCGCTGGTTGCCCATCTACCTCTTCACGCTGGTGGGAGCCTATAAGTACGGGTGGCGCGTGGGTCTGCTGACGGCCCTCATCTCGCCCCTCGCAAACTCGCTCCTGTTCGGCATGCCGGCCGTTGCGACGCTCCCCATTCTGCTGATCAAATCGACGCTTCTGGCCCTCGCCGCCGGGGCATGTGCCGCCCGCACGGGACGCGCCACCATCGGGATGTTGGCCCTGGTCGTAGTGCTCTATCAGGGGGTTGGCTCGCTTGTGGAGTGGGCCCTGACGGGGAGCCTGCAGGTGGCTCTGCAAGACCTCACGCTCGGCCTCCCGGGGATGCTGCTGCAGATCTTCGGCGGATGGTTCATCCTCAACTTTTTGATGCGCAAATAGTCCGCAACAACGCAAAACCATGCGGCCTCTGCCTTTGGCAGGGGCCTTTTTTGTTTCCGTCAGGGGGGCTATTTGTTGCCGGGGCGCTCTTTCGTTGTTTTTTGCATGGGCAGGTCGATTTTTTTTGCTACCTTTATAGCTGACAAAAACCCTTTACTCCGATTTTACCGTTAAGATGAAAGCACTTGGAATCGATATGGGCTCCTCCTCCATCAAACTCTCGTTGATGGATATCGCCTCGGGCGAGTGTGTCGCCTCGGTGACCCGCCCGCAAAGTGAAATGCCGATTGAGGCCCTGCAAAGCGGCTGGGCCGAACAAGACCCCGAGATGTGGTGGCAATACATCTGCGAAGGGTTGCAGGAGATAGGCCGCCACCACTCGCTCGGCGAGGTCGCCGCCATCGGTATCACCTACCAGATGCACGGCCTGGTATGCCTCGACAAGGAGCACCGTCCCCTGCGCAAGGCGATTATCTGGTGCGACTCGCGTGCCGTAGCCATTGGCGACGAGGCGCGTGATGCCCTGGGTCGCGAGCGCTGCCTGGACGAGCTGCTAAATTCGCCGGGCAACTTCACCGCCTCGAAAGCGGCCTGGGTGAAGCGCAACGAACCCGAGATTTTCGCCCAAATCGACCGCTTCATGTTGCCGGGCGACTACGCCGCCTACCGCCTTTCAGGCGAGATTGGCACCACCCAAAGCGGCCTTTCGGAGCAGATTCTGTGGGACTTCAAGCAGGACAAGTTGGCCGAGCAGGTGGCCCACTACTACGGCCTTCCGTTGGAGATGATTCCCGAGGCAATCCCCTCGATCGGCATTGGCCCCCGCACCAACCGCCTCACCGAGGAGCTCTTCGGCATTCCCGAGGGCACACCAATCAGTTACCGCGCCGGCGATCAGCCCAACAACGCCTTCTCGCTCAATGTGCTCGAAGCGGGCGAGGTGGCAGCTACGGGTGGCACGAGCGGCGTGGTCTATGGCGTGGTCGATAGTCCGAAGGCCGATCCCGAGTCGCGCGTAAACACCTTTCTGCATGTCAATCACAGCAAGAGCAGCCCCCGCTACGGGATTCTGCTCTGCATCAACGGCACCGGCATCCTCAACTCGTGGGTGAAGCGCAACCTCGCCTCGACGCTCTCGTACGACGAGATGAACGCCCTGGCTGCAACGGCTCCTGCCGGCTGCGACGGTCTGTTGGCCCTCCCCTTCGGCAACGGTGCCGAGCGCGTGCTGCAAAACCGCTATACGGGGGCCTCGTTTGCCCACATCGACCTCAATCGCCACTCAACGGCCCATCTGCTGCGTGCTACGCAGGAGGGCATCGCCTTCTCGTTCTACTACGGTATCGAGGTGATGCGCGAGATGGGACTCCGCCCCGAGGTGATTCGTGCCGGCAAGGCCAACCTCTTCCTCTCGCCGCTCTTCCGCCAAACGCTGGCTACGCTGTCGGGAGCCCGCATCGAGCTCTTCAACACCGACGGAGCGCTGGGTGCCGCCCGCGGAGCAGCCCTCGGAGCCGGCCTCTATGCCTCGCGCGAGGAGGCCTTCCGCTCGCTCAAGCGGTTGGAGGTCATCGAGCCCGACAACTCCTCGCAAGAGGCGCTACGCAAGGCCTACGACGCATGGAAAGAGCTGCTCGAGAGCCAATTATAGAGCCACGACACAACGAAAACAGAACAAACAAATAACTAAAAACAGGTATTGATTATGGCAAAAGTTTATTTTCCCGAAGTAGGAAAGATTCCCTTTGAGGGCAAAGAGTCGAAGAATCCGATGGCGTTCCACTACTACGAGCCCGAGCGCGTGGTCTATGGTCGCAAGATGAAGGATTGGTTCCGTTTCTCGATGGCGTGGTGGCATACGCTCTGCGCCGAGGGTGGCGACCAATTTGGTGGTGGCACGAAGCACTTCCCCTGGAGCGAGGGTGCCTCGGCCCTGGAAGCTGCCAAGTGCAAGATGGATGCCGGCTTCGAGTTTATGCAGAAGATGGGTATCGAGTACTACTGTTTCCACGATGTAGACCTCATCAGCGAGGGTAACTCGGTGGAGGAGTACGAGAAGAACCTGAAGGAGATTGTCGCCTATGCCAAGCAGAAGCAGGCCGAGACAGGTATCAAACTCCTGTGGGGTACGGCCAATGTCTTCGGCCACGCCCGCTACATGAACGGCGCCTCGACCAACCCCGACTTCGACTGCGCAGCACGCGCCATGTTGCAGATCAAGAATGCCATCGACGCCACCATCGAGCTGGGCGGCGAGAACTATGTATTCTGGGGTGGCCGCGAGGGTTATATGTCGCTGCTGAATACCGACATGAAGCGCGAGAAGGAGCACCTGGCCACGATGCTCACCATGGCCCGCGACTACGCACGCAAGCAGGGTTTCAAGGGGAATTTCCTCGTAGAGCCCAAGCCCATGGAGCCGATGAAGCACCAGTACGATGTCGATACCGAGACCGTCATCGGCTTCCTCAAGGCACACGGCCTGGAGAAGGACTTCAAGGTGAACATCGAGGTGAACCACGCCACGCTGGCGGGCCACACCTTCGAGCATGAGTTGCAGTGCGCCGTCGATGCCGGCATGTTGGGCTCGATCGACGCCAACCGCGGTGATTACCAGAATGGCTGGGATACCGATCAATTCCCCGTAGACCTCTACGAGTTGGTACAGGCCATGTTGGTCATCCTGCGCGGTGGTGGTCTGCAGGGCGGCGGCACCAACTTCGACGCCAAGACCCGTCGCAACTCGACCGATCCGGAGGATATCTTCATCGCCCACATCTCGGGCATGGATGCCATGGCTCGCGCCCTGCTCATCGCCGCCGACATCCTGGAGAACTCGCCCTACGAAAAGATGCTCAAGGAGCGTTATGCAAGCTACGACGCCGGCGAGGGCAAGGCCTTCGAGGAGGGTCGCCTGACGCTCGAAGAGGTGGCCGACTACGCCCGCAAGCAGGGTGAGCCGAAGTGCACCAGCGGCAAGCAGGAGCTCTACGAGTCGCTTATCAACCTCTACATCTAATCCAAGTCCGACTGCTATGAACCAAACGAATCAACAGGGCAGCAAGCTCTATCTCTTCTCGATTGTGCTGGTCGCCGTCATCGGAGGTCTGCTCTTCGGTTACGACACGGCCGTCATTTCGGGTGCCGAGAAGGGTTTGCAGGCCTTCTTCATGGGGGCCGACTTCGCCTACACCGATGCCATGCACGGCATCACCTCGTCGAGCGCCCTGATTGGCTGTATCATCGGTAGTGCCATCTCGGGATTGTTGGCCTCGTCGTTGGGACGCAAGCGCTCACTCTTCGTGGCGGGAGGGCTCTTCTTCCTCTCGGCCCTGGGCTCCTACTACCCCGAATTTCTCTTCTTCGAGGCGGGCAAGCCCTCGTTCTCGCTCCTGGTAGCCTTCAACCTCTACCGTATCCTGGGCGGCGTGGGCGTAGGTTTGGCCTCGGCCATCTGCCCCATGTACATCGCCGAGATTGCACCGAGCAACATGCGCGGCACGCTCGTCTCGTGGAACCAATTTGCCATCATCTTCGGTCAATTGGTGGTCTACTTCGTCAACTTCCTGATTTTGGGCTCGCACGCCAACCCCGTCATCGACCTGGTCGAGGGGGTGAACAGCATCCTCAATCCCGAGGCGGCAGCTTGGACCATCGAGCGTGGCTGGCGACTGATGTTCGTGAGCGAGGCGGTACCGGCCGGACTCTTTACACTCCTGATTCTCCTTGTGCCCGAGACCCCGCGCTACCTGGCCCTCTCGGGTCGTGATGGCGAGGCTCTCACCGTCTTGAGCCGCATCAACGGCTCGGAGCGCGCCACGGCCATCCTCTCCGAGATCAAGGCTACGGCCCACGAGAAGACCGAGAAGCTCTTTACCTATGGCTGGCTCGTCATCTTCGTCGGCATCATGCTCAGCGTTTTCCAGCAGGCTGTGGGTATCAATGCCGTGCTCTACTTCGCCCCGCGCATCTTCGAGACGATGGGCATGAGCAACCCGATGGTACAGACCGTGATGATGGGTATCGTCAACATCCTCTTCACGCTGTTGGCCGTCTTCACGGTGGAGAAGTGGGGCCGCAAGCCCCTGCTGATCTACGGCTCGATCGGCATGGCCGTCGGCGCCTTTGGCGTGGCGCTCTGCAACCTGGTGTCGGGACTTCCCCCCTTCATGGCGGTGGCAAGCATCATGATCTACAGCGCCTCGTTCATGTTCAGCTGGGGCCCCATCTGCTGGGTGCTGATCTCGGAGATCTTCCCCAACACGATTCGTGGTGCCGCTGTGGCGATTGCCGTCGCCTTCCAGTGGATCTTCAACTTTATCGTCTCCTCGACCTTCCTGCCGATGTACAACATGCGCCTGGGCGAGATGGGGGACAAGTTTGGCCACATGTTTGCCTACGCCCTCTACGGCGCAATCTGCATCGCCGCCGCCATCTTCGTCTGGAAGCTCGTGCCCGAGACCAAGGGCAAGACCCTCGAAGAGATGTCGGCCCTGTGGAAAAACCGCAACAAGAGGTAACATTCCACCCTCACCATAGACCAAAGCGGCTGTCCCGAAAGGAACAGCCGCTTTGATTTGGGGATGATGGCGAGTTAGCGCATCAGAAGCGACGAGTCGCCATAGCTCAAGAAGCGGAAGTCGTTTTCGAGGGCGAAGTCGTAGATGCGGTGCCAATCCTCGCCCACATAGGCCGAAACCAGGAGCAGCAGGGTCGATTTGGGCTGGTGGAAGTTGGTGATGATGTGCTTCACGATGCGGAACTCGTAGCCCAAGGGGGTAATCATGATCTGCGTAGCGGCCTTCATACGCTCCAAGCCCTGCTCCTCCATGTAGCGAATCAAGAGCTGCAACGCCTCCTCCCCGGTAAAGGAGAGGGGAATGTCATAGAGCTCCCACTGCCCCACCACCCGGTTATCGGGCTTCTGCCCCTGCTTGATGCGCCACGCGAGGGCCGAGAGCGACTCGAGCGTACGCACCGAGGTGGTACCCACGGCGACGATGCGCCCATAACTCTCCAAAAGCCCCCTCAGTGTCGACAGGTTAAAATCGAAATGTTCGGTGTGCATCGGGTGCTCGGTGGCATCCTCGGCCTTGACGGGCAGGAAGGTGCCGGCCCCGACATGGAGCGTCACCTCGCCAAACGAGAAGCCCTCACCCTTCATGCGCTCGATCAATTCGGGGGTGAAGTGCAGGCCCGCCGTGGGGGCCGCCACCGACCCTTCGATTTTGGAGTAGACGGTCTGGTAACGGGTGTTGTCGATGGCCTCGCTCTCGCGGTTCAGGTAGGGCGGAATGGGGATGCGGCCCAGCGTCTCCAAGAGCTCACCAAAGCTCAAATCGACCTCCCACTCGAAGCGTATGAGGTGTTCGCGGGTACCATGCTCGTGCATATAGGCACGCAGCTGCTCCGTACGCCCCTGCCACTCGAAGTCGATGAGCAGCGGCCCCTCCTTCCACTTCTTCAGGTTGCCCACAATGCAGCTCCACACGCAGCTCCCCTTCACGGCAAAGGCGTGCTCGTAGTCGGCCGGCGTGTGGGGCTCGAGGCAGAAGACCTCGATGCGGGCTCCCGAGGGTTTGTGCATGATGATGCGCGCACGAATCACACGCGTATTGTTGAAGACCAACATCGACCCCGAAGGGAGCACTTCGGGCAGCTGCTCGAAGCGGCGCTCGGAGATTTCGCCCCCGCGATAGAGGAGCAATTTCGACTGCGAACGCTCCGTAAGCGGAAACTTGGCGATGCGCTCATCGGGCAGCGGATAGTCGAAGTCGTTGATATCTATTCTCTGTTTTTGCATGGCACTCGATTCTCTGAAGGGGTGCGCAACACGACAAAGGGGGTGTCAAAGCTGCGCAAACCATCATTTCCGAGGGCAAAGATAGGAATTATTTGATTTATTTTATACCTTTGCCCACGGAAAGGATACACCAAAGGTGTATGCAAGACCACACAATCAAAATAGCGGGAGGATGAAAACCGATTATTTAGTCATCGGCTCTGGCGCTGCCGGATTGAGTTTTGCGCTGAAAGCCGCCGCCTACGGGCATGTAACCATCGTCACCAAAGGGGAAATCGAGGAGGCAAACACCAACTACGCACAGGGTGGTATCTGCTCGGTAACCTACGCCCCCGACACCTTCGAAAAACATATTGAGGATACGCTCGTCTGTGGCGCCGGCAAGTGCGACCGCGAGGCTGTGGAGCTGGTTGTGCGTCGCGCCCCCGAGCTTATCGACGACCTCATCCGCTGGGGTACCCGCTTCGACAAGACCCCCGACGGCAAGTTTGAGCTCAACCGCGAGGGAGGCCACTCCGAGCACCGCATCCTCCACCACGAGGATCTCACCGGTGCCGAGATCGAACGCGCCCTCGTCGCCTCGGTCAAAAACCACCCCAACATCACCGTGTTGGAGCACCACTTCGCCATCGACCTGCTGACACAGCACCACCTGGGCGAGTTTGTCACACGACACACGCGCGGGCTGGCCTGCTTCGGCGCCTATGTACTGAACGAGAAGAGCAACGAGATTGAGACGATGTTGGCCAAGTTTACCATCGTCGCCACGGGCGGCTGTGGTAACATCTACTCCTCGACCTCGAATCCCGTGGTTGCCACGGGTGACGGCATCGCCATGTGCCACCGCGCCAAGGCAATCACCCGCCACATGGAGTTCATCCAATTCCATCCCACCACGCTCTACAACCCGGGCGAGAAGCCCAATTTCCTCATCACCGAGGCGATGCGTGGCTTTGGAGCCATCCTGCGCCTGCAATCGGGCGAGGAGTTCATGGATCGCTATCACCCGATGCGCTCACTCGCTCCGCGCGATGTGGTGGCACGAGCCATCTACCGCGAGATGACCAAGCGCGGCGAAGATTTCGTTTATTTGGATGTAACGCACAAGGATGCCGAGGCAATCAAGAGCCACTTCCCCAACATCTATGAGAAGTGCCTCTCGATCGGTATCGACATCACCAAAGATTGGATTCCGGTAACCCCCGCCGCCCACTACTCGTGCGGAGGTGTGAAGGTCGATCTGAATGGTCAGACCTCGATTCGCAACCTCTACGCCCTGGGCGAGGCCTCCTGCACGGGGCTGCATGGAGCCAACCGTCTGGCCTCCAACTCGCTCATCGAAGCGGTGGTCTATGCCGACCAGGCAGCCCGCCACACGGCCGAGCGCATCCACAAGGTGGAGATTCAGGAGGGGATTCCCGACTGGGACTTCGAGGGCACGCAGCACACCGAGGAGATGCTGATGATCATCCAGTCGAAGCGCGAGATGCAGGCCATCCTGACCAACTATGTCGGCATCGTACGCTCGAACCTCTCGCTGGAGCGTGCCACAAGCCGCCTGGCGCTGCTCTACGAGGAGACCGAGGAGCTCTACAGCAAGACCAAACCCAACCGCGAGCTCTGCGAGCTGCGCAACATGATTGCCGTCGCCTACCTGGTCATCAAGCAGGGCCGCGACCGCAAAGAGTCGGTCGGTTGCCACTACAACACCGACTACCCCAAAAAGAGTTAAAGAGAGAAAGCCAACATGACTTTACAAGAAGAGATTACACGCCGCCGCACCTTTGCGGTCATTGCCCACCCCGATGCCGGTAAGACGACCCTTACCGAGAAGCTCCTCCTGTTCGGAGGTGCCATCCATGTAGCCGGAGCCGTCAAGAGCAACAAAATCAAGAAGGGAGCCACCTCCGACTTCATGGAGATCGAGCGCCAGCGCGGTATCTCGGTAGCCACCTCGGTGATGGGCTTCGAATACAAGGAGCTCAAAATCAACATCCTCGACACCCCGGGTCACGAGGACTTCGCCGAGGATACCTACCGCACCCTGACGGCTGTTGATTCGGTAATCATCGTCATCGACGGTGCCAAGGGTGTCGAGTCACAGACCCGTAAGCTGATGGAGGTGTGCCGCATGCGCAACACCCCCGTCATCGTCTTTATCAACAAGCTCGACCGCCCCTGCAAGGACCCCTTCGACCTGTTGGACGAGGTCGAGAACGAGCTCAAAATCCGTGTACGCCCCCTCTCGTTCCCCATCTCGAGTGGCGACAGCTTCAAGGGGGTCTACAACATCTACGAGGAGCAGCTCTCGCTCTTCACCTCCGACGAGCGACAGACGGCCGACGCCTCGACGGTCGAGATCAAAGATTTGTCGTCGGAGCTCCTTACCGACCACATTGGTGAGAAGTTCGCCCGCCAGCTGCGCGAGGATGTGGAGCTTGTGGAGGGTGTCTACGACCCCTTCGAGCGCGAGGAGTACCTGGCCGGTCGCCTCGCCCCCGTGTTCTTCGGCTCGGCAGTCAATAACTTCGGTGTACGCGAGCTGTTGGAGTGCTTCATCCGCATTGCCCCCTCGCCGCGCCCCGCAACGACCGAGACGCGCCCCGTGGAGCCCCAAGAGCCGAAGCTCACCGGCTTTGTCTTTAAGATTCACGCCAACATGGACCCGAACCACCGCGACCGCATCGCCTTCCTGAAGATCTGTTCGGGTACCTTCGAGCGCAACAAGAACTACCTCCATGTTCGCAGTGGCAAGCAGCTGAAGTTCTCGTCGCCCACCGCCTTTATGGCCGAGAAGAAGTCGGTCATCGACTTCGCCTATCCGGGCGACATCGTGGGTCTGCACGATACGGGCAACTTCGCTATCGGCGACACCTTCACCGAGGGCGAGAAGCTGAAGTTTACGGGCATCCCCTCCTTCTCGCCCGAGCAGTTCCGCTATATCGAGAATGCCGACCCGCTCAAATTCAAGCAGTTGGCCAAAGGTATCGACCAGCTGATGGACGAGGGTGTGGCCCAGCTCTTCACCTCGAGCCTCAACGGACGCAAGATCATCGGCACGGTGGGTGCCCTACAGTTTGAGGTAATCCAATACCGTCTGGAGCACGAGTATGGCGCCAAGTGCCGTTGGGAGCCCATCTCCATCTACAAGGCTTGTTGGATTCGCAGCGAAAACCAGGAGCAGCTGGCCGACTTCAAGCGCCGCAA
This sequence comes from Alistipes sp., assembly GCA_045605785.1. Taxonomy (GTDB): domain Bacteria; phylum Bacteroidota; class Bacteroidia; order Bacteroidales; family Rikenellaceae; genus Alistipes. Next base: position 147,766 of record JAZUQP010000018.1, on the reverse strand, counting down.
GCATACCAACATGGCTGTCGATAAGCACGGCCGCGATGTCTTCCTGGCCGACACAAGCTATACCCTGGCCTTAGCACAGGAGAACTTCAAGGATATCGAATTCTACTTTACCTCCGAATTTTAATCCGCACGACAAGGAGGGCCAAGCCTCCCAATGAGAAAACCCCACCTTTCACGGTGGGGTTTTCTCGTTGAGTCCTATCTCCGGTTGGTCGCTACGCTCACGCGGGATAGTCTATCGTCTTCGGAGGTAGCGCAAGAGCTCACCCACGAAGGCTACGAGCGAGGTCGCACCGACAATCTCTCCCCACTGCCGCAAGCTCAAGGGCTCAACACGGAAGAGCTCGCCACCCCACTCCACAATGGCAAATTGGCCAAAACCAATCAGGAGCAGCACACAGAAGAAAGTGCGGCAACCGCGCCAATCGAGGAGGGCGATGCGTTTCGAGGCAAAGCCCTTGGCGTTGAACATATTCCAGAACTGCAGGAAGACAAAGAGGGTGAAGAAGCCGGTGAGCTGCCCGGTCGTAAGGGTCGGCGATGCGGCGTACCAATGACCGAGCAGGGCGAGGAGCAGGGTCGAGAAGAGGGCTCCGGTCCAGAGGAGCGTACGCCCCATGGAGCCCGAGATAATCGACTCCTCGCGGGGTCGGGGCTTCTCGTGCATCACCTCCTCGCTCGGGGGCAGGGAGGCCATGGCCATTGCGGCAAAGGTATCCATGATGAGGTTCACCCAGAGAATCTGCGTCACGGTGAGGGGCATCTCCGTGCCGAAAATCGAGCCGAAGAAGACCACCGTGATGGCGACCAGATTGATGGTGAGCTGGAAGAGGATAAAGCGCTGGATGTTGCGGTAGAGCGAGCGGCCCCACAGTACAGCCGTGGCAATCGACGAGAAGCTGTCGTCGATCAGGGTGATATCGCTGGCATCCTTCGCCACCGAGGTACCCGAGCCCATCGAGAGGCCCACATGGGCGAAGTTGAGCGCCGGAGCGTCGTTCGTTCCGTCGCCCGTGACGGCCACCACCTCGCCACGCTGTTGCAGAAGGGCAACCAAACGCTGCTTATCCAACGGACGGGCTCGGGCCAGGATTTTCAGCTCGCCCACCCGCTCCAGGAGCTCCTCGTCGGAGAGGGTGGCAAACTCGACCCCTGTCATGCAGGCCGAAGGGCCATCCTCCTCATCATGCCACAGGCCGATACGGCGGGCAATCTCCGTAGCTGTCGTCGGCGTGTCGCCCGTCACCACCTTGATGTCGATACCGGCTCCGAGGCAGCGGGCCACAGCTGCGGGCACCTCTTCGCGCACGGGGTCGATGATGGCGGCCACCGCCAGGAGCGTCAGGGGTCCCTCGTCGAGGGCCTCACGACAGGTGGCGGCCTGCGTCGTGCGAACGGCAAAGGCGAGGGTACGCATGGCACGGCGCTGGTAGTCGAAGAGGCGTTGCGAGAGCTCCTCATCGCCGGCAACCGGCATCGAGAGGTTACGCACCACCTCGGGGGCCCCCTTCACACATAGCAACTGCCCGCCCCCCTCGAGGCGTACAAGCGTTGCCATATATTTAAGGTGTGACGAGAAGGTGATTCGATCGAGAATCTCTACCCCACCGCGAAGCTCCTCGTAGGAGCACCCTTCGTTGTGCAGCCACCCGAGCAGCGCCCCTTCGGTCGGATTCCCGAGGGTCGAGCCGTCGGCTGCGAGGAAGGCGGTGGTATTGACAGCAATGGAGGTGTGGAGCAGCTTGCGCTGCGAGGAATCGATAAGTGAAAACTCCTCCACGGCCATTCGATTTTGGGTCAGCGTGCCGGTCTTGTCGGTGCAGATTACCGTCACGGCGCCCATCGTCTCGCAGGCGTGCATCTTACGCACCAGGTTATTGGTCTTGAGCATGCGGCGCATCGAGAGGGCCAGTGAGAGGGTGATGGCCATCGGCAACCCCTCGGGGACAGCCATCACGATGACGACCACCGCCATCATAAAGCTCTCCAACAGGTAACGGGCCACGGCCAAGCCCCCCAACGAGAGGATATCCTCCAGCCAAAAGCCCTTGACAAGGAGAATTACGAAGATGGCTACGGCCACCACAAGACCGATACGCCCAATGAGGGTGGAGAGGTGCTCCAACTGACGATTCAGCGGGGTCTGCTCGCCACTCTCGATGGTCGATTGCTCGGTGACGCGCCCCGCCTCGGTCTGATCGCCCACCCGCGTCACCACAAAGAGGCCGTAGCCGTCGGAGATGGTCGTACCACGCAGCAGCTCGTTCGAGGGGTAGGTCGCCTCGGGGTCGAACTCCGCCTCGACGACACTCTTGGCCGTCTCGAGCTCACCCGTAAGCGACGACTCGTTTACACGCAACTGAACCGCCTCCACCAATCGGCCGTCGGCAGGCACCGTCTCGCCACTCTCGACGAGCACCCAATCACCCACCACCACATCGCAACGCGGCACCTCGCAGTGCGCACCGTCGCGTATCACCTTCACCGGTACGCGGTCGTTCACCTGATTCAATCGCTTGAAGCGGCGCATGGCATCCCACTCGAAGAGGAAGCCCACTCCCGTGGCGAGGATGATGGCAACGATGATACCCACCGTCTCGGTAAACTCTCCGTCGAAGATGCCCACCACGAGCGAAAGGAGGGCGGCCACCAGCAGAATACGGATGATGGGGTCCTTGAACTTCTCGCCAAAGAGGGCCCAAAGCGACCTTTCGCGAGGAGGGGTGATGATATTATCTCCATGCAGACGACGACTCTCCTCTACTTCCGAGGAGGTCAATCCGCGCTTCTGCATATCTTCATGCTGTATCATCGCAAGTGTTTAGTAGGTCGAAAATGAAGAGAACGAGCGGGTCGAGGCATCGAGGCGGATGGCAATGAAGAGCATCACCGTAAAGGCCATCAGCGACGAGCCGCCGTAACTCATAAATGGAAGCGGGATACCCATCACGGGCATCAAGCCAATTGTCATACCCACATTGACCATCACATGAAAGAGCAGAATCGAGGCGACGCAGTAGCAGTAGATGCGTCCGAAGGCCTCGGCCTGCCTCTCCCCCATGCGCATCAGTCGGAAGATGAGCGTAAGGTAGAGCCCCAACAGGAAGATGGCTCCCAGGAATCCCCACTCCTCGCCCACCGTGCAGAAGATAAAGTCGGTGTGCTTCTCGGGGACATAGCCGTACTTGATCTGCGTGCCCTGCATGAAACCCTTCCCGAAGAGACCACCCGAGCCGATGGCAATCTTCGACTGATTGACATTGTAGTCGAGGTGGCCGGGGTCGTCAATCAACCCCAGGAAGCTCTTGATGCGGTTCTGCTGGTGCTCCTTGAGTATCGAGTTGAAGACATAGTCGGTCGTATCGAGAAAGACGAGCGAGAAGAGAAAGAGTCCCAAAATCATGAAGACATTCATCAGACGCATGCGCAAGGCATAGATGGCGGCCAGGGCCGCTCCCACAAGCGACGAGATGAGCAACGACTTGTAGTATGAGAGCCCCTCGAAGAGGAAGAAGAGCACGAGCGAGGCCAACAGAATCGAGGCCAGGAAGATGATGCGCGAACGCCATCGGCGGTTCATCATCGCCTCCGAGAGGATATAGACCAACAACATCAGGAGCAGCAGCGCCGTCGGCGAGAGCAGGAACGAGATGATAAAGAGGGCGGCCACCATCAGGATGGGGATGCAGAGCCACTTGTTGAGTCCCTCGCGGTAGAGAACAAAGAGGAACGAGCCGAGCACAATACCCGAGCCCGTATCGTTTTGCAACACGATGACGGCGAGCGGCACCAGAAGCAGCATACCCACCTTCACCACATCGCCCGGGCGCGAGATCGAGAAGTGGTACTCGCTCATCAGGCGTGCCAGGGCCAGGGCGGTGGCGATTTTAGCCACCTCGACCGGCTGCCAATTCATCACGCCGAGGTTGATCCACGCCTTCGCTCCGTTGATTTCGGTACCGATGACCAGCGTGGCGAGCAGCAGCAGAATACCCGCTCCATAGGCGACATAGGCCCACTTGTGGAAGAGGCTGGCATCGAGCAGCAGCACCAAGAGGGCAAAGAGGAGTGAGACGCCGACCCAGACCAACTGCTTGGTGTAGAAGTTGCTGAACGAGAGGAGTCCTCCGACCGAATCCTCGCTCGATGCCGAGGTGATACAGATACAGCCGAAGGCCACTATCAGCAGATAGCAGAGAACCGTCAGATAGTCCACCCCCTCAAAGAGGCCCGTTTTTTCACTACTTCGCATAGATCGGATAGTTTATCTTCATCTCCTTGACCCGCTCCACCAGCCAGGGACGGGTGATTGTATCGGTAAGGTAGTACTCCTCCAGCAGGCTGGCAATCGGGAGGGCTACCGTGGCGCCAAAGCCACCATTCTCGACATAGACCGAGATGGCGATTTTCGGGTCATCCTTCGGAGCAAACGAGAGGAAGGTGGAGTGGTCCTTGCCCTGGGGATTTTGGGCCGTACCCGTCTTGCCGCAGACATCCAATCCGGGAAGGCGCGCCGAACCCGAGGTGCCGGCCACATGCACACCTCGCCACATACCCTCGACTATCGACTCGAAGTGACGCGTATCGACCTTCGTATATTGACGCTCGTAGAAGCGGCGGTCGATGGAGTCCTGCCCCTCGATCTCCTTGACGATGTGGGGGATGTAGTAGTAGCCGCGGTTGGCGATGATGGCCGCTAGGTTGGCCATCTGAAGCGGCGTACAGCCCAACTCGCCCTGTCCGATCGAGAGCGAGATATTCGTCAGCGAGTTCCACGAGCGACGATAGACGCGGTCGTAGTAGCCTCGCGTGGGGACCGAGCCGCTACCCTCGCTCAGGAAGTCGGAGCCGAGCTTACGACCAAAGCCGAAGCTCAACACATAGTCGCGCCACACATCGAAGCCCTCCTTCGGGCTCTCGTAGCGGGGATTATCGAGGATATTGCGATAGACATAGCAGAAGTAGGCGTTGCAGGAGTGGGCCACCGCATCACGCAGGTCGAGGGGCGAGGAGTGGGCATGACACCCCACCTTCAGTCCGCGCGAAGTATATCCCATGTGGCATCCATAGCGCGTCGAAGGGGTCAGCACCCCCTCTTGCAGACCAATGAGGCCCTGCACCAACTTGAAGGTCGAGCCCGGAGGGTACTTGGCACTCACAGCACGGTTGAACATCGGACGACGCTTGTTGTAGAGCATCTCCATGTAGTGATTGCCACGCTCTCGGCCCACCAGGCGGTCGGGGTCGTAGGTGGGCGACGAGACCATCATCAGAATCTCTCCGGTCGAGGGCTCGATGGCCACGGCAGCACCCACCTTGCCCTCCATAAGCTCCTCGCAGAACTTCTGCAAGCGTGCATCAATCGTGCAGACGATATATTTGCCCGGCACGGGGAGCGTATCGTAGGCCCCATCCATGTAGGAGCCCTTGATGGCACCATGCGCATCGCGCTCCAGCACCTTGACCCCCTTGTGGCCGCGCAACACCTGCTCGTAGGCCGACTCCACACCCGTCACACCGATGTAGTCTCCCGGGGCGTAGTAGTCGTCGCGCTCCAGCTGCCTCTCGTTCACCTCGCCCACGAAACCCAGCAGGTTGCCTCCCACCTGCATCGGATACTCGCGCACGGTGCGATAGACCGCCTGAAAGCCCTTGAAACCGCACGCCTCGAAGCGCAACTTATCCTCCTTCGAGAGGAGACCCACCACCATGTGCGGAGCACGCGGATAGCTGCGGGCATTCTTCAGTTCGCGCACCAGCTTCTCCTTCGAGATGCCCAACACCGAGCACATACGCAGCGTATCGAAGCCCTTACGATCCATTTCGCGGTAGATGACCATCAGGTCGTAGCTCTCGCGGCTCTTGACCAGGTACTCGCCATTGCGGTCGAAGACCTCGCCACGGGGTGGATACTGCACCTCGTAGCGCAACGCCTGTCTTGCACGCGACTTGCTACGCTCCGAATCCAATATCTGCAAATAGAAGAGTCTTCCCGTGAAGATCAGGAAGATAGCCAACACAATGATATGAAGGGTACGCACGCGCCCCGCAATCTCGAAATCGGTCATAACACAGAGATTTTGGAGGTGAGCAGCTGCGAGAGGAGCCAGGCGAAGAGCATCGTCACGAGGGTCGAGAGCGTAAAGCGCACCAGAACCAGGGGGAGCAGGCTCCACGAGAGGCTCTCCAAGAGGAAGAAGCAGAGGTGGTGCAACCCGACGATGAGCAGCAGGTAGAGCGAGAAGGAGTAGTTGCCCATACGCCATACGGTGGGCACACCCCCTTCGCGTACCATCTCTCTACTGCCGGCAATCTGCAGGAGCAGCTTGCGCGAGAAGGCCGCCAACAGGGTCGTGGCGGTATTGATACCCTCCAGCCCCATGCTCCAATCCATCACAAGGCCCATCACAAGGCCACAGCCGAGCATCACCACAGGCGGTGTCTCCATCGGCAGCAGCGCGATGAAGGTGATGTAGATAAGCGGGGTGAGGCAGACCGATATTGCCAGATTATCGAAGAAGAAGAGCTGCAACAGTACGGTCACCACGAAGAGTGCTGTATAGGATAGTATGCGAACCATTAGTGATAGCGTTTTTTAAGTTTGGCCTCCAACCCCTTGACCTCCTCACGGCCACTGGGTCGCAACAGAATCACCTCCTGCAAGGCTCCGATGTCGGCCTTGAGGCGTACCTTGACCGAGTAGAAGTCGCCCGTCTCGTTCAGGCGGAAGCTCTCCACCGTGCCAATCGGCACATCGGGCGGGAAGTAGCCCGAGAAGCCCGTCGAGAGCACCTCGTCACCCACCTCGATTCCCTCGGCATACTTCGAGAGATTCTCCATCCACACATAGCGCTTGTTGTCGCCACGCCAATGAATCGCCTCATAGATGTCGGGGTAGTCGGCCAGGCGGCCACTCGCCTTGAAGTGGGGACTCAACATCGTGAGAGCCACCGAGTAGTTCTCCGAGGTGCTCACCACATAGCCCACCATCGCTCCACTCTCCGACAAGACGGCCATGTCGGGCGTTACCCCATCCTTCGTACCGCGATTCAACACCACGAAGTTGTTCGTACGGTTGATGCTGCTCGACGCCACACGCGCCGTGGTGAAGAAGTAGGGGTGGCTGCGCATCGAATCGGCCAACCGAAGCAGCGACCCCTCCTGCTCGAGGGCTCGGTAGTAGGCAAGCTCCTCCTCAAGCTCCAACACCCGAGTCGTCAGGCGACGATTCTCCGTGCCGAGCGACCAGAAGTTGCGCAGACGCGTAAAGAGGCTCTGCACACCCCCCACCACCTGATTCGAGCGGGTCAGCAGACGCGCCTGGGCATAGGGATTCGAGGTGGCATATTGGCTCAACGCAATGATCTCCAGCACCACAAAGAGTACCGGCACATAGACGCTGCGGATAAATTCGATAAGTTTACGCACGAGCTCTGTTGGTTTGGTCGGTTATCGAAACGAGGGCCTGTCCAACAACAAGTTTGGACAGCCCTCATTTTTCTAATTCCTCTCATTTCAGAATCCTTCTTTTGAGAAGGGGGTATGGCAAGAGGGATTTCGAGGCTTGCGTAGCCCTAAAAACCGCAGCATACTTGGGCGTATGTGAGGAGTTCGAGGAGGGGCGCAACGCAGAAATCACCTTGTCAGGCTACTTCATCAAGAAGGAGAAGTTGTTGATATTCTTCAGGGCAATACCCGTACCACGAGCCACCGCACGCAACGGATCCTCGGCCACATGGAACGGAATACCGGTCTTCTCGCTCAAACGACGATCCAACCCCTTGAGCAGGGCACCACCGCCGGCCAGGTAGATACCGTTCTTCACGATATCGGCATAGAGCTCGGGCGGAATGGTCTCCAGCACCTTCATCAGCGCGGCGTCGAGCTTGACGAGCGACTTCTCCAACGCATAGGCAATCTCGTTGTAGTTGAGCGAGACGGTCTGGGGAAGGAAGGTGAGCATGTTGGGGCCCGTCACCTCGAAATCCTCGGGGGCATCCTCCAACACGGGCACGGCAGCACCGATGGCACACTTGATGGCCTCGGCCGTACGCTCACCGATGCGGATGTTGTGCTGCTGACGCACATAGTTCTGAATATCGGCCGTGAAGACATCGCCGGCGATGTTAATCGACTCCGAGCAGACGATACCGCCCAGCGAGATACAGGCGATCTCCGAGGTACCACCACCGATGTCGATAACCATGTTACCGGCCGGAGCCTCCACATCGAGACCGGCACCCAGGGCGGCTGCCATCGGCTCGTAAATCATATAGACCTCACGACCACCGGCATGCTCGGCCGAGTCGCGCACGGCACGAATCTCCACATTGGTCGAGCCCGAGGGGATGCAGACCACCATGCGCAACGAGGGCGAGAAGAGGCTGCCCGAGGTCTTGACCTTCTTGATCATGCCGCGCAGCATCAGCTCCGTCGCGTTGAAATCGGCAATCACGCCATCCTTCAGAGGGCGAATCGTGCGGATGTTGGGGTTGGTCTTCTCGTGCATCAGACGCGCCTGATGACCAATGGCCACCAACTTACCCGAATGGTTGTCGAGAGCCACAATCGAGGGCTCGTCCACCACCACCTTGTTGTTGTATATCACCAGCGTATTGGCCGTACCGAGGTCAATCGCCAACTCCTGTGTCAATGAAAAAATTCCCATATCTTAATTTTCGTCCAAATGTTTCTAAATCAGCCACTAAAATCGACCTTTCGAAAGGTCGTCCTAACTCCATGCAAAGGTAAGAAAATAATTCACAATTCACAATGCACAATGCACAATTATTTTTTCAATTTAATTTTCGGCTACCGAAGGTGGGCAGTTGCAACGCCCGACCCTAAAAACAACGATGGGCTGTACTTGTCGTACTTCACCCGTGGAAAGTGATTTTATTGCAAATAAATTACCTCATAAAGCAGAATGATTTGTTGTCAGAAGGCGGCAGTTGCAACGCTCGGCAACAAAAATCGCGGATGGGGCATACTTGAAGTAGGTTCCATTCGGACCGAACAAGGCAAGGTGAAATTTCCTCCGCAGAGCAGAATGATTTGTTGTCAGAAGGTGGCAGTTGCAACGCTCGGCAACAAAAATCGCGGATGGGGCATACTTGAAGTATGTTCCATTCGCGATTTTTTTGTTAGCGGCCGCAAATGCCGCCTTATCACAACAAATCTCCTAGATGCCGGTATAAGTAGAGGGCGCCAACGCACGCAACTGCTGCTTCACCTCCTCCGAGACCTGCAGCTCCTCGATAAAGGCGGCAATCGACTCGGCGGTGATGTGGGTATTGGTGCGGGTGAGGGCCTTCAGGGCCTCGTAGGGCTTCGGATAGCCCTCGCGGCGCAGGATGGTCTGAATACCCTCGGCCACGACGGCCCAATTGTTCTCCAGGTCGCGGGCCAGCGCCTCCTCGTTGAGCAGCACCTTACCCAGACCCTTCATCAGCGACTGCAAGCCGATCAGGGTGTGGGCTACGGGAACACCGATGTTGCGCAGCACGGTCGAGTCGGTCAGGTCGCGCTGCAGACGCGACACAGGGAGTTTGGCGGCCAGGTGCTCGTAGAGGGCATTGGCGACGCCGAAGTTACCCTCGGCATTCTCGAAGTCGATGGGATTGACCTTGTGGGGCATGGCGCTCGAGCCCACCTCACCGGCCTTGATGCGCTGTTTGAAGTACTCCATCGAGATGTAGGTCCACATATCGCGGCAGAGGTCGATCAGGATGGTGTCGATACGCTTGAGCACATCGAAGATGGCGGCCAGGTTGTCGTAGTGCTCAATTTGAGTGGTATACTGCGAGCGCTCGAGGCCGAGAATCTCATTGACGAAGTAGTTGGCAAACTCGACCCACTCCACCTCGGGATAGGCGGCGTGGTGGGCGTTGAAGTTACCCGTGGCACCGCCGAACTTGGCCGGCACGGCCAGGGCGCAGAGCTGACGATACTGCTTGTCGAGACGCTCGACATAGACCAGGAACTCCTTGCCCAGGCGGGTGGGCGAGGCGGGCTGTCCGTGGGTGCGGGCCAGCATCGGAATATCCTTCCACTCGGCAGCGAAGCCCTCCAGACGGTCGATAAGCTCCTCGATGGCGGGATAGATCACCTCCTCGAGGCCCTCCTTCAGGGTAAGCGGAATCGAGGTGTTGTTGATATCCTGCGAGGTGAGGCCGAAGTGGACAAACTCCTTGTAGGCCTCCAGGCCCAGCTCGTCCATCTTCTCCTTGAGGAGGTACTCGACAGCCTTGACATCGTGGTTCGTGACCGACTCGATCTGCTTCACACGCTCGGCATCGGCGAGCGAGAAGTCGGTGTAGAGTTTACGCAGAGCCTCCAGCTTCTCGGCGGGCACCTCGGCCAGTTGGGGCAGGGGCAGCTCGCAGAGGGCGATGAAGTACTCCACCTCCACGCGGATACGATAACGAATCAGGGCCGCCTCCGAGAAGTAGTCGCCCAGCTTTTCGGTCTTGTTACGGTAGCGCCCGTCGACGGGCGAAATGGCAGTCAGAGCCGACAAATTTTCCATAGAATCTCTCTTTTGTTTTCGCAATAGGTTTTGCATCGCGACTCCGCCCTCGCAGAGCCGACACAAAGGCAGCGCAAAGGTACAAAAAAGATAGCAAATTCACCCCCTGTTTTTGTACGATTTTCGCCATATCGGTCGATTTCGGGAAATAATTTTATCATCTCGGTAATTTTTTCTACCTTTGGGGCGTTAATTTGGCAGACTTTTTTCCGCCACAAGCGACCAAAACCGAAACGAAACGAATTGAATTAACAACATGATAGATGCTCTTGTCAACTTTGTGAAACGCAACCCGCTCTTCTGCGTGTTGGTCATCACGCTTGCTCTGACAGCGCCCTCGCTGCTGAAGGGGTTGGCCGCCTTTGTGCTCTACGCCTTCCTCGGCATCTTTATCTTCGGTCTGGTGCTGGTGCTCATCATGCGCCGACGCGTCAGCCGCGTACACCAACGCATGGAGGAGCAGTTCCGCCAGGCCGCACAGGGCGGCCCCCGCTCCAACCCCGGAGCGCAACGCCCCGCCAACGAGGGCGAAGTGAAGGTCTACCGCACCTCCGAGACCCCCGAAAAACGCATCGCCGACGATGTGGGCGACTATGTCGAGTTTGAGGAGACCAAAAACCGATAACCCATGCTGAAACTCTTTGAACAAATCGGCCGCTACTTTCTGCTGATGAAGAAGGTATTTTCGCGCCCCGAAAAGTTTTCAATCTATCGCCACCGCATCCTCTTCGAGTTGGATGCGCTCGGCATGAACTCCATCGGACTGACGGCCATCATCTCGATCTTCATCGGCGCGGTCATCACGCTTCAGATGTCGATCAACCTCGAGTCCCCCTTCATCCCCAAGTACCTGATCGGCTACGCCACACGCGAGACGATGATTTTGGAGTTTTCGTCGACGGTCGTGGCGCTGATTCTGGCCGGCAAGGTGGGCTCGACCATCGCCTCGGAGATAGGCACCATGCGCATTACCGAACAGATTGATGCTCTTGAGATTATGGGTATCAACTCGGCCTCCTACCTGATTCTTCCCAAAATCGTGGCGGCCGTGATGTTCTTCCCCTTTCTGACGATTTTGAGTATCCTGATCGGCATCATCGGCGGCTACCTGATTGCCCACTTCACGGGCATCATGATTCCCGACCAATACATCGAGGGTCTCCTCTATGACTTCCGTCCCTATTCGATCACCTACTCGCTCATCAAGACGGCCGTCTTTGCCTACCTCATCACCTCGATTTCGGCCTTCTGCGGCTACTATGCGGCAGGCAACTCGCTCGAGGTGGGTAAGGCCTCGACCCAGGCGGTGGTCGCCTCGTCGATTGTGATCATGATTTTCAACCTCATCCTCACCCAAATTCTGCTGATATGATCAAGGCCGACCATCTGATTAAGACCTTCGACGGGCGCACCGTACTGAAGGATGTATCCGCCACCTTCGAGACGGGCAAAACCAACCTGATCATCGGCAAGAGCGGCTCGGGAAAGACCGTCCTGCTGAAGAGCTTAGTGGGACTGCACGAGGTCGATTCGGGCAGCGTGTGGTACGACGATGTGAACTTCTCGCAACTCGACTTCAAGGCACGCAAGGCCATCCGCAAGGATATCGGCATGATCTTCCAGGGGGGTGCCCTGCTGGACTCCTCGACCGTGGAGGAGAACATCAAGCTCCCGCTCGACCTCTTCACCACGCAGAGCGAGGCAGAGAAGCTCGAACGCGTGAACTTCTGCCTGAAGCGTGTCAATTTGGAGAATGCCAACCACCTCTACCCTTCGGAGCTCTCGGGTGGCATGATCAAGCGTACGGCCATCGCCCGTGCCATCGTGCTCAACCCCCGCTACCTCTTCTGCGACGAGCCCAACTCGGGCCTCGACCCCCAGACCTCGATCGTAATCGACAACCTGATTCGTGAGATCACCGAGGAGTACAACATCACCACCATCATCAACACCCACGACATGAACTCGGTGATGGAGATTGGCGAGAAGATTATCTTTATCTACGAAGGCAACAAGTGGTGGGAGGGCAACAAGGAGGATATCCTCCACGCCGACAACCGCGAGTTGAGCGATTTTGTCTTCGCCTCGGCCATGGCCAAGCGCGCTCGCGACCACCGGTAACAACCCGAAATAAGGGGAGATTTTCGCCGGCAAATTGCCCCCTTTGGCGCGGTTTTAGCCCCGCAGAGAGGGATTTAATAAAAAAAATTAAAATTTTCTTGCGTATAAAATATAAAGTATATACTTTTGCACTGTGAAAAAATTAACGCACCCACTTCGGGGCGTCAAGCGAGAACAAGCAGGAGTAGAAGAACAAATTTCTAATCAATTCATAACACAGTTAACACTATGGCAACTATTAAAATTGGTATCAACGGCTTCGGTCGTATCGGCCGCCTGGTATTCCGCGCAGCCTGCACCAACGAGAACATTGAGGTAGTAGGTATCAACGACCTCGTACCCGTAGACTACATGGCTTACATGCTCAAGTACGACACCATGCACGGCAAGTTCCAGGGCACGGTAGATTTCGATACGGAGAAGAGCCTCCTGATCGTAAACGGCAAGGCTATCCGCGTAACCGCCGAGAAGGATCCCGCCAACCTGAAGTGGAACGAGGTAGGTGCCGAGTATGTGGTTGAGTCGACCGGTCTCTTCCTGACGAAGGAGAAGGCTCAGGCTCACATCGCAGCCGGTGCCAAGTATGTGGTTATGTCGGCCCCCTCGAAGGACGACACCCCGATGTTCGTATGCGGCGTGAACACCGACACCTATGCCGGTCAGAACATCGTATCGAACGCATCGTGCACCACCAACTGCCTGGCTCCCATCGCCAAGGTGCTGAACGACAAGTTCGGTATCGTAAACGGTCTGATGACCACCGTACACTCGATCACCGCTACCCAGAAGACCGTAGATGGTCCCTCGTTGAAGGACTGGCGTGGTGGCCGTGCCGCTTCGGGCAACATCATCCCCTCGTCGACGGGTGCTGCCAAGGCTGTAGGTAAGGTGATTCCCGCGCTGAACGGCAAGCTGACCGGTATGTCGATGCGCGTTCCTACCATCGATGTTTCGGTAGTTGACCTCACCGTAAACCTCGAGAAGAGCGCCACCTACGCTGAGGTATGCGCTGCCATGAAGGAGGCTTCGGAGGGCGAGTTCAAGGGTATCCTGGGCTACACCGAGGACGCCGTTGTTTCGTCGGACTTCCTGGGCGACGCTCGCACCTCGATCTTCGACGCTACCGCCGGTATCGCTCTCACCGACAACTTCATGAAGGTTGTTTCGTGGTACGACAACGAGTGGGGCTACTCGAACAAGGTGCTCATGCTCATCGAGAAGATGTACGCCTACAACAACAAGTAGTCGAACACTACCATTCACAACGAAAACTCCTCAAGCCTCGGCCTGGGGAGTTTTCTATTTTTGGTGAGGCGGGGGGCGCTGCGAGGTGAGGGTGGTTTCTATTTTTGGTGAGGGGCGGGGGCGCTGCGAGGTAAGGGTGTTTTCTATTTTTGGATGAAAAATATCGAAATCCCAAAAATTATGCCTACCTTTGAAAAAGAAAACCATCAATCAGTAACGCATATGGGAAACTTCAAGAACTATAGCTACTTCGGCCGCGAGCAGAATTGGACTATCAACAACGACACCTGGTGCTACCGAGGCGAGATTGACCCGCAAACCCACCTCCCCGAGGGGTTGGGCGTAAAGGGTATCAAAGACGAGGAGGAGAGAATCATCGAGACCCGGGCAGGCTTCTTCCATCGGGGAGAGCTCGAGGGCTTCGGATACCGCCTGAAGCTGCTCTGCAAGGAGGAGGAGTATCTGCGCGAGACCACCTACGAGGAGGTGATGTCGTCGGCCGAGTTCGACTCTGCGGGTCGCGCCATCAGCTATGGCGTGGGCTCACATGTGCGTGAGAAGAAGTTAAAGTGGGGGTGGGAGCGCACCGAGTGCGGCCTCTGGAGAGAGGGAGAGTTTGTCCAAACCGAGCACTGCGACCTCACGGCCTGGGGCGAGCGGGAGTTGAAGGTGCTGCTGGTCGATATCGACGGCGAGAATATCACGGAGTACACCACCAAGCGCAAAGCCATCCGCGAGTGTAGCGCGGAGGGGATGATGGAGCTCTTCAACCACCCCCGAAAGCTGTGGCTGACCCCCTTTCACGAGAAACTGATGGTGCAGGACGGCTGCGAGCTCTTCCTGCTGGAGCCCGGCGGGAGCCACACCTTCGACGAAGACCCCGACCGACCCACCTACCACTACCGATACCTTTACGCGTTGATCTAATGCAAAATTAAAAAAGCTCTCCGAAGAGAGCTTTTTTCAATGCACGATGCACAATTATTTTCTTTGACCGTGGGATTGGAAGGTTAGAGAAGTTAAAGAATTTAGAGAAGTTAGGGAGAGCATTCCCATAATTCCCATAATTCCCATAATTCCCATAATTCCCATAATTCCCATAATTCCCTAAAATTTCGGTCGTCAGCCCCACCTAATTTTTGACTTTTAAGCGAGGAAATTCCGCACTTTGTCGTCAAAAGGGTCTCTATGCAACGCTTGGCCCTAAAAACAACGATGGGCTGTACTTTTTGGTACTGCCCATTGTTGGTTTTAGAGTTAGCGGCCGCAGAGAGGCCCTTTTCACGACAAAGTATAAAATCGAAAATTATTTCTGCCAGATAAGCGCCGAAGCACCCAAAATAGCCGCATTCTTACCCTGAATACCGCTGGGCAGGAGCTTCACCTTGTTTTTGAATACGCTGAGCATATTCTCCTCCATGTACCACTGGGTGGGCTCGAAGATGAGCTTACCGGCCTTGGCAAGACCTCCAAAGAGGAAGATGGCCTCGGGAGAGGTAACGGTAACGATGTCGGCCAACGCACGACCGAGCATCTCACCCGTATAGCGGAAGGCCTCGAGGGCCACCTTGTCGCCCTTGGCGGCGGCGGTGGAGATCATCGAGGAGTCGAAGTCAGCAAAGGCGATATCGCGCATCTCGCTGGGATCGTTCATCGTAGCCATCAGCTCGAAGGCGGTGCGCTTGATACCGGTGGCCGAGACATAGGCCTCGAGGCAACCCTTGCGACCGCAGCCACACTCGCGGCCTCCACGATCGACGATGACATGGCCGAACTCACCGGCAAAGCCGTCGTGGCCGTAGATCATCTCGCCATTGGCCACAAAGCCCGAGCCGAGGCCCGTACCGAGGGTAATCATGATGAAGTCCTTCATGCCCTTGGCGTTACCATAGACCATCTCACCGATGGTGGCAGCATTGGCATCGTTGGTCATCAGCACCTCCACACCGGGGAAGTAGCTCTTGATATCGTCGGCCAGGTGGAAGATGCGGCGCGACTCGTCGGGGTTGGTCTCACCCGTGCGGAACTTCCAGAGGTTTGCGGGCTGCTCGATAGTCCCGAGGTGGTAGTTGGCATTGGGGGCACCGATACCGATACCGACCAACTCGTAGTCGAACGAGAGGCTGTTAGCCATCGTCTTGAGGGCTTCACAGAGGTCTTTCACATAGGAGGGATAATCCTCAAAGAGGGGGTACTTTTTGGTGGAGATGACCGACTCGGCATAGAGGTCGCCGTTCTCATCAACCAGGCCAAACGCGGTATTGATACCTCCGATATCAATACCGATTGCCAATTTTTTCATAGGATAGTTTGTATTAGTTTGCGTTGTAATTTTGCTCATTAACGGAGTAACCTGTAACATTTTCATGTAAAGTTAGGATAAAAATTCGGTTGTAACAAACTTTTTTCGTATTTTTGAGAAATCTTTTGACTCTTTAATTAAAATATATGCAAAAGAACGACCAATTGCTGGCTATTTTTGAAAATTATTTGGCCCAGCTCAGCCTTCCCGAGGAGCCTCGACTGCTCTATGCCCCCATCGAATACTCGCTTTCGGGTGGAGGCAAGCGTCTGCGACCGCTGCTGCTGTTGCTCTCGTGCCAGGCCTTTGCCGGGAAGTACCAGCCGGCCCTGCCTGCGGCGGCGGCCGTGGAGGTGTTCCACAACTTCACGCTGCTGCACGACGACATCATGGACCACTCGGATACGCGCCGTGGCAAACCCTCGGTGGTAGCCCGCTGGGGCGAGAATGTGGCCATCCTCTCGGGTGATGCGATGCTGATTACGGCCTACCGTCTGCTGGGTGAGTGCGACTCGCCGAAGCTCGGCCGCCTGATGGAGATCTTCAATACGATGGCCGTCGAGGTGTGCGAGGGACAGCAGTACGACATGGACTTCGAGAACCGCCAAAAGGTGAGCGTGGTGGAGTATATGCGCATGATCGAGCTCAAGACCTCGGTGCTGTTAGCCGGCTCGGCGATGATGGGAGCCCTGATTGGCGGTGCCTCGGAGGAGGATGCCCGCAAGCTCTACAAGTTTGCTCTGGAGTTGGGCATGGCCTTCCAGCTGCAGGACGACCTGCTGGACAGCTACGGCGACCAGGAGTTGGGCAAGCCCATCGGAGGCGACATCCTGGAGGGAAAGAAGACCTTCCTGATGATTACGGCGATGAGCCGTGCCAACGACCTGGAGCGCGAAGTGCTGCGCACCACCCACCTCGACGAGCAGCTCTCGCGCGAGGAGAAGATTACCCGCATCCGTACGCTCTACGACCACCTCGATATTCCGCGTCTGACCGAGCAGCAGATTTCGCTGCGCTTCGACCGCGCCTGGGCCCTGTTGGAGAATCTCGACCTGCCTGCGGAGCGCACGGCCGGTCTGAAGGAGTTTGCCGAGAGCCTGATGGGGCGCAGAAAGTAGTCCCCGACCATGAGAAGAGAGGATATCGAAATCATGGCACCCGTGGGGTGCTACGAGTCGCTCCATGCCGCCATTCAGTCGGGGGCCGACTCGGTCTACTTCGGCGTGGGGACGCTGAACATGCGTGCCAAGTCGGCCGCCAACTTCGACTTCGAGGATCTGGACCGCATCGTAGGCATCGCTCGCGAGGCGGGCGTAAAGACCTACCTGACGGTCAATACGATTGTCTACGAGGAGGAGATTGCGCGCGTGAAAGAGACCATCGACCGTGCCAAGCAGGCCGGAATCGATGCCATCATCGCCACCGACATGGCCGCTATCAACTATGCGCGTGAGCGCGGTGTGGAGGTACACATCTCGACCCAGAGCAACATATCGAACTCGGAGGCGGTACGCCACTTTGCCCAATGGGCCGATGTGGTGGTGTTGGCCCGCGAGCTCTCGCTCGAGCAGGTGAGTGCCATCGCCGAGCGGATACGCACCGAGCAGATAACAGGCCCTCGCGGAGAGTTGGTAAAGATCGAGATGTTCGCACACGGAGCCCTCTGCATGGCTATCTCGGGCAAGTGCTACCTGAGTCTGCACGAGTCGGGCTGCTCGGCCAACCGAGGGGCCTGCCGTCAGGTGTGCCGCCGCCAATATACGCTGACCAACAAGCTCACGGGCGAGCAGTTCGACACCGACGGTCGCTACCTGCTTTCGCCCAAAGACCTCTGCACCATCGACTTCCTCGACCGCTTTATCGGGGCCGGAGTCCGCGTGCTGAAGATTGAGGGTCGCGCCCGCGGTGCAGAGTATGTCAAGCGCACGGTGGAGTGCTACGATGAGGCGTTGCGCGCCATGGAGCGCGGGGAGTACACCCCCGAGTTGGCCGCAGCGTTGAAGGAGCGTCTGCGCGAGGTCTTCAACCGCGACTTTTGGGAGGGCTACTATGCCGGTCGTCCCACGGTCGAGCTCTCGGCACACTACGGCTCGGCAGCCACTCGACGCAAGGTCTATGTGGGCAAGGTGACCAACTTCTACAAGAAGATCTCGGTGGCCGAGGTGCTTGTCGAGGCCGCCACACTCAACCAGGGCGACGAGATTCTGTGGATGGGCGAGACCACGGGCTGTGTGGAGCAGGTGGCCGAGACGATTCATCTGATCGACTCCCCCGTGAAGGAGGTGGTGCAGGGGCAGCTCTGCGCCATCCGCACCCACGAGTTGATTCGCCGAGGCGACAAACTCTACAAGATGGAGGTTACGAACGAAGAGAATAACAAATAATATAAAGATAAGGATGAAACGAGAGATTGTGATGGCACTGATGAGTGCCCTGCTGCTGATGGGATGCAGCCCCCGAGAGACGAGTTTTGCATCGTATGCCGACTACCCCATTCCCGAGAGCCACTACGATGAGATGAGCTACAGCCCCAAGGCAACGAGCTTTAACCTCTGGGCCCCGACGGCCGAGGAGGTGAGTCTGAAGCTCTACACCGAGGGTGTGGGCGGCGAGGCCGTGGAGAGCTATGCGCTCAAGGCCGGCAAGGGGGGTCTCTGGTCCACGAAGGTCAGGGGCGACAAGGCAGGACTCTTCTACACCTTCGCCGTGAAGGTGAATGGTGAGTGGTTGCCCGAGTGCGCCGGTATCGACGCCAAGGCGGTGGGTGTAAACGGTGGCAGAGGTGCCATCCTCGACCTGCGCACGACCGACCCCGAGGGGTGGGCCGAGGATAAACGCCCCGAGTTGAAGTCGGTGGCCGATGTGATTCTCTATGAGATGCACCACCGCGACTTCTCGATCGACCCCTCGTCGGGCATTGAGCATCGAGGCAAATTCCTGGCCCTCACGGAGGAGGGTACGACCAACGGCCTGGGCGACAAGACCGGCATCGACCACCTCAAGGAGCTGGGTATCACGCATGTACACATCCTGCCCTCGTACGACTACGGGTCGGTGGACGAGAGCCGTCTGGAGGATAACCGCTACAACTGGGGCTACGATCCGGTGAACTACAATGTCCCCGAGGGTGGCTACTCAACCAACCCCTACGACCCCGCATGCCGCATCCGCGAGTTCAAGCAGATGGTGCAGGCTCTCCACAAGGCGGGGATTCGCGTGGTGTTGGATGTGGTCTACAACCACACCTTCTCGATCGAGGGCTCGAACTTCGAGCGCACGGTACCGGGCTACTTCTTCCGTCAGCGCCCCGACGGCAGCTTTGCCGACGCCTCGGGCTGCGGCAACGAGACGGCCAGCGACCGTGAGATGATGCGTCGCTACATGGTGGAGTCGGTGAAGTATTGGATCGAGGAGTACCACCTCGACGGCTTCCGCTTCGATCTGATGGGTATCCACGACATCGAGACGATGAAGGCCATCCGCAAGGCGGCCGACGAGCTCGACCCCTCGATTATCATCTATGGCGAGGGTTGGGCTGCCCAGGCCCCTCAGCTCCCTGCCGAGGAGCTCGCCATGAAGGCCAATATCAAGCACATCCCGGGCGTAGCGGCCTTCAGCGATGAGATGCGCGACGCCCTGCGCGGCCCCTTCCACAGCAACGAGCAGGGAGCCTTCCTGGCCGGTGTGAAGGAGATGGAGGAGAGCATCAAGTATGGCATTGTAGGTGGCGTAGCGCATCCGCAGGTCGATATGAGCCGTGTAAACTATACGCAGGAGCCCTGGACCGGAGAGCCCACGCAGCTGATTTCGTATGTATCGTGCCACGATGACATGTGCCTGGTGGATCGCTTGAAGACCACAATGCCGGGTATCGACCGCGACCGTCTGATTCGTCTCGACAAGTTGGCCCAGACGGTGGCCCTCACTTCGCAGGGCATCCCCTTCATCTTCACCGGTGAGGAGGTGATGCGCGACAAGCAGGGGGTACACAACAGCTACCAGAGTCCCGACTCGATCAACGCCATCCGTTGGGAGCTCAAGCGCGAGAACCGCGACCTGTTCGACTACTACCGCTCGATGATCTCGCTGCGCAAGAACCACCCCGCCTTCCGTCTGGGCTCGGCCGAGGCGGTACGCAACCACCTGGAGTTCCTGCCTGTCGAGGGGGACAACCTGATTGCCTTCCGCTTGAAGGAGCACGCCGGGGGTGATGTGTGGGAGAATATCGTCGTTGTCTTCAACGCCCGTCGCAAGGCGGCCAAGGTGGAGGTGCCCGAGGGGGACTACACGGTTGTCTGCTACGAGGGTCGCGTAAGCGAGAACGGCCTGCGCAAGGTGAACGGCACGGAGGTGAAGGTACCTGCCGAGTCGGCACTGATTATGTACACGATGTAGTCGCTTTTTAGCCCAAAGCAACAAAACAGGCGGTGCGCTACTACGATTCGATAAAGTTTGTCCCCGGCGTGGGGGAGGTGCGAGCCAAGCTCCTGGAGCGGGAGCTCGGTATTCGCACGGTGAAGGATCTGCTTTGGCACATCCCCTTCCGCTATGTGGACCGCACCCGATTCTATACCCTACGAGAGATTCTTGCCGCCGGCGAGAGTCTCTCGTTGGTACAGTTCCGCGCCCGCGTCACGGGTATCTCCTATGCGGGCGAGGGGCGCAAGCGGCGCTTCTCGGTCTATGTCTCCGACTCGACGGGCTCGGCCGAGCTGATTTGGTTTCAGGGGATCAAGTGGATTGAGAAGCGTATCGAGGTGGGGCGCGAATACCTCATCTTCGGACGCCCGAGCTTCTTCCGTCACGAACTCTCGATGGTCCACCCCGAGTTGGAGACCATGGAGCAGGCCCTCACACGCCGCACCACCGCCACCCTGCAAGGGGTCTACCCCTCGACCGAAAAGATCTCCTCGACGCTGGGGGCCAAAGGTTTTTATGCGTTGGTCAGGAGTGCTTGGGAGGGCCTTACGAAGGAGGCGAACAACGAACTGACAGACCCCCTGCCCCGAGCCCTGCGCGAACGACTCCGCCTGGTTCCGATGGAGCAGGCTCTGCACGACATCCACTTCCCCTCGTCGCAACAAGCGGTCGATGAGGCGCGCCGCCGATTGAAGTTCGACGAGCTGTTGGGCATCCAACTCGGCGTGCAGTCGCGCCGCACCGAGCGCCTCGGAAAGATGGAGGGATTTCTATTTCCCAAGGTGGGCGAGCTATTCAACACCTTCTACCACGAGAAGCTCCCCTTCCCGCTTACGGGGGCCCAAAAGCGCGTCATCCACGAGATTCGGAACGACACCATTACCGGCTACCAGATGAATCGTCTGTTACAGGGCGATGTGGGTTCGGGCAAGACAATGGTGGCACTGATGACCATGCTCCTGGCCGTCGACAACGGCTTCCAGGCCTGCATGATGGCCCCGACGGAGATCTTGGCGCGCCAGCACTTCGCCACCATCAGCCGCCAAACCGAGGGGTTGGGTATCCGCGTGGCAATTCTTACCGGTTCGTCGAAGGCACGCGAGCGCCGCGAGGCCCTCGAAGGGGTCGCCTCGGGCGAGATAAACCTGCTGATTGGCACCCACGCCCTGATCGAGGAGCAGGTGCGCTTCCAGAATCTCGGCTTTGTGGTCATCGACGAGCAACACCGCTTTGGTGTGGAGCAGCGTGCCCGCCTCTGGACCAAGAATGCCCGACCGCCCCACATGCTGGTGATGACGGCCACGCCCATCCCCCGCACGCTGGCCATGACCCTCTATGGCGACCTCGATGTATCGGTCATCGACGAGCTTCCACCGGGTCGTCAGCCCATCCGCACCTATCACTACTACGACTCGGCAAGATTGAAACTTTTCGGATTTATGCGCGAGCAGATTCGTCAGGGGCGCCAGGTCTATGTGGTCTACCCCCTGATCAAGGAGTCGGAGAAGATGGATTACAAGAACCTCTACGAGGGGTACGAGGCCCTCTCGCGCGACTTTCCCCTGCCCGAGTACATCACCGAGGTGTGCCACGGCAAGATGAAACCGCAGGACAAGGAGGCCTCGATGGCACGCTTCAAGCGGGGCGAGGCCCACATCCTGGTGGCTACCTCCGTCATTGAGGTGGGGGTCGATGTCCCCAATGCCACGGTGATGGTCATCGAGTCGGCCGAGCGCTTCGGACTCTCGCAGCTCCACCAGCTGCGCGGACGCGTGGGGCGTGGCGGCGGACAATCCTACTGCATCCTGATGTCTGGCGAGAAGCTCTCGCGCGAGTCGCGGGCCCGCCTGAAGGCGATGTGCGAGACGACCGACGGCTTTCAGTTGGCCGAATTGGATCTCAAGCTGCGCGGCGCGGGCGACATCAACGGCACGCAGCAGAGTGGCATGGCCTTTGATTTGAAGGTGGCCAACCCAACCCTCGACATCGAGCTCCTGACCCTCTCGCGCGAGGTCGCCGAACAGGTTCTGCGCCAAGACCCCACCCTCTCACAACCCGAAAATCGAGGCTTAAAGGAGCTGCGCGAGAGCTACTCCGCGCGTGAGCAGATCGACTTTTCGCGCATTTCGTGATGCACGGCACCCTAAAAACACCTCCCCATCCGTTTATATAAGCAGAAGACAAACCCAAGTACCATGAAACGAATGCTACTTTTTGCCCTGGCGCTGTTGCCGCTGCTCCTCTCGGCCCAACTCTTTCAGCCGGGGGAGGAGCTCACCTACCGCGTGAGCTACCGTGCCAAGATGGTACCCAATACCGAAGTGGCCACCGTGGAGATGAAGACCGCACAGGCCGAGTGGCAGGGCAAGCCCTGCTACCGCGTGACGGGTCACGGCTACACCTCCTCGTTCTTCAAGTGGTTCTTCGACCTTGACGACCGCTACACGATCTACATCGATACCCTCTCGTTGCGACCGCTGCGCTTCGAGTCGGACCTGCACGAGGACGACTACACCTTCTGGAGTCACCTCGATTACGATTGGCAGCAGATGGAGGTGAAGGCGCGTTGGCAGTCGCGCCAGCGCCCCATCGAAGAGAAGAGCATGCCGCTGACGCCGCAAAGCATGGATGCCATCTCGCTCTTCTTCAACATGCGCAGCGTGGATGCCGACAGCTTCAAGGAGGGTGAGGTACGGCAGTTGGAGATGGTGCTGGAGGATACGGTGCGCTACCTGAACTACCGCTTCCACGGGCGCGAGGTGAAGCGCATCCGCCGCCTGGGCCACTTCAAGACGCTGAAGTTCAGCTGTCAGCTCGGCTCATCACAGGGCTACTCCTTCACCGACGGCGACGAGTTCACCATCTGGATCTCCGACGACCGGAACAAGATACCCCTCTGGCTCGAATCGCCCATCAAGGTGGGGTCGATACAGGCCTACATCACCAAAGTCAACGGCTTACGCTACCCGTTGGAGAGCCGAATAAAAAAGTAGAAAAATTCATTTTTTTTGACTACCTTTACCGCACCAAAAATAATAAACCGTGCTAAAAACCAAATAGAAGATGGGAGAGTATCATGAAAACGAGGACTACCGTCCCGATTACGACTACGACTACGAAGAGGGGCGCCCCGATAACGACAAGGCAATTCGCGGCTACCGCGTTGTCATCATCCTGTTGGCCGTCATCCTGGCTGCCATCTCGATTCTCTACTTCAACATCCACCGTCAGCAGCAGGCCGACTACGCCCTCCTGCAGGTGGACCGCGACTCGATTCAGAGCAACCTCTCGGAGCTGATGATCGACTTCGACAGCCTCCAATTCAACAACGACTCGATCAACGCCACACTCGCCATCGAGCGTCAGCGTGCCGACTCGCTGATGGATCGTCTGAAGAAGGAGCGCTCGTGGAGCTACGCCAAGATCAAGCAGTATGAGAAGGAGGTGGGTACGCTCCAGAGCCTGATGCGCAACTACCTGCGCCAGATCGACTCGCTCAACACGCTCAACCAGAAGCTCATCACCGAAAATGTAAGCTACCGCAAGGAGATCTCGTCGATTACGCAGCGTGCCGAATTGGCCGAAGAGAAGGCTTCGGAGTTGGACAACATGGTGAAAGCCGGCTCGGTATTGAAGGCCCGCAACATCCGCCTTACGCCCCTGAACGAGAAGTCGAAGGAGGTGTCGCGCGTGAAGAGTGCCGCCCGCCTGCGTACCGACTTCATGCTCGCGGCCAACGAGCTCACCACACCGGGCGACAAGACCATCTATGTGCGTCTGCTCGCTCCCGACGGCTATGTGCTCTCGTCGGAGGGTACCCCCTCGTTTGAGTATGAGGGCGAGCGCATCTCCTACTCGGCCGAGCGTACCATCGACTACCAGAACGAGGATCTCGAGGTGGGTATCTTCTACACCGGCTCGGGCTTCACGGCCGGCACCTACACCATTCAACTCTACGCCGAGGGTCGTCTGATCGGCTCGTCGGAGGTGGTACTGCGTTAATCCCCGGCAACCATGGATATCGCACAATCGAAGCGCCGCGAAAACATCGCCGAGTACATCCTCTACCTCTGGCAGTTGGAGGATCTGCTGCGCGCCCTGCAGTTCAGTCCCGAGGCGATCTACTCGCAGTTGGTCGCCCCGCGCCAGATTCCCGACGAGGGGAAGAACAACTTTCTGATCTGGTACATGGAGATTGGCAACCTGCTGCGCCAGGAGGGGAAGGAGGAGCAGGGGCACCTGGAGCATACGCTCCACCTGATTCGTGACCTGCACGACCTGCACCTGCAACTCATGGAGCTCCCCATAGGGGCCCACTACCGCCAAACCTTTGCACGCGTAGCCCCCGAGCTGCCCCGCCTGCGCCTGATTTTGGGCAAGGAGCGCGCCGAGATGAGCGACACGGAGTTGCAGTTCCGCGCCCTCTATGCCGCCATGCTCTACCGCATCAAGGGCGAGGGCGACAAGTCGCCCGTGAGCGATACGCTGGCCCTGATTTCGCCCGCCATCGGCGAGCTGGCCGCCATCTACGGCAAGGTCGAACGCGGGGAGGTGGATCTCTTCAAAACCGAATAACAAAACGGAGTGATAAAAACGGGCTGACCTCAATGGGGTCAGCCCGTTTTTTATCAAAGGCGATAACGCCGCTACTCGCCACTCTTCTTGCGCATCTCCTCCGCAAAGCAGTGGCGACAGATGGGTTGGTAGGAGTCATGCGCACCCAGCACCACCTGCTTATCGTCGACAATCAGACGGTGGGAGTGGTGGGCCAGGTTGCCACAGCGCACACAGATGGCGTGTACCTTGGTTACATACTCGGCCGTAGCCATCAGCGCCGGCATCGGGCCGAAGGGTTTACCCAAATAGTCCATATCGAGGCCGGCCAGGATGACACGCACACCGTTGTCGGCCAACTGACGGCAGACATCAACAAGTCCCTCGTCGAAGAACTGTGCCTCGTCGATACCCACCACATCGACATCCGAAGCCATCAGCAGGATGGTCTGCGCCGAATCTACCGGCGTAGAGCGAATGGCATTCGAGTCGTGCGAGACGACCTCCTCCTCCGAATAGCGCACATCGATACGGGGCTTAAAAATCTCCACCCGCTGGTTGGCAAATTGAGCTCGCTTCATGCGGCGAATCAGCTCCTCGGTCTTGCCCGAGAACATCGAGCCGCAAATCACCTCGATCCAGCCCTTATGTGTTAAACTCTCCAAAAACATATTTCTAACTTGGCTTTCTAATTTGGATGGGGTGCTAATCACCCTTTAGTTGCTACTCCTTATAATTGTTAATTCTTGTCATCGTAGTTGCATGCCGGCTCGCTACTCGTCCAGGCGCGTGATGCGGGCACCCAGGGCGTTGAGTCGGCGGTCGATATCACGATAGCCGCGATCGATCTGGTCGATATTCTGAATCGTCGAGACACCCTCGGCCGACATGGCGGCAATCAACAGCGACACACCGGCACGAATATCGGGCGACGACATACGCGTGGCACGCAGACGATGCTCGTGGTTGTGGCCGATGACCGTGGCACGGTGCGGGTCGCACAGGATAATCTGTGCCCCCATGTCGATGAGCTTGTCGACGAAGAAGAGTCGGCTCTCGAACATCTTCTGGTGAATCAGCACGGCACCCTTGGCCTGTGTGGCCACCACCAGGAAGATGGACAAGAGGTCGGGCGTAAGACCCGGCCAGGGGGCGTCGGCAATCGTCATAATCGAGCCATCCATAAAGGTCTCGATATGGTAGTGATCCTGCTGCGGAATGTAGAGGTCGTCACCTCGCTGCTCAAACTGAATACCCATGCGGGCAAATTGGGCGGGGATGATACCCAGATTCTCGAACGAGACATCACGGATGGTAAGCTCCGAGCGGTTCATGGCGGCCATACCGATAAAGCTGCCCACCTCAATCATATCGGGCAACATGGTATGCTCGGTACCACCCAATGCCTCGACACCCTCGATGGTCAGCAGGTTGGAGGCGATACCCGAGATGCGGGCTCCCATGCGGTTGAGCATCTTGCAGAGCTGCTGCAGGTAGGGCTCGCAGGCGGCATTGTAGATGGTGGTCGTACCCTTGGCCAGGACGGCTGCCATCACGATGTTGGCTGTACCCGTCACCGAAGCCTCGTCCAGAAGCATATAGGTACCCTTCAATTCGCGGGCCGAGATCTTGCCCTCCTCGAAGTTGAGCTCGGCGCCCAACTTTTGGAATCCGAGGAAGTGGGTATCCAGGCGACGACGGCCGATCTTATCACCGCCGGGCTTGGGGATGTAGGCCACCCCGAAGCGGGCCAACAGGGGCCCGAGCATCATCACCGAGCCACGCAGACGCGACGAACGACGGCGATAATCCTCGGTCTGCAGGTAGTCGAGATTCAGGTCGGCGGCACGGAACGAGTAACACTCCTCGCCGAGGCGCTCAACCTCAACGCCCATCGCCTTCAAAAGTTCGATGAGCTGGAGCACATCCAAAATCTGCGGCACATTTCTTACCACCACCTTTTCGGGGGTCAGTAGCACAGCACAGAGTATTTGCAGGGCCTCGTTCTTTGCCCCCTGGGGGGTGATTTCACCCGACAGGCGATAACCGCCTTCTACTTGAAAAATAGCCATAGCCTCTTCGTTTCGTGTTCGGTTACCAAAAGTACAAAAAAAAGTCGGATGCTCCAAACAAAGCCGCCCCACATGAAGAAAAATAGTTCTATTCTTCGGTCGGGGAGTCACAAAGATGAGGAAGGGACAAAGATTTGGCACTCCGCAATTTTTTTTGTACTTTTGTAAAATTATTGTTGCAAAGCCATAAACTCATTTAAGGAATGGATTTGAAGTTAGACAAGCAGGCCCGTTGTGCCGTCATCGGTTACGGCAGCTGGGCAACCGCCCTCGTCAAGGTCCTTACCGAAAGGGAGTGCCGCGTAGGATGGTATATTCGCAATGCCGAGGTGCTTGAATCTCTCCGCAGCGAGGGGCGCAACAGCCGCTATCTGAACGATGTGGAGTTCGATACCGAGCGTATCGCCCCCTCCGACGACCTGAATCAAGTGGTTGCCGAGGCCGACATCATCGTCCTGGCTGCACCCTCGGCCTATCTGAAACACTTTTTGGAGCCCCTGACCGTATCGCTCGAGGATAAGTTCATCGTCTCGGCCGTCAAGGGTATCGTCCCCGACGACTACATCACCATTGTGGAGTACATGGTGCGTCACTACGGCCTGAAGATGGAGCAGGTGGGCATCATCTCGGGCCCCTCGCACGCCGAGGAGGTGGCTCTCGAACGCTTGAGCTACCTCACCGTGGTATGCCACACCGAGGAGCAGGCCCGTCAGTTGGGCGAGCACTTTGCGACCCGCTATGTGAAGCTCTCCTACTCGACCGACCTCTACGGCGTGGAGTATGCCGCCATTCTGAAGAACATCTACGCCATTGCCGTGGGCATCGCCGCCGGCTTGGGCTACGGCGACAACTTCCTGGCCGTGCTCATCTCGAACAGTGCCATGGAGATGGCCCGCTTCCTCAACGAGAGTGCCCCCTACGAGCGTAACACGCGCGCATCGGCCTACCTGGGCGACCTGCTCGTCACCTGCTACTCGATCTACAGCCGCAACCGCCGTCTGGGTAACCTCATCGGCCGTGGCTGCTCCGTAAAGAGTGCGCTTAATGAGATGACGATGGTAGCCGAGGGCTACTTCGCCGCCGACTGCCTGCGCCACCTGAATCGCAACCACCACATCGACCTGCCGATTGCCGACATGGTCTATGAGGTGCTCTACAAGGGGGCCTCGGCTCGCAAGTCGATGCGTCAGCTCACCGCAAAACTGATTTAACACTTTTATTAGGTATAATTAGGCAAAATGAAAGCTATCAATTTAGAGATTCGCAAGTCGGGCGTTGTGGTTCCCGACCGAATGAAAGAGAAGGCCGTAGAGGCCAATACGCTGCTCCATACCCGCCAGGGTGCCGGCAATGACTTCCTGGGCTGGGTCAATCTCCCCTCCTCGATCTCGAGCGAGGAGCTCTCGGCCATCCAAAATCAGGCCAACAAACTGCGCGAGAAGTGTGAGGTGGTCATCTGCATCGGTATCGGCGGCTCCTACCTGGGTGCCAAGGCGGTATTGGAGGCGATGAGCGACTCGTTCAAGTTGCTCAAGCGCGAGCAGAAGGAGCCCATCGTGCTCTTCGCCGGTCAGAATATCTCGGAGGACTACACGGCCGAGTTGCTGGAGGCCGTGAAGGAGTACTCGATTGGTGCCATCGTCATCTCGAAGTCGGGTACGACGACCGAGCCCGCCATCGCCTTCCGCATCATCAAGGCTGAGATCGAGAAGCGTTACGGCAAGCAGGAGGCTGCCGAGCGCATCGTAGCCGTGACGGACAAGGCGCGTGGTGCGTTGAAGACCCTCTCGACCAACGAGGGCTACCCCACCTTCGTCATTCCCGACGATGTGGGTGGTCGCTTCTCGGTACTCACGCCCGTGGGCCTGCTCCCCCTGGCCGTGGCCGGCATCGACATCGCCGCCCTGGTGAAGGGTGCACAGGATATGGAGGCTGCCACGGCTGCCGAGGTCCCCTACGAGGAGAACCCCGCCGCCATCTACGCCGCCGTGCGCAACATGCTCTACGCCGATGGCAAGAAGGTGGAGATCCTGGCCTCGTACGAGCCCAAGTTGCAGTACATCGCCGAGTGGTGGAAGCAGCTCTACGGCGAGTCGGAGGGTAAGCAGGGTAAGGGTATCTTCCCCGCCAGCGTAACCCTGACGGCCGACCTGCACTCGATGGGTCAGTATATTCAGGAGGGTGAGCGTCAGCTCTTCGAGACGGTAATCTCGGTGAAGGAGCCTGCCCACAAGGTGGTTATCGAGGCCGACGAGGCCAACCTCGACGGGCTGAACTTCATGGCCGGCAAGCGCATCTCGGAGGTGAATCACATGGCCGAGCTGGGTGTACAGTTGGCCCATGTGGATGGCGGTGTTCCCAACCTGCGCATCGAGATCGAGAAGATCGACGCCTACACGATTGGATCGCTCATCTACTTCTTCGAGAAGGCGTGCGGCATCAGCGGCTACATCTTGGGGGTAAATCCCTTCGACCAGCCGGGTGTGGAGGCCTACAAGAAGAATATGTTTGCCCTGCTCGACAAGCCGGGTTACGAGGAGGAGTCGAAGGCCATCAAGGCCCGTCTCTAATCGAAAAGCCCACAAACAATCAGGGCCCTGCTGACGCAGGGCCCTGATTTGTTATTTGACTTGTAGGAATCTCTACCGATTAGAGGAAGCGGATATCACCGGCACGGGTACCATCACCGGCCTCGGCGCGGTTGAGGATATCCTCGGGAATCTCGGTGCGGAAGTAGGTGGACTTCTCCTCGGTACCCGAAGCCTGCCAAATCATGCGGTTTTCGCGCATCTCGGCCACCTCGTAGGTCGAACCCCAATTGGTGCTGTCGCTATACTTACCCGAGAGGGTCGAGCCGCTGAGCTGGAACGAGCCCGTATAGGCCACAACGCCTGCACCATTGACATTCACCTGATAGATCGTGAAGTTGCTACCCTCGATATCGAGGTATACGGTGTGGGTAGCATCGGGGAAGGAGGTCGAGGGCGACCAATCGGTCAGCTCCCACTCACCGGCCATATTCTCGACCGATACGGCTACCTCTTTGCCGGGATCACCACTACCATTGGGCGTAGGGGGCTGGGGGCCATTACCCGGGCCATCTTCGCCACCACCACAGTTACAAAGTGCTACGGCCATCATGGCCAGCGTAAAGAGTTTGAAGAGTTTTTTCATAGGTTCAATAGGCCCAAGCGGTTGGTTTCGTCACTTCGGGCATACAAATATAGGTATTTTAAGCAATATCGCAAAATTTTCTCCTCTTTTTTCTCCCTCACCACAATTTATGAGTCAAAAGAACGGGCGTCGAACGACCCTATTATGGCACCAATTATGCGAGTGCGGCATCCTAAAGAAGATTCACTGAATGGGTTGGAGAGGATACATCGGATTGCTGTTGTTCGTCGGAATGGTTGCTGCGGGGTGCCAGCGGGAGCCTGCGGGGGCCCTGCGCTGGCGCGAGAGCATCAACCAGCTGAACGAGGGGGCCCAAACAGCCTACTGTCGCACCCACCTCTACGATGCGGCGGCTGCGCGTGCGGCCAACGAACAACTTGCGGGGGCCGAGCGCCTCTTTGCCGCCCTGGCCTACACCGAGCAGATTCACGAGCGACGCCTGATAGCGGCCATCGAGCAGCTCGGAGGCGGCTATACCCCACCCTATCGGCCCCACCTCTTCGTCTACTCCACCCACACCAACCTCTACGCAATACTCCACACCCCGACCCCCTACGGGGCACAGGAGGTGGAGCGTGTCCTTTCGGAGGGGAATCGCTTTGCGGCCCGCCTGATGGTGCGTCACATCGCCTCCTGCAACCGTTGTCGGAGAGCCGTGGAGCACTATCTCTGCCGCGGAGAGCACCTCGCGCCCCACTACGCGGTATGCCCTGCCTGCGGCTACCTGACCGACGACCGATACCACGAGCCCTACTGTCCCCAATGCGGGACAGCAGCAACCCGCTTTCGCAAGTTCTGATTTGTCGGTGTGCTAATTTGCGGAGATCGGTTTTTCGGTGCTCGAAGAGGGCCCCGGAATGAAAAGCCTCAAATCTCGACCATGTTGTGGCGGATGGCCCACACAACGAGGTTGGCCGTATTCTTGCACCCCGTCTTTTCGAGGATGTTGGCTCGGTGCTTATCGACCGTGCGCTTCGAGATAAATAGTTGGTCGGCAATCTCCTGATTCGAGAGGCCCTGACAGACGGCCACCAAGACCTCGTGTTCGCGCTCCGAGAGGGACTCCTCGAAGGGGAGTGGCTGTGCCGACAAGCCATGCGAGGCTCGCAGGCGTGGCGAGAGGGAGGAGAGAAGCGCCTCGGAGAAGTAGCTGCCGCCGCCTCTCACGACACGGATAGCCTCCAACACCTCGTCGATGGCCGAATCCTTCAACAAAAAGCCACATGCTCCGGCCTCGACCATCAGCGTATAGTAGTGCTCGTCGCCGAACATCGAGAGGGTGATCACACGCAGGTCGGGTCGCTGGGCCAGGGCACGACGGGTCGTCTCGGCCCCGCCGAGGCCCGGCATCGAGATATCCATAAAGACCACATCACACTCCACATCGGGCAGGAGCGATAAAAACTCCTCCCCCGAGGCGGCCTCGGCCACCACCTGACACCCGCCCACATGTTCGAGCAGGCCGCGCAGCCCCCCGCGAAAGAGGGCATGATCATCCACCAATACGATTTTCGGCATCATCGCTGTCTATTAGGTCACACAAATTATTGCTCCTCGTCGGGCATCTGTTCGGGGCCGGCCGCCGCCTCACTGAACAGGATACGCACCCGAGCCCGCATGCCCCGACCCGCGGAGCTCTCGATATGGAGCTCTCCGCCCAACGACTCGATGCGCGAGTGGATGTTCGAGAGGCCCATGCCGCACTCCATCATCGCCTCGGGATCGAAGCCTCGGCCATCGTCGCTATAGCTGACCAGCAACTCATCCTCGCGCCCCGTCAGCTCCAGCTCCATCTCGTGGCAGGCGGCGTGCTTGAGCGAGTTGTTGATCAACTCGCAAATCACGCGATACAAAATCACCTCGACATCCTTATCGAAACGCTCCTCGCGGAGGTTGGTCGTAAAGCGAATGCGCTCGGTGTGCATTGAGGCGCACTTATTGATAAAGTTCTGCACACCCCGCGCCAACCCGAAGTCGTTGAGCACATGGGGCGACATGTTGTTCGAAATCTCACGCACCGAGCGTATCGACTCGTCGATGGCATAGGTAGCCCCCTCGAAGATGCGGCGCTGCTCGGGGCTCATCCCCTCCCTCGAGAGGGCCGAGAGCGACATCTTGGCCGACGAGAGCAGGGGGCCCAGGCCGTCGTGCAACTCCTTGGCCACATGCGAACGCGAGCGCTCCTCGGCACGCAGCACGGCCGTCAGAATACGCTTATTGACCAGCTGTCGGTGGCGGTTCAGACGGTCGATGTAGCGGAAGAGCTTGTGGGCATACATCACACCCACCGACAAACCAATCGAGACCACCACGCCAAACCATATCGAGACCTGCATCGGGAAGGCCTCGGTACTGAGCCAGATGAATTGCAGCGTGCGCTCGGCCGAGAGGAGGAAGAAGGCACAGATAAAGAGAATCCAGATGGCATTGTAGCGCGTGGTACTCACCAGGCGCACGGCATAGATCGAGGCGGCCAACTGGAAAAGGATGGCCAGCACAAGCAGAATCTTCAATATCAGGTGAGCTACTTCCATACGCTGTTAGGGAGGGTTATTCGTGTTCGATAAGGGACTTGAGCTCCGCCATGCGTCGGTAGTCGGTCATATCGACCTGCACGGGGACGACAGCCACATAGCCGTGACGGATGGCCCACTCGTCGGTATCTTCGGCCTCGGGCTCGGCGTTGATATACTCGCCCGTAAGCCAGAAGTACTCGCGACCGCGCGGATCCTCGTGGCGCACAAAGCGCTCTCGCCAATAGCCGCCCGTCTGGCGGCAGACTCGCACCCCCTTGAGTTCGTCGGCGGGGATGGCCGGCAGATTGACATTCAGGCAGAGGGGCGTGGCGGGCTGCTGCTCCAGGATGGTGCGGATAATCGCCTCACCATAACGCACCGCCCCCTCGAAGTCGGCATCGGGCGAGTGGTCATCGACCGAGAGTCCGATCGAGGGACAGCCATAGAAACTACCCTCGATGGCCGCCCCCATCGTACCCGAATAGAGGACATTGACGGCCGAGTTGGAGCCGTGGTTGATGCCCGAGACAACCAAATCGACCCGACGATCGGGCAGCAGGTGATCGAAAGCCATCTTCACACAATCGACGGGCGTACCACTGAAGGCGTAGACCTCCAATCCCTCCTCCTCGCGCACCTTGCGCAAAAAGAGGGGCCTGTTCATCGTAAATGCTTGGCTCATACCGCTCTGCGCCCCCTCGGGAGCTACCACTATCACACGACCAAACTTGCGGGCCACCCCGATAAGGGCCTCCATGCCTCGCGACGAGTAGCCGTCATCGTTGGTCAGAAATATCAATCTCTCTTGCTTCATACCTAAAAAATTGCCAACCACAAAGGTACGAATAATTCACAATTCTCGATTCTCGATTCGCAATTATTTGCTTCGATACGACAATTTAGGCGAAGAGATGAAGAGCTAAAAATAAAAGTATTTGCAAGTTGTGAATTGTGAATTGTGAATTATTTATTACCTTTGTAGGCTGTAAAACGAAACAACAAAAAACAGATAATACCATGGGAAGAGCTTTTGAGTATCGCAAAGCCAGAAAACTGAAGCGTTGGGGCAACATGGCCCGTACCTTCACCAAGATCGGTAAGGAGATTGAGATCGCCGTCAAGGCAGGTGGTCCCGACCCCTCGTCGAATACGCGTCTGCGCATTCTGATGCAGAATGCCAAGGCCGAGAACATGCCTAAGGAGAATGTGGAGCGCGCCATCAAGCGTGCCATCTCGAAGGATACGACCGACTACAAGGAGGTGGTATACGAGGGATATGGTGCTCACGGTATCGCCTTCCTGGTCGAGACCGCAACCGACAACACCAACCGCACCGTGGCCAACATCCGCATGCACTTCAGCCGCTGTGGCGGTACGCTCGGCAACTCGGGCAGCGTGGCCTTCATGTTCGAGCACAAGTGTATCTTCAAGTTCAACGCCCCGGCCGAGGTCGACCGCGAGGAGATGGAGCTCGAGATGATCGACCTGGGTGTCGATGAGTTCGCCCCCGAAGACGACACGACGGTATCGGTAGAGGCCCCCTACGAGTCGTTCGGTGCCATCCAGAAGTGGCTTGACGACCAGGGCTACGAGATCGTATCGGGTGAGGGTGCCCGCATCCCGACCGACTACAAGGAGCTCGATGCCGAGGGTCGCGCCGATATCGAGAAGCTCGTGGAGCGCCTCGAGGAGGATGAGGATGTGGTAAATGTATACCACAACATGAAGGAGGTAGACGAAGAGTAAGCCTTCGGCAAATTCAAAATTTAGAATTTAGAATTCAAAATTAGAAAAGCTGACCCGACGGTCAGCTTTTTGCAATTCACAATGCACGATTCACAATTCACGATTATTTTTTTACTCGACGCAAAGAGTTGGGAGATATGAGAGATATGAGAAATATGGGAGAGCATTCCCATAATTCCCATAATTCCCATAATTCCCTAAACTCCTTAAATTCCTTAAACTCTCTAAACACTTCGGTCGGAAACCCCACCCATTTTTGATTTTAAGCGAGGAAATTCCGTGCCGACATGAAATCGGCCCGGATGGGATATACTTGGCGTATTTCCCATTCGGGCCGATGATTGAGGTGCGGAATTTACCGCACTTTGTCGTCAAAAGGGTTACTATGCAACGCTCGGCCATAAAAACAACGATGGGCTGTACTTGGTGTACTGCCCATTGTTGGTTTTAGAGTTAGCGGCCGCAGAGAGGCCCTTTTCACGACAAAGTATAAAATCGAAAAGAAATTTTTTGACTTTTAAGCGAGGAAATTCCGTGCCGACATGAAATTGGGGAGAATGGGCTGTACTTGTTGTACAGCCCATTCTCCCCAATGATTGAGGTGCGGAATTTACCGCTTAAAATCAAAAAGAAATTATTCGGTTTCGATAGTAGGCAACGCCGTCGAAACAGCCTCATAGAGGTTGCCATCGGCATCCTCCCAAGCCACATAGACCATGTAGCTGGCATCGGCGTAGGGGTAGATGTAGTATTGGTCGGCATCGGTTACCAACGAAGAGGCAATCACCTTTTCGTTGTTGCCATCCACATCGCAATAGTAGGCAACACCCAAATCCTCGCCACCATCAACCATCTTCTCGACCCACTCGCGCGGAGAGGCGTAGTAGAGCTCGACGAAGGAGGGTTTGGAGACTACGGTATAGACCTTGAGACCCTCGATGGGGGCCACCTTCCATACGACGCGATAGATACCGCCACGCACAAAGCTGTTACCGAAGGTTACAGTGGGTATGCCGTGGGCTCTCCATGCGGCATTCTCCGAGCCGTCGGCATTGTAGCGGGCTACGAAGCCCTTGGGGGTACCCTCGGTGGTGAAGGTATAGGAGTCGGCCAGCGAGTAGACGCCCTTGCTATCAAGGGCCATCACCAGGAAGATGTACTCGGCACCGGGCTTCAGGTTACCGAAGGTGTGCGAGGTCTTGGTCGTCGTGGTGAGCACGGGGTCGTTGTCATTGAGCGACATATAGACCTGTGCCGTGGCTACGCTGCCACCCAGAATCTCGTTCCAATAGGTGTAATCGGTGCGACCGAAGTAGCAGAGGTAGCTCTTGGGGGAACCACTCTCCACGGCCCACGAGAAGGTAACCTGGTCGGAGGTAACGACCACGGACGACTCGTCGATGGCGACAACCATATCGTTGAAGGGGAGCTTCTCGGTCTTGTAGGCCTGGTAGAAGAGCGAGCCATATTTACCCTCGCCATCCACGGCAATGGCCATGAAGATGTAGTTGGACTCCTCCATCAGCCCCGAGGCCGAGACGAGTACCGACGAGGCGACAACACTCTGGCCGCTGTTGAGCAACCAATCGACGCGCTGCTCGGTGGTGGTCATCTCGGCAGCCTCCTTGAGCGAGCAATAGCCGTAGTAGAGCATCAGGGCACCGTCGGCCGAGAGTTG
Organism: Alistipes sp.; assembly: GCA_045605785.1. Lineage (GTDB taxonomy): Bacteria > Bacteroidota > Bacteroidia > Bacteroidales > Rikenellaceae > Alistipes. Next base: position 111,411 of record JAZUQP010000018.1, on the reverse strand, counting down.
CACATCGATGGTGGAGGCGGTAATCACCGGCTCGCCGGCCGTAACCGCAAGGGCACCACCCTCCGTGAGGGGCTCGGTGGCGCACTCCAAGGTGAAGAGTTCGTCGGTGGTCATCGTCCCCTCGCTGTTGATGGGGAGCACCCACAGCGTATAGGAGCTATCGGGAGCCAGCTCCATGGCACCTACCGAGGGGAAGTTGCAGATCGAGCCCTCGTAGTTGAGCTTGGTGTAGGAGGTGTAGCTCTGCTCGTTGGCATAGAGGATGATGTCGTCGGCCGAGAAGAGAGCCGTGGGCTCACAACCGGCGTAGTAGCTCTTCACGCTCTCCATCTCAACCTTGATTTGGATGTCGTTGAAGGCGGTGGAGGTAACTTCGAGGCTCACCTCGGGGGCACGCGTGTCGGCCGTGGAGCTCACCTCGCAGCTTACGATGTTCTCCTTGGTGTAGTAACCCTCCTTATTGAGGGCCACAGCCCACACCACATAGGTGGTCTCGGGCTTCACCCGGATGTCGTTCGGCTCGGGGAAGAGGGCAATGGAGCCCTGGAAAGAGGAGTCTGTATAGCTCTTGTAGGCCTCGGTGGCGGCGCCCATCAAGATGGCGTCGGCCGAGTAGTTGCCCTTGGTCTCCACACCGGCATAGTAGGCCTCGGCACCCTCGATGGCGAACTTAATCGTGATATCGTCCCACGAGGCATCCAGCTGCTCGATGGTAATCTTCACCTCCTCGGTCGGAGGGGTGGGAGGAAGGGGCTTATCGTCGGGCGTCGTTTCGCCGTCGTCGCCACAAGCGACCGTCAGGGCCAAGAGGCAGAGTGTCGTCAAGGCCGCCATGCGACCTACAATCGAACGAAAAATCGTCTTTTTCATTTGGTTATTCTTTTGGTTCTTGATTAGTAACACATTAATCAATCAAAGATAAAAATTATTTCTTATTTCACCAAATCGACAGCTTAAAAAAGCGAAATCGGGGTGTGCAACCCACAAAGGGCTCACACCCCGATTTCGAATCGGTTTGAGGAGGGCAACTACTCCACCTCGTGTTCGCAATAGGCGCAGCGCACCCCTTCACGCCCCACAATCGAGAGTTGCTCGACATCCTCCGTGAAGCTGATGCAACGGGGGTTGTGGCAACGGTGGGTATCGACCTGCAACCCCTCGGCCAGCACCGGCGTATGGGTGTAGGGGCGATTCTCGGGAGCCCACTTCAAAAGGGTGTAGATCAAAGCCATGCGGACAAACTTTCCATTCTCGACCTGACGGAAGTAGGCGGCTCGGGGGTCGTTGTCCACCCCGCGCGTAATCTCGTTCACGCGCGGCAGGGGGTGCAGTACAATCATATCCTTCTTTCCCAGACGCATCTTCTCCTCGTCGAGGATGAAACTATCCTTCACACGCTCGTACTCGGCCTCGTCGTCGAAGCGCTCCTTCTGCACACGCGTCATGTAGAGGATATCCAACTCGGGCATCACCTCCTCGATGGTCGCCGCCTCGCGGTACTCGACACCCGCCTCGCGCATCTCCTCCAACATGTAGGGGGGCAGGCGCAACTCCTCGGGCGAGATCAGCACCATTTTGACCCCCTCGTAACGCATCAGCGCCTTGATCAGCGAGTGTACCGTGCGACCATACTTCAGGTCGCCGCAGTAGCCGATCGTAAGGTTGTTCAGACGCCCCTTTTCGCGGTGGATGGTCAAGAGGTCGGTCATCGTCTGCGTGGGGTGGCTGTGGCTGCCATCACCTGCGTTGATGATGGGAATGCCGGCATACTGCGAGGCCACCAACGGAGCGCCCTCCTTGAAGTGGCGCATGGCGATGATGTCGGCAAAGCAGCGTATCACGCGCACCGTGTCGGCTACCGTCTCCCCCTTCGACACACTCGACGAGGCGGCATCCGAAAAGCCGATGACCGTACCTCCCAGCTCGAGCATGGCCGAGGTGAACGAGAGGCGCGTGCGCGTCGAAGGCTCGTAGAAGAGCGTGGCGAGCTTCTTGCCCTTCAACACCTCGCTATACTTGGCGCGATTGGCGATGATATCCTCGGCCAGCGCAATGATTTCGTCTATCTCCTTTACCGACAAATCGGTCGGGTCAATCAAATGTCTCATACCCCTAACTTTTATTGGTAATTACTTCATCCAGCTCTCGTCCGAGGGGTTGTTGCGGAAGCGAATCAGACGCTCCTTATCCTCGGGCTTGATATACCCCTCCTCGGCGGCAACCTCCACCAGCGAGTCGAGGTTCGAGAGGGAGTAGTTGGTTACTTGGGCAGCCTCGAGGCGCTCCAGCCCCTTCTTCATGCCATAGGTGAAGATCGAAGCGACACCCAGCACCTCGGCACCCGCCTCACGCAGCGCATTTACCACCTCGATGCAGGAGCCACCCGTCGAGATCAGATCTTCGATAACGACCACCTTCTGGCCCTTCTCCAACTTACCCTCAATCTGATTGCCACGGCCGTGATCCTTCGAGCCCGAGCGCACATAGCCCATCGGCAGGTTGAGAATCGTTGCCGTGATGGCAGCGTGGGCAATACCGGCCGTCGAGGTACCCATCAGCACCTCGGCCTCGGGGAACTTGGTGCGGACAATCTCGGCCAGGCCCGCCTCGACATGCTCACGCACCTCTACGGCCGTCAGCGTCAGTCGGTTGTCGCAATAAATCGGGCTCTTGATACCACTCGCCCAGGTAAAAGGCTGCTCGGGACGCAAAAATACGGCGCCAATCGAGAGCAAATCTTTCGCAATTTTCTTCTCCATAGCTTCTATTTGTTTACTTTCCTGTTTGCTTTATGTACTAACTCCGGTCAAGGCACCGAAGGAGCAACTCCTCCAACTCCTCACGATAGATACCCCCTTCGTGCAACTTCTCCTCCCCACAATAGAGGGTCGGCACATAGTAGTAGTCGTAGCGGTCGGCCACCTCGGGCTGCTCGCTCTCCTCGATCATCTCGATCTCGATGGCAGCCAACGAGGGGTGCTCCTCACGCAACTCCTCGAGGTATTGCAGGGCCCGCTTACAGAAGGGGCAGTTCTTCAAATAAAAGAGTTTCAGTTTCATCCGTGCACTCTCCCTACTCGTTCAAGAACTCCTTCACACAACGACGATAGGCTGCCACGGGATCGGCTGCCGCCGTGATGGGGCGACCCACAACGATGAAGTCGGAGCCAATCTCACGGGCACGGGCCGGCGTGGTAACACGCACCTGGTCGCCCACCTCGCCATCGGCAAAGCGTACACCCGGCGTGATGGTCAAAAACTCGGCACCACACGCCTGCTTCACCATACCGGCCTCCAGGGGCGAACATACGACACCATCGAGACCCGCCTCACGCGTATTTTGGGCATACTTCACAATCGTATCATTGATCGAGGCCCCGATGAGCAGCTCCTGCTGCATACGCTCCTCGGAGGTGGAGGTGAGCTGCGTCACGGCAATCAGCAAGGGGCGCGTACCATCCTCGCGCGTGAGTCCCTCGAGAGCGGCACGCATCATATCAATCGTGCCGGCAGCGTGTACATTGGTCATATCGACATCGAGGTTGCGCAGCACCGACATCGCCTTCTTGACCGTATTGGGAATATCGTGGAGTTTCAAATCGAGGAAGATTTTGTGGCCGCGGCGCTTAATCTCCTTAACAATCGAAGGGCCCTCGGCGTAGTAGAGCTCCATGCCTATCTTGAGGAAGGGCTTACGGGGCTCCTCGTTGAAGAGATCCAAGAATCGGAAGGTCTCCTCGGCCGACTTGAAGTCGCAGGCGATAATTACATCGTGTTGTATGTTCATAGTTTTCATGGTTGGGTTTTCTTTTTTTGAGCACCTATTTTTTGAGCTCTTACCTATTATATTATACGATACCGATGATGTCGGAGAGTCGCTCGATGCCGAGGCGCTCCATCTCGCGGGGCAGAGCCTCGACAATCTCCTTCGAGGCGTAGGGATTGCGCAGGTTGGCGGCACCCACCTGCACGGCCGTGGCCCCGGCCATCATCATCTCGATCACATCGCGTGCGGTCGTCACACCACCACACCCCATCACGGGAATCCCGCAGGCCTTGCTCACCTGGTAGACCATGCGCACCGCCACAGGGAAGATCGCCGAGCCCGAGAAGCCGCCCATCGTATTGGCGATGACGGGCTTGCGACGCTGCACATCGATGCGCATGCCGAGCATCGTGTTGATCAGACAGATACCATCGGCACCCGCCTCCTCACACGCCTTGGCAATCGCCACGATGTCGGTTACATTGGGCGAGAGCTTGATGTAGACGGGTTTGGTCGTTACCGCCTTCACAGCGCGCGTCACCTCGGCAGCCGCCTCGGGCGAGGTGCCAAACGACATACCTCCGTGGCGCACATTGGGACACGAGACATTGACCTCGATGATGCCCACCTGCTCCTGCTTGTCGATAAGCGAGGTGCAGTAGGCGTACTCCTCGATCGAGAAGCCCGAGATGTTGGCAATCACCGGCTTGTGGAAGAAGGTACGCAGACGGGGCAGCTCCTCGCTGATCACCCTCTCGATGCCGGGATTCTGCAACCCCACCGCGTTGATCATGCCCGCCTCACACTCGGCAATACGGGGCGTAGGGTTTCCAAAACGGGGCTCCTTGGTCGTCCCCTTGAAGGAGAAGGAGCCGAGGATGTTGATGTCGTAGAAATCCTTGAACTCGTTGCCGTAGCCAAAGGTTCCACTCGCCGGAATCACCGGATTGTCCAGCTCCAGGCCGCTAAGTATTACTTTTGTATCGACCATTCTGACTGCAATTTAGAATTTAACTTCTTCCTTTTTAAGCACGGGCCCCTCTTTACAGATTCTTTTGTTGCCCGTCAGGGTCTCGCACGAACAGCCCATGCAGGCGCCAAAGCCACACCCCATACGCTCCTCGAAGGAGAGCTCTCCCGAAGTCGTGGTGTTGAGCGAGAGGGCCTTGAGCATCGGCAGGGGACCGCAGGCGTAGAAGTAGTCGTAGTCTACCTGTTCGTCGCGGATGGCGTCGGTTACAAAGCCCTTGACACCCACCGAGCCGTCGGCCGTGGCGATGTAGAGCTTGGCGCCGAGCGCCTTGAACTCCTCGGCATAGAAGATCTCGTCGGCGCGGTTGAAACCGAGCACGACGCTCACCTGCTTGCCGGCTGCAAGCAGCTGCTTGCAGAGGTTGTAGAGGGGAGGCACCCCCACGCCGCCACCCACCAGCAGGGGCTTTTGGGTGGGAGCCGTGACATCGAAGCCGTTACCCAGGCCGGTGAGCAGGTCGAGCACCTCGCCCGCCTGCATGTGGCTCATCTGCTCGGTACCGCCGCCCACTACCTTATAGACCAGCGTCAGGGTCGTGGCATCGTAGTCGGAGACCGAGATGGGACGACGCAGGTAGCGGCCCGCGAGTTCGATATTGACGAACTGTCCGGGGCGCGTAATCCACTGCGTGTCGCCCTCGAGCACCATACGCCAAACCGAGGCAGTCAGCGGCTCGTTGCTTCTGATTTTATAGGTATCTCTCTTGTACATGGCTACTCGGCATCAATGGTGGATACACCCAGGGTGATCTCCTCCAACACATCGAGCAGCACCTTCACCGTCTCGAGGGCCGTGAAGAGTGTTACGCCGTTCTCGACGGCAGCACGACGGATGTCGTAGCCATCCAGACGGGTCTTCTGCTGGTTGATGTCGATGGTGTTGATCACATAGTTCACATGGCCCTGACGCAGCGAGTCGATAATCTCGGTCGAGCCCTCGCTCATCTTGCGACGCAGACGGGTGCGGATACCGTGCTCACGCAGGAAGGCGGCCGTACCGGTCGTGGCCTCGATATTGAAGCCCAGGTCGTAGAAGCGACGCACCAGAGGCAGGGCGGCCTGCTTGCGGGCATCGTCGATCGTCACGAGGATGGTACCGTAGTTGGCCACCGTCATGCCCGAGGCCTGGAGGGCCTTGTAGAGGGCACGCGTAAGGGAGGCGTCGTAGCCGATGGCCTCACCCGTCGACTTCATCTCGGGCGAGAGGTAGGACTCCATGCCGGCAATTTTGGAGAAGGAGAAGGCCGGAGCCTTGACAAACCAACGCGTCTTCTCCCTGCCGTAGAGGTTGGTGATACCCATATCCTTGAGTTTGCGACCCAGGATAACCTGCGTGGCGATGTGGGCCATCTGCACGCCCGTGGACTTCGAGAGGAAGGGCACCGTACGCGACGAGCGGGGGTTCACCTCGATGATATAGACCTTCTCGTCCTGGTCGCAGATGAATTGGATGTTGTAGAGGCCCACGATACCGATGCGCAGACCCAGACGCTCGGTGTAGTCGAGAATCTGTTCCTTGACCTTCTGGCTGACACTGAAGGTGGGATATACGCTGATCGAGTCGCCCGAGTGGATACCCGTCTTCTCGATATGCTCCATGATACCGGGGACAAATACCTGCTCACCGTCGCAGATGGCGTCCACCTCGAGCTCCTTGCCCTGGATGTAGCGATCCACCAATACGGGGCTGTCGACATTGACCTCCACGGCCGTCTGCAGGTAGTGGCGCAGCGCCGCCTCGTTCGAGACGATCTGCATGGCGCGACCTCCAAGCACATAGCTCGGGCGCACCAATACGGGGTAGCCGATGCGCGTGGCGGCACGCACACCCTGCTCGATATCGGTTACGGCCTCGGCCTCGGGCTGGGGGATACCCAGCTCCTCCATGATGCGCTCAAAGCAGCCACGATCCTCGGCGTTGCGGATGGCCTCCACATCGGTACCCACGATGGGTACTCCGAGCGAGTGCAACGGCTCGGCGAGGTTGATGGCCGTCTGACCACCCAGCGAGACCACAATGCCCTTGGGCTTCTCCAGCTCGATGACATTCATCACATCCTCCACCGTGAGGGGCTCGAAGTAGAGCTTGTCGGAGGTGGTATAGTCGGTCGAGACGGTCTCGGGGTTGTTGTTGATGATGATGGCCTCGTAGCCCGCCTCGCGAATCGACCAGATGGCGTGTACGGTCGAGTAGTCGAACTCCACGCCCTGACCGATACGGATGGGACCCGAGCCAAGCACCACAATCTTCTCCTTGTCGCTTACAATCGACTCGTTCTCCTGCTCATAGGTCGAGTAGAAGTAGGGAACATAACTCGAAAACTCCGAAGCGCAGGTGTCGATCATCTTGTAGACGGGGAAGATGCCGTGCTCCTTGCGCAGCAGGAACATCTCGTGCTCGGAGAGGCCCCACAGCTGACCGATGTACTTATCGCTAAAGCCCATGCGCTTGGCAGCCTTCAGCACCTCGACATCGCGCGGCGAGGATTTCACCTCCTGCTCAAACTCGACGATATTCTTGAACTTCTCGAGGAAGAAGAAGTCGATCTTCGTGCGGTCGTAGATAAGCATCAGATCGACTCCGCGACGAATCAGCTCGGCAATGGCATAGAGGCGGTCGTCGCGGCCGTCGCAGATGTAGAGCAGCATATCGTCGGTAGAGATCTCGTCGAACTTCTTGTGGTAGATGTGGCAGACGCCCGTCTCGAGCGAGCGCACCGCCTTCAGGAGCGACTCCTCCATCGTGCGGCCCACCGACATCACCTCACCGGTCGCCTTCATCTGCGTACCGAGCTTATTGGTGGCATCGCTGAACTTATCGAAGGGGAAACGGGCGATTTTGGTTACCACATAGTCGAGCGTCGGCTCAAACGAAGCCGGCGTATTGGCAATGCGAATCTCGTCGAGGCGCAAACCCACGGCAATCTTGGCACTCACACGCGCAATCGGGTAACCGCTGGCCTTCGACGCCAGGGCCGACGAGCGCGACACGCGGGGGTTCACCTCGATCAGGTAGTACTTGAACGAGAGGGGGTCGAGGGCAAACTGCACATTGCAACCACCCTCAATCTTCAACTCGCGGATAATCTTCAGGGCGCTGTCGCGCAACATCTGGTACTCGCGGTTGGTGAGCGTCTGCGAGGGGGCCACCACAATCGAGTCTCCCGTATGCACACCCACGGGGTCGATGTTCTCCATGTTACAGATGGCGATGGCCGTATCGTTGGCGTCACGAATCACCTCGTACTCGATCTCCTTGTAGCCCTTGATGCTCTTCTCGACCAGCACCTGGTGCACGGGCGAGAGAATCAGGGCGTTGCGCATCAGCTCGCGGAACTCCTGCTCGTTGTCGGCAAAACCGCCACCCGTACCGCCCAGCGTAAAGGCGGGACGCAGCACGACGGGGTAACCGATCTTCTCGGCAGCCTCCAGACCCTCCTTCATGTTGTTGGCGATGATCGAGGGGAGCACCGGCTCGCCCAGCCCCTCGCACAACTCCTTGAAGAGCTCGCGGTCCTCGGCGCGCTCGATCGACTCGAACGAGGTGCCCAAAATCTCCACCTGGCACTCCTCCAAGATACCCTTCTTGGCGAGCTGCACCGCCAGATTAAGGCCCGTCTGACCACCCAGGCCCGGCACGATGGCATCGGGGCGCTCGTAGCGGATGATCTTGGCCACATACTCCAGCGTCAAGGGCTCCATATAGACCTTGTCGGCGATATTGGTGTCGGTCATGATGGTGGCCGGATTGGAGTTTACCAGCACCACTTCGTAACCCTCCTCTTTGAGGGCAAGGCAGGCCTGCGTACCTGCATAGTCGAACTCTGCGGCCTGGCCGATGACAATCGGGCCCGAGCCGATGACCATTACTTTCTTGATATCTGTTCTCTTAGGCATTTCTCCACTCCTCCATCAGGTTAATAAACTTGTCGAATAAATAGGCGCTGTCCTGCGGACCCGGGGCACTTTCGGGGTGGTACTGCACCGAGAAGACCGAATCCTTGCGCGAGGTGACACCCTCGGCCGTGTTGTCCAGCAGGTTGATGTGCGTAAGTTCGAGCCCCGTACCCTCGAGCGAGTCGATATCGACGGCGTAGCTGTGGTTCTGGCTCGTAATCTCGATTTTGCCCGTCTCAAGATTCTTCACGGGGTGGTTACCTCCGCGGTGGCCGAACTTGAGTTTGAAGGTCTTGGCGCCATAGGCCAGCGAGACCATCTGGTGACCCATGCAGATGCCGAAGATGGGCAACTTGCCGCGCAACTGCTTCACCGTCTCGATGACGGGCAGCACATCCTTCGGGTCGCCCGGGCCGTTCGAGAGGAAGAGTCCGTCGGGACGGAAGCTCAAAATCTCCTCGGGAGTGGCATCGAAGGGGACCACCGTCACATTGCAGCCGCGTGCATTGAGCTGACGGATGATGTTGTACTTGATACCGCAGTCGATGGCCACCACATCCCACTTGTGGTTGGGCGTACGCGAGAACCAGCGCTTCTTGCAGCTCACACGCGACACCATGTCGGTGGGGATCTCGTAGGCCTTCAGACGGGCAAGGGCCTCCTCGCGCGGGGTCGAGGCGTCGGTGATGATGACGCGCTGACTACCCTCGTTGCGGATGATGCGCACCAGGCGGCGCGTATCGACGCCCGAGATGGCCGGAATATCGTGCTCGACAAAGACCTCGTCGAGGGTCTTCGTGTAGCGGAAGTTACTCGGCGTATCGTTGTACTCGCGCACAATCATACCGCCGATGGTGGGGAACTTGGTCTCGTAATCCTCCTCGGCTGTACCGTAGTTGCCGATCAAAGGATAGCTCATCACCACCATCTGGTCGGTGTAGGAGGGGTCCGAGAGGACCTCCTGGTAGCCCACCATCGAGGTGTTGAAGACAATCTCGTTCACGGCCTCCTTGTTGGCACCAAAGCCATAGCCGTAGAACTCCAGACCATTCTCCAGAACAATCTTTTTGTCAAAAGGTTTCATCATGTCTCTATCTGTTTTGTCTCTTGTTTTCGTTTCGTTGTCGCCCTCACTCGGCCGAGTAGACGATGCGGCCGCCCACCAGCGTGAGCAGCGTACGCCCCTTAACACGCCAACCGGCAAAGGGGGTGGCTCGGCCCTTCGAGAGGAACTCCTCGGGGTCGATCTCATACTCGGCATCGAGATCCATCACCACCAGGTCGGCCACCGAGCCCGGCTCCAAGACCGGCTCCATGCCGAACAGACGACGCGGATTGAGGGCCATAAGCTCGACCAGGCGCTCCAACGAGAGCACTCCGCGACGCACCAGGTAGGTGTAGAGCAGCGGGAAGGCGGTCTCGATGCCGACAATACCCATCGCACTCTTCTCCAGACCACGGCTCTTCTCCTCGGTCGTATGGGGGGCGTGGTCGGTGGCAATCACCTCGAGCGTGCCATCCAAGATGCCGTTGATGAGGGCCAACTGATCCTCGCGGCTGCGAAGCGGCGGATTCATCTTGAAGCGGCCCTCCTCCTGCAGATCGGCATCGGTCAGGAGCAGGTAGTGGGGGGCCGTCTCGCCACTCACGGGCAGCCCCTCGGCCTTGGCCCGACGCAGCAACTCGACCGACTCCTTCGTGGAGATGTGGCAGATGTGGTAGGGACAACCCGTTTGGCGCACCAACTCCAGGTCACGCTCCACCTGTCGCCACTCGCTCTCCGACGAGATACCGCGATGGCCATGCTCACGGCAGTAGTCGCCGTCGTGAATGTAGCCACCCTTCAGGAGCTCCTCCACCTCGCAGTGGGCCACCACCTTGCGTCCCGTAGGCTTCACGCGCAACATCGCCTCGCGCATCAGCTCGTCGGCCTGCACGCCGCGACCGTCGTCCGAGAAGCCGACCACATCGGAAGCCAGCTCGTCGAAGTCGATCAACTCACCACGCCCCTGCTGTCCGCAGGTGATGGTACCATAGGGGATAACACGAATGACTGCATCGCGGCGAATCGCCTCGAGCTGCCTATCAAGGTGCTCGCGCGAGTCGGGAGCAGGCGAGAGGTTGGGCATCGAGCAGACGGTCGTATAGCCACCTCGGGCCGCGGCAAGCGTACCCGAGAGGATGGTCTCCTTGGCCGAGAATCCGGGCTCGCGCAGGTGAACATGCACATCCACCAGACCGGGCAGCAGGTAGCGGCCTCGGCAGTCGATGGTACGAGCCCCCTCGAGCGACGCGAACTCCTCAGGAGCAACCACCCGCCCGTCGGCAATCACCACATCACGCTCTACGAATCTTCCCTCCGTATAGACCTTACCGCCTTGAAGCACCAAAATATCTCCCATTTTATCCTCTTTTTTTCGGGTTTACATCCAAAAAAAGGGGTAACTGGAAACAGTTACCCCCAAAAAACAATATCTCTGCAACCCGCCGGATTTCCGGTCGCGTTCGCCCATGACTGATGCCATACGGTGGTGCGGTTCGGGATTGCCTTCATATTCGTTCCGATTTATTGGTGCAAAGATAGGTATTTTTTTGGGGATTTCCTCGCCTCAAACAAAATAAATTTCCTCTTCCGACGAGATTTCTCCATTTCTTCCTATCTTTGTTCCGATGAAACTCCTCTACCACATCCTGGCCATCGCGACCGTCGTCGTCTGGGGTACCACCTTTGTATCGACAAAAGTACTTCTGGCCCACTCGCTTACTCCGGCCGAGATATTCACCCTGCGCTTCTCGTTGGCATGGATCGTATTGCTGCTTACGGCCCGACGCACGGGGCATTGGTGTCGCACCGCGGGCGATGAGTTGAAGATGGCAGGATTGGGCATCACGGGCGGCTCGCTCTACTTCCTGACCGAGAACGCCGCCCTGAACTACGCCCCCGCCTCCGATGTATCGCTCCTGGTATGCACCACTCCTCTCCTGACGCTGCTGCTCGCCCGTCTGGTCTACCGTTCGGAGCCCCTCACCCGACGCACACTCGGAGGTTCGCTCATCGCGCTGGTGGGCGTGGCAATGGTGGTTCTCAACGGCCACTTCTCGCTCCACCTCAACCCCAAAGGGGATCTGTTGGCCCTCTCGGCCTCGCTGCTCTGGAGCCTCTACACGCTGCTGTTGCGTTCGGTCGAGGGTCGCTATAACAACCTCTTCATCACCCGCAAGGTCTTCGGCTACGGACTGCTCACGATTCTGCCGTGGTACTTGTGGCACCCCTCACACCTCTCGCTGCAACTCCTGGCCGAGCCCGCCGTGTGGGGCAACCTCCTCTTCCTGAGTCTTGTCGCCTCACTTGTCTGCTACGCCACCTGGAACGCCGTGGTACGCGAGTTGGGAACTACGCAATCGTCGAACTACCTCTATCTGAATCCGATTGCCGCCACCGTAGCCGCTTCGCTGATTCTCGGCGAGAGGCTCACCCCTGTTGCTGCCCTCGGAGCGGCAATGATTCTCATCGGTATCGCCTACGCCCGTCGCAAGGGATAGGCCTCACGCATCCCACCATACCAACAAGTGAGGGTGTCCAAATGGATGGACACCCTCACTTGTGGTTGGCAGGAAGAGGCAATTACTTCTTCTTGCCCAGGTTGAAGCCGATACCCATGTAGAGGTTAAACGACTTCATGTTCTTGGGAATCGAGCGACCCTCATACTTTGCCATCGCAAGGCCCAGGTAGTCGGCACCCACGAAGAGGTTGAAGCCGGCGGGCGAGATGTTGAGAGCAAAGCCCGGAACACCCACCTCGTTGCGGTTGCAGATGGTGTGGCTGATGGTGGCCGAGAGCCACTTCAGGGGGCGGAAGTTGGCCGAGAAGGTGAGCTCCGTGAAGCTCATCGTCTGGCAGAACTCCGTATGCGACAAGAGGCCCAGACCGATACGGTCGTTGAGGAAGTTGTACTCGGCACCGAGGTTGAGCGAGCAGTTCAGACGCGTCGAGTAGCCCTTTCCCGTGGGCTCCACCATATAGAGGTCGGCCGAGGGCTCCGACTCCACATCGCCGCTGTCGAGGTTGATACCCTCGAAGTTGAGATCGCCTACGGCCTCACCATCGACGCGCGTAGCACCCGACCAACGGATAAAGCCGAGGTCGTTTACGGCGGCCGAGACACGCAGACGGTCGTTCAGCAGCGTGGCCTCGGCGCCCAGGTCGATGGCTGCACCGAAGTTGGAGATATGGCCGAGCATGTAGTCCATGTCGTCCATGCGGAGGGCGTCATCGAGCGTGGGATCCTCCACGGCCTGCATGCGCGAGGGATCGACAAAGAGTCCCGAAACACGGAAGGGGCTGTAGAGGTGGCCGCGAACAGCGTCGGGCGTTACCGAGAGGGTGATGCTCTCCACATCGGTCGAGGCGTTGAAGAGTCCCGTGAGGAACTTCACGCGGGCACCGACGGTCAAGAAGTCGAGAATCTGACGCGAACAGCCCACATAAGCCTCTATATAGGCATTCGCTGCCAGCGAGGTGTTACTCATGTCGTACTCACCGTTCTCGAGCGTGCGGGCAATCTCGAAGAGGTCGCGCGAGAGAGCCATATCGCTCTGCACACGGGCATTGATACCGAAATTCCAGAAGGCCTTTTTGGTATAGAAACCCACGCCGAGCAGATTGATACTCGTATTCATCGAGAGCTTCTCGGTCTTGGGCAGCGAGCCCGGGAACTGGTCGAACGAAACCGACTCGTGGAAGGCGGTAACCACCTCCGAGCCGTTCTGATAGAGGAAGTTGTCGAGCGAGAGGTAGTTGGTATTGACATTGATACCCACACCGCTCAACGCCGGCAAGGCGACATAGCCGCGCTGGGGAGCCAGCGCCGGATTGAGTTCATTGCGGAAGTAGCTTCCTTGCATGAAGTAGGAGCTGCGCGATTGGGCCATAAGGGCCTCCACGGAGAACACTCCAACCAAAGTAAGAATAGCGATAATTATGCGTTTCATGGCTTGCTTCATTTTTAGGGGTTAGAGTGATTATTCTTCGTCGTTCAAAAGGGTGTCGAGGTCGATGGTGATACCCCCCTTGAGTTCGATTTTGAGTTTCAGGTAGATGTATTGGTCCGCACGCAGCTTGGCAAGCTCGTCGGACGAAGAGGTGGCACGCAGCGCCAAACGAACGGCAGCCACCTCGGCCAGATTGGCCACACGGCCCTCCTTGCCCAGGTCGAGCTCCAGGCGCAACTGCGAGAGCGACTCCTTCACACCATCCTCCGAGCCGCGAAGCGTAGCTCCCGTCGTGGGGATGTGCAACTGCGCCTCGGTGGGATTGCCCTCGGCATCCACCAACTCGGCCTCCAACGAGAAGTTGAGCGGAATGGTGGTCCCCACCTCGGCGATAAGGGCCACATCCCCCACTCGGATATCCTGTTCGGAGAGGTCGGAGAAGGTATCATCGAGGCCATCCACCAACTCCTCGTAGCTCAAATCGAGGTCGTTGCTGAAGGCGAAGGGCACATCGACGCAGTAGCTGTACGAAGCGACATACTGCTCGGCAGCATAGAGGGTCGAGAGCTTCGACGAGTCGGTCGCAAAGGTCAGATTGCAGAGCACCTCGTCGGGCAACGACCCCTCGAAGAGCTTCACCAGGTCACAGGCAACGAAGAGATACTCCTCGGCCGTATAGTCGTCGCGATGGCTCTCCTCGGCCAGCACCAGGCTGACACGGCGGCTCACCACCTCGCCCTGCTCAATCGTAGCGGCGGGAATCACCACCTCGTTCACACGAACCGTATTCTGCTCGTTTACCACACCATCGGCCTTCGGCTGCAACGAGATCGAGATCTTGCTGTCGAGCGTGAGGGGGTTGAGGAAATCGACCACAATGACGGGCGAGAGTCCCGGGCTGTTGATGGTAACATCGAGCTCCTCATCATCGAGGCCGCCAATCTCGATGGCAACGCTCTCCTCGTAGGTAAACCCGATGAGACCCGTCACCGAGTTGATATCAATTTCGGTCTGCTCGATACCTACCGAGAGCGACAACTTACCCTCGTGTACCAGGTGCGAAAGGGTCGTCTGGGCCCCCTCGCTGATGCGGGCACAAACATCGGGTGCAAAGTTGATAACCAACTCTCCATCGACAGGTACCACATTGCCCCCCTCGCCAAAATCGATGGCATCGAGGTAGAGGGCAACACCGTGGCGCAGATCATCGAGGTGCGCCGTCAGCGTATGGGTCGCCTCGTCGTATCCCGACGGGGTTTGCTCGTGCAGATAGAGATAGGAGGGGAGCTGTACCTCCACGCCGACCAGGTGGGCCGTCTCATCATCGAGCCAATCGAAATCCTTGGCCACCAGAGAGATGGGCGAAGCACCCTTCAACTCAATGCGGTTGATGCTCTTCACCTCTTCGGGCAGACCGGCGATGTTGATCGAGCCATCCATGGCTACGACATGATCCATCAGCTCCACCTCGTTGAGCTCAATGGCGGCATCCTCATACTCGAGCGTTGCGTCGATGTGCAACTCGGGCTTTTGGTTCAGCGTCAGAGTCGAGGATTTGGTCGTCAAATCGAACGAGAGGTGATACTCCAACTCGACGGGAATATCGATTTCACCCGAGGAGGTGATGGGATTGTTGTTCTCGACCGAGGCGATATAGACCCAAAACTCCACCTCGTTTTCGCCCGCCTGCAGCGCGTAGTTGTCTACGCTAAAGGTGCTGTTGTCGAGCAGCGAGCCATCCTTGTCGTAGAGCTCGTAGCCCTGCGGGGCCTTCAGTTCCAAGTTCAGCACACCGCCACCGTTGATGGGGGCCAAATCGTTCAGCGCAAAGCGGGCACTGATGCGGGCACCCGGGGCACCACTCTCCGAGGCTTTGAACCACACCTTGGTGATGTTGCGAATCTCGGCCGGAACCTCGTAGTGCATGGCGTGCAACATCGTGTCGTCCACCTCACCGCTTACCGAAATGCCTGCCGGCACGGAGACCGAACCCGACGGGAAGGCTACACCGGACATCAACGGCGACACCTCGAAGCTCTCGGAGAGCTCGTAAGCCTCGCCAATCAGGTCGAACGAGGGGTAATCGGTCTCGAAGTGACCCATGATTTCGGGGATGGAGAAGTGGCTGTCGATACCCTCGATGGCAATCTGCTCCTCCTCTCCCTCGAACGAGAGGCTGTACTCCCCCGTCTCGGGGTCGATGCGGAGTCCCTCCATATCGTCGGCCTCGATAATCTCGCCCAGCGACTTCTTCTCGATGTAGCCCAAGGGGAGCGTGGTGGTTTCGCCTCCGACGGAGATCTCGGTGGAGATATTATCCAGCGAGAAATCCTTATCGACACAAGCCGTCAGGCAGAGCACCGACAGCAAGAGCGAAAAAGGCAGTAAAAAGCGGTTTTTTTTCATAGCATTATTTAAGTTTGATTCTTTGTGCTGAAATATACACACAAATATAGGTGTTTTTTCTCTATTTTGACTGTTCACTGCGTAAAATTTACCAAATACCACCCTTTTACCCCTTCGGGAGCAGGGTGCAAGAAAAAACTTTGGAGACAAGAGGGCTGTGGCGACTGTACGATTTTTGTTTCTGAAAAAAATTCACCATCTTTGTGGCGTCATGCAGAACGAATCACTCCTCATCCCCCTTTTGCTCACCCTCGGAGCAGGCTTGGCGACCGGCATCGGAAGCGCCATCGCCTTCTTTGCCCCGCGCACAAACAAGCGCCTGCTCTCCTTTGCGTTGGGCCTTTCGGGTGGAGTGATGATCTATGTATCGTTCGTCGAGTTGCTGCATGATGCACGCCTCACACTGCAAGCCGTGGGCGGGGAGCGCTTGGGCGACCTCTACGCTGTTTTGGCCTTCTTCGGAGGCATCCTGCTCATCGGCCTGATCGACCGTCTGGTCCCCGAGGTGGAGAATCCGCACGAGGCCCACACCGCCGAGGAGATGGATCATAAACCGCAGAATGCCAAGCTGATGCGCATGGGACTGCTGACGGCCCTCGCCATCGCCATCCACAACTTCCCCGAGGGTATTGCCACCTTCGTGACGGCGGCCGACGACACGATGCTCGGTATCGCCATTGCGGTGGCTGTGGCCATCCACAACATCCCCGAGGGTATTGCCGTCTCGATTCCCATCTACTACGCGACGGGGAATCGAGGCAAGGCCTTCCGCTGGTCGCTCCTCTCGGGTCTGGCCGAGCCGGCCGGGGCCCTGCTGGCCTGGTGGCTGCTCGCCCCCTACCTCTCGCCCGCCCTCACGGGGGTGATTCTGGCGATGGTGGCCGGCATCATGGTCTTCATCTCGCTCGACGAGCTGCTGCCCGCCGCCCGCGAGTATGGCGAGGCGCATACGGCCATCTATGGTGTGGTGAGTGGCATGGCCGTGATGGCCCTCTCGCTCCTGCTACTCGGATAATTTTCTAACACAAACAAGAATAGAGATGGATATCTTATGGTTGTTGGTTGGCTTGGGGCTGATTCTGCTCGGTGCCAACTTCTTGACGGACGGCTCGGCAGCCGTGGCACAGCGCCTGCGCATGCCCGAGTTCATCATTGGTCTGACGATTGTGGCGGTGGGTACCTCCACCCCCGAGTTGGTCGTATCGGTCATGTCGGCCCTGCACGGCAGCAGCGATATGGCCATCGGCAATGTGGTGGGCTCCAACAACTTCAATGTCTATCTGATTTTGGGTATCTGCTCCCTGATTGCTCCGTTGGCTCTCACGCGAAGCACCATCCGCCGCGATATTCCGATTGGCATGGCCGCCTCGTTGCTGCTCCTTCTCTTTGCCTCGGATGCCCGTCTGGGCCTGGGAGAGGTGAATGTGATTGGTCGCCTCGAGGGTATTATCATGATTGTGCTCTACATCGCACTGATAACCTACACGATTCGTCAGGCCCGCAAGGAGCTCCCCTCGGGCGAGCCTGCGACCGAGGAGAAGGCTCCGATGGCGTGGTGGCTCTCGATTGTGATGATTGTGGGCGGTCTTTGCGGACTTATCTTCGGTGGTGAGATGTTCGTCAACAACGCCACGGCACTGGCCCGCCGCATGGGGATCAGCGAGTCGGTGATTGCCATCACCCTGGTGGCAGGTGGCACCTCACTCCCCGAGTTGGCCTCGTCGGTGGTATCGCTCCTGAAGGGTAAGGCCGATATGGCATTGGGTAATGTCGTGGGCTCGAACATCGCCAACATCCTGCTGATTCTGGGTGTCAGTTCAACGATTCAGCCCCTCACGCTGGGAGGTATCACCATGACCGATCTGCTGGTAGCGGCGCTCGGCTCGGTGCTGCTCTTCATCGCCGCCTTCACCTTCCGTCGCCGCGAGCTGGATCGCTGGGAGGGCTTCATCTTCCTGCTTATCTACGGCCTCTACATCTGGCATCTGGTAGGATAACGCATTTCTATTTTGGGTGGAGAGCTGCTCAAGGGCAAGAACTTCACCCAAGAATAGCGCTTCATCCGAGAATAGCACTTCACCCAAAAAATAAAAATGTGTGGTAAACCGAGGTTTATCGCACATTTTTGCTAATTTTGTGGGGTCATGACACACATTTACGAAGTAACGATGGCCGACGAGGCGCTTTTGGAGGCGTTGAAACCCCTGATGGCGCAGCTCAGCGGCGCCAACGAGCCCACACTCGAACAGCTCACACGCATGGTCGAAAGCCCCATGTGCCACCTCTTTGTGGCGGAGCGAGAGGGACGAAAGACGGGGATGCTGACCCTGGCCCTCTACGACACGCTGGGGGCACGCCGCGCCTGGATCGAGGATGTGGTGGTGAGCGAAGAGGCACGCGGACAGGGTGTGGGGCGCGAATTGGTGAAGAGAGCCATCGCAAAGGCCCGCGAGGCAGGGGCCGACACCCTCTCGTTGAGCTCGGCACCCCACCGCACGGCGGCACGGGCACTCTACCGCAGCGAAGGATTCAACGAGGTGAACACCACCCTCTTCCGCATCCGCAATTCACACAACGAAGAGTAACAAATTAAGATAGCAACATGAAACGGTTTTTGAAAATTCTGGCGGGCATCGTAGCTACGATTTTAGTCGTTGCCCTCATCGTTCCGATGGCCCTGAAGGGGAAAATTTCGGAGATTGTCAAGCACGAGGCCGGCAAGATGCTGACCGCCACGCTCGACTTCGACGAGCTGAATATCTCGCTACTGAGACACTTCCCCAACGCCTCGCTCGAGTTGAAGGGGTTGGAGCTCATCAGCGGCGTGGAGCCCTTCACGGGCGAGACGGTGGTAGCTGCCGACCGCATCTCGGTGGTAGTGAATCTGATGTCGCTCTTTGGCGACGAGGGGTTTGAGGTGCGTCGCGTGCTGCTCGACCGCCCCCTTATCCATGGCCATGTGGGGGCCGGAGGCGAGGTGAACTGGGATGTGATGAAGCCCTCCGACGAGTCCGAAGAGGAGGTTGCTCCCGAGACCCCCGAGAGCGAAGAGTCCCAAAGCGAAGAGTCATCGTTCCGACTTGCGCTGCGCGATGTAACCATCTCGGAGGCCACGCTGCGCTACGACGACGACTCGAGCCGCATGTATGCCTCGATTGCTCCGCTCAACCTCAACCTGCGGGGCGACTTCTCGGCCGAACGCAGTGGACTGAAGCTGAAAACCACCGCCTCGAACATCTGCTTCACGACGGGCGACATGAAGGTGGCCCGCAACCTCGAAGCGGCCCTCGAAGCCGAGATTGACGCCCACCTCAAGGAGCAGCGTTTCGTCTTGAAGGAGAACACCTTCCGCCTGAATGCCATCGAGATGATGCTCGACGGCGAGGTGGCCCTCAAGGAGGAGGGGATGGCCCTCGATCTGCGCCTGAAATCGAATCGCATCCGCTTCCGCGAGTTGCTCTCGCTCATCCCGGCCTTCTACACCGAGCAGTTCGACGAACTGAAGGCCTCGGGCGAGCTGACCCTCGAGGCGTGGGCCAAGGGCGAGATGGTGGGCGACCGCCTGCCCGCCTTCGACCTCCGACTCGGCGTAAGCGACGGAAGCTTCAAATATGCCATGTTGCCCCAATCGGTGAGCGACATCCGCGTAAAGGCCGCCGTGAAGAATCCGGGCGGCACACTCGACGCCACCACGGTCGAGGTCTCGGAGTTCGGCTTGAAGTTGGCCGGCAACACCCTGAATGCGAGCCTCAAAGCGGCTACCCCGTTGAGCGACCTGCAATTTGCCGCTACGGCCGTCGGTAAGGTCGATTTGGGAGCTGTCAAGGAGGTCTACCCCTTAGGCGACAGCATCTCGATGGCAGGTTTGGTGACGCTCGATGTGAAGGCCGCCGGCCGCATGTCCGACATCGAGAAGCAGCGCTTCGAGCAGATGGAGGCCGCCGGCAACCTCACCCTCGAGGGGATGAAGGCCGAAATTACGGGCATCCCCACCGTGGGTATCGAGCGTCTGACCGTGGGGCTGACCCCCAAGGCCCTCACCCTGGGCGAGTGTCAGCTCCGGGTGGGTCAGAGCGACCTGAAGGCCAACGGCCAGCTCTCGAACTACCTGGGGTGGTTCCTGCGCGACGATATGCTCCACGGCCGCCTCTACATCCAGTCCGAGCTGCTCGACCTGAACGAGTTGATGGGGGCCCTGCCCTCGTCGGAGGGGGAGGAGCAGCCCGAGGAGGTTGCCGACGACGAGGAGGCTGCCCCCATGAGGGCTCCCGAGATTCCGAAGAACCTCGACCTGGCCCTCCAAACCTCGGTGAAGAGGATTCTCTTCCAGCAGATGACCCTCACGAATTTTACGGGCAACATCGGCCTGGAGGGTGGCACCGCCTCGCTCTCGAACCTGAAGATGGAGGCCCTGGGAGGCAAGCTCGCCGCCTCGGGAAGCTACTCCACAGCCCAGAACCCCGCCTCGCCCCGTCTGGCCCTCTCGGCCGATATCGACAAGGCCTCCTTCTCGCGCACATTCAACGAGTTGGAGCTGATACAGAAGATGGTGCCCATCTTCGAGAAGACGGGTGGCGACTACTCGATGCACTTCGACCTGAAGGGGGCCATGACCTCCGACATGAGCATCGACTACCCCTCGCTCAACGCCTCGGGCGAGATCTCCTCGTCGAACATCCAGCTGGCCAATGTACCCATCTTCAACACCCTCACCACGGCCCTCAACGCCGGCAAGATTCAATCCTCGCTGGAGGGTAAGTTGGTGGTGGTGAAGTTCACCATTGCCAACGGTCGCCTCTCGACCAAGCCCTTCGACCTGAAGCTTGGCACCACCAACATCAACCTCTCGGGCTCGACCGGTCTGGATCAGAGCATCGACTACACGGCCAAGGTCTCGCTACCCGGCAAGGCGGGCGCTGCGCTCCAAAACCTCGATGTGAAGATTGGCGGCACCTTCTCCTCGCCCAAAGTATCGGTCGATGTCGCCTCGGCAGCCAAGGAGGCCGCCACGAACATCGTAAACCAGCAGATCGAGAAGCTCACCGGCAGCGAGACGCTCAACCAGGAGGTGGAGAAGCAGGCCGAGAAGCTGCGCGAAGAGGCTCGCCGTGCGGGTGAGAAGCTCGTGGCCGAGGCCGAGAAGCAGAAGGCCGCCCTGGTGGAGAAGGCCAACGGCACCCTCGCCAAACTCGCCGCCGAAAAGGCGGGCGACGCCCTGGTAAAGGAGGCTCAAAAGCAGGCCGACAAACTCGTCGCCAAAGCCGAGGCCGAAATTTCTAAATTGCAAGCCAAAGCAACCGGCGCGAACTAAAAAACCGCACCCCCCCCAAAAAACCACCCCTGTCGGAGTGGTTTTTTTGCATAGCAAAATAACAAACTGAAAAAATAATTGCTACCTTTGGGTGCTCATTTTTGAGAAAAACAGAAAAAAACTTAAAACATAAACCAAATTACCACCAAAATGAAAAATTGGACAAAACTCTTTTGGCTGTCGTTCACGACGCTTCTGCTGGGCCTGACGGCTTGTACGCCCGACGACGGGACAGAAGCAGTGGATAGCACCTACAGCCTGACGGCCGAGGTGGCCGCCCCGGGTGCCACGGCTGTGGCTATCAAGGTGACGACCAAAGGTATCATCGACTTTGCCTACCTGATCGACGAAAAGGGGGATGTGGAGTACAACGCTTCGCAGATCTTCAATCAGGGTCGTCATGTGGAGGTAAAGCAGGATGGTGCAACCAGCGTACCCATCTCGGGTCTTAAACCCGAGACCACCTACCACATGCTCTTTGCCGCAGCCACCGTGGAGGAGACCTACTACGACAAGATCGTGAAGCTCGACTTCACCACCGGCAAGCTCGACGACGAGATCACCATCTACGACATCGACTACCGCAGCTTCCGCGTGCATGTCAATTGGCCCGACATGGTACAGGAGGGCAATGTACTGAAGTGGGGCGTGGCCGACTACTACATGTACAACTCCGCGGGCGCCTCGGATGCCGCAAAGCTCAACATGAACGACGAGGGTATGCACAACTACATCACCGAGAGCCACACCTTCACCTTCGACAACGAGATCGAGAACTGCTGCCCGCCCGACGGACACGGCGGTTACGACACCAACTACCCCTACTACACCACGATTGTTCCGGGTCAGATGACCTACTTCTTCATCGGCGAGTTTGCCTATGTGGATGAGGATAACCTGGGCTATTGGTACACCGACGAGGACGGCGACGAGATCTACATGGACTTCACCGACGGTTACCACACCCCGGGCTACTACCGCCCCCTCTTCGACAACGAAGCCTGGGCCGTAGCCGGCACCCGCTCCGAGAGCAACTGGGGCATCTCGCCCCTGGCCGTGGAGGCCGTAACCGACCAATCGCAGTTCTGGACCGGTTACTACGCCTGCTACCGCTTCAACACGAAGGCCCCCGAGAAGCTGGACGGCAAGATAACGGTCAACAAGTCGGGGCTGAAGCTCAACGGCGGTACGCTGCGCTTCCTGCCCGACGAGAATGTAGCCTTCTACCTCTTTGGCGTCATGCCCCGCTCGAATTGGGAGTCGATGAAGTCATTGCTCCCCGACAGCGAGGAGGAGACCATTCAGTGGTTCCTGACCACCGAGGCGGCCGCCTACAGCTACGGCATCGGCATGGAGGAGGGCCCCGCCGAGATCGACATGTCGGGCTCGGTAATCTGGTTTGACACCAACACCGAGTATGTGGTGCCCATCATCTGCATGGGTAACAACGAGGGTACCGTACAGAGCTTCCAGATCGAGACCTTCAAGCTCCCCTTAGCCACGAAGCCCGCTCCCGAGATCATCGTGACGAGCGCCACGAAGCCCGCCGCCGAGATCGAAAAGGATGGCCCGCAGAGCCCCTACGAGATTTGGTACAATGTGAAGTGCCCCACCAAGAACGCCTACCAGGCGATGTACGCCTGCAACGATAACCGCGCCTGGGAGTCGGCTTTGGCCATCTACGGCAGCCACAAGGAGCTGGTGCGCTATGGAGGTTACTTCTCCTCCGACGATCTGGTCTACATCAACTCCGACGAGGGTCTCTATGTTCGTTTCGATGTACTTCCCGAGATGACCTACGGCTTGGCCGCTTCGGCCTTCAGCGACGAGGGTCTGATGGGAGAGGCCTCCTATGCCGAGACCACCTCGGGTGTGGAGCCGCTGCCCAACCCCATCGCCTCCGACCTCTACGAGACGCTGCAGGGCGAGTGGACCATGCGCACGCATGTCTACTACACGGTTTACAACAACGATACGCTGACCTACTCGCTCGAGCAGGGCATCCGTCAGAGCAAGGTAACCATCGGCGACATTGTGATGCCCGACCTCCCCGAGAGCCTCTACTCCAAATTTGAGGCCGTGAATTGGGAGAAGGCCGATGTGGATGCCGCCTACCGAGAGGTATGCAACGAGGCCGAGGTTTACAACGCCAAGACTCGTGCTCAGAACCGCATTCTCTGCCAGGGCTTCAACACCTACCCCATCCCCTACTACCTGGAGTACAACGAGTTGGAGTACTGCTCGCCCTATGCCCTCTTCTACAACATCACGACCGAAAAGTACCGCTACTACGACGCCGGATGGATCTTCTACGACTTCGGCCCGAGATGGTTCATCGAGGTGATGGACGACCAGGGCACGCTGGGTGTCCCCTTCAACGCCAACACGATGGCACCCCTCTTCGGTTTGAGCAACTACTACCTGGTAGGTCTGACCTCGACCGCCCCGACGGATGACTGGAAGACCATCAGCTTTGTATTTGACGAGAAGGGCAACCCCACGACGGGCTACTTCCCCGTAGAGGTATCCGACGACAAGAACACCATCACGGTGAAGGCGCTGAACTACAACGGTCAGGAGTACTTCCCCGTATGTGCATCGTGGTCGGGCGTACAGTTCGAGGCGAAGGCCTACTCGGTGAGCGAGTTGGTGCTGACCCGCGGCTGGGACGAGAACACCGAGGCCATCGTGCCTATTGAGAAGGGCGCCAAGAGCCTCTCGAAGGAGGTGGTTGAGCTGGGTGGCGAGGCTCCCAAGCAGGTGACCAAGCCCCGCGCGCTGACCCACTTCGAGCTGGAGAAGCCCATCCTCTTCAAGAAGAGCGAGGCTACGATTCTGACCGCAGAGCAGAGCGCTGCCCGCCTCCGCGAGTTCACGACGCGCTAAAACAGAGCCCCATAACGAAAGCCGCATGCCCCTCGGGGTGTGCGGCTTTTGGTTTATCCCCATCGCACCTCTTTTTCCACCCCGCCCCCGGCCACTCCCTTTTCTGCTCCACCCGTATCCCCTTCTGTCAAAAAATAGGGATGTTTTGTCAAAAAATCATGATGATTTCTGACCGAAAATTTGTATCTTTGTGCGGTTATTTAGGTATTCTGCACGAAAAGTGCAGTTTGCATGCAGAGAAAGACAAATTTACAACATATTCTAATTCTAAAATTTTCTAAAAATGGCAGAAAAGAAATTTATCACCTGTGATGGTAACTACGCTGCGGCTCATGTAGCTTACATGTTCTCGGAGGTAGCAGCTATCTACCCCATCACGCCGTCGTCCACCATGGCCGAGCTCGTTGACGAGTGGGCCGCTGCGGGACGCAAGAATATCTTCGGCGAGACCGTCAAAGTGGTCGAGATGCAGTCGGAGGCCGGTGCCGCCGGTGCCGTACACGGCTCGTTGCAGAGCGGTGCCCTCACCACCACCTTCACCGCATCGCAGGGCCTCCTGCTGATGATTCCCAATATGTACAAAATTGCCGGTGAGTTGCTCCCCGGTGTATTCCATGTCTCGGCTCGCGCCCTGGCCGCCCAGTCGCTCTCGATCTTCGGCGACCACCAGGATGTGATGGCTACCCGCCAGACCGGTTTTGCCATGCTGGCCACCTCGTCGGTACAGGAGGTGATGGACCTCGCCGGTGTTGCCCACATTGTGGCACTCAAGGCCCGCATCCCCTTCCTGCACTTCTTCGACGGCTTCCGCACCTCGCACGAGATTCAGAAGATTGAACTCATCGACGAGGCTCGCCTCACCGCCATGCTCGACCGCGACGCTCTGAAGGCCTTCCGTGCCGGCGCCCTCAACCCCGAGCACCCCGTAACGCGCGGTACGGCCCAGAACCCCGACATCTACTTCCAGACCCGCGAGGCTTCGAACAAGTTCTACAACGCCGTACCCGACATGGTAGCCGAGGCGATGAAGGAGATCTCGGAGATTACGGGCCGCGAGTACAAGCCCTTCACCTACTACGGTGCTGCCGATGCCGAGCAGATCATCGTGGCCATGGGTTCGGTAACCGACACCATCAAGGAGACGATCGACTACCTCCGTGCACAGGGCAAGAAGGTGGGTCTGATTACGGTACACCTCTACCGTCCCTTCTCGGAGAAGTACTTCTTCGATGTACTGCCCGCAAGCGTGAAGCGCGTATGCGTGCTGGATCGCACGAAGGAGCCCGGATCGAACGGCGAGCCCCTCTACCTCGATGTGAAGGATATGTTCTACGGCAAGGAGCAGCAGCCGATGGTTATCGGTGGTCGCTACGGCCTCTCGTCGAAGGACACGACCCCCGCACAGATGCTGGCCGTATTCGAGAACCTGGCCTCGGCCGAGCCCAAGAATCACTTCACGGTGGGTATCGTAGACGATGTAACCAACCTCTCGCTGCCCGTGGGTGAGGAGATTTCGCTGGCCAAGCCCGGCACCTTCGAGGCCCTCTTCTTCGGTCTGGGTGCCGACGGTACGGTGGGTGCCAACAAGAACTCGATTAAGATCATCGGCGGCTCGACCGACAAGTACTGCCAGGCCTACTTCTCCTACGACTCGAAGAAGTCGGGTGGCTACACCTCGTCGCACCTCCGCTTTGGCGACAACCCCATCACCTCGCCCTACCTGGTTACGACGCCCGACTTCGTAGCCTGCCATGTACCCTCGTATGTGGACAAGTACGATGTGCTGAAGGGTCTGAAGCAGGGTGGCTCGTTCCTCTTGAACTCGGTACACGACGCCGCCACGACCTGCGCCACGCTGCCCGACCACATGAAGGCATACCTGGCCAAGAATAAGATCAACTTCTACATCATCAACGCCACGAAGATTGCCGCCGAGCTGGGTCTGGGTTCGCGCACGAACACCATCATGCAGTCGGCCTTCTTCAAGATTGCCGAGGTGATTCCCTTCGAGAAGGCCGTAGAGGAGATGAAGAAGGCCATTCTGAAGTCCTACGGTAAGAAGGGTGAGGATATCGTGAATATGAACTACGCCGCCGTGGATGCCGGTGGTTCGGCCGTTGAGAAGGTGGAGATTCCTGCCGAGTGGGCCTCGATCGAGGTGAAGCAGGAGGCTGCCAAGGTCGATGCCAAGCGTCCCGAGTTCGTGCGCAACATCGTTGACCCGATCAACGCACTGAAGGGCGACCTGCTCCCCGTTTCGGCCTTCAACGGCCGCGAGGACGGCACCTGGGACAACGGCACGGCCGCCTGGGAGAAGCGCGGTATCGCCGTGAGCGTTCCCGAGTGGAAGGTGGAGAACTGTATCCAGTGTAACCAGTGCGCCTATGTCTGCCCCCACGCCGCCATCCGTCCCTTCCTGGCCACCGACGAGGAGGCCGCTGCATCGGGCATGGAGTGGAAGCAGGGTCTGGGCGAGACGAAGGCATACAAGTTCCGCATCCAGCTCTCGCCGCTCGACTGTACGGGTTGCAACAACTGCGTGGATGTCTGCCCCTCGAAGGAGAAGGCTCTGGTGATGAAGTCGCTGGAGAGCCAGATGAAGGAGGCCGACAACTGGAACTACTGCGTAGAGAAGGTTGGCTACAAGGAGGTTGTCGACAAGACGAAGTCGGTGAAGAACCTGCAGTTCACGCAGCCTCTGTTCGAGTTCTCGGGTGCCTGCGCCGGTTGCGGCGAGACCCCCTATATCAAGGCTATCACCCAGCTCTTCGGCGACAAGATGATGGTTGCCAACGCTACGGGTTGTACCTCGATCTACTCGGGCTCGGCCCCCTCGACGCCCTACTGCACCAACGAGAAGGGTCAGGGTCCCGCATGGGCCAACTCGCTCTTCGAGGATAACGCCGAGTTCGGTCTGGGTATGCATGTCGGCGTGGAGAAGCTGCGCGACCGTCTGCAGCTGATGATGGAGGATGCCATCGCCAACTGCGCGAAGTGCTCCGACGAGCTGAAGGGCGTAATGAAGGAGTGGATTGCCGCACGCGGCTCGTCGTCGGCCTCGGCCGAGGTGAGCGCCCGCTTGGTACCCATGATGGAGGCCTGCGGTTGCGACACCTGCCGCAAGATTCTGGAGATGAAGGATTGGCTCGTGAAGAAGTCGCAGTGGATCATCGGCGGCGACGGCTGGGGCTACGATATCGGCTTCGGCGGTGTGGATCATGTCCTCGCCTCGGGCCAGGATGTCAATATCCTGATCATCGACACGGAGGTCTACTCGAATACGGGAGGTCAGTCGTCGAAGGCTACGCCCGTGGGTGCTGTGGCCAAGTTCGCCTCGAGCGGTAAGCGTATCCGCAAGAAGGATATCGGTGCCATCGCCATGACCTATGGCTATGTCTATGTGGCCCAGGTATCGATTGGTGCCTCGCAGCAGCAGCTCTTCAATGTGCTAAAGGAGGCCGAGGCCTACCCCGGACCCTCGCTCATCATCGCCTACGCACCCTGTATCAACCACGGTATCAAGGGCGGCATGACGCGCACGCAGACCATCGGCAAGCAGGCCGTAGAGTGCGGTTACTGGCACCTGTGGCACTACAACCCCGAGTTGGAGGCTGCCGGCAAGAATCCGTTTGTATACGACTCGAAGGAGCCCGACTGGTCGAAGTTCCAGGACTTCCTGAAGAAGGAGGTGCGCTACACCTCGCTTCAGAAGGCCTTCCCCGCCGAGGCCGAGGAGCTCTTCAAGGCTGCCGAGGAGAATGCCAAGTGGCGTTATAACTCGTATCAGCGTCACGCCAAGATGGAATTTTAGCATTTTATAGGGCAAATTTCACCTTGCCTCGTTCGCCCCGAATGGAACATACGCCAAGTATGCCCCATCCGGGGCGAACTTTGTTAAGTCGAAATTTGCTCCTCTAAAAATGCTAAAATTATGCCTTCTCGATTTCATGTCGGCACGGAGATTGCCGCGTCGGGCGTTGCCCTCCTCGCAATGACGCCTCCTTTTCCCCCTCTAAGGTAGAGGGGGTGCCCGCAGGGCGGGGGCGTATGCAAGTCCACCGACCACCTCTCCCACAAGGCTCCTTTTCCCCTCGTCATTCCGAGGCTCGTCGTGGTCCCCCCTCGTCATTCCGAGGGCCATAGGCCCGTGGGAATCTAAAGAAGGGGAATCATGGATGGCCTGCCGGTGGGTGACAGCTATTTTTAATCCGAAAAGTTTGCGTGGTAAGAAAATTATCCTTACATTTGCAGGCTGAAAAGTGTAAAAAGGCAAAAACTTAATTAACAACTTAATAATAACAATTCAAAAACCTACGAAAATGAAGGCAGGCATTCACCCCCAGAATTATCGTATTGTGGCGTTCAAGGATATGTCGAACGACCATGTGTTTTTGTGTCGGTCCGCCGTTTCGACAAAAGAGACCATCGAAGTGAACGGCGAAACCTATCCCGTGTATAAGATGGAAATTTCCAACACCTCGCACCCGTTCTATACGGGCAAGATGAAGTTGGTTGACACCGCCGGTCGCGTCGATAAGTTTATGAGCCGCTACGCAAAGCGCTACGATAAGAAGAACAAGTAGTAGATACCTGTTCGCCAAGAGATGGGAGCTGTCCGTTGGATGGCTCCTATTTTTTGCCCTCGGCAGACTTGCATACGCCCCCGCCCTGCGGGCACCCCCTCTACCTTAGAGGGGGAAAAAGGGCGTCATTGCGAGGAGGGTAACGCCCGACGCGGCAATCTCAATGCACAATTCACAATGCACATTTCCTTTTTTAGATTCCCACGGGCCTATGGCCCTCGGAATGACGGAGGGGAAAGGAGCGTCATTGCGAGGAGGGCAACGCCCAACGCGGCAATCTCAATGCACAAGTTAGTTTTTTTGTGGGAGATATGGGAAATATGAGAGATATGAGAGTGCATTCCCATAATTCCCATAATTCATATAATTCCCACAATTCATATAACTCCCATATCTCCCAAAAACAAAGGCGACCCCGAAAGGTCGCCTTTGAAAGAAGGATAGGTTAAACTATTTCGTATAGGTCACCTCTACCTTGCTCAAACGAGTTTGCAAAGCAGCCGTCATCGTAAATGATGAAGCAGAGCCCGTTACGGTTACAACCTGACCGTCAACTGTTGCGGTATAACCTGCATCAGCAAACGAATTTTTCATTGTCTGAACATAGGTAGTGCCACTAGAACTACCCGTGGGGCATGTAATCTTGACCTCCGAGATAGTACCCTCTGCAACGCTGATTACCAACTGGCTGCTCTTGTATACACGATAATGATCCGTATCCGTGGTGCGGATTTCGGTGGAACTGCTTGCCTGGTTATTGGTAACGGTTACATCGCCACTTGTCCACGAGATAGTCTTGGTTCCCATAACACCCTCTTTGGCATAGATATTCATCGTTACAACGGTCTCAGAAGCGGCTCCGGCAGCAGACTGCTTAAAGGTTACAGACTGCGAAGCCAGACCGCAGGTGAAGGTAACGGTTGCCTCGCGGGCATCACTCGTATTCTCCTCGAAGGTTACAGTCGCCGTATTACCAACCAGGCTAACCGTAGCATACTCGCTGCCATCGGTAACGGTGGCCACAACAGCTCCGGGCAGAGTACCTACGGTACCTACGGTTACCGTAAGGTCACCACCTGCTGCATCAATCGAGGTAACAGCAGCCGTAGCAGTAATACCGTAGTGCGAGATATAACGAGCATTTACAATCTCGTGCGTACTGCTATAGTACTTGTACTGACCCTGAACCGTAATTACATCACCAGCCTTCACGCCCGATGCGGCCCAATACTTATTCGTTTCTCCGTCGGTGCTGTAGAGGCCATAAACATAGATGGTATCACCATTCTCATCGGTCAGATCAAAGTTGCCATACGACGTATCTACCACATTGCTAACCACACCGGTCAACTCATAATAGGTCTCCGTGTCAGCGTTAGCAATAAAGTCGGCCACAGAAATCTTCTCAACCACAGCAGCGGGAGCCTTTTGCGTGAAAGTAACCACTACATCAGCAGCGCCCTCGGCCGAAAGGGTTACGGTAGCCGTACGACTTTCCTCGGTCTCATTGGCCATAGCGAAGTAATAGAGGTTATCATCCTCATCCAAATCGGCAGCAAACCAATCATACTCCTCACCAAGCGTATAGCTTACCGCACCGGTGACATTCTCGGTGGTAATGGTTACCGTACCCTCGCTCTCCGCGCACTCCAAAGTAACAGCGGTGGTCTCTGCCGTAATAACGGGGACTACAGGATCCGTATCGTTGATATCATTGAGGTAGATATAAACTGCACTCTGACCACTACTATAGCAAGAGAAGATCTTAGGATTGTTAGAACCATTGTATCGCAGCTGATTTCGGCTGTTCGCACCCTGAGCCTTAATCGTAGCAGCCTTGCCTTCGGCATCAATAGAGATAGCCCACTGACCGTTGGCATCGTTCGTTGCCTGTGTTCTCAGGTGGTTGCTGGTAGAACTTGCTGCGTAAAGATAACCGGCACCCGTACTGCCATTCGGATCATAGAGCGTGAAGTTAGCGCCCTCCTTGCCTACCGTCAGCACGGCAACACCCTCAACGGCAGTAATCTTACCGTCAGCAACCGTAACCGCTGCCGCTGCTCGGTTGTTAGTGTTTTGCGTGGTCGAAATGGCATAACGATCAGCACCGTCAGTTGCTGCGCTGGCAATGATAATCTCGTCACCTACATGCAGCTTCGAGGCATCATCGAGCAGGACGAACTCCTTACCCGGAGCTACCTCCTCAGCCGTAGCCATATTTACCGTGAAGGTGCTCAAGTTACCTACGGTAAAGGCAAGTGTCTTGCCCGTACCGAGCGTAACGCTCTTCGTATAGGTGTACATGTCGGCGGTAACAGCCTTTACCTCGAAAGTATCGCCCTCAACCAACTCAACAGGGAAGCAGGTGAAGTATACAGCATCGTTGTTGATAGCGGCAGCCTCATCAATGGTCATCGAGATTGTCTCATGGCTCTGACCCTGGTAGCCATACTCCGAAACCTCAGCCGTTTTGAGGTTTACATAGGCACGACCGGCAAGAGCCTTACCTTTAGCCGTAAAGGTAAGCGAAGTGATATTCTTGTCCTCGGGCATACCCTTCAAGGTCATCTTACCAAGAGCGGCCAAACGAGCAAACTGCATATTAAGCTCCGTAGGCTGCAGCGTAGTGGTAATAGGCTTCGCGATCATCAGGTCTGCTGCAGGATCATACGACCCCTCAACATATGCCTGAGCCTCGGGAAGAGCAACCTTAAACTTCTCATAATTAGTGTTTTCGCTGGTTACATAGTTAGCCTCAGGATAAACCGCATAGTAGGTAAAACTCTCTGCCTCGGTATTCTCGGTAAAGCTAACGGTAAACTTAGCCTTTCCGCCCTCAAGAGCGTACACATCGGAGGCCTTCGTCGAAGGTGTAGCATCGGCAACCTCAATTACTCGCAGAGCCTCGCCCTCGCTACTCCAATCGAAATCAACAACACCTTCACCCTCCGTCAGATAGGTACGAGTGTCATCATCGGCGGTAATGGTCATGGTAACCATCTTCTGCTCCATCTCGGGAGCCACATCAGCCGTCATGTCATTCGAACATGCCGTGAAACCCATTGCTGCTACAGCAACAAGCATCATTCTCTTGAAAAGATTCTTCATTGTCGTGTAGTGTTTTGGATTAAAACTCGTCATAGTCGTTGATAAAACCACCCTTACCGGCATCGCCTTCATCACCGTACAGATCGGAACCAACGAAGCCCTGCTCAACCTCGAGGCTGAGCACCTCCAGGGTCGGGGCCATGTAGCCCATCTCCTGCATCATCTCTCTCTTCATTTTTTTTAGTTTTTTTGTGTTTATTGTTACTTTTATGGTTTCAAGCACTTTAAGCCACAAAGATAGGGGATATATTGATATATTCCAACGATTGGTGGGATTTTTTTTGTCGGGTAACAAAAAATTCATAATTTAGAAATATTTCCTTTCTTCCTTTTTAGATTCCCACGGGCCTACGGCCCTCGGAATGACGAAACCAATTTTCCTCCCCTAAGTTAGGGGAGGTGGCGCGTCAGCGACGGAGGAGTGTGTAGTCAGCTCTGCTGACAATGCAAAATGCAGAATTATTTCCTTGACGGTGGGAAGTATCGGGGAAAAGTGCCTTAAGGCACATTTTTCCCAACAACTATCGTCGAGAGGTCGGCGGGGTCGAGGTAGCGCTCGGCGAGCTCGCGCACGCGGGCGGGGGTCATGGCGCGGATCTCCTGCAGGGTCTGCTCGGTGGCATCATCGCCCCGACCCGAGAGGATATTCTCGATGGCGACATCGGCGATGCCGAAGGGGCCGTCAAGGATGCGCATCATCTCGCCCGTGAGGATATTCTTCGCCAGCGTGAGCTCCTCCTCCGAGACCTCCTCCTTGCGCAGGCGCTCCACCTCGTAGAAGATCTCCTTGAGGGCCTCCTCCGTAACCTCGCACCCCACCTGGGTGGCGATGGCGAAGTAGCCCTCGCGCTCGAAGTTCACCACCGTGGACATCACGCCATAGGTGTAGCCGTGCACCTCGCGCAGGTTGTGCATCAGGCGCGCACCGAAGTAGCCGCCCAGGATGGTCGCCACGACCTGCATCCCCACAAAGTCGGGGTGCTCGCGTGTGAAGAGCAGGCGTCCGATGCGGATGGCCGACTGCACCGCCTCCTCACGCTCCACGATGCACTGCTTGGCGCTCTTCGCTGCGGGGAAGTGGGGCGTGGCAGCCTCGCCCTCGGGGAACTTGGCCGCCAGGGTGCGGATGGCCGCCTCGACATCGGGGGTGATGCGCCCACTGCACACCGCGATACAGTTGCGGGCGCCGTAGTAGCGGTTGTAGTGCTCCCGAAGCTGCTCGCGCGTGAGCTCCTCGTAGCGCTCCTCGGGGTAGCAGACACCATAGGGGTGGTCGGCCCCAAAGAGGGTACGGCCAAAGGCGTCGCGGGCCAGCACATCGACCTTTTGGCGCTCGATGGCGAGCTGCTGGCGGCGCTTGGTGCGGTAGGTGATGACCTCCTCGTCGGGGAAGGCGGGGTGGAGCAGAATCTCCTCGGCCATGGCGAGCGTCTCGCGGAAGTACTTGGCCAACGAGCAGAAGCTGATATAGACATAGTCGCGGTCGAGGTTCACCTCGAAGTAGGAGCCGTAGAAGTCGAGTTGCTCGGCAATCTCGCGACCCGAGAGGCGCGTGGAGCCCTCGGCCAGAAGGTTGGCCGTGGCCGCCGCCACAAAGGGGTGGCGCTGCGTCACGGGGCCGGCATGGAAGACAAAGCTGAGGCGCACCACCTCGAACTCGTCGGCACGAAGCGTACAGAGACGCATGCCGTTGGGAAGCTCGCACTCCTCACGCGGCGTGAGGTCGAGCCTCTCGGGAATGGTAATGGAGGGGGTTTTCATCGCTACTTTTTCGTTACTGAACGGTAAATCAAGGTGTTGCTACGCTCCTTGAGGAAGGTGCGACGGGCAAAGTCGGCCACGCGCTCGGCCGTAATCGAGCGGTAGATATCGACCTCACGGTTGATAAGAGAGAGGTCGCCCGTGAGCTCGTAGAAGCCCAGATTCATCGCCTTGTTCATCACATTGAGCTCGCCAAAGAGGGTGTTGGCCTCGAACTTATTCTTCACCTTCTCCAACTCGTAGGGGGTGATTTGTGCGGGGTCGGTCAGGGCGAGGGCCTCCTGCCAGAGCGCCTGCTCGGCCTGCTCCTCCGTGGTGTCGGGGAGCAGCTGACCCGTCAGGATGAAGAGACCCGCATCGAGGCTGCCCAGGATGTAGGCATTGACCGAGGCGAAGAGGCGCTTTTGGCGCACCAGGCGGTCGTAGAGACGCGCCGAGTCGCCACCGGCCAGCAGGTCGGAGGCCAAATCGCCGAGGTAGAAGTCGGGAGAGAGGCGGTCGCCCATCGGGAAGGCGATCATGAGGGCCGTAGCCGGCACCTCGCGCTCCACCACGCGGCGGCGAGCCTCCGTCTGCTCGGGCTCGACAGGCAGGGCCTCGCGACGGAACTCTCCACGGTCGGGAATCTCGGAGAACCACTTCTCGGCCAACGCCAGCATCTGCTCCTCGGCCATGTCGCCCGAGAGCGAGAGGATGGCGTTCGAGGGGCGGTAGAAGCGGCGATAGAAGGCCTCGACCTCCCCAATCTCGGCCTCCTCGATGTGCGAGGGCGAGAGGCCGATGGTAGACCATCGGTAGGGGTGGGTCGTGTAGCAGAGGTCGCGCAGCAACATCACCTGGTCGCCATAGGGACGATTCAGGTAGCGCTGGCGGTACTCTTCAATCACCACCCGCTTCTCGGTCTCGAGCACCTCGGGCGTGATGCAGAGCCCCGTCATGCGATCGCTCTCCAACCAGAGGGCCACCTCGACATTATCCTTCGGAAGGGTGATATAGAAGTCGGTGTAGTCGTTGTTCGTAAAGGCGTTGTTCTCGCCACAGGCCATCTGTACGGGGGTGTCGAAGTCGGGGACGAGCTTCGTGCCACGGAACATCAGGTGCTCGAAGAGGTGCGCAAAGCCGGTACGCTCGGGTACCTCGTTGCGCGCCCCCACCCCGTAGAGCAGGTTCACCGCCATGAGCTTCGACTGCCGATCACGATTCACCACCACCGTCAGTCCATTCTTCAGCCTTATCTTTTTGTAACTTATCATATCTCGGATTTCGGTTTTCGACCACTTATCACCCCCGCCCCCTTTTACGATTTTGGAAGAGCAACTTTTATGCTTCCCCGCCCATCTTTTGATTTCGGAGGAGAAAATTTTGTACCCCACTACCCATTTTGGTGGGAGAAGGGGTGCTATGCAACGCTCGGCCCTAAAAACAACGATGGGCTCTACTTGCTCCTCTCCTATTTTTTGATTTTAGAGGAGAAAATTTTGTACTCCACTACCCATTTTGGTGGGAGAAGGGGTGCTATGCAACGCTCGGCCCTAAAAACAACGATGGGCTGTACTTGTGGTACTGCCCATTGTTGGATTTTAGGGTTAGCGGCCGCAGAGTGCCACTTATCGCACCAAAATTACTCGTCTACTTTGTCGCCATCATAAGCCCACTTCACATACACAGCGCCCCAAGTAAATCCTCCACCGAAAGAGGCAAGGATGAGGTTGTCGCCCTTACGCAAAGCGTTCTCGTAGTCGTAGAGACACGAAGGGATGGTTGCAGCCGTCGTGTTACCGTTGCGGTCGATGTTAATCATGCACTTCTCGCGGCCGATACCCATGCGGCGCGCCGTGGCATCGATGATGCGCAGGTTGGCCTGGTGGGGCACCAGGTAGCGGACATCCTCCGACTTGAGGTGGTGACGCTCCATGATCTCTACCGAGACATCGGCCATGTTGGAGACGGCATGCTTGAATACGGCGGGACCATCCTGCGTGATGGTGTGCCAATTCTTGTCCAGCGTATCGTGCGAGGCAGGATAACGCGAACCTCCGGCCTTCATGTGGAGGTGTACCTCACCCGAGCCGTCGGAGTGCAGAATCGAATCCACAATGCCGTAGCCGTTCTTATTGGGTTCGAGCAACACGGCAGCAGCACCATCACCAAAGATGGGGCAGGTGTTGCGGTCGTTGTAGTCCACGATGGAGGACATCTTGTCGGCACCCAGCACAATCACCTTCTTGCAGAAGCCCGTCTCGATATACTGGGCTCCGGTCGTGAGGGCAAAGAGGAAACCGCTGCATGCAGCCGACACATCGTATGCAAAGGCATTTTTACAGCCCACCATGTCGGCCACGATGTTAGCCGTGGAGGGGAAGAACATATCGGGCGTTACCGTAGCGCAGATAATCAAGTCGATATCCATCGGATTGGTCTTGGTCTTATCCAACAGATTCTTGATTGCGCGAGCGCCCATGTAGGAGGTACCGAGCCCCTCACCCTTGAGGATGTGGCGGGTCTTGATACCGATACGAGCCATAATCCACTCGTCGGAGGTATCCACCATGCGGCTGAGCTCCTCGTTGGTGAGCAGGTAGTCGGGTAACCAACACCCTACGCCCGTAATCGCTGCAGTTATTTTCTTCATTAACTTAACCTTATTGATTTTGGAAAGCGCTCTTCAGACGCGAGGGGAAGTCGGCTTGTGCCACCTGCTCGGTCGTGCGAATCATACTCTTGATAGCCAGAGGCGTCGAGCCACCGTGACCAATCACTACGGGAGCACCAACACCCAGCACGGGAGTACCACCTACATTCTCGTAGTTCATCGCCTCCCAGAACTTATTGTTGCCACCCAGCGCTTTGTTAATACGATAGAGACCCTCGGCCATCTTCAGAACAATGTTGCCCACAAAGCCGTCGCAAACGATGACATCGGCCACCTTGCCCGTGAAGAGGTGCGAACTCTCTACATTACCCACGAAGTTGAATCGGCCGTCGGCCTTCATCATCTCGTGTACGGCTTTGGCCTGGGCATTACCCTTGGCCTCCTCCTCGCCGATGTTGAGCACCGCCACGCGAGGCTTCTCGATACCGAGCACCGACTCGGCATAGATCGAGCCGATCAGACCATACTGCACCAACACCTCGGGCTTGCAGTCCACATTCAGACCCACATCCAACAGCAGGGCCGGACGACCCGTAATGGTGGGTACCAACGAGGTGATGGTGGGGCGAATAACCCCCTCGATGGGCTTGACGGCATACATCGAGCCTACCATCATGGCACCGGTGCTGCCGGCGCTGGCAAAGCCGTGAATCAACCCCTTGGCCAGATAGCCGAAGCCAACCGTAATGCTCGAATTGCTCTTGGACTGGAACGCCTTGGCGGGATGGTCGCCCATCTCGATGACCTCCGTGGTAGGAACAATATCGAAACGCTCGGCGGGACAGTTCTCGCGAGCCAAAATCTCCAAAATCTGCTCCTCATTACCAAAGAGCACGATGCGGGTATCGGCACCCACCTCGTCGAGAGCCATGGTGGCACCCTTGACTGCCGCCTCGGGCGCGTAGTCGCCACCCATGGCATCAACACCAATCTTCAACATACCTTAAAACGGGGTTTCGTACAACTTAATTAAAAACGGGTGTTGCACGGCGAATGGTCAGCCGTGCAACTTTTCGAAGGAGAATTACTCGTTTACCTTCTTCTCGATAGCCAACTTGCCACGATAGAAACCGCACTCGGGGCATACACGGTGATAGAGTACCGAAGCACCGCAGTTCGAGCAGGTTACGACCGTAGGAACGACTGCCTTGTAGTGAGTTCTTCTCTTGTCGCGACGAGTCGACGACACTTTGTGTTTAGGATGTGCCATTTTTTTCTATTTGTTTTAGTTTAACGATTTTCTGTTCTCTTTTATTACGCCAACAGCCGCCAACCGGTTGGGTCAATAGGTAACCCGGGGTGCTAATCCTTTGGTCGCCGCACTGCTGTCCTGTTCGTTATCTCTGCTCCAACTGTCGTTTCAGCGCCTCAAGCTGCGCCCGATTCTCCTGCGAGAGGTTCGAGGCCTCGGCCTCGGCCTCCGCCTCCATGCGGTCAAGCTCCTCGGTCGAGATGGTCGTAAAGCGACTCATCATCTCGGGATTGCACTCCCCCTCGGGATGGATGCGCTGGTAGGGCAGCGAGAGCACCACGCTCTCATAGATGTACTGCGCCAAATCGACCTCGTCGTCGGCCGGCGTGAGCCACATCACCTCCCCGTCATACTCCTGCTCCTCGGAGGAGAACTTCACCACGAGATTTCCCTCGTAGGCGATCGGAATTTCGCAATCCTCCAAGCAGCGATCGCAGAGCGTCGTAACCTTTCCGACCACCTCCACGGCCATGTCGAGCATCGTCTCCAAACGGCGCAGCTCTACACGAACCGTGCAGTCACCGCCCTTGATTTCCGTACTCTCAAAGGCCTCAAAAAACGAGCTATCCACCTCAAAATCATAGGTGTAAACCCCGGGCTTCAGCCCCTTGAAGGCAATCTTATAGTTCTTCTCCACGCTCATTTCTACGCAGTTAGTTCGCAAAGGTACGCATTTTTCGCGGAATCACAAAGTTTTTTTTCTTTTTAGCCACTTTTTTGCTACCTTTACCCTCGCAAGTGGCTCCAAAACGCCACACCGAAGATGAAACAAAACGATATGGTACAGATCGAATTTCGTTGCGAACAACCCGCCTGGGAGGCGATGCTGTTGGTGATGATCCTCCGTTCGGCCGACGAGGGCGACAACTACCACACCCTCAAGCACAACCCCTCGGCCTCGGAGCTCCCCTACACCGCCCGCCTGGAGGGACCCTACGGCGAGCAGCCGGAGCTATACCTATATATAATACCGCACACCCTGCCCGCCACCAACGACATCTACGACTGCCCCACCCTTCGGGCCGAGCTCACCATCCGTCGCGGCGACAAACGCCTGCTGCGCGAAGAGCTCACCATCAACCCCTGGGGCGGCCTCTCGCGCATCATCCGCCTCGACGAACTGACACCCAAAGAGCAATAACCACCCCCAAAAAGTGACAGCCGCCACGGCCCATTGCTCCAAAAGGGTGCTCTACTCCCCCATTTCGGCTTTTGTACAATAAATCCCATGTCACCTCGTTTTGGTGGCATGGGATTTGTCCCATAACCAATCAGCTGCGGGAGAACCGCAGTGAGGTTTCTTCATTTATTTAAGTTTGGGTTAGTAGTTTAGGGGTTTCGACCCCGAGGCAGCAGGCAATCGTGAGATTCCCTGCTGTTTTTTTTGTCGAAACCCCTAAACTACTTTCAGCCTGTGGCGCCTCGGATGACTTGTCTTTGTTCGGATGTGGTTTGCTGCGCAAATAGATGTCTTTGTCAGATGGTTTGCTTTGAAAATAAATTTTCAGCAAACATCTGGCAAAAACAACAATCTACGATTGCCACATCCTCACGTCGGTCCCCTCTCGGCTTCTGCCGCCGTTAGTAGTTTGTATATGGTGCTGCACGGTTTGTTGTTTACTGGGGGCGACCCTCCGAAGGTAGGCGACAGTCGTGAGATTCCCTGCTGTTTTTTTGTCGAAACCCCTAAACTACTTTCAGCCTGTGGCGCCTCGGATGATTTGTCTTTGTTCGGATGTGGTTTGCTGCGCAAATAGATGTCTTTGTCAGATGGTTTGCTTTGAAAATAAATTTTCAGCAAACATCTGGCAAAAACAACAATCTCCGATTGACACACCCTCGCTTCGGTCCCCTCGCGGCTGCTGCGACCGTTAGTAGTTTGTGGGGCGCTGCGCAATTGGGTGTTTGTTCGAGCAATCCTCCGAGGTAGGCGGCAGCTGGGAAGCTCCCGCCTATTTTTTACTTGGTCAATCTACTTATCATTCGCTCTATTTTATTAAGCTCATTGATGGCTTGCTCTAACTTAAAAGTACAGTTATTCTCGTAAGTTTTAGAGATATCTGTTCTATTTAACTGCTTGTTATAATAATTGATATTCTCTTGTGCTTTCTCTAACTTTTTTTGCAAATTCTCTAATTCATTTTCATTATTTGCGCCAAAAGAGACATTGTATGAGTTTTCGTCAATCGCCAAGTCTTCAGGGATTTCAGGCACACCTTCCTGAATGTCCATGTCGGGAACATCCACATCAAAATCAACATCTGAAATATCGGGCACATCCGGAACATCTATATCAAAATCGAAGTCGAAGTCCGGCAGGTCAAAATTTGCTCCAACAGCTGCTGCTAAGACAATAACTCCGGCCCTAACAATATATTTCACCGATTTGCCAAAGAGACTCTTCATCTTTTGACCAAATGTCTTTCTAATCTCAAAAGCACTCTTATCGATTAGAGAGAGCTCTTTTCGTATATCATCAACCATTCCACAAAGATCCCTAAATACACGCCTCTTTCTCTCAAACAAGGTACTATAATTGTATCGCAGACAATAACACGCTCCCTTCTGTGTGGAAATTTTAACAATGGCCGATTCATTATTCCCCTGTTGGAATGTATTTAGCATTAAGAAAAGCGTTGGACAATTTCTAAATCCTCGCTTAACACTTTTCGAGGTACATTTTTCACAAACTTCTTGATATGAGAGCACCACTTTCTCCAAAAAACTACCAAGATAGATATACATATCTCTTACAAACCAGGAAGTTGTTGTATAAAATGTAGCACACTTCCCATCGTAATTTCTGCAAAAACGATATACATAAAGGTCGGGATTTAGCACTATTTTTTGCTTGCTCTTCTCCTTCGTACGACTCCATGCTGTCAAATAGTAATCCATAAATAATATATTATAAATGTAGTACAGCTATCGCTAATACTTTACACGAAAGTAATCAAGCATTGATTTGTAGTTATCTTGCGCCGTCAGGCAGGTATCGCGCAGGAACTCCTTGATGCGTGGCCATTCGCGCAAACCGCGGTAGTAGAACATCTTGAGCTCTTCGGTGATGATAAACGGCACATGGCCGTTAGTCAGGCACTCCTTGAATATCACAAGCCTGCCGACACGACCGTTGCCATCCTGAAACGGATGGATTGCCTCGAATCGCTGATGGAGATCGAGAATATCATCAAACGACTTAACTCTCTTCGCATTATACTCTTTGAGCAAGGCCTTCATCTCTCGGGAGACTTCTTCCGGAGCAGTAGTCTCGCTACCACCCACCTCGTTGGGAAGCCTTTTATAATCTCCCACGGTAAACCAATCCCGGCGGCTATCCGATGTGCCCTGCTTAAGCGTAGCGTGGAGTCGCTTGATAAAATTCTCGGTCAGCCTCTCCTCGGCACACTCAATCACGAGGTCGACGCAGCGGAAGTGGTTGGTGGTCTCGATCACATCATCCACACGAAGGGTCTCGCCCTCCACGCCAACCGTATTGGTCTCAAAGATATGGCGTGTCTGGTCGTGTGTCAGGCGACTACCCTCTATATGGTTGGAGTTATAGGTAAGGTCTATCTGCGTCTTATGGTAGATGCCTCCCTTCAACTTGGCCTCCTTCTGCTCGCGCAAAGTCAGAAGCAACGGCATCACCTTGCGCCGCTTCGCCTTACGCAACGGCAACTCCGACTCCGAAGGGATACTCCAGGTCTTTCCGACAAGCACTACCCCATCTATTTTACCCAATGCACAATAATTACGCACGGTGCGTTCCGAGAGACCATGTTTAACAGCAAACTCTGCAACGGAGATATAATCCATACACTACAACTATCGGCAAGTTATCTCTTAATTTCCAAGGCAAATATAGCACATCTTGCCGATATCGGCAAGTTTTTGAGGCGAAAAACAAAAGCTACTCCTATTTTTTTGTCTTTACGAAAAAGTTTCCTTAATTTTGTGATGGGTGTCGTCTGCTTGACAAAAGAGCCGTTCCCTCAATGCGGTCTTTTTCGGGCCGCTTCTAAAAAGTTGTCTAAAAAAAACTAAACAAAAATGAAGAAGCTGTTATTCGTGGCGATGCTTTCGCTTATGGCATTACCACTCTTTGGGCAAAAGGAGATACGAGGATTCTCAGAAAAGGTCACAATCGGCGGTAAGGAGTATCTGATCTCAGACAACCCTTGTTACTTTGATTACAAGTTGATTGCCAAACCCAATGTGATCTCTTCGATGTACGGAAAATTCCCCTTCTTCGGAGTGGTCGATGCCAACAACAACATCATCATTCCCTGCGAATACCTGGGTATTCTGCCGCTTTTGGATAAGGGCGTTTTGTTTTGTCAGTACGGAAAAAGCCTTATCGCATCCAAATTTGCCATTTTAGATTTGAACGGCAAAGTCATTGCCGACAAAATCGGCATGGGAGGCGTCTCTGACCCTTATAAGAAGGTCTATCAAGCCTACGAAGAGTTGCCCCAATCGGTTAAGGATGAGTGTATTGCACTCTGCTATGGAAGCGCAACGGAGCCGGTCGAGACACACGACGAAATAGCGGACAACTACACCCCGGA
The DNA here is from genome assembly GCA_045605785.1 of Alistipes sp. Classification (GTDB taxonomy): domain Bacteria; phylum Bacteroidota; class Bacteroidia; order Bacteroidales; family Rikenellaceae; genus Alistipes. The sequence goes on along the minus strand of JAZUQP010000018.1, from coordinate 69,192 downwards.
ACAAGAGAAGAAGAGCGCCTCGCCATCACAGAGCAGCCCCACCCAAAAGCCGAGCGCTCCGCAACCTGCGACCGCCAAGTCGGATGTCGATATCAACATCCCCATTACGGGAAATGACGCCTCCGACACCTTTGTTTTGATTATCTCCAACGAGGACTATTACTTTGTGGATGATGTGGAGTTTGCCTTGAACGACGGCCGCATCTTCAAGGAGTACTGCATCAAAACTCTGGGCGTCCCCGAGCGTCAGATTTGGCACTACGAGAACGCCACGGCCGGCATCATTGCCGGTGGCGTGGACAAGATGGTCAAGGCGATGAATATCTTCGACGAGGCCCGCGCCATCATCTACTACTGTGGCCACGGCATCCCCGACGAGAAGAGCGGCGACGCCTACATTGTCCCCACCGATGGGCAGGGAACGAATACGGCCACCTGCTACAGCCTGGGCAGCCTCTACCGCTGCCTCTCGCAATCGAACGCGAAGAGTGTTACCTACTTTATGGATGCCTGCTTCAGTGGCTCCAACAAGGAGGGTTCGATGCTGGTGGCCGCCCGAGGTATCGCCATGGAGGCCAACGAGGAGGCCCTGGAGGGGGAAACCATTGTCTTCTCGGCCGCCTCGGGGGATGAAACCGCAATGATCTACAAGGAGAAACAGCACGGACTGTTCACCTACTTCCTGCTGAAGAAGCTGCAGGAGAGCAAGGGGGATATCAGCTATGGCGAATTGGCCGACTACCTGAAGAAAAATGTAAAGAAGGAGTCGTTCCTGACCAACGAAAAGGTGCAAAGCCCCACCGTGCTAATCAGCCCGAAGGTCGAAAACAAGTGGCACACCTATACGCTTAAATAGCCACCAGAAGCCTCTCGACCCGAAAACAACACACCCCCATCACTGCGATGGGGGTGTGTTGTTTTACCAAACGGCGGGTGTATTTCCTATTCGGGCCGATGATTGAGGTGCGAAATTTACCGCTTACAAATCGACAAGAAAATTTTTTATTTTAAGCGAGGAAATTCCGTGCCGACATGAAATCGGCCAGGATGGGACATACTAAAGCGTATTTCCCATTCGGGCCGATGATTGAGGTGCGGAATTTACCGCTTACAAATAAAAAATAGTTTGGGGTGATGCTCCTTGAACACCACCCCAAACTATGGCCAATTCCCGAAGGAATTAAGCGTACTTGAAGGTCGACTCGTCCGAAACGGTCAGCTTCTTACGACCCTTGGCACGACGGGCGGCCAATACCTTGCGACCATTGGCGGTTGCCATACGCTGACGGAAACCGTGCTTGTTAATACGCTTGCGGCGCGAAGGCTGGTAAGTTCTTTTCATTGCCATAGCTATCTCGTTTTTTAGTTATTATCGCATTTCGCGGAGTGCAAAGGTATAACGATTTTCCCAATTTGCAAAACTTTCTCCAAATTTTTGCACCAAAAAGTGGGAAATCGCCCCATTTTCACCCCTCGCGGTTACTTCGCACCGCGCAGTGCGGCAATAAATTGGGGGTGTCGGGACCACAATATCTCGGTCTTGAGCCACAATTCGCGGGCTTGGGCGCCGGGGCTCGGGCGCTCCGACTCGATATCGCGCAGGTAGCTCTCGTCGGCGGGGTGTTCGTCGGCGCAGAACTCCTCGAAGTAGGCAGCGTGACGCCTCTTGAGCTGGTCGATCAGCTCTTGGGGGAGCCCACGCCCCTGCTCGAAGGAGGCCCACAGCTGGAGCAACAGGCGGCTCGGCCCCTCCGAGATGTCGGGCAGCAGCTCCTCCATAAGTTCGCACTCGCCCAACTCGATGTAGTTGTAGGCCAGCAGCTCGGTCGCCTCGAGGTGATCCTCGGGGTCGAGGTCGAGCAGCAGCTCCAGGAGGGCGGTCGAGAGCTCGAAGTCGCCGATGAGGAGGTGGTCGATGGCCGAAAGACGCACCACCTCGAGGGCGGCACGCGAGTTGGCGTGGTTCCAATCGAATACCGGGGTCTCGTCGTCGGGCAGGAGGTCGATGAGCGCCTGTACGGCGCGGTAGCGCTCCTCGCAGGCCTCGGCAACGCGACCCTCGCGCTGCCAATCGCCCGTGCGGCGCTCCACGGCCACGAAGTTGCAGAGGCCGCGCCCCTCGATCTGAAAGCTCTGCTCGGCCGTGGGGTGGAGGGTGGCCATGGGGGATTTTTTATCGTGCATGACGCAATATCAGTTTATGAACGCAGTAATAGATGGCTACGGTGAAGAGGCCTCCCATCGTGTAGGCCAACAGACGGCTCTCCATACCCAGCATCAGAGGTGATATAAAGATGTAGGTCAAGCAGATGTAGGTCATGAAGAGGGCCGGCAGCAATCCGATCCATATCGGCTTCTTGTACTTGTAGAGCCATACGGTGATGGCCCACAGCGTGATGGCTGCCAGCGTCTGGTTGCTCCAGGCGAAGTAGCTCCAGATGGTCTGGAACGGGAGGGCCAGGATGATGAAGAGACCCAGCGCAAAGAGGGGCAGACTGACCCAGATGCGCTTCTTGAGGCTCTTCTGCTCGATGCCCATGAAGTCGGCCACAATCAGGCGTGCCGAGCGGAAGGCGGTATCGCCCGAGGTGATGGCGCAGGCGATGACACCGAAGATGACCAGGCCGGCCACAACCGGGCCGAGGGTCTCGGTGGCGATGGCATCAACCAGCAGGGCGGCATTGCCTCCATTGGCGGCAATCGCCTCGTTCAGCCCCTCGACACCACCCCAGAAGGCCATGCCGATGGCGGCCCAAATCAGGGCGATGATGCTCTCCGTGATCATAGCGCCGTAGAAGATCGAGCGACACTGCGTCTCGTTGGTCAGACAGCGCGCCATCAGGGGCGACTGCGTGGCGTGGAAGCCCGAGATGGCTCCGCAGGCGATGGTTGTGAAGAGCATCGGCACAATGGGCATCGCCTTGGCGTCGGCAATCATATTCTCCAGCGAGGTGAGCTCGGGAATCGTATAGCGGTCGCTCTGGAAGAGGAGTACCCCCAGAATACCCACCGCCATCACCAGCAGGGCCATGCCGAAGAGGGGATAGAAGCGGCCGATAATCTTGTCGATGGGCAGGAGCGTCGCAAGGATGTAGTAGGCCAAAATCACCAACAGAATCACCAGGAACATGAGGGAGTACTTGCCCACGGAAATCTGTTCCAACGCCGTGATATCGATGGCGTTATCAATCAGCACGGCGGGCTGCGAGAGGAAGACGGCACCCACCAGCACCATCAACAGCACCGAGAAGATGCGCATGAAGTTCTTGACCCCGTTGCCGAGCAGCTCGCCGATGATCTCGGGGAGGCTCATGCCGTGGCGCTTCACGGAGATGACACCCGACACCATGTCGTGCATGGCACCCATGAAGATGCCGCCGAGGGTAATCCACAGGAAGGCCACCGGGCCGTAGGCGGCACCGAGCACAGCACCAAAGATGGGGCCCAAGCCCGCAATGTTGAGAAGCTGAATCAGAAAGATCTTCCAGCGGGGCAGAGGGAGGTAGTCCACCCCGTCGAAATGGGTCTTCGAGGGGACCGGATGGTCGGCGTCGATATCGCACACCTTGTCCAAATAGCGACCGTAGGTGAAGTAGGCCACCACCAAAAGGGTCAAACAGATCAGAAAAGTAATCATCTCTAACTTGGGTTTAGGGCTATCTTACAGTATTTCGTATTTTTTAACTCGCGTTTTACCACTCGAACGCTTATCGGGGCGCACTATTGTACGACAAAAGTACAAAAAAGCGTATGCAAAAGCGAATTTTTATCACTTTTTTTCCAATTTTGGTTGGTTGTTTCATTTTTTTTTATCACCTTTGCACCCGCAACAAAGGGGAACACTTATCCCTCGCAGGCCGAAATAGCTCAGCGGTAGAGCACTTCACTCGTAATGAAGGGGTCCCGAGTTCAAATCTCGGTTTCGGCTCGAAGCAAAAAAAGGACGAAGAGTACTTCGTCCTTTTTCTTTTTTTGCTTCTCCATATTGACATTCCCCCTAAATCCCCCTTTATAAAAGGGGGACTTGGCCTTCGGCCTTGGGGCTCTCACTACTCAACCTCAACACAAAGTCTTTGACGAGGGACCCCTTAATTCCCCCTTCCATTGTGAATCGTGAATTGTGCATTGTGAATCGCGAATTGCCTATACTCACTTTTTGTTAGCAATAATCAGGTAGTTCGATCTTGGGGGAAGATGTAAAAAATTTGCCGTTTTCTTGGAAAATAGCCATCAAAATTTTATCTTTGCCACATTATAAATATAAGTGATAAGCCTATCATTTGCAAGGTTTTATCGAAAGATCTCCCACAAATGCCCTCACAGGGCATTTGACGGCTGTTTTCTCTTGATAAAACAGGAGCAAAGATTTGGCCCTGTTCGTTGTGTTGAATAAAAAAATAACAACAAATAAGTAGTATGTTCTCTATCATTAAGCGTTTGGCATGGGTGATGGCACTTGCGCTCCTCACGACGGGGTGTACAGAGGTTGTCACGGAGTATGCCTATGGATTGCAACTCTCGGCTCATGGTGCCGGTTTTGGCGCCGAAGGTGGCACATGCACCATCGAGGTGGCAACCTTCCCCGAGAAGGAGCCCTGGGAGGTGGTTGCCCCTCAAGAGGTCGATTGGTTTGACTACACCCTCACCGAGGGCGGCATCACCTTCACGGCCGAGCCCAACGAGCTGCACGAGAGTCGCTCGGCAGCGCTCAACATCGTAAGCCCCACAGGCCACTTCGAAACCAAGAAGCTCACCATCAGCCAGGAGGCTGCAACCAAAATCAATCTCACCACCAATGCCGAAACGGAGCGTGAGTTTGACTCCGAGGGGGGAAGCTACACTTTTAGCGTGAAGTCGAACTACGCCTGGGAGATAACCACCACAAATGAGTGGATTACCATACACACGGAGCAGGCAGCCGAGCGCGCCACCATCACCGTAGCCCGCAACGAGGGCGAGGAGGCCCGCGAGGGTGAGGTGCGCATCGTAAGCGGCGAGGGCGTGCAGCAGGCCGAGCAGGTGGTCGTTGTAAAGCAGTCCACGCGTGCCGAAAACCCCTACCACCGACTGGTAGGCAAGTGGGAGATTACCGCCTCCAAGTGGTTCTACTCGCCCAACGGCTCGCTCAACACGCTGGACTACGCCCCCAACCCCTCCGACTACTACCTGATATTCGACCTCGAAGAGCATGTGTATGGCGAGAGCCTGGTTATGCGCAACTTCCTCTATCCGACCACGGAACTTGTGGTGCGCTACGACAAGACGACGGGTGGCATCATCATCCCCTTTGGTTGGACCGTATTGAGCTACGATGTCTTCTTCTACCTGACCCTCGTAAGCTCCTCCTCCTTCTCCTACGCCTCGATGGAGGTTACGGCAGTACCCAACGAGGAGACGAGCACCCTGACCCCGAAGCTCCCTTCGGTCGAGGGCTTCAATTATGTGGGATTCGGTCTTTGGACCTATGATGAGGAGGGCTACAAGATCGCTCTCGGCTCCAACTACCGCCCCACGATGTTCCCCATGGGCGACATTGTATTCAGAAAGCAACAGCAATAAAATATGCCACACATGAAATCTGTTCGATATATATTCACGATGGTTGCAGCCCTTCTCATTGCAGGTTGCAACGACACACCGGAGATAGACAATACACCTCCCGCAGCTACGGGCCGCACTTCGTTGGAGATCCGCTCCGAGAGTTCGCTCTACAGCGTAAACGAGGAGAGCGGCGAAGCCTCTGTTCGTTTTAAGAGTAGGGGGGGGGAATTGGTTGTCGATGTGGTAACCAACGCCGACAAATGGAGCTATGCGACCGATGCCGAGTGGTTGGAGCTCTCCAATGACGACTACTTCCTCTATGTAAAGGCCGCCGAGAACCGTGGCGATGCCGCCCGCAACGCCACCATCACGCTTCGAGCCGGAGAGGGCGAGCGTGAGGTTTCGTGCCAGCTGCTCGTAACGCAAAACCACCGCGGAGAGCCCGAGATTTCGGTGACTGCCGAGTCGCACAACTTCAAGGCCCATACCGAACTCGAGTACCTGGTCGAGGTAGATGCCAATACCGACGAATGGTACTTCGATGCCACCTGCAGCTGGCTCTTCATCGAGCGTGTGGAGGGTGGTCTGCGCCTGGTGGCTGACGACAACACAGCCAAACTCGCCCGTACGACGACTATCACCCTTTTGGCCTCGGAGGATGAGGATGCCGACCACTACACCCTCACCGTTTCGCAGGATGGCTCGGCCTTTGTCGTGCTGAACAGCCACAATGTGGTAACCGACGACGAGGGTGGCGACAAATACCTCAAGCTGAACTCCAACCCCGAATTGAGTCGCCATGTGGACAACTTCTCCGACAGCTGGTTTACGGCCCGCATCGAGGAGGAGAAGATCGTTGTTCAGGTCGAATCCAACCCGGGCGGAAATCAGCGCCGAGGTACTTTTGATGTGGTGATTGGCGAGGAGGACAACCGAGCCACGGCTACCGTCCATGTGCGACAAATCGGCCCCGACACCGAGGAGCTGATCTACGAGATCGAGGTTCCCGAGCGCGACTACCGCGTAACGGCCGCCCCCGTACTCTCGCTCAGCGGCGGAGGGGAGATTGTGGTCGATTGGGGTGACGGCTCCGAGCCCGAAGAGTTTATCGAGATTCGAGGCACGCACATCTATGCCGAACCGGGACTCTACACCATCACCATCACGGGTCATGCCAAGTCGTTGCGCTTCGGTGTCGATGACGACTTCTCGACCGAGCTGCGCAATGTGCTCTCGTGGGGTAAATTGGGCTACACCCAGGCTACCGACATGTGTTTGGGATGTTCGCGTCTGGAGTCGATACCCAATGATGTGGCAGGCTCGTTTGCCAATGTAAAGACTTTCCTGGGAGCCTTCTCCTGCTGCGAATCGCTCACGAAGATTCCCTCGGGACTCTTCCGCTATGCAACCCAGGCCAAGCGTTTCGAGGAGTGCTTTGCCCACTCGGGAGGCATCAGCGAGATTCCGGCCGGCCTCTTCGACAACTGCGTGGCTGCCGAGGACTTCTCCTACGCCTTCTACGCTACCGGTACGGGCTATGTAACGAGCAGCGATACGCTCCCCAACTTCTCGGAGGTGAGCGAGCAGGTGGAACAGGGTCTGCTGACCTCGATTCCCGAGGATCTCTTCAAGAACTGCCCCAACATCAAGCAGCTGGATTATGTATTCGGAGCAACGGCCATCGAGTCGATTCCCGAGAATATCTTTGCCACGGCTACCCTGGCCGAGGAGTTCAAGGGGGCCTTCTCGGCCTGCGTACGACTGAAGTCGATTCCCGAGGGGCTGATGCTGAATACCACCTCGGCCCTCAACCTGCGCTATATGTTTGCGGGCTGCTCGTCGCTGACCGAAATCCCCTCCGGCCTCTTTGTCAACAACGCCGCCGTAACCAACCTCGAATACCTATTTTATAAGACGGGAGTTCAACACCTCCAGAGTGGTATCTTCGAGGGTCTGACCGGAGCCAAGACCATCGGCGCCGTGTTCCAGAGTTGCGAGAGCCTCACCACGGTGGATGAGGGTCTGTTCGATGGTCTCGATGCCGCCAAGTCGTTCCGCTACTGCTTTGCCGACTGTACAGCCCTGCGCACCATCCCCGAGGGGTTGCTGCGTGGCAGGGACAAGGCCTACGAGTTCACCTACATGTTCCACAACACAGCCTTGGAGTCGGTACCCGAGGGGCTCTTCAAGGATGCCCGCGACTACTCGTCGGCCGACTTCACCTACATGTTCTCGGAGTGTCCCAACCTGAAGAGCGTGCCGGCAGGCCTCTTCAACACCTTTACGACTGTAACCTCGCCGGGCTTCAAGTACCTGTTCGAGTATTCGGGTCTTGAGACGGTACCCGCCGGACTCTTTGCCGCCAATACGGCTGTATCGACGGGCTTTGAGAGCGTCTTCGAAAACTGCGTCAACCTGAAAGAGATCGAGGGCTCGATTTTCGGCCCGTCGAGTGGCGTTTCGACGCTGGCCTACGCATTTGCCAACTGTCCGAAGCTGGAGACGGTACCCTCCGACCTCTTCGCGCCGTTAGCCGCGTCGAAGACCAAGTTCACGGCCACCTTCGCCTACTGCTCGGGGCTCAAGGAGCTGCCCGATGGGCTCTTCGCGGAAAATGTCAAGGCCACACAGTTCTCCAACACCTTCGCCCTCTGCTCGTCGCTGGAGAGCCTTCCCGAGGGGTTGTTTAGCGGATGTTCGGCCATCACGACGGTCAAAGGAACCTTCCAGGGGTGCTCGTCGCTGACGACGCTGCCTGCCGACCTCTTTGCCTACAGCCCGGCGATCACCAGCTTCGAGGAGACCTTCCTGAACTGCTCGTCGCTCACGGAGATTCCGGCCGAACTCTTCACGGCCATCGGCACCAAAACCTCGAGCATCACCTTTGCAAGCTGCTTCGAGGGGTGCAGCTCGCTGACCTCGATCCCCACCTCGCTCTTCGACACGGTACGCCGCATCAACTATGTGGACGCCTGCTTCAAGGGGTGCTCGTCGCTCACGGGAGAGTCGCCCTACACGGTAATCGTCGATGCCGAGGGAAATGAGACGAAGTATCACCTCTATGAGCGTGTGCGTGGCACCGACTTCCCCAACGCTCCGGTAAACGCCTCGACACACAGCGAGTGTTTCTCGGGTTGTACGGGGCTGAGCGACTACGACAACATCCCTATCGATTGGAAATAGGACTTGACTTAACGAACAGATTATGAAACTTTTAGACATACGATATACTCTATTGATCACACTCCTTTGGGCCACCGGCTGTACGGAGGAGCAGACCGAAATCATCTACCCCGAGCCCGACTATGCACAGGTGGAGCTCTCGTCGCGCAGTGCCGTCATGGAGCGTGAGGGGGGCCAAAAGGAGCTCTTCTTCTCGGCCAACCGTCCCCTTGCCGAGGTGGAGTGCGAAGCCGACTGGATCGATGTGAGCATCGAGGGTAACTCCCTGACGCTCTATGTGGATGAGAATACGACGGGTGAACCCCGCCTGGCCGTCATCGAGGTGGTGGTGGGCAGCGAGCCCGACACGGCTGTGGATCGTTTCAAGCTCTCGCAGCTTGCCAATCCGGCGCTCGACCTCTCGGCCGAAGATACGGCCAACAGCTACATCTGTCCGACGCAGACGATGTTAAAGTTCCGCTCCGATGTACGAGGCAATGGCCGCCGCGACGGTAACTCGCGCTACATGGCTACCTACAATGCTCAAATCGAGCAGGGAGCCTATGCCGAGGTGCTGTGGGAGGCGACTTTCGATGGCGACAAGACGCGCAGTTGCGATATTTTGGACGGGACCCCCATCTTCTCGCCCGAGGAGGGCTCGATCTATGTAAAGACGGGTGCCATCGAGGGTAATGCCCTGGTGGGAATCTTCGGCGCCGACGGGGAGCTGCTCTGGAGTTGGCACCTGTGGGTTACCGACAGCGAGATAGGCACCTCGCGCCACAACCGCATCACCTGGATGGATCGTAACCTCGGAGCATTGAGCAACGAGATGGAGGATATTGCCAACCGCGGCCTGCTCTACCAATGGGGCCGCAAGGAGCCCTTCCTCCCCTCGTCGGCCCCCTATATCGAGGTGCCGACCCACAGCTACGATGCCGACTACAACCTCACCGAGACGGAGGAGGAGTATGCCGCCATCCAGGCCGAGATTGAGGCTGCCCGCGAGCTGCTCAACATCAACAACACGCAGTATGGCAACGGCATCTGCCGCTGGAATTTCGTAGGTTTCGAGGCCCCCGTATCGCTCAACGCCCCGGGCAACATCGACTACGCCGTCAAGCACCCCACCACGATTCTCGGATGCCGCACCGACATTCCCATCGGAGAGTATGTCTTCGACTGGTATATGCAGCAAGACCTGGCCAACAATGCCGGCGTGTCGATGCAGTCGCAGTCGCGTTTGTGGGGAGATGCCGAGGCGGGTACGGCCTACAAGACCATCTTCGACCCCTGCCCTCCGGGCTACTGCGTACCGCCTCGCGGAGCCTTTGGCGAGATTCCGAGCGAGTACGCCTGCTCGTATGTAAACAACGAGTGGGAGAAGAAGCCCTACGGATGGAGATGGAGAGGTGGCAACGGCGACTTCTTCCCCTCGGTGGGCAACCTCGATGTATCGGGACTCATGGGCGAGACCTCGGAGCGCATCCTCTACTGGACGGCCGAGGAGTTCGGCGCCGGCACCTCGGGCTTTGGCAAGGCAGCCACTCTCTTTGTGGCCTACAATGATGTCTACTACGGCATCTACCCCCTCTTCGATCCGAGTGTTGCGGGTTCGTGGTACTCCTACGGAGCACGCGCCTGTGCCGCCTCGGTACGCTGTGTCAAGGAGAGCAAATAGCAAGAATCAAACATAAATCACAATAAAACAACTAAACAAATTAAGTAACATGATGAAAAAAATCTACACAATGCCTGCCGTCATCGTTGAGGATGTGGCAGTGGAGAATGGCTTCACGGGAAGCTATGGAGATCAGGGCGATGCAGGCCAGGACTCCGACTACAACGATTATGGTGATGATCTCTAAAACGAAAGTCCGCGTATGAAGAAGATGATGAAACTTTGGGCCCTCCTGGCAGTAGCTGCCGTGGGCTTCACCGCATGCCGTGACTACATCGAGGAGGAGAATCTCAATGTGGTCGAGAAGACGGTTACTATTGATTTCTTTGCCGACACTCCCGAGAGCCGTACCTCGGTGGATACGAGTGGCGAGAAGCCGCTGTTCAGCTGGGACGAGGAGGAGAGCTTCGCCGTACTCGAGCAGACCGACGCCCTCGCCGAGGCGAAGTCGGTACTCTATGCCAAGGTAGAGGAGAAGGCTACCATCACTACGACCTTCGACGCCAAGCTTGGTCAGGAGAGCTACACCTATGTGGCTGTCTATCCCAAGACGGCCTATGTTGCCGAATCGACCGAGAGCCTCGAGAGCGCTACGCTGAGCCTGCCCGCCGCGCAGACGATGAACGGGTCGTCGTACGACCCCGAGGCCGACCTGATGGTCTCGAAGCCCGTCAGCTTCACGGCGCAGCCCACCGAGGCACAGCTGCTGCAGTTCACGCGTGTAGCTGCCGTGGTGGAGATGACGCTCAAGGGGCTGGCATTGGAGGCTGAGGATGCCATCGAGCAGGTGATCTTCACGGCTGACAATCAGCCTCTTGCCGGTACGGTAAGCGCCAACCTGAACGATCCCCATGCCTTCGAAGCTGCCGAGCCGATCAACAGCATCAGCGTGGCTACCGACGCTCCGGAGAACAAGGTGTGCTTCACCACGCTGCCCGCTACCCTCGCCGAGGGCGACACCTACTCGATCATGGTGGTAACCGGGAAGTACATCTACCTGAAGACGGGTGCCATCGGTGCCAACGCACTCGAGTTCCAGACCGGTAATGTTACCCGATTTGGTGTCAATATGGCTACGGCCACCAAGAGCTACAAGTGGGAGCTTGTAAAGGATGCCTCGACGCTGCAATCAGGTGATATCGTGACGGTTGCTGCAAAGAACGCCAACCGCGTAATGGGCTGTACCTATAGCGGAAGCTATCCTTATGCATCGTACACCGAAGTGGTTAAGTCGGGCGACTACCTCTTCCACCCCGTCGAAGTGGATGCCAACAACCAAAGAATCCAGCAGCTTATTCTTGCCGAGCGTGGCGAGGGCTTCGATATCTACAATGGTGTAGACTACGAGAGTGATTCCAAGACCGGATACCTTTACGCTTCAAATTCGGGTGGCACATCGTACACCTCCAAGTATCTGAAGCTCCAGGCCTATCCCAACGAGAATACCCTGTTCTACATCTCCATCAACGAGGGTGTGGCTGCCATTCAGGCCAAGGATAGCGAGTTCACCAACAACTACATGCAATACTACAACAGATCGTCTTATCACTACTTCCAGTTGTGGGGTGAGAGCGAAATCACCGACGAGAAAGCAGTTTGCCTCTATCGTCGTGTAGGTGGTGAGCCTATCGAGATTCCCGTAGCAGGTGCCAACTTCACCGTTCCCAAGAGTGTGGTATTGGAGAAGGAGGCTGTAGTCGAGACGGTTTTGGAGGATGCGAAGTTCAACTATGTAGGCGAGTGGAGCATCAGCACTTCGGCCAAGGTGAAGGATAGCGAAGAGGAGGCCGAGTGGCTCACGGTTGCTTATGACGAGGTGAATGGCCTTCTCACCTACGCTGCCGAGGAGAATATGGGTACGGTGCGTTATGCAACGGTTACCGTCACGGCAACTCTGAGCGGAGAGGAGGATATTGTAAAGTCGTTTGAGGTTACTCAAAAGGGTCTTCCCCAGACGATAACCCTTGCCGATTTTGTGGAGCAACCGTCGAATGCAAATATCGAGTACATCGTAACGGGCCGCATCTCCACAATTCCAACCTCGAAAAACGGCGGTTATAAAATTACCGACGGCGAGAACACCGCCACCATCTCCTATCTCTACACGGAGGAGGATGAGGCTGTATATGAGAATGTTGCCTTGAAGGAGGGCGATGTCATCACCGTTAGAACGGCCTCTACCGGCAGCGGTAAGGGTGGTACCTCTACTGCTCACGCTGTTTACTTGGGCTACTACAATATCTCGGCCGTTGAGCCTGCAGAGGTAAGCTATACGGGTGGAGAGGCAACCATCACCATCAACAAAGAGGGTACGCTGATTCCCAACGAGGTATTTGGAGGTAGCGTAATCGAGGAGTTTGTAACCCTGACCCTTCCCGAGGCAGGAAGCAACGAGGCAACGGTTGATTTTGAGGCAAACGCAAGCTATCCCCGACAGAGTGTTGTTACCTTTACCTATGGCTTGGCAACGGTGGATGTACTCCTCGTGCAGGGGGCAAATCCCGATCCGCTCAAGAGACTGAATTGGGTACTCGTGGAGGATGCAACGGAGCTCAAAGAGACGGATATTGTCGCTATTGCCGCACAGGGCTACGACAAGGCGTTGAGCACGACCATCTCGAACAACAGACGAAGCGCCACCGATATCACAAAGATTGGCAACTACCTGGTTCCCTCCGACCCCGCTGCCATTCAGGAGTTGGTTCTGATCAATGGCACGGAGAGTGGCACCTTCGCACTCTACGATGCGACGAATAAGGGCTTTATCGCCTCGACCAGCACCTCTACCGGTTCTTCGTCCAAACTCCAGAACCAGGCATTCAACGACGAGAACAGCTCCTTCAAGATTACCATCAGCGAGGGTGCAACGACCATCGGTAATGTGGCCGGCGATTACGATGAGAATGTAATCCTGTATAACACAACCAGAGGTTTCTATAGCGCCCCGACTACGGATAAGCCCGTATGCCTCTATCGCTTGGTAGGTGTTAGCGGCTCGGTTCCCGTAGTAAAGGCTGATGTTACGGTGAATGATGTAACTATTCCCGAGGATGCCAAAGAAGATGCGCCTATCGAGGAGGTTGTATTCAACTATGTTGACGGTTGGGACTTTAGCGTATCGGAGAGTGCCAGCTGGCTCACCGTTGCCTACGACGCAACCAACAACTGCCTCACTTATACTGCCGAGGAGAATACCTCGGAGGCTCGCTCCACGACTGTTACCCTTACCGCAAGCAAGGCTGGTCAAAGCGATATCACTTGGACCTTCACCATTCTCCAGAAGGGTGGTCCCGTCGATACTACTATCGCCGAGTTTGTTACCTTGGAGCAAAATACGGACATCGTCTACCGACTCACGGGTAGAGTGAAGACGGCTTCGATGTCTAATAGTACCTATACCATTACGGATGGCGTAAATGAGGCCAAAATTACCTATCTTTACACCGATGGTGGCGACAAGGTATATGACAATAGCGAAGTTGACCTCAAGGTAGGCGATGTCGTAACGGTTACCACAGTGCGTGCAATCACTACGATGGGTACCGGAGGCAGCGGCACCTACCACTCTATCTACAAGGGCCACTACAGACTGACTGCAACCTCTGAGGCCGTGGCCTATGAGGGTGGCGATGCAACCATCGCGGTTGCTATCGAGACGAATGGAATCATCGATGCCCCCACGACCATTAGCAGCTCGGAGGTTGTGGCAGATGGCGTATCCTACTCCTTCCTGGATAACCAGAATGGAACGGCTACTGCAACGATGACCTTCAGCGCAAATAACACGGCGAACTTGCGTTCGGCAACCGCAACCTATACGGCCGGTCTTGCGTCGACCAACATCACTGTTATGCAGGATGCCAGCCCCGAGACAAAGAAGGGCGGTTGGTGGCTCGTTCTCGACGCAAGCGAACTCCAGGCCGGAGACAAAGTGATTATCGCAGCGACGGGTGTGAATTATGCAATTAGTACTGCAACCAACACCTCCACTCGTAAATCAACGACCATTACCAAAAACGGAGGAGCTCTCGAAAATGTAAGCGCCTCTGTACAGCAGTATGCACTTGAAGTGGTGGATGGCCTTTATGCCTTCAAGGGTACTCTCGGCGACGATGCCGGCAAATACATCTATGCAGCACACTCGTCGTACGATTACATGAAAGTAAGTACTACGCTTGACAACAATGGTAAGTGGACCATTGCTATCGGAGCTGACGGCTTTGCTTCGATTGTTGCCCAGGGTACTTACACGCGCAATCAGATGCAGTACAATAATGTTACGGCCTCAGCACCCGCATTCTACTGCACGGATGGCTCGAAGGGTGCCGTATGTCTCTACAAGTATTACAATTAGTAGAATACTATGAAATTCTTGAAAAATCTCGCAAAGATGGCTATGGTGGCGTTGGCTGCCATAGCCATTGGCGCGTGCGATGAGGGCGACAACGGGGGTGGAAACGAGGTGAACTACCCCGACCTGAAGCTCAAAATCGAGGTCGAGGATATCGACTACACCTCGGTGAAGCTCAAGGTGTCGCACGACCTCGAGAACGAGCTCGGATGGTACGGTTTCCTCTGCAAGGATATCACCACGAGCGCGCAGAGCCTCATTCAGGAGGAGCTTGCCAAGGGGGATTATGCCCAAAAGATCCGTCACAGCAAGCAGTATGTAACCATCCTGGAGGGGTTGGAGCCCAACACCGACTACCGCTACATCGCCTTCGGTCTCACCGACCAAGGGGTGGTCTATGGCCACATCGCCGATGTCGATTTCAAGACGCTGGGAAGTGATATTCCCGACGACATGAACGGCATGTACGAGAACAGCGCCTGGCAGGTGATGTACATCGGTCAGGATGAGGTGGATGGCGTCAGCTTCGAGCATGTAATCAAGGTGCTCAGCACCGACAACAACCCCTACGCCATCACCATCGTCTACGACGAGTACTACGACCCCACGCAGCTGCGCGAAATGGGAGAATTGATGTACGAGGATATGTTGAACTACCTCCACGACTACAACCTCGCCAACGGCACCTCCTACGGTTTTATCGACATGCTCTACACCGGTTCGGCATCCTGCCCCTTCGACATGATGCCGGGAAGATACCGCGCCGTAGCCATGGGATACACCCACGAGGGTGAGGTGAGCGGTCTCTACGCCGTGAGCGACCCCTTCGAGGTGAAGGAGGCAGCCGCCACGCCCAACTACTCGGCTTGGCTCGGCGAGTGGCTCATCGACGGTCAGAACAAGGCTACCGAGGTGGTTACCGTCACGAAGGCCATTGCCAACAAGAGCTTCTACATGAGCGGTTGGGAGGGTTTCGATGACCTCCAAATCGAGGTGGAGTACAACGCCGAACTCGATGCCATGTTCTTCTACTCGCAGCTCGTAGCCAAAGACTACGACCTCGGCGAGAACGGCATCGTCGACATCTACCTCTTCGCCGGTAACGACGAGGGCTACTACGACAACACCGACGGCGACTACTACATCGCCATCGGCGGTATCCTCGATGATGGCGTGCGCGCCTGGGTACGCTACGGCGTGAATGTGCCGGGCTATCCCAAGTTCACGCAGATGTTCTTCATGGCCCTGCGTGACGGCAAGTTCTACTCCCTCACGCCCGAGGAGGAGATCCCCTCCTTCATCGCGGGTATGTATCCCACGGAGCAAAATAGAACTCTAACGCGCAAACCGACGCAACACTTCGGCTACAAGAAGTTCTAACAAAAAAGCATGAAGTTCTAACAAAAAACGAGGACCGTGTGGTCCTCGTTTTTTTGTTGCTTATGCCCGAATGGCAGTCTCCTTGACGATGGGGATTGGGGATTGGGAATCGAGATTGCCGCGTCGCTGCGCTCCTCGCAATGACGCAAAAAAATCTCCCCTAAATTTAGGGGAGAAACAATTTTGCATTCTAAATTCTAAATTTTGAATTTGAAAAACGTCCTGCTGAAAAATTCAGCAGCCCGTTTTTCTATGCCTCCTGCGAATCGGGATAGGTGAATGGCAGGATCCAGGTGAGAATCAGCGCCGGAATCGAGCCGAGCAGCGCCCAAAGGAAGAACTGCTGATAACCCACGGCGTCGCTGATGACACCCGAAATCATACCCGGCAGCATCACACCCAGGTTGGCCAGGGCCGAGCCGAAGGCGTAGTGGGCCATCTGGTGCTTACCCGGGGCCACCTGCTGCATGATAAAGAGGGTAAGACCCACGAAGCCGAAGCCATAGCTGAAGTACTCGAAGACGATGGCTGCGCAGACCAACCACATGCTCTCGGGCTGATACCAAGCCAGCAGTGCATAGACCACAAAGGGGATGTTGAAGATGCAGCAGAGGGGGAAGATCGCCCTCTTCAGACCGCGCCACGAGATAAAGTAGCCACCCAAAATCGAACCAACGATAAAGGCCACCACGCCAAAGGTGCCGTAGTAGAGGCCGATCTCGTCCTTCGTGAGGCCCAGACCCTGTACGGCGGTGTCGGCCTTGAGGAAGAGGGGCACGATTTTGATAACAAGGCCCTCGGTGAAGCGGTAGAAGATAATCCAGGTGATATAGAGCCAGATATACTTCTTCTGGAAGAATTGGGCAATCACACCCCAGGTGTCGCGCATGGTCTCCTTGAAGGAGGCGTGCGTAGCAGCCTCACGACCACCCGAGGGGAGTACGCGCCAATGGTAGAGGCCCAACACGGTGAGCAGAATACCGCACACGAGCATGATGATGACCCAGGCGTGGAGGTAACCGATATGCGCCTCCAACACACCGGCCAGGTAGACCAGCGCACCCATGGCCGTCACCTTGGCCAAGTTATAGAAGGCTCCCTGCCAACCCACATACTGCGCCTGCTGCGTCTTGTCGAGCTCCGAGATATAGACACCGTCGAGGGCGATATCGTGCGTCGCGCCACTGAAGGCAAGCACCGCCATGATGGCTACCACATAGGGGAAGAAGTTGGGCAGCTTGAGGGCCATGGCGATGAGGGCGAGCGAGACACCCGAAATGAGCTGCGTGGCAACCACATAGAACTTTTTGGTGCGGTACATCTCCATCAGGGGACTCCAGAAGGGCTTGAGCGACCAGGGCAGAATCAGCAGCGAGGTCCAGAAGGCCACTTGTGCATCACTGATGCCGAAGTCGTTGAACATCAGAGGCGCCACCAGATTGATGAGGATGAGCGGAAGTCCCATGGCAAAGTAGGCAGAGGGGACCCACCACAAGGGTGATTTCTTGATTTGAGCTTCTATCATTTCTACTTTTATTTGGTTTTGCGGGCGGAACATTCGGAGCCATTTCTAAAAAAAGGGCTCAAAATGGCATTTAGGCGGAGTAAAGGTAGTAAAAATTTTGTAATCCGGAGCCTTTTTATCAAAGTTTTTAATAATTATAGAAAATTGCGACCGAAAGGCCAAAAAATGAAGAGGAAAAATTTGCCTGTTCTCTTTCTTTCCATTACCTTTGCAGGACAAAGTAGCCTCACAAGTGCCTCTATGTGGCTCGATCCTGCAAATACGAACACAATAAAATAAGAAAAGATGAAAAAACTACTTCTCCTACCGCTTTTGGCGTTGCTTTTCGGCGCCTGTCAATCAACCCCCGAGGAGGTCGCACAAAAGCGCCTCTATATGTGGGTGGACTGCGAGGCCAACTTCGCCCGCATGAGCAACCCCGATTCGATTCGTTACTATGTAAACCACCTCAAGGAGCGTGGTTTCACCGATGTGGTGGTCGATGTGAAGTCGATCATGGGTGAGACCCTCTACAAGAGTGAGATTGCCCCCTACATGGGCGAATGGGAGGGTACCGTTCGCAGCGAGGAGTATGATATGTTGGCCCACTTCATCGAGATGGGTCACCAGGCAGGCCTGGGTGTCTATGGCTCGCTCAACATCTTCTGCGGCGGCCACAACTACATCGACCGCGGCATCATCTACGGCGACAAGGCCGAGTGGCAGTCGCAGGTATCGACCCCCGAGGGTATCGTACCCATCAGCACCCGCAAGTCCAACTACAACGGCATGCTCAACCCCGCCAACCCCGAGGTACAGGAGTATCAGATAGCCGTTCTGAAGGAGTTTGCCGAGCGCTACCCCGAGGTAGACGGCATCATCTTCGACCGTGTACGCTACGACGACATCACCTCCGACTTCAGCAACCTCTCGCGCGAGCTGTTCGAGGCCTACTCGGGTGAGCCCGTAGCCCGCTTCCCCGAGGATATTCTCTACTGGGAGAAGGAGGGCGACAAGGATGTCTGGAGAGAGGGTCCCCGCTTCAAGCAGTGGATCGAGTGGCGTGCCTCGGTCATCAAGGGCTTCGTGGCTCGCGCACACAACGAGCTGAAGGCCATCAACCCCAACCTCAAAATCGGCGACTACACGGGTGCCTGGTATCCGACCTACTACTATGTGGGTGTAAACTGGGCCAGCGAGGAGTTCAACCCCGCCGACCACTTCGAGTGGGCTACGCCCGAGTACCAGAAGACCGGCTATGCCGACCTGTTGGATATCTACATGACGGGCCTCTACTACACGCTGGTCAAGAAGGCAGAGGTAGACAGCGCCCTGGGTATCGTGGGCCAGCGCACCGAGGCCGGCATGACCAACGAGCAGAGCTATTGGTACTGCATCGAGGGTGGTGCCGAGTGGGCCAAGCGCCTCACCTGCGGCAAGGTGCCCGTCATCGGTTCGATCTATGTGGAGCAGTATCAGGGCGACGAGGAGCAGTTCTCGCGTGCCGTGGCCGAGGCGCTGCGTGCCACCGACGGTCTGATGATCTTCGACCTGGTACACATCGTAAACCGCGGCTGGTGGGAGGCCCTGGACAAGGGTATCGCCCAGGGCTCGCAGGCCGAGTAACCCCTTCGACAAAGGATTAACACAAATCTCAAATACTAATAACAATTTCTATGAAAGAATCTCTATCTTTATGGAAAACGCTGACCGGTAAGGTGTTGCTGCTGGCAACACTGCTGGTTTGGGGAGGCATCCAGAGTGCCTGGGCCCAGACGACGGTCCGTGGTACGGTAACCGATCCGGAGGGTCTTCCTCTGATTGGTGCAACCGTTGTGGTGGAGGAGACCAACCGTGGTACCACCACCAATGTGAATGGCGAGTACTCGATCGACGCCGCACAGGGCTCGACGCTCGTCTTTACCTACATCGGTCTTACGACCCAGAAGATCAAGGTTGCCTCCGGCATGACGACGCTCGACGTGCAGATGAAGGAGGATGCCTCGGCCCTCGAAGAGGTGGTGGTCGTAGGTTACGGTACGCAGCGCAAGGCCTCGCTGACCGGCTCGGTGGCCCAGATTTCGGGTGAGGAGCTGATGACGGGTCCTGCAACCAACGTATCGTCGATGCTGGCCGGTAAGCTGACCGGTATCTCCTCGGTGCAGGAGTCGGGACAGCCGGGTGCCGACCAGGCAGAGATTGTAATCCGTGGTTCGATCTACGGCGCTACCTACATCGTGGATGGTATGCCCCGTTCGATTGCCGACCTCGATCCCAACGAGATTGAGACCATCTCGGTACTGAAGGATGCTGCGGCAGCTGCCGTGTACGGTCTGTCGGGTGCCGGTGGTGTGGTATTGGTAACCACGAAGCGCGGTAAGATTGGTGCTCCGAAGATCACCTACAACGGTTCGGTTGGTGGTTCGTTCAACGCCAACTTCCCCGAGTTCCTCGATGGTCCGGGTTACGCCTATTGGTACAACCGCGCCATGGAGCTCGACGGCAAGGAGCCCGTATTCTCGCAGCAGGATGTAGCCAACATGATTGCCGGCACGAACGGCTGGGGCAACACCAACTGGATTGCCGAGACCTTCGGTACGGGTGTGAACAACCAGCACAGCGTAACGGCTTCGGGTGGTACCGAGAAGATGAACTACTTCGCTTCGCTCGGTTACCTGGGTCAGAAGGGTAACATCGACAACTTCTCCTACAAGCGTTACAATGCGCGTGTGAATGTAGGTGCCCAGATTGCCAAGAACCTCCACTTCCAGATGAACCTCTCGGGTCAGATCGGCGACAAGCGTCAGCCGGGTCTTTCGGCCGGTGGTTCGTGGTCGGATCAGATGTACGACTATGAGATTCCCTGGTACTCGATTGCCGAGCAGGCCATCTTTGCTCACCCCTACCTGCCCATCAAGCACAATGGTCAGTATGTGGCCAGCATGAACAACCACAGCCAGCCCTACAACCCCGTAGCCGCCATCAACGAGTCGGGTAAGTACCAGACCGAGACGACGGCCCTGCAGTCGAACTTCAACCTGAAGTGGGATCTTCCCTGGGTTGAGGGTCTGAGCTTAGCTTTGACGGGTGCCTACGACCGCACTATCTCGACCAACAAGAACCTCACGACCCCCTACTATATGATTGCCGAGGTAAGACCCTCGCAGCTGGGTGCCGAGCCCTTGCAGTACGGCGGTACGGTGGTTGACCCCCGCGGCTACACGCAGAACAAGCTCCACGAGAGCATGACGCAGTCGAAGCAGCTGGTAGGTCAGTTCAGCATCAACTTCGATCGCACCTTCAACGAGAAGCACGAGGTGAAGGTATTGGCTCTGGCCGAGGTACGCGACTATAAGTCGAACTACTTTGGTGCCTACGGTGCCGGTCTCGACTTCATGGAGCTGCCCGAGTTGGACAACACGAAGGTGGATAGCTCGATTGCCAAGCCCGTCTATGGTATGAGCGACCACACCCGTTCGGCCGGTTTCGTAGCGCGTGTAAACTACGCCTTCGACAACCGCTACCTGGTGGAGGTTGCCGGTCGTTACGACGGTTCGTATAAGTTTGCCGGTATGAACGGCTCGCGTTGGGGCTTCTTCCCCTCGGCATCGCTCGGTTGGCGTATGTCGAACGAGGCCTTCTTCGAGAATGCCCGCGATGTGATCAACGAGTTGAAGATTCGTGTATCGGCCGGTGAGGTAGGTGCCGACGCCAGCGTTCCCGCCTACTCGTTCCTGAGCCGTCTGAGCTTCACGAGTGGCTATCCCGCCATCATCGGTGGTTCGCTCGCCAACGGTCTCTACACGAGCTCGGTAGCCAACCCCGACCTGACCTGGGAGCGCTCGCGCAGCTTCAATGTCGGTTTCGACTTGCGTATGTGGGAGGGTAAGTTGAGCTTGGAGGCCGACTACTTCTACACCTATACTTATGATATGTTGGCCGCATCGTCGGGTTATCCCCCCTCGATGGGTGGCTACTACCCCACCTATGTGAACGACAACCAGGAGATCGATACGAAGGGTGTCGAGTTCACGATCGGTCACGATAACCAGGTGGGCGACTTCAGCTACGGCGTACGCCTCAACATGAGTTGGGCCCGCTCGCGCTACCTGAAGTACCCCGATGCCATCGGTACCCCCTCCTACCAGCTCCACGCCGGTAAGTCGGTCTACTCGCAGAAGGCACTGATTGCCGAGGGCCTCTTCCAGACCGAGGAGGAGATCGACAACGCCGCCTGGGTAGATGGTGTTCGTCCCTCGCTGGGTGATATCAAGTACCGCGACCTGGATGGTGACGGTGTGATTGACCCCTGGAAGGATCAGGCCTTCGTAGGTCGTGCCAACCGTCCCGAGCTGACGGCCGGTTTGAACCTCTACGCCGCATGGAAGGGTATCGACCTGTCGATGTTCTTCACCGCCGGTGCCATGTTCGACGCCCAGCTCACGGGTACCTACTACAACTGGGCACAGGACAACACCCCCTTCACGAAGCTCTTTAAGGATGGTGCCAACTCGCCCCGCTACCTGGCCGAGAACTCGTGGACTCCCGAGCACACCGATGCCGAGTATCCCCGTCTGTCGATCAACCGTGCAAACGACAACAACGGTCTGACCTCGACCTTCTGGTACCGTGATGGTAAGTACCTGCGTCTGAAGACGATGCAGATTGGCTACACCTTCCCCAAGAAGTGGATGAGCCGTCTGGGTATCTCCGAGCTCCGCATCTTCGCCGAGGGTTCGAACCTCTTCACTTGGACCGGTCTGCCCGAGGGTGTTGACCCCGAGGCTCCGGGCGTAAACTTGGGTTACTATCCGCAGCAGCGTACCATCATGGGCGGTATTAGTCTTACTTTCTAACCCTAAAAACAGATGACCATGAAAGCAAAATTATATAGTTTAGCCATGCTTCTCGGCGTACTGACGGCATCGACGGGTTGTAACGACTACCTCGACATGACGCCCACCAACGCCGTAACCGACAAGACGGTTTGGACGAAGCCCGAATACGCCACTTTGTATATCAACAGTTTCTACACGGGTATCCACAACTTCAGCCCCTTCGGCTCGTGGCAGTGCTACCCGGGTCTGACCGACGGTCTGACCGATACCTTCAAGTTTGGCTCGCCCGCCGAGAACAACACCGGAACCTACTACGGCTTTGCCAACGCCTTCCTCTATGGTATTGATGGCAAGACCGCCTCGTCGGTATCGTTCTACCTCTCGCAGTGGGGCAACTACTACGAGGCCGTGCGCCGCGTAAACGAGTTCCTCTACTCGATCAAAAAGTACGCCTCGTTCAGCGAGGAGACCACCACCCGCTTCCTGGCCGAGGCCCGCTTCTTCCGCGGTATGCTCTACTTCGAGTTGGTGAAGCGCCACAAGGAGGTGATTCTCTACGACGAGAATCTGGATGCCTACACGCGTAACACCCCCCTGAGCAGCGAGGAGAAGTGCTGGGACTTCATCTACGAGGATCTGAAGTTCGCCGCCGAGAACCTGCCCGAGGTGTGGGGTGCCGCCGACAAGGGCCGCGTGAGCGCAGGTGCCGCCTGGGCCATGCTGTCGCGTGCGATGCTCTATGCCGAGCGTTGGCAGGAGGCTTTGGATGCCGCTGATGAGGTATTCGCCAGCGAGGCCGGCTACGCCCTGATGCCGGGTAAAACCTCGGCCGATTACGCCAAGTGCTTCTCGACGACTGCCCTGCAGGGCAACACCGAGGCCATCCTGGACTATGCCTACCAGGCCGGTAAGCTCGACCACAACTTCGACTACTACTTCTCGCCCGGTGGCGACGGTAACATCTACGCCCGTGCATTGGCCACTCCGACGCAGGAGATGGTCGAGCTCTACGAGTATGCCGCCGGTGGTGAGGTGGATTGGAGCCCCTGGCATGTAGCCGGCGGCACGCTCCAGGAGCCTCCCTACGACAAGCTCGAGCCCCGCTTCGGTGCTTCGATTCTCTACAACGGTGCTTCGTGGAAGGGCCGCACGATCGAGGCCTACAACGGTGGTCTGGACGGTTGCTGCGAGTACGGCACCTACGACACGAAGGGTATGACCACGACGGGTTACTTCCTGCGCAAGCTGGTGGATGAGAATCACACCGACCTGGTGAGCACGAACAGTAGCCAGCCCTGGGTAGCCATTCGTCTGGCCGAGGTCTATCTGAACCGCGCCGAGGCTG
Organism: Alistipes sp.; assembly: GCA_045605785.1. GTDB lineage: Bacteria > Bacteroidota > Bacteroidia > Bacteroidales > Rikenellaceae > Alistipes. The sequence continues at coordinate 45,390 of JAZUQP010000018.1, read as the reverse complement.
CCTGCATGCTCCAGAAGTGGGATATCGCCAACGCCGACCTGAAGGCCGTGCGTGAGCGTGTAGGTCTGCGCCACGACTCGAACCTCACCAACGATGAGCTCTTCCAGGCCATCCGCAAGGAGCGCAAGATCGAGCTCGCCTTCGAGGGTCACCTCTATTGGGATATGCGTCGTTGGGAGCTGGCTCACAAGGAGTGGGACGGTACGCGCGTACACGGCCTCTACATCACGCCCGAGGCCGGTCAGTATCGCTACACCTATGTGGAGTGCGACAGCGAGGACCGCTACTACACCGAGAAGCACTATCAGGTACCCCTGCCCGATGAGGAGTTGAGCAACAACACCGCCATTCAGCAGTATCCGATTTGGAGATAGCCTTAAAAGAGAAAAATTATGAAAAATTATTTGAAATATAGCCTTATGGCGGTGGTTGCATCGTTGATGTGCAGCTGCCACACCCCCGAGGAGCCTCATTTTGCGGCTGTAGATTCGGTGGGTATCACCTCCCTGGAGGCTCGCTTCACCGATGGCCCCTATGCCAACGACCCCAATGCAGCCTTCAAGACGCTGGTTACCGATGTAAACCAGACCGAGATTATCATCTCGATTCCCTGGTACTATCCCCTGGAGAGCAACAATCAGGTAACCGATATCACGCGCATGCGTATTAAGGCCGAGACCGAGGCCGGTACGGTGATTTCGCCCGCCCTGGGTGTGCGCGACCTCACGAAGTCGCACCGCGTAACGGTCGAGATGCCCAACGGTCGCACCAAGGAGTACACCTTCCGCGGTAAGATCGAGAAGCTCTCGGGTACCGATATCGAGGGTCTGACCTTTGTCGATCAGTATGGAGCACGCTACGACGGTATCGTGAACAACGAGACGCACACCATCCTGGTGGGTACTCCCGAGGAGGTGCTACAGGGCTGCAAGATGAGCGATATCCGCCTCTCGCCCCACGCCGCCATCACGAGCCCCGATCCCGAGACCGCTACCGACATCCGTTCGGGCGACAAGCTCACCGTAACGGCTCACAACGGCACGACGGCCGAGTTTGAGATTCGCTTCGAGATTCCCGAGAAGGTGGGCTACGGTATGCGTCCCAACAGCGGTAAGAAGATCTTCATGAAGTACTTCGAGTCCGACTATGGTACGACCCTGCCTGCTGCTGCAAGTACGCGTCTGGCCGTACATGGCAACGACCTGCTGATGGCCTTCGGCGACAAGATTTGGGTATTCGACCGCTTCTCGGGTGCCAAGAAGGAGGAGGTTGCCGTTCCCAACGGTATGACCATCCACTCGCTCGTAAGCGATACGGCCGGTCACCTGCTGATGGCTGCCAACGCCGCCAATGGCGAGCACCTGGTTATCTACCGCATGGATTCGCTCACCGATACCCCCGAGGTATTCATCGACTTCGACAATGTAATCGACTATGTACTCAAGACGGGTGATATCCGCGTAGTGGGTAACATCGACGAGGATGCCGTTATCACGGCCGTGGCTCCGGCCTATGATGGCGTAACTGCAACCTCGCCCTCGTATGTGGCTTGGCCCGTAGTAGGTGGCGTGGTTGGCGAGGCCCAGGTGGGTGTCATCACCCCTGCCGGCCAGCTTTGGAACCCCATCAATGCGGCTGTTATCGGTGCTTCGACGGATCTGAACGACGGTCTCTTCTCGTCGGGTTACTACGGAGTCTACAACCTCTACTACTTCAGCCCCACGGAGAACGGATGGTCGATTGCCGTAGATACGACCGGTGTGATCACCTCGAATGATAACCCCTGCGCCCTCTCGCTGCTCGAGTTCAACGGCGCCCGCTACATCGCGATGATAAAGGGTGCTCACTTCACCTGGAGCTTTGTGGAGATCTTCATGTACGACGCCTCGAATGTTGCCACGATGAACGACGCTCAGGTATTCCACATGCCTTCGGATGTGATCCAGAGCTCGACAACCGCAGCCAACGGTGGAGAGGACGCCTTCAGTGATGTCATCCTCCACCCCTCGGACGATGGGTACAAGTTCTCGCTCTACTTCATCGACCGCAACTGGCAGGTGATGGGTAGCTACGAGTTCGACTGCATCAAGAAGTAATTAAATACGACCGCTGCCGCGACAACCTCGCGGCAGTGGTCTAAAATTTTGAAACTATGGGATTCAAAATAGCAGACAAAGTGTTTGGTTTTCTGTTCCTTCTCTCCGCTTGCAGCCTCTCGACGGCGTGCAGCGAGCAGTGGCGCGACATCGACTACCAATACCCCTCGGTAGAGGAGCCCGAAGCTCGCGAGGAGATTCACCCCGAGTACATCGAGCTGGGGTGGACCAATGTGAGCGACAGCTTTGGTGAGCTGCCCCTCCACATCAACATCTATCGCTCGCCCGAAACCCTGCAGGAGAGCAAGGCCATCGCCTACATCGCCGTGGCCGAGCCCGGCAAAGCCGATTGGGATGTATGGAGCATCCGCGATATAGCCACCCAGGGTACGACCGACGCGCTGATGACCCCCTCGGAGGTCTATGCCGCCGAGCAGAACCCCTATGTGGTTATCAACGCCGGCTACTTCTTCACCGACAGCGGTAAGAACTACTCGTCGAGCCTCGCCGTGAGCGAGAGCGAACTCTTGGCCACCAACATCAACTACGCCTCGGAGGATTGGGTTACGGTCTACACCCCCACGCGCGGTGCGCTCCTCGAGCACGCCGACGGCAGCTTCGAGGCCTGCTGGACCTACTACACCAACAATGGCGACCACTACACCTACTCGGAGCCTGCCCCCAACTATTGGGGCGAGACGCCTGCGGCCGTTCCGAGCGACAGCTACCCCGTCGAGGCCGAGACCTTCGAGGCCGTTACGGCCATTGGTGGCGGTCCCGTATTGGTACGCGGCGGCGAGTTCCGCAACACCATCGAGGAGGAGATGTTCGATGGTTGGGTGAGCGGTGTGAGCCCCGAGAGCTACCAGCCCCGCACGGCCATCGGCACGACGGAGGAGGGCCAGCTGGTTCTCTTCGTCTGCGAGGGTCGCGAGATGACCGAGGGCGTGAAGGGTCTGACGACCGAGCAGGTAGCCCGCGTAATGATGGAGCTGGGCTGCGTCGAGGCCCTCAACCTCGATGGTGGCGGCTCGAGCTGCATGCTTGTAAACGGCACGAACACCATCCAACTCTCGGACGGTGCCGAGCGCAGTGTGGCAAGCGCAATTTTTATTAAATAACCTGAATCAGAAATGAAAAGAATAGTTAATTTGCTGCTGATGGTGGCAGGCCTTGCCCTCTGGACGGGTTGCCAGGAGGATTGGCGCGACATCGAATACACCTACCCTTCAGTCGAGGAGCCCGAGGAGCCCGAGAATCCTACGCCCACCCCCGAGGTGGAGGCCAAGCCCCGCTATGTATGGATCGACCTGGCCGCCAACTTCTTTGACTACGCCAACAGCCGCGACAATATCGCCCGCGACCTGGCCCGCATCAAGGAGGTAGGATTCACCGATATCATCGTCGATGTACGCGGTACGGATGGCGATGTATTCTTCGCCTCGACGGTAGCCGATCCCGTGACCAAGGTGGATACCTGGCACGACGGCAGCTATGTATGGTTGGAGCGCACCGAAAACTTCGACTACCTCCAGGCCTTCATCGAGGAGGGCCACAAGGTGGGTCTGAAGGTGAACGCCTCGATCAACACGATGGTGGGCGGCTACCTTTGCCCCTATGGTCTGGGCTCGAACGGTATGCTCTTCCGTGACAACACCAAGAAGGAGTGGGCTACGGTCATCAACCACCAGGATGGCCTTATCAATACGATGGACATCACCGACGACTACGGCGCCCGCTTCCTCAACCCCGCCAACGACGAGGTGGTTGAGTTCCTCATCACGCTGCTGGGCGAGCTGGCCGCCTACGATCTGGACGGTATCGTCCTGGACCGCTGCCGCTACGACGACTGGGGTCTGATGAGCGACTTCTCGGATATCTCGCGTGAGAAGTTCGAGGCTCACATCGGTCAGACGGTGGAGAAGTGGCCCGACGATGTATTCGCCCCGGGTACCACCTCGCTGCCCCGCGTGGCTCCGAAGCACATGTTCAAGTGGTTGGAGTTCCGCGCCAAGATGATTCACGACTTCGTGGAGAAGGCTGCCGACAAGGTACACGCCGTGAACCCCGACTGCCGATTCGGTTGCTATGTAGGTGCCTGGTACTCGACCTACTACACCTCGGGTGTAAACTGGGCCAGCCCCAAGTTCGATACGCAGGCCGCCTATCCCGAGTGGGCTTCGCTCAAGTACAAGGATTATGGCTATGCCGACCACTGCGACTTCATGTTCCTGGGTTGCTATGCCGGTGTAAACTATATTTATGGTACGGGCGAATGGACCATGCAGGGCTTTGCCGAGCAGGGTCGTAAGCTCCTGATGGGCGACACCCTCTTCGCCGGTGGTCCCGATATCGGCAACGGTTCGGGCTGGACCGATGGTAACCAGGGCCACATGATTCCCGATGCCATCGACGCCTGCATCACCCCGAGCGACGGCATGTTCATCTTCGACCTCTGCCACATCAAGATGTATAACTATTGGGACGCTGTGAAGTTGGGTTTCGATCAATACCTCGCTACGCTCGTTCCCGAGGAGGAGGTTACGGAGTAATTTCTGCCTATGGAGCGAAGAGCACATATTATTGACATTCTGCGCGGGTTGGCTATCCTCGGCATGGTCCTTTCGGGACAGATGCTCTGGCATGCCGACCTGCCGGCATGGCTCTTCCATGCACAGTTGCCGCCCCCGACCTTTGCCTTCAACCCCGAAGTGCCGGGTATCACCTGGGTCGATCTGGTCTTCCCCTTCTTCCTCTTCTCGATGGGGGCCGCCTTTCCGCTGGCCCTGGGTAGAAAGTTGGAACGCGAGGGGGCACCTCACCGACTGATTGGTGGTGTCGTAAAGCGTTGGGCGCTGCTGCTGCTCTTTGCATTGGCGATGTACAACCTGCGTGCCGGCTGGACTCCGGGTGTTCCCGCCTGGGGAGCCGCGCTCGTGAGCCTCGCAGCCTGGGGATGCTTCGTGCTCCTCTTCCTGCGCTTCGAGCGAGTGAAGCCCGAACGACAGAAGTGGCTGCGCATCGCCGGAGGCCTGGGTCTCGCGGCCCTGGCTGTGATGATACACTGTGTTTGGGGGTGCGAAATCTCGCTGCACAAGAGCGACACGATTTTGCTGATTCTGGCCAACATGGTACTCCTCGGCTCACTGATTTGGCTCTACACGCGCGAAAAGCCGCTGCTGCGTCTGGCCATCCTTGCCCTCTTGGTTGCCCTGCGCATCGGATCCGAGGTCGAGGGGTCGTGGAACGAAGCCCTCTATGGGTGGACCGCCTCGTCGTGGCTCTTCCGCTTCGACTTCCTGAAGTACCTCTGCATCATCCTGCCGGCCACCTTTGCCGGTGAGGCCATCGACCGATGGTTGCGCCGCGAAGAGAGTGCCGAGAGGGGCTTGAGCAAGGGGCGAGAGGGGGCAATTCTGCTCCTCGTGGTGCTCCTGTTCGGGCTCAATATGTGGGGGCTCTTTACGCGCCACCTGGTCATCAACCTGGTGGGAAGCCTTCTGCTGGGCGGAGCCATCGGATGGTTGCAGCAAGGGAGCAGCTCCTCGTCGGAGGTGATGCGCCGCGAGATCTTCTCGTGGGGCCTCTTCTGGTTGGTGCTGGGTCTCTTCTGCGAGGCCTTCGAGGGGGGTATCAAGAAGGATTATGCCACCTTCAGCTACCTCTTCGTCACCTCGGGACTCGCCTCGCTGGTGCTCATCGGCTTCTCGTCGGCCATGGAACACTTTGGCCTGCGCTGCGGCATGCTGATTCGTACGGGACAGAACCCGATGGTGGCCTACACGACAGCCGAGTGGGTGGTTATGCCCATTCTGACGCTTGCGCAGCTGGCTCCGTGGGTGGCTTACCTCTCGGCGTTGGGCCCCTGGTGCGGCTTCCTGCGCGGTGTGGCGATGACACTCGTGGTGATGTTGTTTACGGCATGGGCCACGCGCCACAAATTCCTGTTTAGAACCTGATTTTCAACAAATAACAACAGACAATGAAGATTAAAGGAACCTTTTTGGATGAGATCAGCCACGACATTCCGCACCAGAATTGGGGTGAAAAGGAGTGGGATCGCGATTTTCAATATATGCGTGAGGCGGGCATCGATACCGTCATTCTGATTCGCTCGGGCTACCGTCGCTGGCAGACCTTCCCCTCGGAGGTGCTGACCCGCGAGGAGGGGTGCTACACGCCTCCGGTCGATTTGGTCGACATGTTCCTGCGCTTGAGCGATAAGTGGGGCATGAACTTCTGGTTCGGTCTCTACGACTCGGGCAAGTATTGGGCCAACGGCCAATATGCCGAGGAGGTGGAGCTCAACAAGAAGGTAATCGACGAGGTGTGGGCCAAGTATGGCCACCACAAGTCGTTTGCCGGCTGGTACATCTCGCAGGAGTGCAGCCGCAACACGGGTAAAATTGTCGATTTGTACGCCTCGCTGGGTCGCTACTGCAAGCAGGTGTCGGGAGGACTTCCCACGCTGATTTCGCCCTACATCGACGGCAAGAAGAATGTGAGCCAGTATGTGGCTTCGACCCAAAAGCAGGAGGTGGTAACCCTCGAGAGCCACGAGAAGGAGTGGGATGCCATCTTCAAGGGTATCCAGGGGGCGGTAGATATCGTCGCCTTCCAGGATGGCCATGTGGAGTACGACGAGCTGGTCGACTTCCTGAAGGTGAACAAGCGCCTGGCCGACCGCTACGGCTTGGAGTGCTGGACCAACTCGGAGACCTTTGACCGCGATATGCCGATCAAGTTCCTGCCCATCAAGTGGGAGAAGCTGCACCTGAAGTTGGGTCTGGCTGCCGAGGCGGGCTACGAGAATGCCATCACCTTCGAGTTCTCGCACTTCATGAGTCCCCAATCGGCCTACCTGCAGGCAGGCCACCTCTTCGACCGCTACACCGAGTGGTTGGAGGCCACGGGTCAGAAGGAGTAAGCGACAGAACAATATGCAAAAAAGATAAATAAACAAGAACAGTAAACAGATAGTTGAGATGAATAAGCCCAATTTTAAGGCTTTGGCCGACCAATACCGCGACGAGCTGTTGGAGCGTGTACTCCCCTTCTGGCTGGAGAAGTCGCAAGACAAGGAGTATGGTGGCTACTTCACCTGCCTCGACCGCGAGGGTGAGGTCTACGATACCGATAAGTTTATCTGGCTGCAGGGTCGCGAGGTGTGGATGTTCGCCATGCTCTACAATCAGGTAGAGAAGCGCCCCGAGTGGTTGGAGTGCGCCGTACAGGGCGGCGAGTTCCTCAAGAAGTATGGCCACGATGGCGACTACAATTGGTACTTCTCGCTCACGCGCGAGGGTAAGCCCATCATCGAGCCCTACAACATCTTCTCCTACACCTTCGCTGCAATGGCCTTCGCACAGCTGGCCGTAGCGACCGGCAGTGAGGAGTATGCCAACATCGCCAAGCGCACCTTCGACCGCATCCTCGAGAAGCGCAACAACCCCAAGGGTCGTTGGAACAAGGCGCACGCCGGCACGCGTAACCTCAAGGGTTTCTCGCTGCCGATGATTCTCTGCAACATGGCCCTCGAGATCGAGCCGATGATCGACAAGGAGCTCCTGGATCGCACGATTGAGGAGTGCCTGAAGGAGGTGATGGAGGTGTTCTACCGTCCCGAGCTGGGTCTCATCGTGGAGAATGTAACGGCCGAGGGCGAGCTCTCGGACACCTTCGAGGGTCGTCTGATGAACCCCGGACACGCACTGGAGGCGATGTGGTTCATCATGAACCTCGGTGTACGATTGAACGACAAGGCCCTCATCGAGAAGGCTGTGGAGATTGCTCTGCGCACTGCCGAGTTCGGTTGGGACAAGGAGCATGGCGGTATCTTCTACTTTATGGACCGCAAGGGGGCACCCCGCGTGGAGTTGGAGTGGGATCAGAAGCTCTGGTGGGTACACATCGAGGCGATGATCACGATGATCAAGGGCTACCAACTCACCGGCAACGAGGAGTGTCTAAAGTGGTTTGAGCGCCTGCACGACTACACCTGGAGCCACTTCCGCGACGAGGAGTACCCCGAGTGGTATGGCTACCTGAACCGTCGTGGCGAGGTGTTGCTGCCCCTGAAGGGCGGTAAGTGGAAGGGTTGCTTCCATGTACCGCGCGGACTGTTCCAGTGTTGGATGATTCTCAAAGATTGCAAGTAGAGATATGTATTGTAAGAGAGATATTTTGAAGGTGTGGCTGCTTATGGCAGCCACCCTCATCTATGGCACTCTCCAAGCCGAGGAGCTTACGATTCGTGGGCGTGTAGAGTGCCAAGGCGAGGGACTGAAGGGAGTATGGGTCTCGGATGGTGAAAACTTCGCCCAAACCGACAAGCGGGGTAACTACCGCATCGAGAGCGACACGGAGCGCGACTTTCTCTTCGTCTGCCTCCCCGCAGGCTACGAGGCTCCCATCGTCGAAGGGGTTGTTCGCCACTTCAAGCCCATTGCCCAAATCGAAGCGAAAAAGTGCGACTTCGAGCTGGTGCGTCGTCCCTACGACGATGAGCGCCACACGCTTATCGCCACGGCCGACCCCCAAATCTGGGCCCAAAAGGAGTTTGCACTGTTGGGTCGTGGAGCAGAGGATATTCGTCAGGTAGTCCGGGCCGCAGGCGAGAGGGTCTGCCACGGTATCTGTCTGGGCGATATCGTCTTCAACGACCACTCCTTCTACGGCGAGTATAACCGCACGATGGAGCTCGCTGAAATCCCCTTCCGCAACATCATGGGCAACCACGACATGTCGCTCTACATCCGCTCGCACGAGGGCTCTACGCACCACTACGGCGAGGTCTATGGGCCCGCCTGGTACTCGTTTGATGTGGGTAAGGTGCACTATGTGGTGCTGAACAACAACTTCTACATCGGCCGCGACTGGTACTACATCGCCTACCTCGAGGAGCGTCAGCTGCGCTGGCTCGCAGAGGATCTCTCGCATCAGACACCCGGCCGAACGGTCGTGGTCTCGATGCACATCCCCTCGACCTGCACCCCCGAGGATCGCGCCGCATTTATCTACGCACGCAGCGAGGCGGCCCTGGTGAACTACAAGGCCCTCTACGAGCTGTTGGCCCCCTTCAACGCCCACATCCTCTCGGGGCACACCCACACGGCCTTCAACACCGAGGTACACGAGGGGCTCTACGACCATGTCATCCCCGCCCTGAGCGGTGCCTGGTGGCAGGGCGAGCTCTGCACCGACGGCACGCCGGCCGGCTACACCGTCTTTGAGGTGGAGGGCGACCAAATCTCGTGGTACTACAAGTCGGTAGGCAAGCCTGCCGACCATCAGATGCGCCTCTACACCGAAGCCGACGCCCCCGAGTTCGAGGGGTATGCCGTAGCCAACATCTGGAACAGCGACCCGAAGTGGCAGGTGGAGTTCTACTTCGACGGTGTGAAGGCAGCGGGCGAGGCCGAGCGCTTCGAGGCGATCGACCCCGCAGCCCGCAAGCTCTACGCCTCGAACGAGGGGCTTGACCACAAGTGGATTGGCCCCACGCCGGCCGACCACTTCTACCGCATGGCCATGCCCGAGGGAGTAAGCCGCATCGAGGTGCGCGCCACCGACCGCTTCGGCCGCACCTATTCGGAAACCATTCACATCGACTAATCGAGATGAAAAGATTTGTCAAATCGCTCCCGACACTCCTTTTGACAACCCTCCTTGCGGCCTGTCAATCGACCCCGCACTACGATGTGGCGGTGATTGGAGGCGGCACGAGTGGTGTGGCAGCAGCCATTACGGCAGCACGCCAGGGGGCCGATGTGCTCCTTATCGAAGAGGGGCCCTGGCTGGGCGGCATGCTCACCTCGGCCGGCGTAAGTGCCACCGACGGCAACTTCAAGCTGCGCGGAGGCCTGTGGGGTGAGTTCCGCGACTCGTTGGAGGCCCACTACGGAGGCCCCGAGGCCCTCAAGACGGGGTGGGTGAGCAACATCCTCTTCGAGCCCTCGGTGGGCAACGCCATCTTCCAGCATATGGTGGCAGCACAGCCCACCATCGACCTGAAGGCTGAATGTCGCCTCTCATCGTTTGAACGCCGCGAGGGGCGCTGGCACTTTGCGTGGGAGGGGGCAGGCTCTTCGAAGGCGACCGCCTCGATTCTGATCGATGCCACCGAGTTGGGCGATGTGGCGGCCGCGCTGGGGATTCCCTACGACCTGGGAATGGAGTCCAAAGCCCTGACAGGCGAGGAGGATGCCCCCGAGGAGGCCTACCCCATCATCCAGGACCTCACACTCGTGGCCCTGCTGAAGGAGTACCCCACCGACCAAACCATCCCCTGTCCCGAGGGGTATGACCCCGACACCTTCGCCTGCTGCTCACTCAATCCACGCTGCATCACCCCCACCGAGCCCAACCGTATGTGGCCCGTCGAGATGATGCTCTCCTATGGGCGACTGCCGGGGGGCAAGTACATGATCAATTGGCCCATCGAGGGCAACGACTACTACCTGAACATGGTGGAGGCCTCGCCCGAGGAGCGTGCCGAGGCGATTCGCGAGGCGAAGCTGCACACGCTCCGCTTTCTCTACTTCATCCAGACCGAGCTGGGCTACAACCATCTCGGATTGGCCGACGACGAGTTCCCCACCGAGGATCGTCTGCCCCTGATTCCCTACCACCGCGAGTCGCGCCGCATACGGGGCGAGGTGCGCTTCACGCTCGAACATGTGATGCACCCCTACGATACGACCCTCTACCGCACGGCGATTGCCGTGGGCGACTACCCCGTCGATCAGCACCACGCCTGCTACCGTGGCGCAGAGCCGCTGCCCGACCTCCACTTCCACCCCGTACCGCCCTATGGCGTACCCCTCGGCGTATTGATTCCCCGCGAGCAGGAGGGGTTGATCGTGGCCGAGAAGTCGATCTCGGTGAGCAACCTGGTGAATGGCTCCACGCGCCTGCAACCCGTGGTGTTGCAGCTGGGTGAGGCGGCCGGCACGCTTGCTGCGTTGGCTGCCCGCGAGGGAAAAGAGCCCCGCGAGGTCTCGGTACGCGCCGTACAGGAGGAGCTCGTCGAGGGGGGAGGCTACCTGCTTCCGCTGCGCGACCTTCCCACCACCGACCCCCGCTTCAAGCCCCTGCAACGCATCGTCGCTACGGGTATTCTCTCCATTCGAGGCGAACATGTGGGGTGGGAGAACCTCTCCTGGGCCGATATCGACCGCACGATTTCGCAGGCCGAACTCTCCGAGGGGCTTCATCGCATCTTCCCCGCGTTTACCCCCTGCGACAACGCGACTCCCGTCGATAGCGAGGCCCTGACCGCATGGATAGCGAAGATCGAGCCGGGCGCCGAAGAGACTCTTCGGGCGGCGGCCGAGAAGTGGGCGATCGACCTCGAAGCAGAGCGTTCGCTCACGCGCATAGAGTGCGCCCTATTGATTGACCAAGCCCTCGACCCCTTCCACCGTGTAGAGGTCGATCTGCAAGGCTCCATAATCCCCAACCAAAACGACTAACACCATGAAAAGAGCACTTATTTTTGCCACCGTATTGCTCGCGGCAATCGGTTGTCAGAGTAACCACGAGGCGGTCGAGTACCGTGCCGACAGCCCCGAAATCCGCTATGTAGGCCGCACGGCCACCGAGGAGGGCAGCGTAAGTTTCGACTGGAGCGGCTGCTATGTAGAGCTCCGCTTCCGTGCAAGCGAGGTGGCCGTACGCCTCTCCGACACGCAGAAGAACTACTACAACCTCACGCTCGATGGGGCCCCCGCAGGGGTCATCGCCACCCACGGCTGCGACTCCCTCATTACACTCGCCTCGGGCCTCTCGAGGGGGGAGCACACGCTGCGCCTGCAGAAGCGCACCGAGGGTGAGCAGGGTCGCACGACCCTCCACGCCTTTCTCCTGCCGCAGGGGGGAGAGCTGCTCCAGGCAGAGGCAGCTACCGACCGCCACATCGAATTTATCGGCGACTCGCTGACGGCCGGCTACGGCACCGAGGGGCTCTCGAAAGATGACCCCTTCCTGGCCGAGACCGAGAACTGCAACCTGGCCCACAGCTGCATCATCGCCCGCTACTTCGGAGCCGACTACACCCTTCTGGCCCACTCGGGACGCGGCGCAGCGCGCAACTACGGCGACCCGAAGAGCCAATCCGACATCACGATGGCCGAGCATATCGAGCGCACCTTTGATGGTGATGCCTCGTCGCAGTGGGATTGGGCCCAATCGCCCCACCGCCCCGACCTGGTGATGATTCACCTCGGCACCAACGACTTCTCGACCCAGCCCTTCCCCACGAAGGAGGAGTTCACGGCCGACTATCAGCGCATCCTCGAGAGTGTACGCAAGGGGTATGGCCCCGAGGTTCCCATCCTCTGCGTGGCTCCCTATGTAGGAAGCCCCTGCTTCGACTACATCAAGGAGATGGTCGCAGAGGGCGTGGCAGAGAATATCCACTTTGCCGCCGTACACAAGGGCTACTGCAACGACTCGAGCGAGCTGGGCTCGTCGGCACACCCCAACTACGAGGGGCAGCGCAAGATGGCCATGTCGCTCATCCCCCACATCTCGACCCTGACGGGTTGGGAGGCCGAGCACCGCATCATCGAGTAGGCGCAACCCTTTGTCCACAAAAAAAGTGGCAGAGAACGAGTCGATTTTTGAAATCGTACTCTCGTTCTCTGCCATTTTTTTATAACTTTGTGGAAAAGTAACCAAACAAAGTAACCATGAAAGAGAAGGTCAGCAAAAAATTTGAGGAGCTCTACGGCTCCGACTACGCGCTCTACGCCTCGCCCGGACGCATCAACCTCATTGGCGAGCATACCGACTACAACGGCGGATTCGTCTTCCCGGGCGCCGTCGACAAGGGGATGGTGGCTGCCATCCGTCCGAACGGCACCGACCGCGTGCGCGCCTATGCCCTCGATCTGGGTGAGGGGTCGGAGTTCGGCCTCAAGGAGGAGGATAAGCCTCGGGAGAGTTGGGCCTGCTACATCTTTGGCGTATGCCGCGAGATTGAGAAGCGCGGCGGCAAGATCGGTGGTTTCGACACGGTCTTTGCCGGCGATGTTCCCCTCGGAGCAGGCATGTCGTCGTCGGCAGCCCTGGAGTCCACCTTCGCTTATGCTCTCAATGATTTGTGGGATCTGAAGTTTGAAAAGTTTGAATTGGCCCGTATCGGCCAATCCACCGAACACAACTACTGCGGCGTGAAGTGTGGTATCATGGATCAGTTCGCCTCGGTACACGGCAAGGCGGGCCACCTGATGCGCCTCGATTGCCGCTCGATGGAGTTCTCCTACTTTCCGTTCGACCCCGCAGCGGCCGGCTATCGCGTGGTGCTGCTCAACTCGAAGGTGAAGCACGAGCTGGTGGGCTCTCCCTACAACGACCGCCGAGCCTCGTGCGAGCGCGTAGCGGCCAAGATGGGCCGCGACTTCCTGCGCGGAGCCACGATGGAGGAGTTGGAGGCCCTGCGCCCCGAGATTTCGGAGGAGGACTACCTGCGTGCCCGCTATGTGATTGGCGAGGAGCGTCGCGTGCTGGATGTATGCGAGGCCCTCGAGCGTGGCGACTACGAGACCGTCGGCGAGCGTATGTACGAGACCCATTGGGGCATGTCGCGCGACTACGAGGTGTCGTGCGAAGAGCTCGACCTGCTGGCTACCATCGCCCGCGAGTGCAAAGTAACGGGCTCGCGCATCATGGGTGGCGGCTTCGGCGGCTGCACCATCAACCTGGTCAAGGAGGAGCTTTACGACAATTTTGTCAGCGAGGCTTGCAGACGGTTCAAAGAGGTCTACGGCCACGAGCCCGAGGTGATTCCCGTAGTCATCTCCGACGGTGCCCGCAAACTCTAACCCCCAAAACGGCAGACCATGAAGATCGAAAAAATCCATAGCGAGGCATCCGCCCTCGGCGAGATTATCGTATACCGCCTCACCAACAGCCACGGCATCGAGGTCGAGCTCTCGAACATCGGAGCCGGCATCACCGCCGTGCGCACCCCCGACCGCGAGGGGAAGATGGCCGACATTGCGCTCGGCTATGGCGACTACAAGGAGTACATCGGCGACGGCCCCTGCTTCGGCAAGACCCCCGGGCGCTATGCCAACCGCATCGCCGCCGGACACCTCCTGCTCGACGGAAAACTCCATCAGTTGGCCATCAACAACGGCCCCAACCACCTGCATGGCGGCCCCAACAACTTCTCGAACCGGCGTTGGGAGGTCGAGGCCGAGGAGGAGAGCCTCCTCTTTACCTACCACAGCCCCGATGGGGATGAGCACTACCCCGCCAACCTGGTGGCTCGCGTGCGCTACACCCTGAGCGAGGAGGATGAACTCACCATCGACTACGAGGCGACCTCCGACAATACCACCGTGGTAAACCTTACGAACCACACCTATTGGAATCTCTCGGGCGAGGAGGCCGGCTCGGCCCTCGACCATGAGTTGCACCTCCATGCCGAGCGCTGGCTCCCCACCGACGAGAACCTGGTGCCTACGGGCGAGCTGCAAGCCGTTGCCGGCACCCCGATGGACTTCACCTCGGCCAAAGCCGTAGGCCGCGACATCGAGGCCGACTTCCCCGCCTTGAAGTATGGCAAGGGGTACGACAACTGCTGGGTGGTAGATGGCTGGGAGCGCGGCTTACGCTGCCCCGTAGCAGAGCTCTACGACCCCAAGTCGGGCCGTGAGGTGGTGGTGGAGAGCGACCAGCCGGGCGTGCAGGTCTATACGGGCAATTGGCTCAACGGCTCGGCCCTCTCGAAATCGGGCCACCACTATGCCGACTACGACGGCGTAGCCATCGAGTGCCAGGAGTTCCCCGACGCCCCCAACAAGCCCCACTTCCCCTCGACCGTGCTGCGCAAGGGCGAGAGCTACCGCCGCACCATCCGTTTCCGCTTCGGCATCAGGGGATAGCCATCGGTTACACAACAAAACAAAAAAGGACTCCAAAATGGAGTCCTTTTTTGTTGCCATATTTTCGATCCTACCAACCGAAGGTGGGCTTCACCACACCGAAGAGCAGCCAAGCTACCAGGAAGGTGGCTACGATGTTGAAGCACTGGGCCGTCAGGAAGGCGTAGAGCGTCGAGCGGTTCTCCTTCGAGATGATATCCTTCAGGCGCGTATCCAGACCGATGCAGACGAAGGCCAGCGAGAAGAAGAGCGTCGACATCGTCTTGGCCAACGAGGTCTCGATGAGCTTACCCTTGGCGGGCGTAAAGAGGTCGGCCTCCTTCAGGAGCGAGAATACGAGCGATGCCAATACAAAGGCGAGGATGAACTTGGGGAACTTATCCCATACGATCTTGAGCGAGGGGCGCTGCTTCTGGCCACCCTCCCCCTTGGTCGAGAGGTAGAGAGCGATGAAGAAGGCAACCACACCGATCAATACATTCTGCGTAGCCTTCACCACGATAGCCGTGCTGTTGGCCAACTCACCGGCCATCTCCGACGAGGCGGCCACACCACTCGTGGTATCGATCGTACCACCAATCCAGGCACCCATGATCTCCTGCTGAACCTCGGGATTCGAGGTGAGCAGCGGAACGATCTGACCGGCCAGCCAGGGCATGAGGTAGATCATCGGAACCACTACAATCAGCACCACCGAAACGATGTAGGAGAGGCTCTTCTTATCGGTACCGGCTACACCGGCAGCCGTGATACAGGCCGACACACCGCAGATGGTAACACCACTCGAGAGGGTCATTGCCGTGGCGCGCTCCACATGGAATACCTTACGCGAGACGATGTAGGCGAAGAACCAAACAATCGTCACGATGATAAGCGCCTGCAACAGACCCACGGCACCCGACTTCAGCACATCGCTGATCATGATGGTGGCACCGAGGCAGACTACACCGATTTTAATATAGAACTCGCTCTGGATGGCGGGCTTGAGCCACTCGGGGATGTGCCAAGCGTTGCGGATAATCAGACCGAAGATCACCGAGAAGAATACGGGCTCGAGACCCAGCTCCGACTTAATGTACTTGTTCGAACCGATCCACATGGCCAGGGCGGCAATCAGGAATACCACCACGAACGAGAGCAACATGCCCTTCATCGGGCGGCTCAAGAGTTTGTTGCCGGCAAAGAGCACCACCAATGCAATCACAAAGAGCATGGCGATCTTGCCCCAGGCGTCGACCTCCAACATATTCGAAGGAATCGAGATGGTAGGCAGGTAGGAGCCAAAGGCACACAGCAGCAACAGAGGAATCGAGAGCATCACCACTACCCAATCCTCTACCAGAAGTTTCTTAACAAAATCTTTCATTATTTTCGTTTTTGGGATTACTATTCCGTTTGGGTTAGAACATCGCCACGGCGGCAAAACCTACCGTATTGATATTGTGGGCCGTATCACCCGAGAAGGTGGTCAGCGTGTAGTTGACCTGCAACTTCAGATTCTTGACGGGCAGGTAGTTCAGACCCACTACATAGTCCGACTGGTCGAGGCGCGAAGTCTTCTGGTTGTAGAAGTTGTAGCGCACAACGGGGGCGAACTTCTTGATCTGACGCATGGCTACCACATAGAAGCCCTCGTTGTAGATGCTTGCATCACCCGAGCCCTGCTTGTGCCACAGGTACTCCGAGCGCAGAATCCAATTCTCGGGTTTCCACTCCACACCGGCAGCAGCACGCTGATTGACCGTATAGTCCTCACCGCGCTCACCATAGCTGAACGAGCCGGTCAGGCAGAGGTCGGCCGTGGGGAAGAACTTCAGGCGACCGATCACATCCTTCGACTTGTTGGTGTCCTTCTTGTTCTTACCCTCACCCTGGAAGATACCGATACCATAATCAAAGAGGTAGTGACCATCCTCCTCGAGCTTGGCAAACTGGCCGTAGAACTGCATACCGAGGTCGCGCGTATCGGGCAGACCCGTAATCTCGTCTACCACCATCGCACTCTCGATGGTCTCCCACTTGGTGGGGCTCAACGGGCCCTCCAACGAGAAGGGAACATGGAACTGTCCGAACTGCACATTGAAGGCGGGATTGACCTTCCAGCGCACATAGGCGTCGATAAGCTTGGGCGAAGCGAGCTCCACCTGCAACTTGTAGTCGAACTTCTTGCCCAGGTCGCCGGCCAGGCTGATTCGTACATACTGAATACCGAACTGCGAGGTGCCGGCATCGTTCCAGGTGTAGCCCAACTTGGCAAAACCCGAAACCTTGGGGAGTTTATCCACCACCTTGCCCCACTTCTCGGCACGCTGTGCCTGCTTGTCGAGCTTGGCCTCCAACTCCTCGATACGGTTGTTCAACGCCTCGATATCGGCAGAGGTAACCTCCTCCTGGGCCGAAAGCGTCAGGGTCGAGCCCACGAGGGCTGCAAACAAAAGAGTAAAAAATTTCTTCATGTCGTATTAAGTTTTGTTGTTTTTGATTCAAAACACTATCACGATGCAAAGATACAACCACTTATCTTGCTGTTCAATAGTATAAATACCTATTTTGCCCCCACACCCCGTAGTGCCGAGCCTCGGAATGACGGGGTAAAGGAGCCTTGTGGGAGAGGCGGTCGGCAGAGTGCATACGCCCCCGCCCTACGGGCACCCCCTCTACCTTAGAGGGGGAAAAGGAGCGTCATTGCGAGGAGGGCAACGCCCGACGCGGCAATCTCAATGCACAATGCACAATTCACAATTATTTCCTTTCTTCTTTTTTAGATTCCCACGAGCCTACGGCCCTCGGAATGACGAGGAGAGGTGTCCACAAGGGCCCTCGGAATGATGGGGAGGGGACCACAAGGCCCTCGGAATGACGAGGAGGAGAGGAGCCTTGTGGGAGAGGCGGTCGGCAGAGTGCATACGCCCCCGCCCTACGGGCACCCCCTCTACTTTAGAGGGGGAAAAGGAGCGTCATTGCGAGGAGGGCAACGCCCGACGCGGCAATCTCAATGCACAAGTTAGTTTTTTGTGGGAGATACGGGAAATATGAGAGATATGAGAGTGCATTCCCATAACTCCCATTAAACTAATTCTGAATTCTGAATTCTAAATTTTGAATTGTCAGCCGACAGCTGACTGCTGTTTGTTTATTTTTTGTTCATTTATTTGGGTAGAACAGATTCATTTACTAAATTTGTGAACGGCACCACATTTTTAATGAAAGCCGATGATTGTTAACACTAAAATCTTGTACCATGAAAAAGATTTTGCTTTTGTACTCGGCGGTGCTGCTGTTGGCCGCCTGCACGCAGGAGAATGAAG
This sequence comes from Alistipes sp., assembly GCA_045605785.1. GTDB lineage: Bacteria > Bacteroidota > Bacteroidia > Bacteroidales > Rikenellaceae > Alistipes. The sequence goes on along the minus strand of JAZUQP010000018.1, from coordinate 27,093 downwards.
AGTTGGTAAATCCCACCTCTTTGCAAAATGAGAGCTCAACTTCGTTGGAGATTACGAAAATCCCCACAGAGGTATTCTATCACGCGGCAACAAAGAGCTTTGTTTATCGAGAAGAGAATCCCTATGCGATGGAAAAAGTCCTCAAGGTTTATGAAGCTTGTTGCCAAAATGAGGAGACGCGTTCTTCGTTGAATGCCATGTTTGGAGGGAACAAGCCTCAAGCAACGCATTATAGTTTGAAACTCTATCCGCGAAACGAAGAGGAGCAGTGGCGCATCGAACAGATGGAAGGTGTTGTTGTGAGTTATACTCCATTTGATTATGCGGTACTATCCAACGAAGAGGTTGCAGCCATGAATCTCTCCAATGAGGAGGTAGAGCCCCTCGAAGAGGAGACAAAGTATTCGGTTACCTATACCGATTTGCAGTCGGCGGAAGGTGTAGTTTTACCCTCTGTAACCTATGAAATGCCGATTATATATGCCGTGTGGCCCTGTTCGATAGCGCTTCCTGCAGATTTGGATTATGAAATTTTGGAAGAGTTGTACCAGCCGGCCATGCTGAACGCCGAGGATAATACAGCAACCGCCCATGATGAAGAAGCGGCTTCTCCGCTTCTCTTGCCTGGAGGTGGCGATCTCGTTATTCCAACATCTTACCTCATTAGTGGGTATATTAAAAGTTACGATACAAAAACACAGAGTTATGTGCCCGTCCCCGGTCTTAAAATCACAAGTAATAAATCAACATATTCTTGGAATGATTGGACAGATGAAAACGGTTATTTTTCCATTAGAGCGCTCTTCGGTTCAGATTTCAAAATAACTTTTCAGGCAGCTAATTGGAAGATAACGGAAGAGAACTCGACCACCCCGATAGTAAAGCAGTTTAACGAAACGGTTATTTACAATAGTTCCACGCCAATGGTCATGGAGTATGATGAAGAAAACCGCCATTTTGAGCTGGCAAGGGGTGTGTATTACCTCTATCATGGGAATCACTCCATAACCCCAATGTCTTACTCGGAAAATGGCATAAGAATAGAAGCCTGTTCTGCAAGTGGAATTGACTATGGAGCAGAAACAAATGCTTTGGGGTTATTTTGGAGCGCAAGCGGGGGGAATGCTCCATATATTCAAATAGCAAATTATAAGCCGGACGATGACTCGTTTATTATAGGGACACTTCTTCACGAATTAGGCCATTTGTGCCACTATTGTGAGCGAGGAGGTACATTTTCGGGGGTAAAAAAACTTTTGAAAGAATCTTTCGCTTCTTATGTAGGATGGTTCCTTGTTTCTCGATACTATTATGATTTAGGGTGTAATCCCAACTATTTAAGTGAGAAGATATCCGGACAACATCGACAAGATTGGTCAAAGGTCAGTTATGCCGTCCCATACACGCCTCTGTTTATCGATTTGTTTGACACAAATAATCAAGGAGCAACGAATAGCTCAACGGTGAATGAAAATCTTTCAGGATTTTCTCATGAAGTTATGCGTGAAATTGCTCGTGAGTGTGCAACTTGGGGCGATTGTCGAGCAAAATTATTGGAATATGTTGGTGTCTATTACACATTGGAAGAGATAACTCCCTATTTGGCAGTTTATGACAATTGGAATAACAATACAACATTAAATTAAGAATTGAATATTTTATGAAAAAGTTATTATTTATCTTGTTGGCTCTGCCGATGTTGTGGGGCTGTGAGGAGAATAGCGAGGGAAAGGCCCAGCAAGAGAGTGCGCCCAATCAGCAAGAGAGTTTGACAGAGGTCGAAAAGTTTTTTGCGGAGGTGATGGCCGAGGCCGGTGATTATGATGTGACCCTTGCTGAAGGGATGCTGGCCGATAAGGAGTGGCGAGAGAATACCCATGCCCGATATAATGACGATTGGAGCGAAGTGATTGCAACCGGAATAGTAAATGGTATCTATCCTCCGGAACCTCCGGGGGTAGAGATTTATCATGAGAACTATACTTTTCAACTCTTTTCTAATGGTGATGCGTATTGGTATGAATATCCGGAATGCACCTGGGCCTTTGACGCAGAGCATCGCACGCTAATTTTTACAAACAAACGAGACAATAATGTGGTTGATATTTACCGCATAGTGGCCTTAAGCGACGAGTGGCTGATTTGGGAGAACGATCAGGAGCACTGGCGCCGGCTCTTCGATGGCCATGCGATAGAATAAATTCAAAATTGGGGGCCTTCGGGCTCCTTTTTTTTGTGGGAGATATGTGAATTATGGGAGTTATGGGATTACGCTAATCACTAACAACTAATTTTGAATTTTGCATTGCCGGCAAAGCCGGCCGCTGATCGCTTATTTTCCGCAGTTGCAAATGAAAAATTTTGAGGTTTTCATATTTATACCTATATTTGCTAATTAAAGTTTTGGTTAAAGTTTTGGATGTGGGGCCCCGAATAGGGGATAAAGGCCCACACAACAACAAAGATATGGAGAAGCGAACTGCCCTCTTTGCCGGGTCGTTTGACCCCTTTACACGCGGCCACGAGGTGTTGGTCGAGGAGATTTTAGGCCTCTTCGACGAGGTGGTCATCGCCATCGGCGAGAACATCCGAAAGCAGGGGTTGCTCCCCGTCGAAAAGCGCCGACAGCTCATCGAGGATTGCTACCGACACGAGCCGCGCGTCAAGGTCTGCACCTACCGCACGCTGACCACCGACCTGGCCCGCGAGGTGGGGGCCACGGCCCTCGTGCGCGGTGTACGCAACACGCTCGACTTCACCTTCGAGCAGACGCTCGCAGCGGCCAACCGCCGACTGATGCCCGAGCTCACCACACTGCTCCTCTTCACCCCCCACGAGGTGAGCGACATCAGCTCGTCGATGATTCGTGAGCTGGTCGCCTTCGGCCACGATGTGTCGGAGTTGATGCCCCGCGGCATCCGACTCGAGGAGTACCTTACCAGGTAAAAACGAATACGAATAAACAAATACCGACCAAAATATGAAATTTTCAGCTGAAATGATTGCCGGCCTGCTCTCGGGCGATGTGGTTGGCGACAAAGATGTCCAGGTACACACCATCTCCTCGATCGAGGAGGGCAAGGCCGGAACGATGGCCTACCTGACCAATCCCAAGTACGAAAACTTCCTCTATACCACCGAAGCCTCGATTGTCCTCTGCAACCGCTCGTTTGAGCCTTCGCAGCCCGTCAAGGCGACCTTGATTAAGGTCGATGACGCCAATCTGGCCATCCTCCAGCTCCTGGAGACGTACAACGCCATGCGTCCCAAGAAGCAGGGTATCTCGAAGCTCTGCTCCATCTCGGAGGAGGCTGCCGTGGGCGAGGGTTGCTATGTGGGCGACTTTGCCGTAGTGGAGGCCGGAGCCAAAATCGGCGCCAACTGCCAGATCTACCCCCAGGTCTACATCGGCAACGGCGTAGAGGTGGGCGAGGGTACGACCCTCTATCCGGGAGTTAAGATTTATGAGGGGTGTGTCATCGGTAAGCGTTGCATCCTCCACGCCGGTGCCGTCATCGGCGCCGACGGATTCGGCTTCGCCCCCAAGCCCGACGGCTCCTTTGCCAAAATCCCGCAGCTGGGCAATGTGATCATCGAGGACGATGTGGAGATTGGTGCCAACACCTGTATCGACCGCGCAAAGACCGACTCGACCATCATCCGTCGCGGCGTAAAGCTCGACAACCTGATTCAGATCGGCCACAATGTACAGATTGGCGAGAACACCGTATCGTCGGCCCAGACCGGCATTGCCGGCACCTCGAAGGTGGGCAAGAACTGCTTCCTGGCCGGACAGGTGGGCATTGCCGACCATGTGACGGTAGGCGACCGCGTGAAGGTGGGCTCGAAGAGCGGCATCGACAAAAATGTGGGCGACGACGAGACGCGTCTGGGCTACCCCGCCCTGCCCGGTATTCAGTACCACCGTTCGTCGGCCGTCTTCAAGAACCTGCCCGACCTCGTACGCAAGGTATCGACCCTGGAGAAGGAGGTGGCAAAACTCAAGGGGGAGTAACACCCCGCAAGCACCATGGCCAAGCAGACGAGCTACCGCATCATGGGCATCGACCCGGGCACCAACTACATGGGATATGGGGTGTTGGAGGTCGAGGGCCGCACGGTACGCTCGGTGGTGCTGGGCGATATCGACCTGCACAAACTCACGGACCCCTATGCCAAGCTGCGCTACATCTTCGAGCGTGTGGGGGCCCTCATAGAGAGTTACCACCCGCAGGAGGTGGCCCTCGAGAGCCCCTTCTTCGGCGAGAATGTGCAGTCGATGCTCAAGTTGGGCCGTGCACAAGGGGTGGCGATGGCAGCCGCGTTGAGCCGCGACCTGCCGGTCTTTGAGTATGCCCCGAGTCGCATCAAGCAGTCGATAGCGGGCTCGGGAGCCGCCTCGAAGGAGCAGGTGGCGGGCATCGTACGGGCGACACTCAAAATCGAGGAGCCTCCTCGAAGGCTCGATGCCACCGACGGCATGGCGGTGGCCCTGTGCCACTACTACATGGACCACAACCTGCTGAACGAAGCCCTGGGCGAGGCTCGCTCGAAGGGGCTCGGCGGCGGCAAAAAGGCCCTCTCGAAGGGGGGCAGCAGCAGCTGGGAGGCCTTTCTGAAGAGCCATCCCGAACGCGTTAAAAAGTAATGTATTAAGAGCCGGAACACAAATTCCCACGAGATTAAAACATGAAACAACCAAAATAGAAAACAACCAAAAAATAGAAAACCATGAAAAAGATTCTTTTTGTAGTTTTGGCTGCTGCCACGCTGTCGGCTTGTGGCGGTAAGAGCTATACCATTACGGGTACGCTGCCCGAGGTGGTCAGCGAAAGCGACACCATCTATCTCTACAGCGCCGACCAGGAGATGACCGAGCTCGCCTCGACGGTGGTGGATGCCGAGGGGCACTTTGTGCTCAAAGGCAAGAGCGACAAGCCGGAGATGGCCTATGTGGTTCCTGCCGGTCAGCAGCCCATCGCCTTTGTCTTTGTGGAGCAGGGCGAGATTACCCTCAACGACGAGGAGGGCAACATCACCGTATCGGGCACAAAGGCCAACGAGGGTCTGGTAGCCTTCAATCGCGCAATGGGCGATCTGCAGGTGGCCTTCTTCACGGCCGAGAGTCCCGAGGTGCAGGAGGGGGTGCTGGAGCAGGCCGACTCGCTGATGACGGCCACCATCGAGGGGAACCTCGACAACATCTTCGGCGCCTACATGGTAGCCCAGACCTTTGGTGACCTGGAGCGCAGCGAGGTGGAGGATTACCTCTCGCGCATGGCCCCCGAGGTGCAGGAGGGCGAGATTGTCAAGCGCATCCGCGAGGTGCTGGAGCTGCAGGCCCGCACCGAGATCGGCAACTCCTACATCGAACTTAAGCTGACCAACACGGCCGGTGAGGAGGTAGCCCTCTCGTCGCTCGTAGGCGAGGGCAAGTGGGTATTGGTGGACTTCTGGGCTACCTGGTGCGGCCCCTGCAAGGCCGAGATTCCCCACCTGGTCGAGGCTTACAAGGCCTACCACGACAAGGGCTTCGAGATCTACGGCGTATCGCTCGACCACGACGCCGAGGCTTGGAAGGCCTATGTGGCCGACCACGAGATGAGCTGGCCCAATGTGCTGGGTCGTGGCTCGGAGGAGGCCGACAAGCAGGTGGAAGAGTATGGTGTACAGTCGATTCCCTCGAACTTCCTTATCTCGCCCGAGGGCAAGATCGTCGCCACGCAGCTGCGCGGCGAGGCCGTTCAGGAGAAGCTCGCCGAGATTTTCCAGTAGTCGTCCCGACATCGCACAAAAACAAGGGGGCCCCGCCAGGCGGAGCCCCCTTGTTTTTGTGCTTTTAACTAATTGTTTTTATGCGGTTTACGCTGCGAGAGCGAGCGCAATTCGCGCAGCTCTTTGAGGCGTTTGGCCAACGGAAATTCGAGGTGGGCCGAGGGGTCTATCTCTCCACGGCTCTTCATCGCCTCGACCGTCGTACGGACATACTCCTCGATTTGGCGGTGGAGGCGTTTATAGAGGTAGCAATCGGTATAGTTGTCGTTGTCGAGCAGCACATCGCGGATGGAGCGTTGGGCATTCTTGTAGTTGCTCATCTCGTTGTTGTAGGCGACCGTTCCCTTGCGCATCGAGGCGTTGACACGCTCGATGGAGAGGCGGCGCAGCTGCTCGCAGACGGTCTGCAGCAGGGGCATCACCACATGGTCGAGCAGCGTATGGCCGTGCATGAAGAGGTAGGTGTTGTCGGGACGGAGTCCCTGCTCGGAGAGCTCGGCGCCGAAGGCAACCACCTTGGCCTCCAGGTCGGGATATTGCCGGATAAGGCGACGGCAGGCCCGTTCCACATTGCGCCCCACCCACTGCAGCGTCTGAAGGCCGTTGTCGCGGATGTCGAGGTAACCGATGCGCACCGCATTCTTGAACTCAATGAGCGTGAAGATGTGCTTCGTGTAGTGGCGTGCCGAGTAGACATACCACAAAAAGAGGGGATAGACAATGCAGGAGTATTGGGCCATGAACTTGACGAAGTCGAAGATGCGCGTATCGTTCTTGGTCGCCTTGACACAGACATTGTGGAGCGTCTCGGCATAGCAGAGGTAGTTCTCGGTGGCGTAGGCGTAGGTGTGGAAGAGGTAGGGCGAGCCGTGTACGAGCTGCGACTGCTCGGTGGCCCCCTTCATCAGGAAGTCGAAGTCGGAGTCCATGCACAGGAGCAGATCCTCGCCTGCCGAGGGGAGCATCGAGAGGAGCACCTTCTTCCCCTTCGGCATATCGGGGCGGTTGGGCACCGAGATCTCGAAGCGCAGATAGGGGTTCTGAAAGTGGTCGAAAATCGAGCGCCAAAAGGAGACATCCTCATACCCCTCAACATAGACATGCACCAGGCGCTGCTCACCCGCATAGGGGAGCGGCTTGGCCAACTCCTGCTGCTCGGCCCTGCGCCAAAAAGGGATCAACCCCAGCAACTTATCCATAAATCCTCTTGCCATACCACTATACCTGATTTTACGCTATAAATGCTCATCTTGCACCCCCTTGCTGCAAATAAAGAGGTGTTACAAAAACCCACTGAAAAGAGCAACCTGCAACGGGGTTCATCACTTCCAAGTCCGGGCTCTGCACCCCCTTACTGTAAATAAAGAGGTGCTACACCTCACCAAAGATAATAAATTTATTATCTTTGCACAATAAATTGCCCTCAAAAAGGGGTTTAATATCCGAAAAAGAGCATGAATAACGACTGGAAAGCCCGCCTCGGGATGGTCTACTCGACCAATCCCGACTTCAAATACGAGACCGACGAGGAGCCCGAAATCGAGACCCTCGCCCCCAACAAACAGCAGCTGCGCGTATGGCTCGACCGCAAGCAGCGCGCCGGCAAGGTGGTAACCCTTGTCAAGGGTTTTGTGGGGCGTGACGAGGATCTGCAGCTGTTGGGTAAGCTGCTCAAGAACAAGTGTGGCGTGGGGGGCTCGGCCAAGGAGGGTGAGATTCTCATCCAGGGAGACCACCGCGACCGTGTGGTGGAGCTCCTGCTGAAGGAGGGGTATAACGCAAAGAAGGCGGGCAACTAATCGTCCCGAAGAGCAACGCTTTGAGATCGTTTTTGAAGATAGCAGCCGTCGTGGTGGCGCTCCTGATGAGTGCCACGGCCTCGGCACAATACTACTCGTGGGGCGTCGATCCCCCCTCGCTGAAGTGGAATCGCGCCAAAGGCGACAAGGTGCAGGTTATCTACCCCGACACGGCCGCCTCGTATGCGGCACGCACGCTGTGGGGCGTGGAGCAGGTGAAGCCCTACATCGGTTACGGCTTCCGCCACTCGGCCCTCGAGATTCCCTTTGTCATCCACCCCGAGAACTTCCGCTCGAACGGTTTGGTGATGTGGCTTCCCAAGCGCATCGAGTTTCTCTCGTCGCCCGCCGTCGAGAGCTACGCCATGCCCTGGTACAAGCAGCTCGTGGCCCACGAATACCGCCATGCCGTACAGTACAACAATCTGAATCGGGGCGTCATCCGCGTCTTGAGCTACATCCTCGGGCAGCAGGGCTCGACCGTGGGTCTGTTGTTCCTTCCCCTCTGGGTGATTGAGGGCGACGCCACCCTGATGGAGACCCAAATGTCGTCGTTCGGTCGCGGCCTGCAACCCTCCTTTACGATGGCCTACCGCGCCATCGGACGCGACATACTCAAACGGAAAAACAGCGATAAGTGGTTCTCGGGCTCCTTCCGCGAGCACATTCCCGACCACTACCACATCGGCTATCAGCTCACCTCCTACAGCGACTGGCGCTTTGGCGAGAACATCTGGGATCGCGTCGCCTACTACGGCGTGCGCAACCCCTACGCCATCGCCACCGTCTCGATAGCGACCCACCGCTACTACGACACCTGTGTCCGCGAACTCTTCAAGGAGACCTTCGACAACCTGAACACCCATTGGGAGTCGCTCCCCGCAGTCGAGCCCTCGGCCACCCCCCTGAAGGAGCTCCCCGAGAAGGGTTATACCACCTACCGCCATCCCACGCGTATCAGCGACACGACGGCCGTGGTACTTCGCCACTCGCTCCGCGAGAGCGAGCGCTGGATGCTGATGGATACCCGCAGTGGCGAGGAGCAACCCCTGCGTCATACGGGCTCGCTCTCGTCGCGCCCCGCCTTCGACGGCGAGCACCTCTACTGGACCGAGTATCGCCGTTCGCTCCTCTTCGAGCAACGCGTAGGCTCGCGCATCTGCTACATGGAGCCCCAAAAGGGGGAGCGCATCCACACCCTGAAGGGGGTGCGTAACGCCCTCTATGTAACCCCCTCCGACGAGGGGTTGTCCTGGATTGCCTACACCCCCGACGGAGGTTACGCCCTCCACATCCGCCCCCACACGGGCGAGGAGCGCCACTACCCCGTACCTCACTTCAAGGAGGTGCACGGCCTGGCGTGGGACAACACGACCGAGGCCTACTACCTGCTCATCACCGACGACGAGGGCATGCACATCGCCTCGATCGACCGTGCGGGCAGCTACCGCCCCGTAACGCGCCCCTCCTACGCCACCTTGAGCTCCCTCAAGGCGCGCAACGGCATCCTCTACTTCGGCTCGATAGGGTCGGGCTTGGACGAGGCTCACGCTCTGGAGCTCGCCACGGGGAGGGAGTACCGCCTCTCGAGTTCGCGCTACGGAGGGTTTGAGCCCGAGCCTCTGAACGACTCGTTGGTGATGATGACCGACTACAGCCGCCAAGGCTACGCTCCGGCCCTGCAACGCTACACGCACGACCACCCCGTAGGCTACTCGCGTCTGCCCGAGAATCGGGTAAACCCCACGCGCCGCAAGTGGGAGGTAATCAATCTCGATACGGTCCGTTTCACTCCGGCCGACTCGCTCGAGGTGTCCCAAAAGAGCCCCTCGAAGCGCTACCGCAAGGGGGCACACCTCTTCAAGGTACACAGCTGGATGCCCGTCTCGCTTAACCCCTTCGACTTTACCATCGAGCAGATTCTGTCGACCACCTGGGGCGTTACGCTCCTCTCGCAAAACCTCCTCTCGAATGCCGAGGCCTACGCCTCGTGGGGGTGGAGCCGCAAGGAGGGGTCGCTCTATAAGCTGGGGTTCCGCTACTACGGATTGGGGCCCACGCTCGATGTGAGTGCAAACTATGGCGGTCTGCAACAGATCTACGCCTTGGAGGGACAGGCGGCCCCCACACCCGAGAAGTACTACTCGGTATCGGGCTCGGTGATGCTGCCCCTCTACCTGCAACGCGGCTACCACACCCGTCTCTTGACGGCGGGCGTGGGCTACAACTTCTCCAACGGCATGGTGGCCCGGGTCGAGCGACTGCACTACGGTCTTAAGGGCGAGGTGACGAATCTCGACGCCATCGGCTATAAGGAGGGGCTGCACAAACTCGCCTTCACGCTCGGCTTCAGCGACCAGGTGCGCATGGCCCATCAGGATTTCCTCCCACGCTGGGGCTACGCCTTGCAAGCCGACTACGCCTTCGACCCCACGAACAGCTCCTTCAGCGACCTCATTTCGCTCTACGCGCAGGCCTACCTGCCCGGTATCGTAAGACCCCACTCGCTGAAGGTGGCCCTCGGTTATCAGACCTCGATTGGGGGCTATGAAACCCCGTGGGGCAGCCGCATGCTCACCTACCGCTCCTCGCGCCTGATTCCGCACGGCTACTCCTCGTCGAATATCCTGAGCGACCATTACAGCGCCCTCTCCGTGGCCTACCAACTCCCGATCTGGTACCCCGAGGGCGGTATCGGCACCATTATCTACTTCAAGCGCATCCGCCTGAATGTAGGGGGCGATTGGGCACAGTTCCGCTATGGAGACGATTGGCGCCGCCTATACGCCTACGGCGCCGACTTGCTGTTTGACATAAACCTCTTCCGACAGCCGGCGTCGGCCACTTCGACCCTCACGCTGTCGCTCTACCAGACCAAAGACGAGGGGCTTTGGTTTGGATTCGGGCTCGGACTCCCCTTCTAAAACCGGAATTTTTACTACCTTTGCGACATAAGTGTTAAGAATACGATGAGAGAGAACAAAAAACGACGATATGGCTGGATGTGGTGGCTGGTCTTTGTGCCGGTGGCCATAGTCCTTACGATGCTGATTCTCACGGCCTGCGGAGTCTTTGGCCGCATGCCCTCGTTCGAGGAGCTGGAGAACCCGAAGAGCAACCTCGCCACGGAGGTCTACTCCGAGGATGGCAAGGTGATCGGCACCTTCTTTGTGCAAAATCGCTCGCATGTGCAGTATGCCGACCTCTTTCCGGCCGACTCTACGCGCCATATCCGCCTCGGAGGACACGATGTACCCCCGTTGGTGGCGGCGCTGATTGCCACCGAGGATGCCCGCTTCCGCAACCATGCCGGCGTGGATATTCCCTCGCTGGTGCGCGTGGGTGTGAAGACCATCTTGTTGAGCAACGCCTCGCAGGGCGGTGGTTCGACCATCACGCAGCAGTTGGCCAAGAACCTCTTCCCGCGTGACACGGTGCGCAACCGCTCGAAGCTCGCACGCGGCTCGAAGCTCGTATTGGCCAAGTTCAAGGAGTGGATTACGGCCCTGAAGCTGGAGTACAACTACACGAAGGAGGAGATTGCCGCCATGTACCTCAACACGGTGGAGTATGGCTCGAATGCCTACGGCATCAAGTCGGCCGCCTCGACCTTCTTCAACAAGAGCCCCGGAGAGCTGAATATCCAGGAGGCCGCCATGCTGGTGGGTGTGGTGAACGCCCCGACGCGCTACTCGCCGGTGCGCAACCCCGAGAATGCCCTGCGCCGCCGCAACCTGGTCATCTCGCGCATGGCCGCCGCAGGAGCCATCACGCAGGAGGAGTGCGACTCGCTCTCGGGACTCCCCATCCTGCTCGACTACAAGCCCATCTCGCACAACCAGGGCGAGGCGACCTACTTCCGCGAGATGTTGCGTCTGGTGATGAATGCCGAGCGCCCCACGCGCCGTCAGTTCTACACCGAGTGGGACTACGAGGAGGCGTGTCGTCTCTACGACGAGAATCCGCTCTACGGCTGGTGTAAGAAGAACACCAAGGCCGACGGCTCGAACTACAACATCTACCGCGACGGTCTGAAGATCTACACCACCATCAACTCGCGCATGCAGCAGTATGCCGAGGCAGCCGTACAGAAGCAGCTGGGGCAGGTGATTCAACCCCAGATGGATCGCCAGGTACGCAATACGGGGGTCCTGTTCCAGGAGACCACCCCCGAGGAGCGCAAAAAGATCATGCAGCAGGCCATCCGCTACTCGGATCGCTACCGCGAGATGAAACAGAGTGGCGCATCGACCGAGGAGATATTGGCCTCGTTCGAGAAGCCCTGCTCGATGAAGGTCTTCACCTTCAAGGGGGAGCGCGACACGGTGCTCACACCGCGCGACTCGATTCTGCACCACAAGCGCATCATGCGCGCCTCGTTTGTGGCCATCGACCCCCGCTCGGGATTCGTGAAGGCCTATGTGGGCGGCCCCAACTTCCGCTACTTCAAGTACGACATGGCCAAGCAGGGCAAGCGACAGATCGGCTCGACCATCAAGCCCTTCATCTACACCTTTGCCATCGACCACCTGGGGCTGACCCCCTGCACGCCGGTGCCCAACCTCCCCGTCTCGATCGAGACCCCGGGTGGCACGGCCTGGACTCCGAAGGAGGCCGGCAAGGTGGAGCAGCTCGGCGAGTTACACCCCCTCTATTGGGGTTTGGCCCTGAGCCGCAACAACTACTCGGCCTGGATCATGAAGCAGGCCAAGCAGCCCGAGGCGGTGGCCGACTTCATCCACAACATGGGTATTCGCAGCTTCATCGACCCCGTACCCGCCATGTGTGTCGGCACCTCCGAGTCGAATGTCTTTGAGATGGTCTCGGCCTTCTCGACCTTTGCCAACGAGGGTGTCCACAACGACCCGATCTTCGTGACGCGCATCGAGGATCGCCAGGGCAACCTGATTGCCAGCTTCATCCCCCAATCGCAGGATGCCATCTCGGAGGAGACCGCCTATACGATGCTCACCATGTTGCAGAAGGTGGTAACCAACGGTACGGCAGGTCGCCTGCGCTACGCCTATGGCATGGACGATGTGGAGCTGGGCGGCAAGACCGGTACCTCGCAGAAGAACCGCGATGCCTGGTTTATGTGCGTAGCCCCGAAGTTGGCGATGGGAGCCTGGGTCGGGGGCGAGGATCAGTCGGTACACCTCTCCGCACGCGGCGAGGGTGGCGTGGTAGCCCTCCCCATCGTGGGCGACTTCCTGCAACGCGTCTACGAGGATGGCTCGCTCGGCATCTCGCGCGAGGATCGCTTCACGCGACCGGCCAACGCCTATAAGTTGGAGTGTACGACCGAGGAGATCGAGCAGGAGTACGGTGGCGAAGAGGTCATCGACGAGTTTTTCGATTAGGAGTAAAAGCAAAACAACAGAAACGAACCACTAAAAATAGTTAAGAAGATGAAAATTGCAATTGTAGGCGCAAGTGGCGCCGTGGGCCAGGAGTTCCTGACCATCTTGGAGGAGCATACCAATTTCCCGATTGACGAGCTGTTGCTCTTCGGTTCTCCCCGCAGTGCAGGTTCGACATACATGTTCCGAGGCAAGGAGCACACCGTGAAGTTGTTGCAGCATAACGACGACTTCAAGGGGGTGGATATCGCGCTGGTATCGGCCGGCGGCAGCACCTCGAAGGAGTTTGCCGCGACCATTACCAAACACGGCACGCTGATGATCGACAACTCGTCGGCCTTCCGCATGGAGGAGGATGTGCCCCTGGTGGTTCCCGAGGTGAATGCCGAGGATGCCCTCAACGCCCCGCGTCGCATCATCGCCAACCCCAACTGCACCACCATCCAGATGGTGGTGGCCCTGCAGGTCATCGAGAAGCTCTCGCACATTCGCAAGGTGCATGTCTCGACCTACCAATCGGCAAGTGGAGCGGGTGCAATGGGCATGGTTGAGCTGGAGGCACAGCACAAGGCGCTGGCCGCCGGCGAGGAGCCTACGGTCGAGAAGTTCGCCTACCAACTCGCCTACAATGTGATTCCCCATATCGATGTATTCACCGAGAACGGCTACACGAAGGAGGAGATGAAGATGTATAACGAGACGCGCAAGATCATGCACAGCGACATCAAGGTCTCGGCCACCTGCGTGCGTGTGCCGGTGATGCGTGCCCACTCCGAGAGCATCTGGGTGGAGACCGAGCGCCCGATCTCGGTGGAGGAGGCTCGCAGCGCCTTCGAGGCTGCCGAGGGCATCGTATTGATGGACGAGCCCGAGAAGAAGAGCTACCCGATGCCGCTCTTCATCGCCCACAAGGAGCCTACTTATGTGGGTCGCATCCGCAAGGATCTGACCGACGAAAACGGCCTCTCTTTCTGGTGCGTGGCCGACCAAATCAAGAAGGGCGCCGCGCTGAATGCCGTGCAGATTGCCGAGTGGCTGATCCAAAACGGCCATATCAAGTAGCAACGGCCATCCCATCCGACAAAGCAGGGCTGTCCGACCAACGGGTCGCGACAGCCCTGCCTATTTTCTCTTTAGGGAATGGTGTTTATATACGGGAGGTGACAATCGGAATTACACTCTGCTCTGCTTTCGTCTGCACGCCCAAAGAGGTAGGGCCGGGGGAGTCTCCCCCGTGAGGGTAGAGACAGTGTGCAAACAGAAAATAAACAGAAAGATGTGTAAACAAATCGAAGATAAAAGAATTAGTTACCTTATCCCGACCCTACCGCACCCAAAAAGAACAAAATCGATGCCAAACAGACAATCTCGTTGGGGCAGAAAGGCCTCTTGTTTCGAAGCCACCTAAGTCTAATCGGAGAAAAGGCGGATAACCAAGCCGATATTCCATTCAAAATTGGCAGCCAAATTGTTTCCGCTGCTATCCTTGGTGCTGAGGCTGAATCCGATGCCTCCCAAAACACCCAATTGACCGACAATTTGGTGTTGGTAGTTGGTCATAAACGATACTCCAAGCTGGGTTTCACTCTTCTGTTTGAAATATCGTGGGCCCAATCCTACCTCCATATTCCAATGGTCGGTAAACCAAAATTGCAGGCCGGCATTCCACATAAACTGCTCATCATTACCCGGGTTCTTCATGTACCAGGGATTGTATCCGAAACCGGCGGTAAGGCCAAAAACGACAGGAGCCTGGTAGTTGATCTTTACTCCGAGGCCACCGTAGTTTACGCCCCAACCAATGCCGAGGTCGATACGGTTCGAGAAGTTGTCCCATCCTCGGCCCGAGGAGAGCAACATGCCCAACCCCTCACCAAGCGTCTTGCCCAACTCGGCAGCACTATTAGACAACTCACTGTCGTAGGAAGATCTCGAACTATTATAACTGCTTGAATAATTGTTCGACGGACTACTTGGAGCAGGCGTTGCCCGAGAGGAGGAGCTTCCGTTTTGAAGTTGGGCGCGGGGTCTCAACTCTCGCTTTTGCAATTGTTGAGCCATGGCATTGCCCGAAAGGAGCAATGCCATGATTAGAAGCAGGTGTCGCATAATCGCAATTATCTTGGTTCACGCCCACTACCCTGACAGCGAGGACAACGCCACTCGTGAATACCCGTAGAGTTACATTGGCGGCACTGCACAATACCGTCTCGACAATCACTTGCCGGGCAGTCAATCAGTCCGCTTCCCTTACAATTCGAGCAACTTACCACCCGATAACCATTGCATTTGGGACAATACTCGGTATCGTTGTTAATCAAACCGCGACCACGGCAATAGGTACAACTCTTCTCGCCGCTACCATTGCAATAGCCGCAATGACGCTGCCCGGTACCGCCACAGGTGGAGCAGTATTTTTCGCCGTACCCCTTACAATAGGCGCAATACTCCTGAATCTTTCCATGTCCGCCACATTTGGAGCAGTAGTTTTGGACGGCAGCCCAAGTGCAGAGTGCAACAATCAATGCACCGATGGTCAATAATAACTTTTTCATAATAAACTGTTTTGTTGGTTAATAGTGCTTTCTAATAAGAGACATGATAGTATTTCGTGCAGAACTCCTGGGCCTGTGCATGTCCTGCCTGTGCCGCCTTTCTAAGGTAGTAACGACACTTGTTCAAATCAATCTTACCGCATGTGCCATAGCCATGTTGGAGGGCCAATTGGAATGTGGCATCGAGATGATTTTGTGCCACGGCCATTTCGAGCAGACGAACCCCCTTCTCCCAAAACGGAATACGCTCCTTCTTCGACCTTATCGAACGAGCATCATGGCAGATTGCAATACCTGCTTTGTATTGAGCTGACACATTCCCCTGCTCGGCCGATTTGATCATATACTCGTAAGCCAACGCTTTGTTTATCGTTACGCCTCCCGACCCATTGTAAAGGCAGAGACCATAGTACTCTTGCGCGGTGGGATTCCCCCCTTCGGCCGAACGCTGTAACCACTGGATAGCCTCTGCAATATTATAGGTGGGCTTCTTCTCGTCTTTGCCAAGATAAAAGAGGAGAAGTTGTGCGTTGGTATCTCCCTGCTCGGCAGCTTTGAGGGCCCAGAATCGGGATTTGGGGTAATCTTTGTCGTGGTAGTAGAATATCTGGGCCATATCGTATTGGGCTTCGCTGTCGCCCGCTTCGGCCTTTGAACGCAACCACTCGACAACCTCGTCGGTGGTCTCTTGCGAGACTTGGATCAAATCCTCCGGATTTTGACCTTCGTTCGGAGTTATCACATTCGTAAGAAGCGTGAGCAGAACTTTTCGGTCTCGGCTTACATATTCGGGATCTGAAGTCTGCATGGTCCGTAACGCCCAACGGGCCCCCAAGTCGAAATTAGAACTCCTTATATAGTGTTGGCTGAGGGCATGGGTTGCTCTGGCATAGTTATTCTCGGCCGAACGGGTAAGCCAGGCAAGTGACTCCTTGAGGTCGGGCTCCACCACACCCATGCCGTCGGATTTGTAGACCAACGATAAATTATACTGTGCAACAGGCAAGCCGGCCTCGGCGGCACGACGGAGCATGGCGACCGCTTTGTGGTTGTCGGGCTCGACAATCTCCCCCTTTCTGTAAAGCTCCGAAATACAGAACATGGCATACAAATCGCCGGCATCACTCGCCTTCTGAAACCAAAAGAGGGCTCTTTCGGGGTTGATTTCGGGATCTGCCTCTCCCTCCTGCGTCTCATAGGAGAGAGGAAAACCGCCAAAAATGGTACATTCATACCGAATAATTGAATTGAGGGGATCCTGATAATCGGGGATGTATTTTACTTGAGAAGAGTAGTATATCGTCGATTTCCCATTTGAATAGACCTTTCCCAAAGCATTCATTGCGGGAATATAGCCCGCTTGGGCAGCCTTTTCGAGTTCCCTTATGCCTCGCTCGTTATCGCGGTCTACACCTTTTCCTACCAAGTAACAGGTTCCCAAATGGAATATAGCCTCTAAATTGCCTTTTTGGGCAGCCTTTTCATACCACTCATATCCCATCTTTTGCCGTTCGGCCGTTTCGGGTTGGCCCATATAAAACGCGCCCAACCACAATTGGCTGTCGACATCACCCTTATTGGCCTTTGCCAGACGCCCTTCGAGCTCGGTGTTTTGCGCCAGAGCCCCTCCCATGCAGAGGAGCCCCATGCAGATAAGTAGAAATTTCTTCATAATTATTAAAAATTAAGTCATTATTAAAAATTAAGTCTGTTTTTCATCGGATACACCTCCTCGTCAGAAGTGTTTGCGCAGAAGTTGGACCGCCTTCTCCTCGCCTTGTGCGGCCGATTGCTGCCACAACATCTTGGCCGTAGCTTTGCTCTTCTTTACCCCCAAACCCTGGAAATAGAGTAGGCCGAGGTTAAGTTGTGCATAGGGGTCTCCCTGATCGGCAGCCAACCGATACCATCGGGCAGCTTCCTGATAGTTGCGAGGCAATCCATAATCTCCACCCTGATAGGCTACCCCCATATTGAATTGTGCAGGGGGGTATCCCATCTCTGCTGCTCGGCGCTGACACTCGATATACTTCGAGGGATTCTTCTCGGTGCCTTCTCCATTCAGATAGAAGAACGACAGATTGAAAATTCCCTCTACAAAGTCGTTTTCGGCCGCCTTTTTAGTCCAATAGTAACCCTTCTTTTTATCCACAGCCGTGCCATAACCCTCGGAGTAGATGTATCCCAATCGATATTGCGCATAGGGCTCCCCCTTTTCAGCCGCCTTGCGGAAATAGGCGAGTCCCTTTGTCTTGTCGGGTACAACAAATCGATTGGGGGTTATGCCATAATAGTAATCGCCCATGTAGCATAGGGCAATTCTCTCCCCGTTCTCGGCTGCCAGGGTGTACCAATAGAGCGCTTTTTCGTCGTCCGGCTCCACCAGATTATTCATTCCCGAGTAGATTTCAGCCATCTGGAGTTGCGACCAGGAGTTGCCCAACTCTGCTGCGCGGAGCAGGTAGGGCATTGCATATTCAGGGTTTCGTTCTACTTTCAGCCATTCAAAATCACGGCCTTCATAATACCAATTCCCGTAGTTGCCCAATATGGAGGAGAGATCCTCTTGTTCTTTCTTTTGCATATAGGGAGTGAGTTTTAGGGTAGGTTCCATTTCGTGGGGGGCCCTGCCGGCAAAAAGGTGATCGATAACCCTACGGTGCCAATACTCAAACTCGTTCATTCCGAAGTCAGGTCTCTTCACCGAAGCAGCCCCGTCGTTGAAACCGAAGCAGGCCAAAGTGAAGCATGCACCAATACAGCCCCCCTCAGCTGACTTTACCCAAAGGTCATACCCCTTTTGCAGATCCCTGGCCGATGCCTCCTTATCAAAAGCCCAGATATTTGCCGCTTCGTGCATAGCAAAAGCATCCCCTCCTTCGACTAACTTCTCGTACCAATAGAGGGACTTTTCGATACTCTTTTCAACCCCATCTCCACTACGATAAGCCTCGGCCACAAGGTGCTGTGCCACAACATTACCCTTACGGGCCTTGTCTAAATTGGATGAAAATTCGTTGGACTGCGCCAGAACCTCAAGATGGGTACTGAAGAGAATTAACAATAGAAAAATGCGTTTCATGAGCTTATTGTTTTTTTGGTTGATACACAAAAAAGAAGCGCGGACAATCTCACACTATCCGATGATTAGGTCTTGGCGTACCCGATATGAAGATGGTGCAATATGCCCACGCCGATAAACAGCATGAGCATCAACTTTGCCACTTTCATATCTTCTAAACCGCCAAGTTTAATCATCAAGAAAGTAAAGCCGATGCGCTTTAATTCGTATGTATGCAATCCATCAAGATTGCAAAACAAAGATAGTAAAAATTCTTCTATTTTGAAACTTCGGCCCTAAAAAAACGAAGCGGGCTCAAAAAGTTGCCAACAACACCACAAACAAACTCTTCTGCCTAATTTTGAATTGTGAATTTTGAATTGTGAATTGGTTATTGTACCTTTGCCCTGGATATGGCCGATTACAAAAACATAAACATTCGCAACAAGCGGGCAACCTTCGACTACGAGATTTTGGAGGAGTATGTCGCCGGCGTGGTGCTCGTGGGTACCGAGATCAAGTCGGTACGCATGGGCAAGGTATCGCTCACCGATTCCTACTGCTACTTCGATCGTGGCGAGTTGTGGATTCGCGGCGTCAATATCGCGGAGTATGCCTGGGGAAGTTGCAACAACCATGTGCCCAAGCGCGACCGCAAGTTGCTCTTGAACCGCAAGGAGCTCAACAAGTTGGAGCGCTCGTTGCAGGATCGCGGCCTCACGGTGGTGGGTCTGCGTCTGTTTCTGAATGAGCGCGGGCTGGTGAAGATTGTGGTCGGCCTGGCCAAGGGTCGCAAATCCTACGACAAGCGCGAGTACCTCAAAGAGAACGACGCCCGCAAGGAGATGGACCGCGCAATGAAGGCTTACAAACGATAGCGATATGGCACTGATACTCTTGATTGAAACCGGCACCGACATCTGCTCGGTGGGCATTGCCCGCGACGGCGAGCTCCTCTCGTTGCGCGAGAGCGACCAGGGGCGCGACCACGCCAAGAAGGTGGCCCTCTTTGTCGATGAACTGCTGCGTGAGACGGGGATTCGACCCGAGGAGCTGGATGCCATCGCCGTAGGCAAGGGCCCGGGCTCCTACACGGGGCTGCGTATCGGCGTATCGTTTGCCAAGGGGCTCTGCTACGGGCTCCAAAAGCCGTTGATCGCCATCGGGTCGCTCGACGCCCTCTGCGAGGTCGCCTCGGAGGATTACCACGCCGGTATTTTGGATGTCGAGGCGTGGGAGAGTGCCCGTCTCTGCCCGATGGTCGATGCCCGACGCATGGAGGTCTATACGCAGCTCTTCGATGCCGAGTGCCGCCCCTTGAGCGAGGTCGAGGCGCTCGTTATCGACGCCGAGAGCTTCAAGCAGGAGCGCCACGAGAGCGGTCGTTCCTTTGTCATCTTCGGCAACGGCGCCGCCAAGTGCCGCGAGTTGCTGCCCGAGGCCCTCTGGGTCGATGTGGCCCCCTCGGCACGCGGTCTGGCCCGCCAAGCCCAGCGCGCCTTCGACGAGGGTCGCTTCGAGGATGTCGCCTACTTCGAGCCCTTCTATCTGAAGGATTTTGTGGTAACCCAATCCAAAAAGCGGTTACTCTAACGCACCCCACAAGTGCGCAAAACCATCATGAACAGACTCTTCGATATTTCGTGTGCCGAGGATTTCGAGCGCGAGGCCCTGAAGCTCTTTCGCTTTCAGGCCCGAGCTTGCGCGCCCTACCGCGACTACCTGGCCCTCGTGGGCGTGGAGCCCGAGGAGGTGAAGCGTCTCGACGAGGTGCCGTTTCTGCCCATCGAGCTCTTCAAGGTGCGCGACATCTACTGTGGGGAGGAGGCCCCCGAGATGGTCTTCACCTCGTCGAGCACAACCGGCAAGGGGGTGTCGCACCACGCCATGGCCTCACTCGCGCACTACGAAGCAGTTTTTACGCGCGCCTTCGAGCTCTTCTACGGAGCCGCCGAGGGGTGGAGCCTCTACGGACTGCTGCCCAACTACCTCGAACGCGAGGGGTCGTCGCTTGTCTATATGGTCGATCGGCTGATTCGGCGCTGCGGCTCGGGAGGGTTCTATCTGCACGACCACCAAGCGCTGCTGCGCGACATGGAGGCCGACCCCAAACCGAAAATTCTGCTGGGCGTAAGCTACGCCCTCTGGGACCTGGCCGAGGGCGAGGCCCCCAAGCTACGCAATACGATTGTCATGGAGACCGGAGGGATGAAGGGGCGACGCGAGGAGCTCGATAAGGCCTCGTTCCACCGCCTGCTCTGCAACGCCTTCGGGGTGGAGAAGATACACTCGGAGTATGGCATGGCGGAGCTCACCTCGCAGGCCTACTCGCGGGGCGACAACCGCTTTATGTGCCCTCCGTGGATGGCGGTACGCATCCGCGACATCAACGCCCCGATGCAGCAGATGGGCGAAGGTGAGCGGGGTGGCGTGAACATCATCGACCTGGGCAACCAATCTTCGTGCGCCTTCATTCAGACGCAGGATGTGGGGCGCCGATTTGCCGACGGGAGATTCAGCATCGAGGGGCGCATTGCCCAAGCCGACATACGCGGCTGCAACCTTTTAGTAGAGTAGAGGATGAGTCAGGGAGTAGATTTTGTGGTGCTGTGGGTCGATGGCAACGACCCCGCCTGGCGCGAGGCCTTCTTGCGCGAACGGGCGCGTGGCGGGCGCGAGTGCGACGCCTCGGCCATCCGTTACCGCGATTGGGGGTGGATGCACTATTGGTTTCGTGCCGTGGAGCGCTTCGCTCCGTGGGTCAGGAGGGTACACCTCATCACCTGGGGCCATCTGCCCGAGGGGTTGGAGCTCGACCACCCGAAGCTCCACATCGTGCGCCACGAGGATTTCATTCCGGAGGCCTACCGCCCCACCTTCAACAGCAATACCATCGAGCTGAACCTGCACCGCATCGACGACCTGGCCGAGCACTTCGTGCTCTTCAACGACGACACCTTCCTCACGGCCCCCACGACCGAGCAGGAGTTCTTCGCGGGAGGGCTCCCCTGCGACATGGCGCGCTTGAGCCTGGTGCAGGCCTCGTCGGTGGGACACACCATCTACAACTGCCTGGCCCTGATCAACGCCCGCCATACGCGCAAGGCACTCAACCGCCACCTCACAAAGTGGCTCCACCCGAGCTACGGCATAAGCCATCTGATGAAGACCCTGACGCTCCTCCCCTGGAGCTTCTTCCCGGGATTCTACGACCATCACCTCCCCCAACCCTACCTCAAGAGCCGCTTTCGGGAGGCGTGGGAGGTGTGGGGTGAGGAGCTCGACGCCTCGTGTCGCCACCCCTTCCGCGAACTTTCGGATCTCTCGCACTGGCTCATCCGCTACGACACGCTCTGCCGTGGCGACTTCCACCCGCGCTCGATGCGCGATGGTGCGCTGCGCGACCTCTCGGACGAGGGGTTGGAGGCTCTGTGCCACGATATTGCCCACGGGAGCTACCGCCTGATCTGCCTGAACGACCACTGCGAGGTGGCCGACCCCACAGCTACGCGGGAGCGCATCCGCCGCGCCTTTGAACAACTCATGCCTAACCCCTCGAGCTTTGAAAAGTAGCGATATCACCGTCGTCATCCCCCTCTACAACAAGGAGGCGGAGATCGAGCGCACCCTTCGCTCGGTGGTCAGTCAGCGCTCGGCCCCGCACGAAATTATCGTGGTGGACGACGGCTCGACCGACCGTTCGGCAGCGCTCGTCGAGGCGATGGGAATCGAGAATCTGCGCCTGATACACCAACCCAATTGCGGCGTGAGTGCCGCCCGCAACCGCGGTATCGAGGAGGCCTCAACCCCCTGGGTCGCCCTGCTCGACGGCGACGACTGCTGGAGGCCCGACTACCTTGCGACCATCTGCTCGCTCATGGAGCGCTACCCCGACTGCGGGGCCTACGCCACAAGTTTCGACATCCTCAACGGCGAGAGCCTCTCGCCGGCCAATACCCCGACCACAGAGGGGCTGCTCGACCTCTTCGAGGCCTCGATGCGTTGCTATGTGCTCATCCCCTCCACCACCACCCTCAACCGCGCGTTGGTACGCACGCTCGGAGGCTTCCCCGAGGGGATGCGGATGGGCGAAGATCAATACCTTTGGACCCTGATAGGCCGCAACGCTGCGGTGGCCTTCTCTCCCCGCCGCGAGGTCATCTACTCGCGCTCGGCCTCCAACCGCTCGGCCACACTTTGGCGTCGTGAGGAGTGCGCCACCTCACTCGAGGCGCTCTACGACCCCTCGGCCTCCGACTCCAGCAACGAATACCTGGCCCGCGTCGCCCTCGGCAAGGGGCTTATCGTCTCCTCGCGTGGCGGCACCGACGAGGCCCGCCACACCCTCGACACCTTCCGCTTTACGCGCCGCAACCGCTTTGCGTGGTGGAAACTCCGTCTGCTGAACGCCCTCCCCACAGCTTGGCGCTCGCCCCTGCTTTCGCTCTACAACCGCGCCGCCTGGCTCCTGCTTCGCCGAGGGTTATAATCCCCTCGCGCAACAAATCACCCCCCCGAATTTGCTATTCTCGAAAATTATTCCGATATTGTGGGGGCAATGTGTCCATTACCAATTTTTTAACCCTAAAAAATCAACGCTTATGAAACACAAGTTGATTTGGATGATTCTCTCGCTGCTCGGCTTTGCCTCGGCATGCGACTATTTGGAAGATACGCCCGATATGTACGGGCCGGCTCCGATGTACGGGCCGGCACCCTCACAACTCTTCTCGGTAAAGGGCAAAGTAACCGACCCGCAAGGGGTGGGAATCCCTGGCATCGCCGTCTGGCTGGGAAACCTCGAGGCACCCGTCGAAAGCGATGCCGAGGGTTGTTTCAGTCTTATGCGAGCAGAGGGCCATGGCCCCTTGATCACCACATTGATTGCCACCGATGTGGATGGCGAGGAGCATGGAACCTTTCAAGAGGCACAGATGACCATCGAATTTCGTGAAGACGAGTCGACGGAGGAGCGCAACGACTATATCGCCGACGACGTAACGCTGGTAATGGAGCCCAAAGTCGAGGAGTAAGATGGGCAAGTCGATTGGTTTACGTAAGGGTTTGGCCCTGCGTCTCTTCTCTAAATTACGGGATCAGCAAATCGAGAGACACCCGCTGCGCACGCTCTTTTGGGAGTGTACCCTGCGCTGCAACCTCAACTGCCGCCACTGCGGCAGCGATTGCCGCACCGAGGCACTACAGCCCGATATGCCGGCCCGTGATTTCTTCCGGGTACTTGATACTCAGATTACCCCTCATGTCGATCCCCATTCGGTATTGGTCGTTCTCTCCGGAGGCGAGGTATTGATGCGCAAAGACCTGGAGCAGATTGGATTGGAGCTCTATCGTCGCGAATATGCGTGGGGGATTGTTTCCAATGGGCTGGCACTTGACGAGCGTCGCTTCGAGCGACTCTTACAGGCAGGTTTGCATACGATGAGTATCTCGCTCGACGGCTTTGCCGAGGAGCACTTCTACATCCGTCGCCATCCCGAAAGCTTCGAGCGTGCCTTGAAGGCGGCAGCCCGTGCAGCCGCCGAGCCCTCGATCGCCTTCGATGTGGTAACCTGCGTCACCCCTCGCCTATTGCCCCGCCTCGAGGAGTTCCGTGACCTGCTGCTCGCCAACGGTATTCGCCAATGGCGCCTCTTCACCATCTTCCCCGTAGGGCGTGCCGCCGAGGATAAGGCGTTGCAACTCTCCGACGAGGAGTTTACCCGTCTGATGGAGTTTATCGCCCGCGAACGCAAGGCGGGTCGTATTCAGCTCTCTTATGCCTGCGAGGGTTTCCTCGGGGGTTACGAGACCGAAGTGCGCGACAAGTTCTACAGCTGCCAGGCAGGGGTCTCGGTGGCCTCGATTCGTGTCGACGGAGCCATCTCGGGTTGTACCTCCATTCGCTCGAATTTCCACCAGGGCAACATCTACCAAGATGACTTTTGGGAGGTGTGGCAAAACCGTTTCGAGCCCTTCCGCAACCGCGAGTGGGCCCGCAAGGGGGCGTGTACCGAGTGTAAACTCTTTCGCTACTGCTTGGGCAGCGGCATGCACCTCTACGACGACCAAGGCGAACTGTTGGTCTGCCACCACAAGCGTCTGACCCGATAGCTCCGCCTAAAAAACAGAGGAGAGGGTGTCCAAATGAGATTTGGACACCCTCTCCTTTTACAAGAAATTGCTCCCTATCGAATCAGCTCCATAAACTCCTCGCGCGTGCGGGGGTCTTTGAGGAAGATACCCGTAAAGGCCGAGGTGGTGGTCGATGAGCCCTGCTTCTCCACTCCGCGCATCTGCATGCACATGTGGCTCGCCTCGATAACCACGGCGACACCCATCGGATTCAGGGCCTCCTGGATGCAGTCACGAATCTGCACCGTCAGGCGCTCCTGCACCTGCAAGCGGCGGGCAAAGCACTCCACCACGCGAGCCACCTTCGAGAGGCCCGTGATGTAGCCGTTGGGGATGTAGGCAACATGCGCCTTGCCATAGAAGGGCAGCATGTGGTGCTCGCACAGCGAGTAGAGCTGAATATCCTTCACCACCACCATCTGCTTATACTCCTCCCTAAAGATGGCCGAGCGCAGAATCTCATGCGGATCCTCCGTGTAGCCCTTCGTGAGGAAGGCCATCGCCTTGGCGATGCGCTCGGGGCTCTTCACCAACCCCTCACGCTCGACATCCTCGCCCAAGAGCGAGATGATCTCACGGTAGTGGTGAGCCAACTTCTCGACGCGCTCGCCCTCGTAGAGCTCCTCGCGCTGATAAATCTTCTGCTGTTCCATGGGGGCAAAGGTACGCTTTATTTACAATTCCGCAAAAAATCGACTAACTTCCTCACCGCACGGCCACGGTGCGAGATGGCATTCTTCTCCTCGGCCGACATCTCGGCAAAGGTCTCCTCACGCCCCTCGGGGATGAACAACGGGTCGTAGCCAAACCCCTTGACGCCCGAGCCGCACTGGGCAATATGGCCCTCGACAATCCCCTCGAAGAGGTACTCCTTGTCGGCCAAAATGAGGGCGATGACCGTGCGGAAACGGGCACGGCGATTGCCTACCCCCTCCAGGTTTTCGAGCAGCAGGCGGTTGTTGGCCTCGAAGTCGTGCCCCTCGCCTGCATAGCGAGCCGAGCGCACCCCGGGGGCACCCCCCAATGCCTCGACCTCCAAGCCCGTATCGTCGGCAAAGCAGTCGAGGCCCGTGCGCTCGTGCAGGTAGCGCGCCTTTTGCAGGGCGTTGCCCTCGAGCGTGGGCTGCTCCTCGGGAATCTCCTCCGTGATGCCCGCCTCGCGGGCCGTAATCAGCTCGAACGAGGGGCCCAATACGGCCGACACCTCCTCGAGCTTATGGCGGTTGTTGGTTGCAAAGAGTAGTTTCATGGCGATTCTTGTTGGTTGGTGGGCAGCCTAACGGCTTCGCTCGAGCTGTTCGAGCTTTACATCGGCTGCTATCTTATCCAAAATGGTCTTTACGATGGTGTCTATCTCGGAGCCCTCGGTGTAGTCGGCCGGGCAGACATGGTTCACGCGGTTGTCGCGGATGAGCGACGAGAGCTCCTTCCGCACCCCCTTCAGGGCGGGGTCGTAGACGGCAATGGAGTGGCCGCCGAAGTTCTTGACCAGACGCATGCAGGGGATGTCGGTCGTCCCGTCACCCACATAGATCATCCGCTTGAAGGGGACCGGACGCTTCTCCTCCTCGATAAAGGCATTGACGCGCTTGCTGTCGTAGACCGACTCCACCCCCTTGTTGATCTTGAAGATGAACTGCGTCTTGTTGGTGTAGTTGACCGCCACGCCGGGCCAATAGGCCACCCCGTCCACATCGTAGAGGAAGGTGCAGGCGTAGATCTTGCGAAATTCGTGGGCAATCTCCGTACCCTCGATAATCTCCTTCAGACCCGACGAGTTGATGTAGTGAACCACCTCCAAGCCGTGGGCCGCACCATAGGCGTTGATGCGCGAAAACCACTCCTTGAGCCCCTCGTAGAGCTGCACCTTGCGGCCCGACTCCCGAAAGGCCTCGCGCCTGAGCGAGAGACCCGCCGCACGCGCCTCCTGCACCATCTTGGCCATGTAGGTGAGGATACCGTCGGCATCCTGCTGCTCGGCCAACGAGTTGGCATCGTGCCAAAACTCCTTGTTGCTCTTCCCGACGGCGGGGATAAAGTCGAACTCCTGCATATTGCCCGGAGCCAGCGTGCCGTCAAAGTCGTAAATCAACGCTACGGTAAACTTCTCTGCCATGGTGCTATCTCTACATTTAGGTAACAACAAATTAAAACGGAAAATCAAAGTTACAAATTATTTTGTTCTCTTCAAAGGGGTGCCCCCGAATTTTCGGAGCAGATATTGCTTTTCTATCCCTTTTTTACTAACTTTGTAAAGTCGTATTGTTTTATTAATCCCAAAAGATGAAGAGACTCATAAACCAAAAAATCATTCCCCTTTTCGGGTTGGTGGTGGCGCTTTTGGTCGGTTGTCAGACCGATTGGGATTCACCACTCGACCCTACTACCGAAAAGGAGCGAATAACCCTCGA
>JAZUQP010000017.1:0-11710 GCA_045605785.1 Alistipes sp. | reverse complement strand
TTTCCCTAAATTGGTTCTCCAAACCCCCCCAACCTTCATATTTGCTCGTTTCGCTGGGTCGGTATGGGTTGTTTCGTTCGACTTTCGGACTACTCGATGCGATAGACCCGCTCGTTGCGGCGCTGCATGTGGAAACGCTCGCGGGCATACTCCTCCAGGTAGTCGTCGTAGCGCAGGTGCTCGATCAGGGTGCTGTCTTGCTCGATCTGCTCGCGGTAGAGGGCCGCCTCGCGACGCAGCCGGCGCAACTCGCCTGCCTGCTTGCCGATGTGAATCAGGTTGCGCAGTACGACATAGGCCGTAAAGCCGACCACCACCGCAGTCAGCGCAATCCACAACATCTTGCTCCACTTCGCAGCCATTAGGGGATGTGCATGTATTTGTGACTCTGAATCGAGATCGACCACTCGGGGTGGGCCTTGGCATACTCCACAATGCGGGGCATCATCTCCTCCGAGCGGCTCCACTCGGGCTGGAGGTAGAGACGACAGGTGTGCTTCACCTTGCGGGCATTCTCCTCGGCCCAGGCGAAGTCCTCTTCGGTTTCGATGATCACCTTCAGCTCGTCGGCGCGGTCGAAGGCCTCCTCCAAGGGGGGCTGCTTGCGCTTGGGCGAGAGGCATACCCAGTCGAAACATCCGCTAAAGGGGTGGGAGCCCGAGGTCTCGAGAAATATCTCGAGTTTTTGGCGGCGGAGCTCCTCGGTGAGGTGCTTCAGGGGATAGAGCAGCGGCTCACCACCCGTGATGACGATGGCGCGGGCCGGATGGGCCAGCGTACGCTCGATTACCTCGCGGATGTCGATGGGCGGGTAGAGCTTCGGGTTCCAGGTGTACTTCGCATCGCACCAACTGCACCCCACATCGCATCCGCCCAGGCGGATGAAGTAGGCGGGCTTTCCGGCGTGATACCCTTCGCCCTGAATGGTGTAGAAGTCCTCCACCAGGGGGAGCTTTCGCCCCTCCTCCAACAGCTCGGCGTATGGTGTTTTGCTACTCATTTGTTACCACATAGACATCCTTCAGGTTGCGGCCCATCTGGTCGTAGTCCAGACCGTAGCCCACGATGAACTCGTTGCCGATCTCCATGGCGCGATAGCGGATGGGGTACTTCTCGGCATAGGAGTTGGGCTTGAAGAAGAGGGTGCAGACCTCGACAGAGGCGGGATTCAGCCCTCGGAGCTCCTCGATCATGTGGGCGATGCTGCGACCCGTATCGACGATGTCCTCCACGATGATGACATGGCGACCCTTCAGGTCGTTGTTCAGACCGATAAGGCTCTGCACCTTACCCGTCGAGTTGGTCCCCTCGTACGAGGCCAACTTCACAAACGAGAGCTCGCAGTTGAACTCGATCTTCTTCATCAAATCGCTCATAAACATGAACGAGCCGTTGAGAACACCCAAAAAGAGGGGCGTCTCGGTGTGGGCATACTCCTCGTTGATGCGCTCGGCCACGCGCGATACGGCGCGGTCGATCTCCTCGGCGGGAATCATCACCTCGAAGGTGCGATCGTTGAGCGTTACGGTATTCTTCATTGCTTGTTGGTATTTTGTGCAAAGGTACAAAGATTATTTCTACTTTTCAACCATTTTGGGCCCTTCTCGCGACCAAAACTAATAGTGGCGAAAACCCTGCCAATCCTCGCGGGTCGGCTCTCCGTTGCGACACCAGGTCGGGGTGGGGATGGCACTCTGTCGGGTGATGCGGCCGATGGGGTAGAGCGGTCGGCGGAAATGCGCTTCGAAGTCGGCTGCCACCCGCTCGAAGAGCGCGTTGTCGATTGTCAGCAGCAGTCGATACTCCTCGCCCCCGCACAAGGCGTCCTCCTCACTTGCCCCCTCAAAGCGGGGGAGCTTGTCGAGCCACACCTCACCATCCGTGTGCGAGGCTTCGAGGATGTGCCTCAAATCGGAGGCGATGCCGTCCGAGATATCCATCATGGCGTGTACGGCCTCTCGGGCGCCCAACCAGGGCCCCGCCTCCAACTCCGCCTCGGGGAGCTTGTGGCGACGGGCAGCCTCCGTGTGGCAGGCTCCGGCCATCAGGTCGCGCAGGCCGAGGGCCGAAGCCCCCAAAGGTGCCGTTACGCAGATGATATCCCCCACACGGGCGTCGCGGCGGCGCTTCAGGTGCTGCTTCTCGCCACGGCCAATGGCCGTAACACTGATGGTGATGTCGCGTTCGGAGGCGGTGGTGTCGCCCCCCACAAGGGCCACATCGGCCCGCTTCGAGGCGGCGATATAGCCCTGCATAAAGCGCTCGGCCCAATCCCCCTCCATCGTCTCGCGCGGCAGGGCTACCGAGAGGAGCGTTGCCACGGGGCGAATACCCATCGAGGCGACATCGCTCAGATTGACATGCAGCGCCTTGTGAGCCACCTCCTCGGGACTCATCTTCGAGCGCAGGAAGTGTATCCCCTCGACCATCAGGTCGGTGGTGTAGCAGAGCACCTCTCCACGGCCGATGGGGAGTGTGGCGCAGTCGTCGCCAATCCCCTCGAAGTGGTGGGTCGGGAGCTCCTCGGCAAGCTTGCTTACCGCGGCAATCAATCCGAATTCGGTCATCATAGCCACAAATGTACGATTTTTTCCAAAAAATTTCTAACTTTGCCCTAACTTTATCCTCTTCCAAATCGCGGAATTATGAAATTTCTTATTCTCAACGGACCCAACCTCAATCTGCAGGGGCAGCGCGAGTGTTCGCTCTATGGTACGACCACCTTCGACGAACTGCTCAAGGAGTTGCGTGCCCGCTACCCGGAGCATACGATCGACTACTTCCAATCCAACATCGAGGGGGAGATGATCGACTGCCTGCACAGCGCCAAGGGGTGCTGCGACGGCGTGGTGCTCAACGCCGGAGGCTATACCCACTCGTCGGTGGCGTTGCGCGATGCGGTGGCGGCGGTCGGAATTCCCACCATCGAGGTGCATATCTCGAATATCGCGGCCCGCGAGGAGTTTCGCCACACCTCGCTCCTGACCCCTGTCTGCCGAGGTGCCATCCTCGGTTTGGGGATGGATGGCTACCGCCTGGCCCTGGAGGCGCTGTTGAAAAAGTAACACTTGTCGAAGGATGAATCGTGGGGGAGAGCTGCGCCGACAGGTGGCGCATGGAATGGTGTGGAGTCTGGCCGAGAAGGGGGGCTCGATGCTCTTGCAGATGGGGGTGAGTATCCTCGTCGCACGCCTGCTTGCCCCCGAGGATTACGGCGTGATGGCTATCCTCACGGTCTTTGCCACCCTCTCATTGGTGGTGGTCGATAGTGGATTCTCGCAGATTCTGATTCGCTCCGAAGCCCCCACCGACGACGACTACCGCTCGGTCTTCGGCTTCAATCTGGCCGCCTCG
Source organism: Alistipes sp. (assembly GCA_045605785.1). Lineage (GTDB taxonomy): Bacteria > Bacteroidota > Bacteroidia > Bacteroidales > Rikenellaceae > Alistipes. Next base: position 8,356 of record JAZUQP010000017.1, on the reverse strand, counting down.
GTGGTGCTCTACCTGCTGATGTGGGCCCTCGCCCCGCTCCTTGCCCGCCTCTACGACGAGCCACTGCTGGTTGAGATAGCCCCCATCCTCTTTCTGCTCCTCCCGCTCAATGCCCTCTGCGTCATCCAGCAGGCCCTCTTCGCACGACACATGCGCTTCGACTCTCTTTCGCGCGTGGTGCTCCTCTCCACCGCCTTTGGAGGGGTGGTAGCCATTGTGATGGCCCTTGCGGGGTGTGGAGTATGGAGCCTGGTGGGGCAGCGTCTCGGGGCCATGGGCTCGAAGGCGGCGATGCTGTGGTGGGTGAGCGCGTGGCGTCCGCAGGGCCGCTTCCGCATGCGTGCTCTCGCTGCGATGGCCCCCTACAGCCTGCGTCTGATGGCTACCGACCTGATATCGACCCTCTATAACAACATCTCACAACTCTTCGTCGGTAAGATCTATTCCACCGAGCTGCTCGGTTACTACAATCAGGGTCAGAAGCTAAAGGATATGCCCGTGACGGCCACCCTCCAGACGGTGCAGAATGTGAGCTTCCCGGCCCTCTCGAAAATCGCTCAAGAGAGCGCCAAACTCCGCGAGAGCTACCGCCAACTCATGGAGGTGGTTGCCTTTCTGCTCTTCCCGATGATGGCAGGGCTTATTGCTGTGGCTCCCGACATGTTCGCCCTGCTGCTTGGCGAGAAGTGGATGCCGACGGTTCCCTACTTCGAGGTGCTCTGCCTTTCGGGCCTCTTCCTCCCCCTCTCGGCTGTCGCCTACAACCTCCTCAAGGTGCGTAGCGACGGGCGTATTATCGTGCGTCTGGAGGTGGTCAAGAAGCTCATTATGACGCTGATTTTGGCCTTTACCATTCCGCAGGGGGTGCTTGCCATCGCCTGGGGTGTGGTGGCGATGGCTGCCGTCGAGTGGCTGCTCAATATCGTGGTTGCGGGTCGTATGGCCGACCTGAAGATTGGCTCGCTGCTTGCAACGCTCCTCCCCTCGGCTCTCCTCTCCACGGCCATGTATGTTGCCGTCAAGGCCTTTGCTCTCTGTGTCGAGCTTCCGTTGGCACTTGACCTGCTCCTGCAAATCCTCCTCGGTGTCGCCCTCTATGGCGTGGGAGCCCTCCTCTTCCGCTTCGAGGCCCTCAAAATCGCCGGTGAGGTGTGGCAGCAGATGCGAAACCGATAGCACTATTATATTAAGGTACGGATACGAATAGCGGGGAGCCCGATTGGGCTCCCCGCTATTATTGGCTTGTGCAGCCTGCTGCCTATCGGCGGTTACGCTGCTGTTGCTGCTGTTGCAGGAGCTCCTGCTGACGCATCAGCTCCTCGTAGCGCTGCTGGAACTTCGACTTCTTCTTGCCATTGCGCTTGGCGGCGTTGCGGGCCATGAGGGCCTGAATCTTCGAGTCATCCACAAAGCGACGCACCAATACCGTCTGAAGCATCGTCAGGATGTTGGCGATGAAGTAGTAGAAGCACAAACCGCTGGCGTAGTCGTTGAACCAGAAGAGCATCATGACAGGCATCATGTAGACCATCATGAACTTCATGCCCGGCATCTGCTGGGGCTGCGACGAGGCGGTCTGCTGGTAGTTCATCCACGAGAAGGCGAACAGAGCCACCGCCATCAAGAGGGCGAAGAGGCTGATGTGGTCGCCATAGAAGGGGATCTTGAAGGGGAGATCCAGGATGCTGTCGTAGGCCGAGAGGTCGTCGGCCCAGAGGAAGTGCTCGCCACGCAACTCAATCGAGGCGGGGAAGAAGCGGAACATGGCGATGATAATCGGCATCTGAATCAGCATCGGGATGCAACCACCCATCGGATTGATGCCCGCCTTCTTGTAGAGCTCCATGGTGGCCTGCTGGCGCTTCATGGCATCCTCCTGACGGGGGTACTTCTGAGCGATGATATCCATCTCGGGCTTGATGATGCGCATCTTGGCCATCGAGACATAGCTCTTGTAGGTGAGGGGGAAGATGACCACCTTGACCAAGAGAGCCAGGATGATGATGATGATACCGAAGTTGAGGTTGATGTTGCGCATCAGGTCGAAGATGGGAATCACAAACCAGCGGTTTACCCAGCCGAAGATACCCCAACCCAGCGGAATCATACGCTCGAGTTGCAGCTCCTCGCCGGCATTGTCGACCACCTTCTTCAATACGGCATATCGGTTCGGGCCGTAGTAGAAGCCGAAGTGCAGGGCCTCGGTCTGCGGGGTGTAGGGCACCGATGCCTCCATGGCGTAGCGCTTTACGAAGCCCGAGCCGGGCTCTTCGGTCGTGAAGCGCATGTCGGCATTCGAGAAGTTGTCGTAGGCCACCATCACCGACGAGAAGAACTGCTGCTTGAAGGCCACCCAGTTGACCTGGGTAGACTCCTGCTCATCCTTCTCCCCCTCGCTCATCTTGAACTCCTCGATCGAGCTCTCGCCCGGGAAGCGATAGGCCAGCGTGGTGTACATATTCTCATTCTTGAAGCCCTTCTCATTCTGGTAGGAGCGGCTTGTCCAATCGACCACCACGGCCGTCTGGTTGGCCATCAGGGGGCGCATGTCGCAGAACTCGACATCGAAGTCGATGAGGTAGTCGCGCTCGGGAGCCGTCGTGTTGTAGAGCGTGTAGACAAAGCGCAGGGCTGCACCCTCGGCCATCGGCAGACGGAATGCCACCTCGCGGGCACTCTCCTTCTCGCTAATGCCCTCCATCTCGAAGACAAACTCCGAGGTGTTCACCGGTACGCTCTTAAAGCCGTTCTTGATGTAGAACTCGAGGTTGAAGTTCGACATCTCGGGGTCGAACATGCGCACCAACTCGTTGCGCTCCCCCTTCGGGCCATACTTCGTGTACTCCTTCAGTGTCACATCACTCAGTTGTGCACCCAGCGTCGTGAACTCCACCTTCATCACCTCGTTCTCGAGCACGATCTGCTCGGGCTCGGCGTGCATGGCCTTGGCCAACTCCACGCCGTAGAAGGTTACCTCGGCGGCATTCAGCCCCAGCGAGTCGATCAGGGCGGGAGCCTCCTCGATCACCTCTTCGGCAGCTGTCTCGGGGTGCTCGGCGCGGTAAATCGAATCCTGACGCGCCTCGGCGGCCTCGATGGCGGCCTGCTCGGCCATCCACTTCTGCTGCTGCCTCGAGTTGTACATCGTGAAGCCGAAGAAGATGAGCGTAATAAGGACAATGCCTGTAATTGATTTCTTATCCATCTCTATTTCCTAAATACTAAAATCTTTGTTGTTTGAGTCATACCAACCCCTAACGATACAATCCGCGGGTTTCGTATCGTTTCAGAGCTCTTCTTTGTGTTACATTGTTCGTCGATACTCCTCTTTTTCTCCTTGCTACTTGCTCTGCTGCATGGCAGCCTTTACAAAGGCAACAAACAAGGGGTGGGGGCGCTCTACCGTACTCTTATACTCGGGGTGGTACTGCGTTCCCACAAACCAGGGGTGCGAGGCTACCTCTACCACCTCGACCAGACCCGTCTCGGGGTTGGTACCCACGGCCTCCATGCCACTCTTCTCGAAGTCGGCCAAAAAGTCGTTGTTGAACTCGTAGCGGTGACGGTGACGCTCCGTAATCTGGGTCGTGCCGTAAGCCTCGGCTACCTTCGAGCCCGGCTTGAGCTGGCAGGGGTAGGCGCCCAAACGCATCGTGCCACCCTTGGCCGTGATGCCCTTCTGCTCCTCCATCAGGTCGATGACGGGGTGCTTGGTCTGTACCATCTCGCTCGAGTTGGCATCGGCAAAACCCAGTACATTGCGGGCATACTCGATCACGGCGCACTGCATACCCAGACAGATACCCAGGAAGGGGATGTTGTTCTCGCGGGCGAACTTTACGGCCTCGATCTTACCCTCGATACCGCGGTTGCCGAAGCCCGGGGCGACCAGAATACCGGCCATCTTGCCCAGCTTGTCGGCAATGTTCTTCTCGTCGAGTCTCTCCGAATTGATGTAGTGCAGCTTCACCTTGCAGTCGTTTACGGCACCGGCGTGGATAAACGACTCGCTGATCGACTTGTAGGCGTCGGGCAGCTCGGTGTACTTGCCCACCAGGGCGATATCCAGCTTCTGCGAGGGGCTCTTGATCTTCTCTACGAAGTTGCGCAGCGTATCGAGGTTGAGCTCGGTCTCCTCGACCGGCAGTCCCAACTTGTCGAGTACTACCTCGTCGAGGTGCTGCTCGTGCATCTTCAGAGGAACCTCGTAGATGGTCGGTACATCAATCGACTCCATCACGGCCGAAGGATCCACATTGCAGAAGAGGGCCACCTTACGCTTCAGGTTGGGCTCCAGCGGATGCTCGGCACGCAGCACCAGGATATCGGGCTGCAGACCATTCTCCAACAGGGCCTTCACCGAGTGCTGCGTAGGCTTGGTCTTCATCTCGCCCGAGGCGGCCATGTAGGGGACCAGCGTCAGGTGTACGAGCGCCGTGTTCTTGTAGCCCAACGAGTAGCGCAGCTGACGCACCGACTCGATGAAGGGCAGCGACTCGATATCGCCCACCGTACCGCCAATCTCGGTGATGATGACATCGTAGCACTTCTCCTGGCTCAAGAGCTGGATGCGGCGCTTGATCTCGTCGGTGATGTGGGGAATGACCTGCACGGTCTTGCCCAAAAACTCACCCTTACGCTCCTTCTCGATGACCGTCTTATAGATCTTACCCGTCGTCACATTGTTGTTCTTCGAGGTGTGAATCGAGGTGAAACGCTCGTAGTGGCCCAGGTCGAGGTCGGTCTCCGTACCATCCTCCGTTACATAGCACTCCCCATGCTCATAGGGGTTCAGCGTGCCCGGGTCCACATTGATATAGGGGTCGAGCTTCTGAATCGTTACCGAGTAGCCGCGAGCCTGCAACAGGCGGGCGATGGAGGCCGAAATAATACCTTTGCCGAGCGACGAGGCTACACCGCCCGTCACAAAGATGTACTTGGGTTTCGTTAGTTTCATATGATGTATGTTTTTTGTTGTCGTTCTAATTTTGGGGTAAAGTTGGGGCTCTACTTCTCGGTTTCGGCGTCGATCATGCGCACCTTCTCGATGGTTGCGGCCATCTCCTCCTTTGCACGCTCGATCTTCTCGCGCACGCCGGCCACCAACGACTCTGCATTCTTCGAACCGGCGAAGAAGCAGATGTTGTTCTCCAGGAGCTGAATCTCCTGCTCGGGCTGGCGCACCTTATTGTAGAGCTTCTCGCGCTCCGACTGCAGACGCTTCTGTCCGCCCTCCTTGAGCGAGGATACCTTCTCGCGGAAGCGACCCATCGAACGGTCGCGCTCGCCCGAGCGCAGCTCGCCAAAGAGTTTGTCCACCACCTGCTTGTAGCGCTTCTGAATCTCCTCCTTGCGCTTGATGGGGACATACCCGATCTCGCTCCAACGGCGTTGGAACTCGCGGATGGCCTCGTAGCCGCCGACCTTGCCGTCCGCAGCCTCCATCTCGGAGAGGAGGGCGAGCTTGCGCTCCAGGTTCTGCTCCTGCGAGCCGTCCACCTCCGAGAAGTGCTTGGCCTTACGCTCGAAGAAGTGGTCGCAGGCCTTGCGGAAACGCTTCCACACCTGGTCGGAGTAGCGGCGCGATACGGCACCCGCCTCCTTCCAACGCGCCTGCAGGGCAATCAGTTCGTCGGTCGTCTCCTTCCACTGCTCGCTCTCCTGCAACGCCTCGGCAGCCTCGCAGAGCTCCTGCTTGAGTTGCAGGTTGTGATCCATCTCATCCTTCACCGAGGCGTAGAAGGCGCGCTTGGCCTCGAAGAAGTTGTCGCAGGCGTTGCGGAAACGCTCGTAGATGCGTGTATTCTCCTTCTTGGGGGCAAAGCCGATGCTCTTCCATACCTTCTGAATCTCGAGCAGACGCTCGTTGGCACGACTCCACTCCTTGCGCGAGGTCATCGGCTGATTCACCAACGCTTCGGCCTGCTCGCAAAGGTTGCTCTTCAGCTCGAGGTTCTTCAACTGCTCACGCTTCAGCGTCTCGAAGTGCTCCTGGTGGGCCTTGTTGATGCGGCTCGAAGCCTCCTTGAAACGCTCCCAGAGCGCCTCCTTGTGCTCCATGGCCACAGGGCCCGTCTCACGCCATTGGTCGTGCATCTTCTGCAACTTGTGGAAGGCCTCGATGACCGATGCCTCCTCGACCAGCGCCTCGGCAGCCTCGCAAAGGGCCACCTTCTGCTCATAGTTCTTCTTCAGGTCCAGGTCGCGCAACTCCTTGTTGATCTTGATGAAGTTGTAGAAGTTCTCGACCTGCAGGTTATAGTTCTCCCACACATCCTTGACATGCTGCTGGGGTACGATGCCCGTCTCCTTCCAGCGCTGCTGCAGTTCGCGGAATTTGGTAAAAGTATGGTTCAGGGTCTCATCCGAGGTAACCAGCTCCTTGAGCTCCTCGATGATGCGGAGCTTGACTTCGAGGTTGGCCTGCTTCTCCTCCTCGAGCGAGGAGATGAATTGGTCGCGGCGTTGGCGATAAACGGCGAAGAGCTCCTTCAGGCGGCTTTCGCAACCATCGACCGTGGGGGTAAACTCCTCCTCGTTGCCGCCCGCCTCCACAAAGGCGCGTTTCTCGGCCTCGACATCGGCTCGGTGTTGTTTGTAAAAGGCAATTTTCAGGGCCTCGGCCTCGCGGCGCAAGGTCTGCACGGGACGCTCCTCCAGGAGCTTCTCGAACCAGCGGATCAACTCCTCGCGGCTCTTGCCTGCAAGCGAGGACTCTTCGCCTGCGGGGCTCTCGGTGGTGATCTCCTCGGGGGTCTCCTCGCCCAACTCCAGCTCTTCGCTGTGGGCGGCCAGGGCGACCTCCTCGTCGGAGAAGTCCACTTCGACGGAGGTTTGAGGGGTTGCCTCCTCGGGGGAGGTGGGAGCGGTAAGTTGCACATCTTCGACCGCGGGGTCGAACTGCTCCTCGGGAGCAGGAAGGTTCAAATTTTTGGTAGCCATCATCATTTGGTTTTAGATTTCGACCCTATACTAAAGTATAGAATCGTGCAAAGATAAGATATTTTTCCCTTTTCAGGCACCTTTTTTCGGGATTTTTCTTACCTTCGCACAAAATAGTCCGATAATTCTGCTAAACGGTTCCGATTGCGCCATGATGAAGCATCGTATTTTGTTGGTCGATGACGAGGATGACATCCTGGAGTTTGTGAGCTACAACCTGCAAAAGGCGGGTTACGAGGTCTACACGGCCCGTAATGGTGCCGAGGGGTTGGAGTGCGCCATCAGGGTGTTGCCCCACCTGATTCTGCTCGATCGCATGATGCCCGTAATGGATGGGGTGGAGACCTGTCGAAGGATTCGCCTTCAGCCCTCGTTGCGCGATGTGATGGTGGTCTTCTTGTCGGCGCTCGGCGAGGAGGAGCGGCAGGTCGAGGGGTACGATGCGGGGGCTGATGACTACATTCCCAAGCCCATCCGCATGAAGGTGCTGATGGGACGCGTGGCGGCCATTCTGAAGCGTATTACCCCCGAAAAGAGCTCGCTGCTTCATATCGACCATGAGCGTCACGAGGCCTCGTGGAGGGGCGAAACGCTCGCTCTTCCGCGCAAGGAGTTCTTGTTGCTGGCGCTGCTTGCTTCGGAGCCCGGACGACTCTTTACACGCGACGAAATCTACCGCTCGGTGTGGGGTGACGAGGTGGTTGTGGGCGACCGCACCATCGATGTTCACATCCGCAAATTGCGCCTCAAAATCGGAGAGGAGCACATCCAGACCATCAAGGGTTTGGGCTATAAGTATTGCGAATAGCTCTCTGTTTGCCACGCTGCCTGTCGACTCTTTTTGTCCCTAAAGTTACGAGTTTGCTTTTTTATGCGATTTTTTGCGAATAATTGTGAATAAATTTGCGAAAAGTCAGCTAAAATTTTATTATATTTGCGTGATTGTAATGTGTGATAGATAATAAAATTTCTAAATAACAATAAAAAAGTAAAATTCAATCCGTTATGGTAATTTTAGTACTGAATTGCGGCAGCTCGTCGATCAAGTATCAGGTCATCGACATGCAGGAGTCGCAGAGCAAGTTGCTCGCCAAGGGTTTGGTGGACCGCATCGGTCTTCCCGAAGGTGATCTTACGCACAAGCCCGTAGGCAAGGAGAAGTTCGAGCTTCATCGTCCCATCGAGAACCACACCACCGGTATCAGCCTGGTGATGGAGGCACTTACCCACCCCGAGCACGGTGTGATTACCTCGCTCGACGAGGTGAAGGCTGTGGGTCACCGCGTGGCTCATGGTGGCGAGTACTTCCCCGAGAGCTGTCTGATTGACGAGGAGGTGAAGGCCAAGATCCAGGAGCTGTGCGTCATCGCCCCGCTTCACAACCCCGCCAGCCTGCAGGGTATCGAGGCCATCG
>JAZUQP010000016.1:0-220738 GCA_045605785.1 Alistipes sp. | reverse complement strand
GTAACGCTGACATTCCTTATCGCCTCGCCTTTGGTTAGCGAGGTGGCGGTGGCAATGTTCCTCGGCTCGTTTGGAGTGAAGGTAACTCTGATTTATGTTGTGAGCGGTACGCTGCTGTCGATGATTGCGGGCTTTATTTTGAGCCGTATGCACCTTGAACCCTATTTAAGCGATTGGGTAAAGGCTGCACAAGCGCAATCATCGGCGCAGAGCCAACGATGGGAGGCAGAGAAGACACCATTTCACAAGCGACTGCCCACTATTACCCGTGAATCGTGGGGCATCGTGCGAGGCGTTTTACTCTATATTCTGATTGGTATCGGCATTGGTGCTACGATGCACGGCTTTGTACCCGAAGGCTTCTTTGAGCAATACCTCTCGGCAGAAAACTGGTGGGGCGTACCGCTTGCTGTGGTGTTAGCAGTGCCGATGTATGCCAATGCGGCAGGTATTGTGCCCATCATCGAGGTATTTGTGGCAAAGGGTATTCCGCTTGGAACGGCTATTGCCTTTATGATGGCTATCATTGGACTCTCCATCCCCGAAGCCACAATGCTCAAAAAGGTGATGACCTGGCGACTTGTAGCCATCTTCTTCGGCGTGGTAACGCTGCTGATTATTATTTCAGGCTATCTGTTTAATTGGATTCTATAGAGCCTATTAGGCATTTTTTGGTCAAGCGCCGCTTTTGGCATCATTACCAAAAAAGAAAAGGCCTGTCCCTCTTCTGGAGGACAGGCCCTAATTTTGGATTCTAAATTCTAACTTTTGAACTACCAGAGCTTGCTCGGATAGGTACCATCCTGCTGCATCTGCACGAGCTTCTGACGCAGGGGCTCGCGGTCGGCCTGGTAGGTTACGCCATACCACTGGGCCGTGGAGCGCAGCACGCGCATCTTCGAGGTGCCGTTACCAATCAGCGTATTGACCATCAACGGGATGAAGAACTCCGACTTGAGCTCACCGCCACGCGCCCGAAGGAACTCCTTGAAGTAGGCCTCCGAGTGGGCAAAGTAGTCGGGCGTAAAGCCAAAGAGGTTCATCGAGACGGGGGTATCCTCCTCGAGCTCCTCGTCGGCACCCTCGTCGTGGAAGAGGATGCGGCCATCGGGCATACGCTCGATTTTGGTACGCTCGACCATCCCCTCCAACTCACCCTCGGGGCTCACCGTGCAGACACCGCGCGACACGGTACCATTCTCAGAGAGGGTCTTCGAGAGGTTGTAGGCCACCATGCAGTAGCTGTTCTCATGCCCCTCGAGCGTGGAGAGGTATTCGCTGATGACACGGAAGGCATCGGCACCATAGAAGTCATCGGCATTGATGACGGCAAAGGGCTCGTGGATAACCTCGGCAGCCATCATCACAGCGTGGTTCGTACCCCAGGGCTTCTCACGCCCCTCGGGTACCGTAAAGCCCTCGGGCAGGCAGTCGAGCTCCTGGTAGACATACTCCACCTTGATCTTGCCGCCGAAGCGCTCCTCGTTGAAGACCTCACGGAACTCCTCGCCGAAGCTGTGGCGAATCACAAAGACCACCTTGCCGAAGCCGGCACGAATGGCATCATAAATCGAGTAGTCGATAATCGCCTCGCGGTTGGGGCCTACGCCATCCATCTGCTTGAGCGAACCGTAGCGCGAACCCATGCCCGCGGCCAACACCAATAAAGTAGGTTTTACCATAGTCTATCTCTGTTTTTGTAAATTATTCTGTCGCAGTATCGACTTTACTCCTCGCAACAAGAGAAAAATCAACTGCACAAAGATAGCGATTCATACGAAAAAGAGCAAATAATTCGTTTGATTTAACCTATCCGAAGAGATAAGTTTGGTCGCCCCGATACTTTTTATTAAATTTGCCGATTAGTAACCGATTGTTATTAGCACAACCATGAACATCTTTCGTAAGATACTCCACGGGTGGCGCGAGCTGATGCGCAAGCGTCGTTTGAGCCTCCAAAATGCTGCCGACGGCACCGAGGAGGGGTATATGCACCTCTCCCCTTTCGGTATCCTCTCGGCCCTCTTCACGCTGGTGTTGATGCTCTTCATCCTGATTCTTGTCCTGGTGGCCTACACCCCCGTGTTGGAGTTCCTGCCCGGCTATCGTACCGAGGCTACCCGCTCACACGAGAGCCTGGTGGACAACATCATGCGTCTGGATTCGATGGAGCGTGTGATGAACGACATGCTTACCTACAACGAGAATATCGCCCTGGTACTTGACGGCCGCTCGCCCGTGGTGCGCTCGCGCATCGAGAGCGACTCGCTGCTCGACAAGTCGCTCGTCTTGCCCAACGGAGCCGACTCGGCCCTGCGTGCCCAGATGGAGGGCGACGGCATCTATGCCCTGGGTGGAGCCACCACCTCGCGTCGCTCGGTACGCGAAGCGGTGGAGATGCTCACCCCGGTGGACGGCATCATTACGCAGCACTTCGACTCTCGCCAAAAGCAGTTGGGCGTCACGATGGCGACCGAGGCCGAGGCCGAGGTGGCAGCCGTCGAGGGGGGTACGGTGATTCTCTCGCTCTGGAGCCCCGAGACGGGCTATCTGATTGCCATTCAGCACAACTCGAATCTGATATCTACCTACCGCAACCTCTCGCGCTCGCAGGTCATCACCGGACAGCGTGTGCGTGCCGGCGAATTGATTGGCGTCACCTCGACCAACAACCGCGAGGAGGCTGCCCCCTTCTATTTCGAACTCTGGAGCGACGGCAAGGCTGTCGATCCCGAAGCCTACATTACCTTCTGATGATGAAACAGCGCATAGCTCTTTTGGGGTCCACGGGCTCGATTGGCGAGCAGACCCTCGATATCATTCGTGAAAACCCCGACCGCTTCGAGGTGACGACCCTCACGGCCCACGGGCGCTGGGAGCGTCTGGCCGAGCAGGCCCGCGAGTTCGACGCCGACAGCGTAGTGGTGGCCGACGAGCGCCACTACAAAGCGCTGAAGGAGGCCCTGGCCGACACCGACACAAAGGTCTACGCCGGCACGGAGTCCGTGAGCCAATGTGCCGCAGCCGGCTCGGTCGACATGGTGGTTAATGCCCTGGTGGGTTATGCCGGTCTGCACCCCACGGTGGCCGCCATCGAGGCGGGGAAGCGTCTGGCCCTGGCCAACAAGGAGTCGCTCGTGGTGGGCGGCGACTATGTGATGCGCCTCAGCCGCGAAAAGCAGGCCCCAATTCTGCCGATCGACTCGGAGCACTCGGCCATCTTTCAGTGCCTGATGGGCGAGCACTCCCCGATTCGCAAGCTGCTGATTACCTGCTCGGGGGGCGCCCTGCGCGACCTGCCGCGCGAAGCGTTGGAGGAGGTAACTCCCGAGCGCGCCCTGCAACACCCCCAGTGGACGATGGGCGCCAAAATCACCATCGACTCGGCTACGCTCGTAAACAAGGGTTTTGAGGTGATCGAGGCCTATTGGCTCTTTGGCGTCGAGCCCGAGAAGATCGAGGTGCTGATTCATCCGCAGTCGATTATCCACTCGATGGTCGAGTTTGAGGATGGGGCTATCAAGGCACAGCTCGGCACCCCCGACATGCACATGCCCATCAGCTTGGCGATGATGTTCCCCGACCGCGCCTCGCGCCCCATGGAGCACTTCTCGCTGCTGGAGCACCCCAATTTGAGCTTCGCCCCCGTGGATCGGGCAAAGTACCCGGCCCTCGACATCGCCTACGACTGTCTGCGCCGCGGAGGTACGGCCGCCTGCACGATGAACGGCGCCAACGAGGTGGCCGTAGCCGCCTTCCTGGGCCACCAATGTCGCTACACCGACATCGTGGGGGCCATCAACTACGCCCTCAAGAAGGCCACCTTCATCGCCCACCCCACCCTCGACGACTACGCCCTCTCGAACGAGGAGTCGCGTCGCTTGGCTCGGGAGTATCTCCAATTGTAACCAACAACGAAAAAACGCATCAAGCAACATGGATATTCTGATTAAAATTGCACAACTTTTCCTCGCCTTCACCATTTTGGTGGGGCTGCACGAGTTCGGGCACTTCATCATGGCCCGCATCTTCAAAATCCGAGTCGAGAAGTTTTATATCTTCTTCGACCCCTGGTTTTCGCTCCTGAAGTTCAAGCGTGGCGACACGGAGTATGGTCTGGGTTGGTTGCCGTTGGGTGGTTATGTTAAGATTGCCGGCATGATCGACGAGTCGATGGATACCGAGCAGCTCAAGCAGCCCGCACAGCCCTGGGAGTTTCGCTCGAAACCCGCCTGGCAGCGATTCCTGGTGATGATTGCCGGCGTGGTGATGAATGTCCTGCTGGCCTTTGTCATCTACTCGGCTGTCTGCTACACCTGGGGTGAGAGCTACATCTCGAACGAGGATATGACCCTCGGCTACAACTTCTCGGAGGAGGCCGAGGCGATGGGCTTCGAGGATGGCGACCGCATCGTCAGCATCGACGGCGAGGCCATCGACAACATCTCCTCAATCACCACCATGCTCCTTATCACGGGCGAGAATCGCACCGTGGAGGTGGTGCGCCACGGAGAGCCGCTTTCGCTGGAGCTCCCCTTCAAAGAGCTCGTTTCGCTGCGCAAGTCGCCCAACATTGGCAACTTTGCCCTGCCCATCATGCCCTTCACGGTGGACAGCATCGCCGCCCCGACGGCCCTGAGCGCCGGACTGAAGGTGGGCGACCGCGTGGTGGGGGTCAATGAGCTGCGAAGCGAGGATGCCGCCAAGCTCACGGCCGCCCTCCAAGGGTTGAAGAGCGATACGGCAACGCTGCATGTCGTACGCGGCGAGGAGGCCCTCGAGTTGCGTCTGCCGGTCGATGCAGAGGGGCATATCGGCATTATGCTTCGCCCCATTCCCATCCGCACGCGCGAGTACACCCTCTGGCAGTCGATTCCGGCCGGCATCAACCGTTGCGGCCGTGTCATCAACTCCTATTGGGATCAGCTCAAGCTCATCGTACAGCCCAAGAGCAAGATGTACGAGGAGTTGGGTGGTTTTATCGCCATCGGCAGCATCTTCTCCTCGGAGTGGAATTGGCTTGACTTCTGGCTCAAGTGCGCCTTTCTCTCGATCATCCTGGCAGTGATGAACATCCTTCCGATTCCGGGTCTGGATGGCGGACACGCCCTCTTTACGCTCTGGGAGATGCTCACGGGGCGTAAGTTAAGCGACCGCTTCCTCGAGATTGCCCAATACATCGGCCTCATCATCCTGATGGCGCTGCTCATCTACGCCAACGGAAACGACATCTACCGCTTCTTCGTCAAATAAGCCCCCGTAAAGAGCACCATGGCAAAAGTCAAGAAGGCATATTTCTGCAAGAATTGCGGATTCGAGGCCCCCAAGTGGCTGGGGCGCTGCCCCTCGTGTGGCGAGTGGAACAGCTTTAGCGAGGAGATAATCGCCAAGGAGAGCAGTTCGGTAAGCGCTACGCTGGCGGGCGCGCTCCCCTCATCAGCCCCCGAGCGCGTGAGCGATATCGAGAAGCGCGAAATCATACGCATCGACCTGGGTAACAGCGAGGTCAATCGCGTGTTGGGCGGAGGTCTGGTCCCCGGCTCGCTGATTCTGTTAGGAGGAGAACCCGGCATCGGCAAATCGACCCTCTCGTTGCAGTTGGCCCTCTCGAACAATGGGCTCAAGACGCTCTATGTCTCGGGCGAGGAGTCGGCCGAGCAGATCAAGATGCGCGCCGACCGCATCGGCATCGGAAACGAGGAGTGCCTGATCTATACCGAGACACTGCTCGAAAATATCACCTCGCAGATTCGTCAGCTGAAGCCCGATGTGGTGGTCATCGACTCGATTCAGACCATCTACACCGAGCTGATTGACTCGTCAGCGGGCAGTGTGTCGCAGATACGCGAGTGCGCCTCCACGCTTCTGAAGATGGCCAAGACGCTCGGCATCTCGATCTTCGTCATCGGACACATCACCAAGGATGGCACCATTGCCGGCCCGAAGGTGCTGGAACATATTGTCGATGTCGTCCTCCAATTCGAGGGGGACAACAACCACTGCTACCGCATCCTGCGCGGCATCAAAAACCGCTTCGGGGCCACCTCCGAAATAGGGGTCTTCGAGATGCACGAGGCGGGGTTGCGCGAGGTGGAAAACCCCTCCGAGATACTCCTCTCCCACTATGAAGAGCCGTTGAGCGGTATTGCTGTGGGGGCCTCGGTCGATGGCATCCGACCCTACATGATTGAGGTACAGGCACTTGTAAGCTCGGCTGCCTATGGAACGCCTCAACGCTCGGCTACGGGTTACGACGCCCGACGCATGAACATGCTCCTGGCCGTCTTGGAGAAGCGCGTGGGGATGAAGATGTTTCAGAAGGATCTCTTTTTGAACTTCGCCGGCGGGTTTAAGGTGGCAGACACGGGTCTCGATTTGGCGGTGATGGCGGCAGTCATCTCCTCCTACTTCGACCGCCCGATTCGGGAGGGCATCTCCATGTGTGGTGAGGTAGGCCTCTCGGGAGAGGTGCGCCCTGCACCCCGCACCGAGCAGCGCATCAGCGAGGCGGCCCGCCTGGGATTCAAACGCATCATCGTTTCGGGATTTTTGAACAAGGGGCTGAAGCATCCCAAAGGGATAGAGGTGGTACGCATCCAGCGTATCGACCAGTTGCCCCGCGCCCTCTTCTCTACGGAAACCGAGGAGTAAAACTTCCCAAAGAGCGTATAAGACGGCAAACTTGTTGCATGGGTCCTCCATAAAAAAGGCCTATGCAGAAGAGAGTTGTCATTTTGGGCGGCGTCGGGTTGATTGGCACCCACCTCGCTCTCAAGTTAGTTGCCGAGGGCGACGAGGTCTACTGCGTCGATGTACGCGAGCTCTCCTCCTCGCCCCTGCTGCGCGACATGGAGGCCAAGAACTTCCACTTTGTCCGCCACAACATCGCCATTCCCTATACGATTCACTGCGACGAGATCTACAACCTCTCGTCGCCGGCACGGTTGAGCTACGATCGTCAGCTCCCCACCGAAGTACTCAAGAGCCACATCCTGGGCACCTTCAACACCCTGGAGATGGTACGCAGCGAGTTTGCACGCGTGCTCTACGCCTCCTCGGGGGAGATATATGCCCCCGGCACCGCCTCCGAATTTGACTCCCATATCGAACATTGCGCCACGGCCGAGGGGTCGCGCGCCTCGGAGATGATTCACCACGCCTACTTCGAGGAGTACGGGGTCGATTGCCGTATTGCCCGCATATTCAACACCTACGGCTCGGGGTGCGACACGCGCGACCGCAGGGTGGTGATGCGAATGATCACCTCGGCCCTGCGCAATCGGCCACTCACCATCTTCGGGAGTGGCGAGCAGCAGCGCAACTTCTGCTGGGTGGAGGATATGGTCGAGGGGTTGAAGATGTTGATGGAGGCGGCACCCGACTCCACCCCGCGCACAGTCGATTTTGGAAGCGACAACGAGATTACAATTCGCTCGTTGGCCGAGAAGATAATCGACCTGACGGGGAGCCGTTCGGAGATCAACCACACGGCAGCCCGCCCGGGGGATGCACGCTACCGACGCCCCGACCTCAAGGTTGCGGGCCGCGAATTGGGGTGGCGAGCCCGCACCTCGCTCACCGAGGGACTCAAGCGTACCATCGAGTATGTCGAGCAACAGCTCTCCGCCTACCGGGGAAATACGCGTTCGTGGGTCGAAATTTACGGATAGAGGGGGGGGCAAGCTATTCGCCAAAGAGGGCTTGAAGCTCCTCCTTTACATAGCGACCCGACGGAGTATCAGGCAGGGTGCAACGAGGCAACTCCCCGAAGCGGAAACTGAAGAAACGAACCACCATATTGGCCGTCATCTCCTGTTCGGGGAAGCGCTCCAGGACGCGACAAACAGCCTGCAGGAGCTCCTCGGTGGGGGCTACCCCACTTCGAGCCAGGGCGTGGATGGCTACATGGCAGGCCTCGGGGCTCCCTCGGTCGAGCCACTCCATCATCCGAGTGAGGAGTCGCTCGGCAACCCCCGAGAGGAGGTAACAGGCGTAGAGGTCGCGCAGTTCGAGCGTCACAGCCCCCGCAAGCCACTCTTCGGCCTCTACCTCATCCATCCGCTCGGGCTCGGCCAAAAGAAGGGCCGCGATGCGCAGTTCGCGCACCTGCTGCCGATAGAGGAAACGGGCAAAGTCGTGGTCATGCTCCTCACTACGCACAATCTCCACCAGCGTGGGGATACTCACGCCATAGTTGAGCACGCCGCAGATGCCGCCACGGGCCATCGCCTCGGCAACAGCCCCATTCATCTCACGACGCAGGCGACCCAATAGGGCCGCCATGCGCGAGGTATAATTTTGGTTTTGTATCATCTTATAGGCCTATTTTAGCGCTCCACAAGCACCGTACGCCCCATCTCAAAGAGGGGAAGGGTACGGCTGCCCAACACCTCGCCGGCGTAGTTCACCGTACACTGTGTGGGAGCTGCCACACGGCAACGGACTACCGACTTGGCCTTCTCCGAGGCCTCCTTTACGCCGTAGGGCTCACCGGGGAGAAGCTCCAAGAGAATGATCTCGCCCGAGAGGTCGGAGCCATCGAGCAACCCTTCGGCAGCACTGAATCGTCCGAGGATATATTGGCGCTTGTCGCTTTGGGGCATCAGTTCGATGCGGTGGGTCGTACGCGTGAGTTGTTTACGCCCCAGGAAGAGCTCCAACAGCGCCTGCTCCTGACGCTCAATCTCCTCGAGTGCCACCTTCAGCCCCTCACCAAAGACATGCTCGCCCTCGGCACCCGTGATGAGGTCGAGGCGGCTGCGGCGCAGTTGGAAGATGCGCGTAGCGGCCTTCTCGGCAGCACTCTCACCCGAAAGTTGCACGAGCTCGGTGCGGTCGGCCGTAAGGGCGGGGAACTCCTCCGCAGCACGGCTGTAAGAGGGACTCTCGTGCTGCTCTGCGGGCAACGGTTGCGAGGCCTCATACCCCTCGGGGCTCATCAGAGCGATGGTTGCCGACTCGAGGCGGCAGGTGCGCTTATCGGAGAAGGGGGCACGCAGGCCCAGGTACTTGAGTGCATAGCGGGCATAGGGGCCGGCCACCACCTGCTCCTCGACAAGGGTCAGATCGACCACCAGCGTCGATTGGGGGTAGTTGTATTGAAGGGCCCCTTGCTGCGAAGCGAAGCCCTCGGGCTGAACATAGTGATTTTGAGCCGTCAGCGTCGAGAGGCCCATCACCATCAGGAGCAGAATCGAAATGCGTTTCATGGGTTGGTATCGTTTAATGGTCCGATGTACAAATGTAGCAAATTATTTCCTCATTCTCAAAATTTAAGGTAGAAATCCCGCGTCAAGGCCCGGTATTCGGGGGTGTAGCACTCGGGGGCGGTCTGGATGACGAGCTCCTGCTCTTCGACGGGGCGCAGAGGTTGGCAGCGCGAGAGGAGCATCATCACGCGCTTTACGGGGCGTCGGGGGGTACTCCTTACCGCACAACGGCACTCCAGCCACAAGTGCGACGAGGCGATACGCAGAAAACGAGCCGCCTCATCGGTCGGGAGAATCAGCGCCAAGCGTCCCTCGGGCTTGAGCAGACGCACCGAGGCCTCGACCAACTCCTCGAAGGGGAGCGATGCCGTATGACGGGCCATCGTACGCGCCGCATCGGGCGAGCGAAGTGAATCGACAAAGTAGGGAGGGTTGGTTACAATCAAATCGAAGGGTTCGGCCTCGAACTCCTGCACCGCCGCATGGCAACTCTCGATACGCCCTCCCCAGGGGCTTCTGTCGCCATTTTCGCGTGTTCGGGCAACACACTCGGGGTCGATATCGAGGGCCGTAATCGAGGCCTCTGGGGCGCGTTGGGCCAACATCAGGGCGATGACCCCCGTGCCACACCCCACATCGAGCAGGCGTCTGTCCCGAGGACGCAGGGGGGCCCAGGCCCCCAACAGCACCCCGTCGGTACCCACCTTCATGGCGCAACCATCCTGCACCACCGTAAAGGATTTGAATCGAAACTCGCTCATCAGTCGCCCACAATAAGGCCGTCGCGCATCACAATTTTTCGATCGGCACGCTCGGCCAACGCCTCATCGTGCGTCACCAGCACAATGGTCTGACCGAGACGCTCGCGCAACTCGAAGAAGAGGCGGTGAATCTCCTCGCGGTTCTGCGAGTCGAGATTTCCGGAGGGCTCGTCGGCCAACAAGACGGCAGGCGAATTGACCAATGCACGCGCAATGGCGATGCGCTGCTGCTCGCCACCCGAGAGCTGGCTCGGCTTATGGTCACGGCGCTGCTGCAGCCCCACCAACGAGAGGAGCTCCTCGGCTCGGCGCTCGGCCTCGGCACGCGAGGCCCCGCCAATCAGGGCCGGGATGGTGATGTTCTCGAAGGCCGAGAACTCGGGCAACAGGTGGTGAAACTGAAAGACAAAACCGATCTTTTGGTTGCGGAACTTCGAGAGCTCCTTATCCCCCAGCCGACCAACATCCACCCCGTCGATAATGAGCTCGCCCTCGTCGGCCTCCGACAGGGTGCCCAGAATCTGCAACAGCGTGGTCTTGCCCGCGCCGCTGGCCCCGACAATCGAGACCACCTCACCGCGCGAAATCTCCAACGAGATCCCCTTCAAGACCTCCAATTCGCCAAAGCGCTTGTGTATGTTACTTACCTTTATCATTTTGCTGCTTAAAGAGTTCAAACAAACGGCATACCTCGACCGCCTCGCGCACATCGTGTACGCGCAGAATCGAGGCTCCCTGCCTCAACGACTCCCAATTCAGGGCCGTAGTACCCGTAAGGGCCTCCTCGGGCGTAGTCCCGAGCGCCTTATATATCATCGACTTACGCGATAGGGCCGAGAGGACGGGGCATCCAAACTGCGTCAGGCGCCCAAGCGACCCCAACAACGCATAGTTCTGCTCCACGCTCTTGGCAAAGCCGAAGCCCGGGTCGAGAATCACCTCCCGAATCCCCGCCTTGTGCAGCTCCGGCAAGCGACGACGGAAGTAGGCCACGACCTCCTCCACAACATCCTCGTAGTGGGTCATCTGCTGCATGGTCTGTGGCGTACCGCGCATGTGCATGGCGATATAGGGGAGCGCCAATTCGGCCACCGTGGGGAGCATCATCGGGTCGGCCTCTCCGGCCGAGATATCGTTCACTACAACCGCCCCGAAGTGCTCGACCACACCGCGTACCACCTCCGAACGGAAGGTATCGATAGAGACCAACAGCTCGGGATGGTGGCGACGCACAAGCTCCATGGCACGCGTCACACGACGAAGCTCCTCTTCCGAAGAGACCTCTCCGGCCCCCGGGCGCGTAGAGTATCCCCCGATATCGACCATTCGTGCCCCCTGCTCCACCACCTCCTCGAGACGACGGGCAATCTCCTCGGACGAGAAGGTGCGGCTATGGGCGTAGAATGAATCGGGCGTTACATTCAGAATCGCCATCACGCAGGGCCGCGAAAGATCAAGAGTGAGCTTTTGAGGCTTCATGACGAAAAATTTTATCGAGGCGGTCGGCCGTGGCAGCCAACTCCTCCTCCACGATATTTACCACCGCATAGTCGGCCCTCTCGGCCAACTCGTCATCGCTCATCTGGGCCGCCATACGGCGCTTGACCGCCTCGGGCTCGGCCCCGTCACGGCGACAGGTGCGCTCCAGGCGTAACGCCTCGGGAGCCAATACCGCCACCGTAAAATCGACCACATGAGCCAACCCTGCCGAGAAGAGGATGGCACTCTCGAAGATGACATAGGGGTGCTCGCGGTGCGCCTCGGTCCAACGCTCGAAGTCGGCCAAGACCGCAGGGTGTACCAAGCCGTTCAGACGGGCCAGGGCCTCCCGATCGCCAAAGACACGCTCGGCAAGCCAGCTTCGGTTGAGCCCCTCGGGGGTGTAGGCCTCCTCACCAAAGGCGGCAATGATTCCCTCACGCAGCCCCTTATCGTGCTGCATCAGGTGTTTCGCCTCGTCGTCGGCCACATAGAGCGGAGCCCCATGTTGTGTAAGCAGGCGGCACAGAGTCGATTTTCCACTCCCGATGCCGCCTGTAACTCCTACCTTAATCATCTTTTGGCACTTTTGGATTCGGACTTGTCGTGCCCCTTTGCCGGCTCGTCGGTTTGGGGCTTGGGAATCTCGGGTATCGAGCCGATGGATACCACCTTCACATCGCTGTAACGCACGGCAATGGCCTGTTGCAGGGAGTGGGGGTCGATGATAATCATCCCCTCGTGTCCCTCCTCGCGCGAGGCCTTGTACTTGAGCTCGGACAAGGGGATGCGCAGCGTCTTGCCGAAGTGGGTGTGGTAGCCCACCAGGTTGGTGCCCACCCCTTCGAAGATGCAGGTTACCTTATACTTCTCGCCATCGGTATTTATCGAGACATTGAAGTCGGTCGTGTAGGTATAGCTCAACTTGGAGATGTACCACAGGATAAACGACGCCAGGAGCATCACCCAAAATACGGGCGACACCGTGCGCTTGAACCAACCAAGAATCGAATCAAAAGCCATAACTTTTCAGAGTTTTGCGTATTATCAAACAAAGGTACAATTTCAAATTCAAAATGCAAAATTCGAAATTCAAAATTATGCTGTTTCAGTCAATGGATTTCACGATTCAGGGCCTCGACACGCTTTATCCCCTCCTCGCGCAGTTCGTCGGCAATCTCGCGTGAGAGTTCGTGAAACCCAAATTTTTGATTTTAGGTGAGGAAATTTCGTGCCGACATGAAATCGGGGAGGATGGGCTGTACTAAAGCGTACTGCCCATTCTCCCCAATGATTGAGGTGCGGAATTTACCGTTTACAAATTGAGAAGGACTATTTTTGATTTTAGGCGAGAAAATTCCGTGCCAACGAAGATTGCCCCGGATGGGACATACTTGGTGTATTTCCCATTCGGGGCAATCGAGGCGGTGCGGAATTTACCGCTTAAAATCGAAAATTACTTCTGCTTCTTCGAAATCATATCATAAGCAATCGGCGTTGCAACAAATACCGACGAGTAGGTACCGATGATGACACCCACCAACAGGGCGAAGATGAAGCCACGAATCGTCTCACCGCCAAAGATGAAGATGGCGAGAAGCGTTACGAGGGTCGTACCCGAGGTATTGATTGTACGCGACAGCGTCGAGCAGATAGCGTTGTTGATGTTCTCTCGCATATCACGCTTGGGATAGAGCGTCAAGTACTCGCGGATACGGTCGAAGATCACCACGGTATCGTTGATCGAGTAACCAATCAGCGTCAGGATGGCAGCGATGAAGGCCTGGTTCACCTCGAGGGCGAAGGGCATCACGGCGTAGAGCATCGAGAAGAGACCGATTACGATCAAGGCGTTGTGAGCCAGCGCCAGCGTAGCACCCATAGCCCACTGCCACTTCTTGAATCGCAGGGCGATGTAGAGGCCGATGGCCACCAGCGAGAAGAGAACGGCGTAGATAGCGTTCCAGGTCATATCCTTGGCAATCGAGGGACCAATCTTCTCGGCCGAGATGATACCATTCAGGTCATCCTGCGTAAAGCGGAACGAGTCGAACGAGATGTCGTAGGAGTAGAGGGGCTTCAGGGCGTTGTAGATGATCTCACCCACCTCGGCGGTCGTCTCCTCCGAAGTATCGTCGAACTTGTACTGCGTCACGATACGCATCTGGTTCTCCTGGCCATACTGCTTCACCTCGCAGCTCACAGCGTCAGCATCGCCATCCACGAAGGCACCCTCCAAAGCGGCACGCACCTCCTCGGCCGAAACGGCCTTGTCGAAGCGAATGGTGTAGGCACGACCACCCGTAAAGTCGGTACCGAGGTTGAGACCCAGCACGAAGAGGGAGATGATCGAGAGCACGAGCACCGAGCCCGAAGCGATGTAGGAGTACTTGCGCTTGCCGATGAAGTCGAACTTCACATTCGAAAGGAAGTTCTCCGAGAACTTACGCGAGAAGGAGATGGTGCCCCACTTCTCTACTACCCACTCCAGCACGATGCGGGTGATGAAGATCGAGCAGAAGAGCGAGGTGAGGATACCGATGATCAGCGTCGTGGCGAAGCCCTGTACGGGACCCGTACCAAAGACGAAGAGGACAATACCCGTGATGATGGTCGTCAAGTTACCGTCGATGATGGCCGAGTAGGCGTTCGAGAAACCATCCTTGATGGCCTGACCAAGGCCCTTACCACCACGCAGCTCCTCCTTGATACGCTCGTAGATAATCACATTGGCATCCACGGCCATACCCATCGTCAGTACGATACCGGCGATACCGGGCAGGGTCAGTACGGCGCCAAACGACACCAGGATACCCATCATGAGGAATACATTGGTCAAGAGGGCGAAGTCGGCAACCCAGCCGGCCGTGCGGTAGAAGAGACCCATGTAGAGGAGTACCAATGCGAAAGCGAGCACGAAGGACAAGAGACCCGAGTTGATCGACTCCTGACCGAGCGACGGACCTACTACGGTATCCTGGATGATGCGTGCGGGGGCAGGCACCTTACCCGACTTGAGCACATTGGCCAAGTCCTTGGCCTCCTGAATGGAGAAGTTACCCGAGATCTCCGAGTTACCACCCTCGATCTTGGTACGAACGGCGGGGGCCGAGTATACATAGCCGTCGAGCACGATGGCGATGCACTTGTTGATGTTCTCACCCGTGAGGCGAGCCCACTCCTGCATACCCTCGGCGTTCATGGTCATCGAAACGCGGGCGTCGGCACCCTGCTCCGAGTAGCTCTCACGAGCATCCACTACCACGCCACCATCCAGCGGAGCCTTACCGTCGGCACGCTCTACCTTGATGGTATAGAGGGCGTAACGGCCATCCATCATGGGATCACCCTTCACGCCCCACTTGAACATGACATCGGCAGGGAAGAGCTCGCGTACCTCGGGCAGCGAGAGGTAGTAATCCACAGCAGCCATATCGGCGGGATAGGCAGCACCAATCACGGCACCACCGGCGAAGTTGGGATCCAGAATAGCGAACAGGGGGTTCACCTTGGCATCGAAGTAGGAGAGCGTAGCGGCCTCCTCCTCGGTGATTACCTCGGCCTTGTCGGCAACCTCATCAACGAGCGATGCGGCCTCGGTCTCGGCGGCCACCTCCTCCGCAGGCTCCTCCACAGGCTCCTCTACGGTGAGCAGCTCGCGCACCTTCTGGTCGGCACGGGCCAGGGCGGGGTGCAGCTCATAACCGTCGTAGGTGGTCCAGAACTCCAACGAAGCGGTACCCTGGAGCAGCTTACGCACGCGCTCGGGCTCCTTTACACCGGGGAGCTCGACCAGAATACGGTTCGAGTTGGGCAGGCGCTGGATGTTGGGCTGCGTTACACCAAAGTGG
Source organism: Alistipes sp. (assembly GCA_045605785.1). Classification (GTDB taxonomy): domain Bacteria; phylum Bacteroidota; class Bacteroidia; order Bacteroidales; family Rikenellaceae; genus Alistipes. Next base: position 205,438 of record JAZUQP010000016.1, on the reverse strand, counting down.
TCGATACGCGAACGCAACACATTGAACGATGCGTCGATGGCGGCATCGGTCTCGCTGCGGAGCAGCTTCTCCACCTCCTCGTTGGTCGAGTTGGGGTTGATATCCTTGCGCTCGGGGCTTACGAATATCGAAGCGAGCGAAGCGCCATTCGAGTTGGCCTTGAAAGCCTCGACGAAGGCACCGATGAAGTCGTTGGTGCCGGCCTTCATCTCGGCCTCGGCCTGCTCCATGGCAGCCATGAAGGCGGGGTCGTTCTGACTCTCGCCGGCCAGGGCGCGTACCACATCCGAAATCTGTACCTCGAGCATCACATTCATACCGCCCTTGAGGTCCAGACCCAGGTTGAGCTCCTTCTCCTTACACTCCTTGTAGGTGTAGGCCTGGAAGCCCAGGTTGTAGACGGGCTTGTTGGCTACCGAATCGAGGTAGTGAAGAGCCATCGAGTCACGGGCCTCCACCTCGTACTGTGCGGCATACTTGTCGGCTGCCTTCTCCACGCTTCTCGTCTTGAACGAGAACGAAAGCTGGAAGATGCAGGCAATGGCCAACAGAACCGCAACCAATTTCACAAATCCTTTGCTTTGCATTTTTGTTTTTTGTTAGTTAAAATTTGTATTATTTTGTTGTTATTCGTTCTCTTACACGAATCACCACAGGCGCAAATATGCCTATAAGCGCACAAAGATAGAAAAAAAAGGGCAAACAGCCAAGATTCAAGGCAAAATAAATAGGAATAAGCCCTCCTTTTTCGAAGAGAAAAAGAGACGGTGGATGGTACATGACATACCATCCACCGCACGATCGACCCTAAAGTCGTTATGGGCTCTATTTGCTCTCGTTCAAGATACGCATCGCAGCATCCAAGATGGCGGTATCGTCGAGCGTCACCACACCACCGTCAGGGCCCTGCTCAAAGTGAACACCGGCACCACACTTGGCATCCGTATGCTTGCCACCGAAGTAGTTGCGAACGGTCTCCACATCAATTCCGAGCTCATCTGCGATGCGCTGCGAGCTGCCACTGGGTAACTTGTCTTTGATTCTGCGAAGTTCATTGAAAGTGATAATCATATCGCTAAATTTTTAAGGTTAATACTTATGATTTTTTGTTTAGTTTCTCGTTGTCGTCATTCATTATGGCGGTTTCTCCGTTATCAAAGTTACAACAAAAAATCGGATTAGCAAACTTTTCTCCCGATTTTTTTACTTTTTTTACAAATTACCTCAAAAATAGCGTGGAGAGCGAATCAGAACGACGAAAAAAGAGGTGCCCGCCGATCGGCGAACACCTCTCATTTTTGATTTCGTCGGGTTGAACTACTTCACCTCTTCGAACTCTACATCCTCGGGCTGCTGGGCACCCTGCTGGTCGGCCTGCTGCTGACCGGCACCCGGGTTAGCCTGCTGCTGGGCCTGCTGCTGGGCGTAGATATCCTGCGAAGCGGCCTGCCATGCGGTATTGAGTTCGGCGATGGTCGCATCGATGGCGGCGATATCCTGGTTCTTGTGAGCCTCCTTGAGCTTGGCAAGGGCCCCCTCGATGGCCGACTTCTTGTCGGCAGGAATCTTATCGCCATACTCCTTGAGCTGCTTCTCGGTGGCGAAGATGTTCGAGTCGGCGGCGTTGATCTTGTCGATGCGCTCCTTCTCGATCTTATCCTTCTCCTCGTTGGCCTTGGCCTCATCGCGCATGCGCTGAATCTCCTGCTCGGTCAGACCCGACGAAGCCTCGTTGCGTATCTTCTGCTCCTTGCCGGTGCCCTTATCCTTGGCCGATACATTCAGAATACCGTTGGCGTCGATATCGAAGGTAACCTCAATCTGCGGTACGCCACGGGGAGCGGCGGGGATGCCATCGAGGTGGAAGCGGCCAATCGACTTGTTGTCACGAGCCATGGGACGCTCACCCTGGCATACATTGATCTCTACCGAGGGCTGGTTGTCGGCAGCCGTCGAGAAGACCTCCGACTTGCGGGTCGGAATGGTGGTGTTGGCGTCGATGAGCTTGGTCATCACACCACCCAGCGTCTCGATACCGAGCGACAGGGGCGTAACATCGAGCAGCAGCACATCGGTTACCTCACCGGTGAGGACACCGCCCTGGATGGCAGCACCCACGGCAACCACCTCGTCGGGGTTCACCGACTTGTTGGGGGTCTTACCGAAGAACTCCTCCACGATCTTCTGGATGGCGGGGATACGGGTCGAACCACCTACCAGAATCACCTCGTCGATCTGCGATGCCGAGAGACCGGCGTCGCGCAGGGCGATCTTGCAGGGCTCGATGGTCTTGCGAATCAGGTGGTCGGCCAACTGCTCAAACTTGGCACGCGTGAGGCTCATCACCAGGTGCTGGGGAATACCATTCACGGGCATGATATAGGGGAGGTTGATCTCGGTCTGCATCGAGGAGGAGAGCTCGATCTTTGCCTTCTCGGCAGCCTCCTTCAGACGCTGCAGGGCCATGGGGTCCTGACGCAGATCCACCCCGTGCTCGGCCTTGAACGCCTCGGCCATATAGTCGATCAGCACATGGTCGAAGTCATCACCTCCGAGGTGGGTATCGCCATTGGTGGACTTCACCTCGAAGACACCGTCACCCAGCTCCAGAATCGAGATATCGAAGGTACCGCCACCGAGGTCGAACACGGCAATCTTCATATCGTTTTCCTTCTTGTCCAGACCGTAGGCCAGGGCAGCAGCCGTAGGCTCGTTGATGATACGACGCACCTTCAGACCGGCAATCTCACCGGCCTCCTTGGTGGCCTGACGCAGCGAGTCGCTGAAGTAGGCCGGCACGGTAATTACAGCCTCCGTAACCTCCTGACCCAGATAATCCTCGGCCGTCTTCTTCATCTTCTGAAGGGTGATGGCCGAAATCTCCTGCGGGGTGTACTGACGACCGTCGATATCGACACGCGGGGTGTTGTTGTCGCCCTGCACGATGGCGTAGGGAGCACGCTTGATATCCTCGGTTACCTTGTCGTAACGCTCACCCATGAAGCGCTTGATCGAGAAGACCGTACGCTTGGGGTTGGTGATGGCCTGACGCTTGGCGGGATCGCCTACCTTACGCTCGCCACCCTCGGTGAAGGCAACTACCGACGGGGTGGTGCGGTGACCCTCCGAGTTAGGAATTACCACGGGCTCCGAGCCCTCCATTACAGCTACGCACGAGTTCGTCGTACCCAAATCAATACCAATAATCTTTCCCATAGTTCTCTATTGTTTTAAGTTTTTCAAATTTATTGTTTCTGTTTTATGCGATCTTTACTCTATCGTGCTCTTTTATGCTCCGCATCGAAGTGAATCGCGTTTGGCACACATCGCATCAAAGGGTGTACCAAACGCCCCGCCATGCCAAAATCGGGCAAAATCGGCACCTGTATCTGCCAAACCGCCCCCGTCGTCTGTCGGAAAACTGACAAAATGGCAGAAAGGGCGATTCTAAATTCTAAATTCTACATTCTAAATTTTGCCTTAACGAAGTAAGCCCCGGATGGGATGTACTAAAGCGTACTTCCCATTCGGGGCGAACAAGGCAAGGTGAAATTTGCCCTATAAAATCGAAAAGAACAATTTTTGACTTTTAGAGGAGCAAATTTTGTGCTAACGAAGATTGGGGCGGATGGGACATACTAAGCGTATTTCCCATTCGCCCCAAACAAGGCAGTGCAAAATTTGCCCTATAAAATCAAAAATTACTTGAAGGGAGAATCCGGCTCCTTGGCCATCACCCAATAGAAGAGCTTATCCAGCAGGCCGGGGGCGAACTTCTTGATGAAGTGGGTGGCGCGACCTTCTGCCTCCATCAGGCAGAGGCGCTTACGGCGGGCCGTGGCGCGGGCCACGATGCCGGCTACCTGGGCAGCGGTCATCATCTTCCCCTCGTTGCGGGGCGTGGCACCCTGCTGCGAGCCGTCGGCCGTGAGGGCCGAGAAGCGGACATTGGAGGCGGTAAATCCGGGGCAGGCGATCATCACATGGAGCCCCTTCTTGAGGTTCTCGATGCGCAGGGTCTCGAGAAAACCGGTCATGGCGTACTTCGAGGCGGAGTAGCCGGTGCGGCCGGGCAGACCGTGGAGGCCCGCCACCGAGGAGATGCCGACGATCGAGCCGCGGCTCTTTTGGAGGTAGGGAAGGGCATACTTGCAGCAGTTGACCGTACCCCAGAAATTGACATCCATCAGGCGGTAGAGCACCGAGAGCTCGACATCGTCGAAGATGGCACGCATCGAGAGGCCGGCGTTACAAATCAGCACATCAACGCCTCCGAAGTTATCGACTGCGGTCTGTATCAGGCGCTCGCACTCCTCGGCCTTGACCACATCACAGGCGCACCAGGCGGCCTCGGCTCCCGTTTGACGAATCTCCTCGGTAATCGCCTTGAGTTTCTCCTCGCTGCGGGCTCCGAGCACCACTTTGGCCCCTCGGAGGGCAAATTCACGCGCCAAGGCCTCACCGATACCCGACGAGGCTCCCGTTACGATGACTACTTTGTTGTCAAATCTTTTCATCTCTTCTATCTTTATAATATTACATCTCGATAATTATATCTCTATTTGCAGGGTGTCGTAGGCCGAAAAGACCCCTTCGGGGAGTCGGCTCTCGAGCTCGGCATAACGCCCCATCTCGTGGGATTGATGCGTGAGGTAGGCCCTCGCGGGTTGCAGCTCCGCAATGAGGGCCAGGGCCTCGTCGAGCGAGAAGTGCGAATCGTGGGGCTTCGGCCGTAATGCGTTGACCACCAACACCTCGACACCTCTTAATTTGGTCACCTGCTCGGGAGCAACAGCCTTAAAGTCGGTCAGGTAGGCCAGCCGGCCGATGCGGAAACCCGTCACCTCGAAGCGCGAGGAGTGAAATCCGCGAATCGGCAAGACCTCCACCCCCTTTACCTCGAAGGGCCCATCGGGATTGAACTCGCAGAGTTCCAATTCGGGCACACCGCGATACTTATCCTGCTCGAAGGCGTAGGAGTAGTCGTTGCGCACCACATCCAATGTGCGCCTTGTGGCATAGAGCGGAACGGGATGGATGGTGGGATAGTCCACAAAATTGAGGGCTCGGACATCATCCAGACCACCGATATGGTCTTTGTGCTCGTGGGTGAGGAGGATGGCATCGAGATGGCTCACCCCCGCGCGTAACATCTGATAGCGGAAGTCGGGCCCTGCGTCGATAACCAATTTCAGCCCATCAACCTCGACCAGGGCTGCCGTACGCAACCTCTTGTCGCGCTTATCATCGGATTGGCACACGCTGCATCGACACCCGATGACGGGGATACCCTGCGAGGTGCCCGTACCCAAGAAGGTGAGTCTCATCGCTCCTGCGTTTTATGCTCCCCGACCCAACGGGTGAGGGCGACAAAATCGGCCACCGAGAGTTGCTCGGCACGCTTCGAGAAGAAGGGGTGCTCCTCGCCGCCAAAGTTGCCAAAGACCGCCTTGAGCGAGTTGCGAATCATCTTGCGACGCTGGTTGAAGGAGGCCTTCACCACCTTCACGAAGAGTAGTTCGTCGCACTCCAAACGCTCGACATGGTTGCGTTTGAGGCGGATGACGGCGCTCTTGACCTTCGGCGGCGGATTGAAGACCGATTCATTCACCGTAAAGAGGTATTCGATGTCGTACCAGGCCTGCAACAGCACACTCAAGATACCATACTCCTTCGAGCCGGGGGGTTCGGCCAGGCGCACAGCCACCTCCTTCTGAATCATTCCGACACACTCGGGAATCAGGTGGCGGTTCTCCAACACCTTGAAGAAGATCTGCGACGAGATGTTGTAGGGGAAGTTGCCGATGATGCGTACCCCATCGGGGAAGAGCTCCTCGAGGTTCATCTTCAGGAAGTCGCCCTCCATCAGTCGGGGCGAGAATTGAGGGTAGTGTGCATGGAGATACTCGACACTCTCCGAGTCGATTTCGGCGCCATAGGTAATCACATCCTCACGCTCCAACAGAAAACGGGTCAGGACACCCATACCGCACCCCACCTCAAGCAGGGGGGCAGGGCACTCGGCTGTACCGCCACTCATCGAGGTGGCAATTTTGCGGGCGATATTCAAATCGACCAAAAAGTGTTGGCCCAAGGCCTTCTTTGCGCGAACTTCCGTCATAAGTTAGGACAAAGGTACAATTTTTTTTCGGATTTTGTTTGGCGGCTCGATTTTATTCACTACTTTTGTGGTGCAAAAGGTTTCCGAGGCGGCCCGTTGGGCGCTGCCGAAGATGAAAAGGGAATCCGGTGCAAATCCGGAACAGTACCTGCTGCTGTAAGTTCCAACTCTCGGATTAACAGAGAGTTATCGAGTTTGAAGCACTCTTTGCCACTGAACATTTAGTTTGGGAAGGCGCCTTCAAGCGGAACAAGTCAGAAGACCTGCCTTGATGCATTACACAAGGATTTTAGCCTACAGGTAATGGGCAGGAATCGACTGACACGCTTTTTTCGACTCATATCCAAGCGCAAAGTTGTAAGCTGAAATCCGAAGTGCCTTCGATTCGGATGTATTGTTGTATCCATACCGAATCGGGTTTGCAGGAGGACAAACACCTATTTATTATTAAAAAAGTTACAGCTATGCGTAAAATCTTTTGGATGATGGTCCTGGCCATCGCTGCGGTGGCCTGCTCCGAGAGCGAAGCCCCGACCCCCGAACAGTTTGAGAAGAGTCAGCGCAACCTGCTCATCGGTTGCGAGGGCAACTATGGCGCTGCCAACGCCACCCTCTCGTGCTACACGCCCGAGGAGAAGGTGGTCGAGAACGAGGTCTTCATGCGTGCCAACGGTCAGCTTTTGGGCGATGTGGCCCAATCGCTTACGATGCACGACGGCCTCTGCTGGGTGGCCGCCAACAGCTCGGGCGTCATCTTCGCCATCGACCCCACCACCTTCAAGGAGGTGAAGCGTATTGTTACGCCCAATCCGCGCCACATCCACTTCCTCTCCGACGAGAAGGCCTATGTCACGGCCCTGTGGGACAACCGCATCGCCATCGTAAATCCCAAGAACTGCACAACGACGGGCTACATCACCACCGAGATGGAGGCAGCCACGGCCTCGACCGAGCAGATGGTGCAGGTGGGCAAATACCTCTTCGTGAATTGCTGGAGCTACCAGCGTCAAGTGCTCAAAATCGACACCGAGAGCGACCAAATCGTGGGAACGCTTGAGGTGGGCATCCAGCCCGCCTGCATCACGGCCGACAAGAACGGCAAGCTGTGGGTATTGTGCGACGGAGGGCAGTGGGATGGCAATCCGCTGGGCTACGAGGCCCCCTCGTTGTTGCGTATCGACCCCGAGAAGTTTGAGGTGGAGCTCACCCTGAAGATGAACCTGGGCGAGTTCCCCGCCAAGTTGCAGTGCAATGCCGCCGGCGACCGCCTCTATTGGCTCAATGGCGGAGTATGGTCGATGTCGGTCGATAGCGAGTCGCTCCCCACGGCTGCCGCCTTCGCCACGGGCCTCGCTTCCGAATATGGAATGACCATCTGTCCCGAGAGCGAGGAGATCTATGTCTCGGATGCGGTGGACTACTCGCAGCCGGGCGTGGTGGCCCGCTTTACGAAGGAGGGTACATTGATTGACAGTTTCACGGTGGGCATCTGCCCCGGCACCTTTGCCTGGAGCAAATAATCAGAGAGAAAAAATGAAACGAGTCTTGCGATTGGTTGTTGCCGCCTGGCTCTGCCTCTCCCCCTTAAGAGGAGTGGCAGGGCAGGCAGACTCGTTGTGGTGGAACAACAGCGCCGGCTATATCGTGCCGATTGAGGAGGTGGCCGTGGTGGGTCGCCGTCCGATGAAGGAGATCGGGGCGCAGAAGAGCACCATCGAGCAGGGGGTACTGCACGAGAATATCGCCTCGTCGATGGCCGATGTGTTGAGCTTCAACTCGGCCATCTTCGTCAAGCAGTATGGGCGCGCCACGCTCTCGACGGTCGCCTTCAGAGGCACCTCGGCGGCCCATACGCAGGTTACCTGGAACGGGTTGAAGGTTCACTCGCCGATGCTCGGCATGACCGACTTTTCGCTCATCCCCTCCCACCTGATTGATGGGGCCTCGCTGCTGCACGGCAGCTCCTCGATAGCACTTACGGGAGGAGGTCTGGGCGGAGCTGTCGAGTTGGAGAGCCGCCCCTCGCGTCGGGAGGGTCTGCACCTGCAATTTGTGCAGGGGCTGGGCTCCTACTCCACCTTCGATGAGTTTCTGCGTCTGGACTACGGCAAGGGGCGCTGGCAGAGTTCGACGCGCGCCATCTTCTCCACCTCGCAAAACGACTACCACTACATCAACTACCGCAAGAAGGAGCACATCTACGACCAAAATCACCAAATCATCGAGAGCTACTACCCCACGGAGGTCAATCGCAACTGCAACTTTACGGATCTGCATCTGATGCAGGAGGTGGCCCATACGCTGCGCAACGGCGACCGCTTGCAGTGGAGCGCCTGGTACCTCCATTCGCTGCGCGGGGTGCCGATGCTGATGGTCAATTATGGCGACGAGCAGCAGGTGGTGAACGAACAACGCGAACGCACGCTGCGCACCGTGGCCGAGTGGTTGCACCTCAAGAGCCGCTACAAGGTGGAGGCTCGGGCCGGCTATATCTTCTCGCGTCAGCACTACGACTATCAACGCGACCTGGGCAACGGCACGATGAATCCGCTGATTGCCTCGCGCAACCGCATCCACACCCTCTACGGCGAGGCGAAGGGGGAGTACTACCTCGAGAAGTGGCTCTTCGCGGGCTCGCTGAATCTCCACCACCATTGGGTGGAGAGCCTTGACGAATGTTCGCTTAGAGAGAAGAACTACGACCGCGGACGGGCCGAGTTCTCGCTCTACCTCTCGGCCAAGTGGTCACCTACGGAGCGCCTGGGGCTCTCGTTGGCCCTGCGTGAGGAGCTCTACGGCGACGACCTCTCGCCACTGATTCCCCACCTGTCGGCCGACTACCTCCTCTCGCGCCGAGGCAACCTGCTCCTCAAGGGTTCGCTTGCGCGCAACTACCGCTACCCCACCCTCAACGACCTCTACTACCAGCCGGGCGGCAACCCCGAGTTGCGACCCGAGAAGGGGCTCACCTACGATGTGGGGTTGAGCTTCAGCCACAGCCGCGAGGGGCGCTACTCGCTCGACGGCAGCGCCACCTGGTTCGACTCCCACATCGAGGATTGGATCTTGTGGCAACCCACCGGCGCCGGCTATTGGACCCCGAAGAATCTGAAAAAGGTGCACGCCTATGGTGTGGAGCTGAAGGGGAATTGGCGCCAGCAGCTGGCCCGCGATTGGCAGCTGCAACTCTCGGGCAACTTCTCGTGGACCCCCTCGATCAATCGGGGCGAGCCACTCAACCGTTACGACCAATCGGTGGGCAAGCAGCTCGCCTACATCCCCGAGTACTCCGCCTCGGTGGGGGCCTCGCTCATCTGGCGCAGCTGGCGCCTGGGTTACAAGGGGAACTACTACAACCGTCGCTACACCTCGGCCGACAACAATGTCGGCAGCCTGCTGGGCTATGTCGAGGGGTACTTCTTGAGCGAAGCCTCGCTCGAGAAGCAACTTGGTGTAAGGTGGGCCGACTTCTCGTTTATGTTGCAAGCAAAAAACCTCTTCGACATCGAGTACGAATCGGTCCTCGCCCGTCCGATGCCGGGTATCCACTTCGAACTATTCCTCGAAATTCGACCCCGCTGGGGCCACCAGAAGAGATAAAAGCCGATGAAAAAGCTCCATTACAACTTCCTGATACTCCTATTACTATGGGCCGCAGGATGCCAACCGTCCCGGGGAACAAAAACGGCTGACGAACCTACCCTACAGCTCTACTCGCCCCGCTACGCCTCGGGATTTTCGATTCTGGGGTACGAGGCCGCCGACTCGCTTGTCGAAGCTCCCCAAAGCACCCTTATCGAGGTCAGGAATCCCTGGCAGGGGGCCGAGGGGGTGGTGCGCCAACTCTTCGTTGCACGCAATGGCGAGGAGCCTCCCCGAGGCTACCGAGGCGCCGTCTTGCGCGGTGAGGCTCGCCGCATCGTCACCCTCTCGTCATCCCATATCGCCATGCTCGACGCCTTGGACTGCATCGAGCGTGTGGTGGGGGTCTCGGGCATCAACTTCGTACACAATCACTACATCTGCGACCACCGCGACCAAATCGGCGATGTGGGCTACGACGGAAACTTCAACTATGAGCTGCTGTTGGCGCTTGATGCCGACCTGGTGTTGCTCTACGGCGTCTTCGGGCCGAGTGTCATGGAGCCAAAGCTCAAGGAGTTGGGTATCCCCTACCTCTATGTGGGCGACTATGTGGAGCAGTCACCGCTGGGCAAGGCCGAATGGATGGTGGCGCTGGGCGAGGCCGTGGGGCTTCGCAAGCAGGCCGAGGAGCACTTCGCCACCCTCCCCCCGCAGTATGACTATTGGCGCGAAAAGGCCGCCACTGCCACCCACCGTCCGAAGGTGATGCTCAACACCCCCTATGCCGACTCCTGGTTTATGCCCTGGCGCTCGAGCTTTGTGGCGCGTCTGATTGCCGATGCCGGGGGCGACTACCTCTATCGTGAAGCCTCGGAGGGGACGGGCTCACAGACCATCGACATCGAGGAGGCCATGCGCCTGACAGCCGAGGCCGATGTATGGCTCGATGTGAGCAATGTGACCGACCTGGAGAGTCTCAAGCGCCTCTACCCCAAACTCGCCGACCTGAAGTGTGTCGTGGAGGGCGAGGTGTGGAACAACGATCGGCGCTCACGCATCCAAGGGGGGAACGACTATTGGGAGTCGGGGGTGGTGAATCCCCACCTGATACTGCGCGACCTGATCAAAATTTTCCACCCCGAATTGGTGGATGAGGAGTTTTCATATTATCGCAAACTATAAAACAAAACGGCCAAAACGACTAACCATGCGCACAAAGAGGCTTTTTACCCTTTTGACAGCAGCCATCCTGCTTCTCTTTGCGGCAGACCTGGCCACCGGGTCGGTCTCGCTCTCTCTCTCGGAGGTGTGGGCCGCCCTGACCGGAGCCCCCTGCGACGAGACAACACGCAAAATCGTCTGCGAGATTCGCCTGATGAAGGCGTTGGTGGCCCTCGTGGCAGGCGCTGCCCTCACCATCAGCGGCCTGCAGATGCAGACCCTCTTCCGCAACCCGTTGGCAGGCCCCTATGTGCTGGGTATCAGCTCGGGAGCGAGCCTCGGCGTAGCCCTCTTCCTGTTGGGCATGCCGCTGCTGGGGCTCCAAATCGACGGGGCATGGGCGACGCTCGGCACGGCCGGAGCCGCCTGGATCGGAGGCGCTGCCATCCTCATCGTCATCGCCGCCTTGAGCCAACGCATCAAGGATATCATGGTGATTCTGATTCTGGGCATGATGTTCTCGTCGGGGGTGAGTGCCGTGGTGCAGATTCTCCAATACTTGAGTAACGAGGAGGCGCTGAAGAGCTATGTGATCTGGACTATGGGGTCGTTGGGCGATGTAACCCACACGCAGCTCGCTCTGCTGCTTCCGGCCGTGGGGGTCGGGCTGCTCCTGGCCATCGCCACCATCAAGCCCCTCAACCTGCTGCTGATGGGCGAGGGCTATGCCCGCACCATGGGACTCAACCTGAAGCGTTCGCGCAGCCTCATCTTCCTCTCCACGACGCTGATGGCAGGCTCTGTTACCGCCTTCTGCGGCCCCATCGGTTTTGTCGGCCTGGCGGTCCCCCATGTGGCCCGCATCCTCTTCCGGGAGGCCGACCACCGCATCCTGCTCCCCGCCACGGCCCTCACGGGAAGTGCCGTGATGCTCTTTTGCGATATCATATCGAAATGTTGGACCCTGCCCGTCAATACCATCACGGCTCTGTTGGGTATCCCGATTGTCGTGTGGGTTGTCGTGCGCAACAGATAGTCGGCCATGTTACGAATCGAGAATCTTACCGCCGGATATGGCGAACGCATCCTCATCAAGCGCGCCGGCGGAAACTTCCGAGCCGGCACGCTCAACGCCCTGTTGGGGCGTAACGGCACGGGAAAATCGACCCTGCTGCGTATCTTGTCGGGGATGGAGGAGCCGTTGGATGGTGATGTCATGATAGAGGGAGAGTCGCTGCGCACCATCCGTCCCGACGAGCTGGCCCGCAAGGTGGCCATCGTCTCCACCGAGCGCATCCGCGTACCCAACCTCAAGTGCCGCGATGTGGTGGCCCTGGGTCGCGCCCCCTACACCAATTGGATAGGTCGCATGCAGGCCGAGGATAAGGAGTTGGTGATGGAGGCGTTACGAATGGTGGGGATGGAGAGCTATGCCGAGCGACCGCTTGACCACCTCTCCGACGGAGAGAGTCAGCGTATTCTGATTGCCCGCGCTCTGGCCCAGGAGACCCCGCTGCTGCTGCTCGACGAGCCCACCTCGTTCCTCGACATGCCCAACCGCTACGAGCTGACGGGATTGCTGCGCGAGTTGAGCCGCAAGATGGGGAAGTGTGTGCTCTTCTCTACGCACGAACTTGACATCGCCCTCTCGTTGGCCGACACCATCGCCCTGATCGACACGCCGCAACTCCACATCCTACCCACCGAAGAGATGGTCGCAAGCGGCCATATCGAGCGACTTTTCAGCAATTCGACCGTGCGCTTCGACGCCCCGAGCGGGCGCATCATTGTGCAGCAGCGAAGCGATAACGACGGTAGATAGCGTAGGCGCCCCAGGCGAGGAGTGCCCCCAGGAGCAGGCCGTAGAGGATATCCAACGGGAAGTGGTAGGCCAGGTAGATGCGCGAGTAGCAGACGGCCGCCACCCAGAAAACAGCAAGCGTGGAGAACCACCTGCGACGCAGAATCAGCGCCGAGAGGAGTGCCACCGAGAGAGTCGTCGCGGCATGTGCCGAGACCGTGCCGTAGCGACCTCCCCACTTGATGATGTGTACCATCCCCTCCAACTCGGGGGTGTACATGGGTCGCAGACGCGGAGGCAGATTGGGGAAGAGCCCCCCGAGAAGGCCGTTGTGCTTGAAGATGCCGGCCACCATGTCGGTCAGGAGCACACACGCCACCGCCAATCCCAAGAAGAGGAGCATGTTGCGCCACCCTTCGCGCTTGTAGAGCAGCCCGAGAATCAAGAGGTAGAGGGGTACCCAGGTGATCTTCCCCGAAAAGAGAAGCATCAATCGGTCGAGAAAGAGTCCCCCATCGAAATTGAGGGCCAAAAAGAGGCCGTGATCAATCGTTGTCGTCATATCAAGTATCAATTCACAATGCACAATTCACAATTATTTCTATTTCTTTGTGAATTACATATCTTCCATAATTCCCATAACCCACTAAAATAGTTCGGTCTTCAGCACCCCTATTTTTTTGATTTTAGGCGAGCAGGGGTCGTAACGACCCTTCTATTTTTTGGTCTCGTTGTTCCTCCCCTCTTACCTATGTGGTACTGCCCATTTTCGGCAGACAAAGAGAGGAAAAATATGCCGCATCCTCACAACCATTTTTATGATTTTAGGTGAGCGGATTTTGTGCCGACCGAAGTTTGGGTTGGATGGGCTGTACTTTGGGTACTGCCCATTCAAAACAAACGAGGAGGTGCAAAATATGCCGCCTAAAATCATAAAAAATTAGAATTGGAAGTATATAAAGGGCTGTATATCGGAGGATTTCACCTGCATCACACACCACGCCATCAATACGACCATCAGAATCTGAAGGAGGTAGGGAGAGGCGGTGATGGCTCGCTGAAAGAGTCGGTCAACGGAGGCGGGGAGGAGATGGAGGAGGTAGCCGGCAGCCATCAAAAGGAAGATGGGGAGGTAGCCGGCGAGAAGTTGCGGAAGGAGGGAGAGGTCGAAGTTATGGAGGATTTGGTGGAGCATAAGGCCCACGGTCTGCATCGACTCGGCACGGAAGAGGAGCCACCCGAGGCAGACGAGATGAAAGGTGAGGAGGATACCTGCCACACGGCGATACCAGGGCATCTCGGAGCCGAGGGCCTTGGCGCGGGGAAAGAGGGAGAGGAACCACTTGTGGAGAGCGAGGGCCACGCCGTGGAGGGTTCCCCAGAGGACGAAGCGGAGGGCTGCTCCGTGCCACAGACCACCCAACACCATTGTAATCATGAGGTTGAGGTAGGTGCGGCGGCGCCCCTTGCGATTGCCACCGAGCGAGATGTAGAGGTAGTCGCGCAGCCAGGTGGAGAGGGAGATATGCCAGCGGCGCCAAAACTCGGTGATGGTGGCCGATTGGTAGGGGGCGTCGAAGTTTTTGGGGAAGTGGAAACCCATCATCAGGGCGATACCGATGGCCATGTCGGAGTAGCCCGAGAAGTCGCAGTAGATTTGCAGGGCATAGCCATAGATACCCATCAGGCACTCGACACCGGAGTAGAGGAGCGGCTCGTCGAAGATGCGATCGACGAAGTTGAGCGAGATATAGTCGGAGATGATGGCCTTCTTGAAGAGTCCGGTGAGTATCAGGCAGACGGCCATGCCGAACATCTCGCGCGTGACGACCACATCTTTACGGATTTGCGGAATAAAGTCGCGGGCACGGACGATGGGGCCGGCCACAAGCTGTGGGAAGAAGGAGAGGTAGAAGCAGTAGTCGAGCCAATGGTCGAGGGGCTTGAGTTGTCGGCGGTAGATGTCGATGGTGTAGCTCATCGACTGGAAGACAAAGAAGGAGATACCGACCGGCAGGAAGATGTTTTGGAATTGGAGGAATCCCGCCCCGAAGAGTGATTGGGAGATTTCGACAAAGAGGTTGGTATACTTGAAGTAGCCCAACATACCGAGATTGATGACGACACTCATCGTCACCCAAAGACGGCGCAACCACACAGCTCGACTGCGGTAGATGAGTTGTCCGAGGATAAAGTCGCTCACCGAGGCGAAGAGCAGCAGCAGGAAGTAGACGCCGCTCGACTTGTAGTAGAAGTAGAGTGAAAAGGCGACCACATAGATAAGTCGCGCGGTGGTCGCCCTACGCAGTCGGGCATAGACGAGCATGAAGGCCGCAAAGAGGAAGAGGAAGAGACCGCTGCTGAAGATCATGGGCGACTGTGGGTCGTAGGTCAGCAGGGCTCCCAGGCGGGACCAAAACTCATCGAGCGAGGGCAACAACATCGTAGCGAATGGATTAGCGGAGTTTCATGGTTGGTTCGACGCGCATCGGAAAGAGGAGCGTATCGACCTCGGGGTGAGGCAATACGGAGGCATCATTGCGGCGCGCCACAACCCGCTCTCGCTCTTCGAGCCAAGCCTTGTAGACCTCGGCATAGAGGGCGTCGTAGAGGGCATAGGCCACCTGGCGACCACCTCCGTAGTTGATGTGGGTATAGTCCTTGCCGGCCCAACCGTTCTGCACGAAGCGATCCATCCCGCCGAGTGCCTGCATCGCCTCGGCCGTAGACCAAAAGGCGGCACCCGTATGACGGGCTGCCGTGCGCTGCCACTCGAGCATCGAGGGGAGGGCATCCATCGGGGCGAAGCCCTGCTCCCCCTTTACCCAGCGTTCGCTCACTCCCAGCACGAGGATGGCTGCCCCGGGGAAGCATTGACGGGCATAGGTCACCATCTGCTCCACCTGCTGACTGTAACGGGTGTAGTTGTGTACCCCCTGCTGCATGATGTTGAGACCATATTGGAGAATCACCAAGTCGTAGGGAGCAAGCTGTTGCAGACGGGCATTCAAGGCAGGCGAAGACCAGAAGATGGCGCGTCCGTTGTTCGAGCGCACGGAGAAGTTATCGACCACAACGCCCTCGTCGGAGGCGAATTGTGCGCCATGGCCCGTGAAGCCCGAAGTGCCCTCCAATACCTTGAATTGCAAGCTCTTCATGGCGGGGCAGAAGACCTCGATTTGGCGCAGCGACTCATCTCCATCGATATTAAAGATACGCTTGATGCTGTCGTTGATTTCGACCTCCACACGGCTCTTCTCTCGGCTCAGGAACCAGATACGGGCCACATCGAAGCGGTCGAGGTGACGGCGGGCATCACTCCCCTGCCAACGGGTAGAGGCGCCCGCAGAGGGGTGGCATACCCAGCCGGCAACCGTGTAGCTCCTCTGCACATCGGGGTCGGCCTTCTGCCACTGCATGATGTTGTGGGATGTCCACCCCTTGGCCTGGGTCTTGACCGTGCGGCGGAATCCGGTAAGCGGTGAGGCCATCGGAGCAAAGCCGGCGCCACAGCCACCAAAGCTATCCTGCAACTTCTCGCGCAGATCGGCCGTCAGGATGTCGCCCTCGACGAAGGAGTCGCCCAGGAAGGCGATGCGCACGGGGCGACCGCAGGCCAACTTTTGATAGAGTCGTTGCATGGGTGAGCAGCCCGTCGTGTCGAAATCCTCGATCGGCACCCGGGGTTCAATCCCCTTTTCGAGGCGGTCAAGCGGTGTATACTCCCCGCTTACGGCCACACGCTCGCCCACCTCCCAGCTAAACGAGTAATCAACCTTGCGGGCGGTGTCGAGTGCGGGAAGCTGCAGATCAGCCACCACCTCGTTCACCTCCTGCCAATCGATCTCTATCTCCTCGAGGGGAGCCTCCTCGAGCGCGGGATCCTCCTCGGCCGACTCGAAGGAGATAAACTCCGAGAGGATATTGGCACGACGCAACTGCACGCCGCACACCTCGAGGGGCGGAATGAAGCTCAAAAGGGTCAGTAGCAGGATGACGGCTACCGCCGCTACCCCACCACGCAGGGTATAGTCGCTATTTGGTCTCGGTTTAGTCATTTCGCTGTCTGCCCAGCACAAGCATCACATAATAGAGTACCGAGGCGATGGCACCGAGGGCAGCCACCAGGTAGGTGCGGGCAGCCCAACGCAGGGCCTCACCGGCCTGCGAGAGCTGTACCCCCTGCATCGTGCGGCTCGACTCAAGCCACGCAAGAGCACGGGCCGAGGCGTTGTACTCGACCGGAAGCGTTACCAACGCGAAGAGGGCCGAGAGGGAGATCAGACCGATACCCACCCAGGCAACCACCGAATTTTGGGTCGTAGCCAGCAGGATAATACCCAGGATGATGACCCACTGCGCAGCACGCGAAGCGAACGACACGATGGGTACCAGCTGCGAGCGCAACACCAACGGGGCATAGCCCTGGGCGTGTTGCACGGCGTGTCCGCACTCGTGGCAGGCGACCGCCAAGGCCGATACCGAACGCGACGAATAGACGCTGTCGCTCAAATTGACCGTCATGGTCTGGGGGTTGAAGTGGTCGGTCAGGTGCCCCTTGACATGGGTTACCCTCACATTGTGGATATGGTTATCGCGCAACATCTTCTCGGCCGCTTCGGCTCCGGTCATCCCCCCGGGAGAGAGGACCTTGGCATACTTGGCAAAGACCGACTGAAGACGCGCCTGTACGATGTATCCCACAAGACCGATGACAAGAATCAGCAGATAGTATCCCATCTGGCCGCCCGAGGCCATAAACCCGTTCGAGAGGGTCGGGTCGTAGTAGGCTTGCAAAAGGTTAAGCATGGTATTCTGTTTTACTTTTTACGACAAGTGTAGTAGGCGCCGGCCTGCTGGGTAGGCATCAGCACGATATCATTCACATTCATGTGGGGCGGGAGCGAGAGCATCCAATGGATTGCCTCGGCGATATCTTCACCCTGCAGGGCATCCACCCCCGCATAGACCCCCGATGCACGCTCCTTGTCGCCGTGGAAACGCACCTCGGAGAACTCGGTCTCGACCATGCCGGGGCGCACCTCGCCCACCTTGATGCCGGCCGAGAGAAGGTCGGCACGCATCGCCTGCGAGATGGCATGTACGGCGTGCTTCGAGGCACAATAGACCGCTCCGTTCTCGTAGGGCTCGGTACCGGCAATCGAGCCGATGTTGATGATGTGGCCCCCCTTGCCCGCCTCCACCATCGCATGGCTGATGATGCGCGTTACATAGAGCAGTCCCTTCACATTGGTATCAATCATGGCATCCCAATCGGCCGTGTCGCCACAGTCGATATGCTCCAAACCGGCAGCCAGGCCGGCATTATTGACCAGCACATCGACCCGTCCGAGGGGCTCGAGGTGAGCCTTGCACTCCGCCTCGCTGCGCACATCGAAGTTCAGCACCCGGCACTCGGCACCCTTCGCCTCCACCTCGTGGCGCAGGAGCTCCAGACGCTCGGCACGACGGCCCGTAACAATGATTTCGGTATCGGGACCGGCCAATCGCAAGGCCGTAGCTCGGCCAATGCCCGAGGTGGCTCCCGTGATGAGTATTCTCTTTTTCATCGCTTCAATTCTTGACAAATTATTATAATAATGGGCAAATATACGGAAAAAATGTGTTACTTTGCATCTCGATTACAAAAAAACGACACACGCCGATGAATCTGCCACTCTTCATTGCCCGACGCATAGCCCGCCCCTCGGAGCAGAACCGCCCGAGCGTGATGGTGCGCATCGCCACCATCGCCGTGGCATTGAGTCTGGCCGTGATGCTGATCTCGATCTCGGTCATCGACGGTTTCAAGGTGGAGGTCAATCGCAAAATCGTCGGTTTTGCTGCCGACATCGAAGTGTGCGACATCCGCTCCTCGCAGCGCAACACCCCCTACCCCATACACCCTACCGAGGAGCTCCGAGAGCTCATCGAATCGACCTGCAACCCCCTCTCTATTAGCCGCTTCGCCTCTCGCTCGGCCATCATCCGTGGCGAGGAGAGCATGGAGGGCATTCAGCTCAAAGGCATGGGGCCCGACTACGACACCTCATTCCTGCGATCGGTATTGGTCGAAGGGGCACTCCCCCGCACCACCAACGAGCCCCGCACGAAGGATCTGCTTCTGTCGCGCCTCATGGCCGAGCGTCTGCGACTCGGCATCGGCGACAAGGTCGAGCTCATCGTCCTCGAAGAGGAGGGGACACCCCGCCGCGACCGCTTCAAAATCACGGGTCTCTACCACTCGGGCATGGAGGAGGTGGATATGGGGCTCGCCTACACCGACCTGCGCAATGTGCAGCGACTGAACGGCTGGCAAAAGGGGGAGGTTACCGGCTTCGAGGTGCGACTATCCGACAAGGAGGAGCTCGAAGTGGTGGGCGACAGGCTCAACCGCGCACTTCTCTACTCCGAGTTGGAGGAGTGCTACAATGTGGTGGCCAACACCATTCGTGAGCGCTACCCCGCCATGTTCGACTGGCTCATTACGCACAACATCAACGCGGCGGTCATCCTTACCATCATGCTCCTGGTGGCCCTCTTCAACATGATCTCGGTCCTGCTGATTCTGGTGTTGGAGCGCACCCGCATGATTGGTCTTTTGAAGGCCTTCGGGATGAACAACCGCGAGGTAGGCAAGATATTCCTCTACCGCGCCCTCTTCATCATCATCAAGGGCGTTGCGTGGGGCAACCTCGTAGCCCTCGCCCTCACTCTTGCGCAAAAGTGGGGCCACTTCCTCAAGCTCGACTCGGCCGGCTACCTCTTAAGCGAGGTTCCCATCGCACTGAATCCCACCCCCTGGATTGCCATCAACCTCGGAACGATCGTTATCATCCTGCTGCTGTTGGCCCTTCCGGCCGGCATCGTGGCGCGCATCCGCTCCGAACAAACCATCCGTTACGAATAAACCCCAAAGAAGTGAAACCCTATAATCTGCAAGACCAAACCAAGGGCGAAGAGGTGCGCCGGATGTTCGATCGCATCGCCCCCAAATACGACCTGTTGAACCACACCCTCTCGGCCGGCATCGACAAGCTGTGGCGCCGCCATGTGGTACGCCTGGCCAAACGACAGGAGCCCACCTGTATTTTGGATATGGCCACCGGTACGGGTGATTTGGCCATCGCCCTGGCCCGCCACATTCCGCAAGCCCGCGTCGTGGGGGCAGACCCCTCGGAGGGGATGCTCGCCGAAGCCCGCAAAAAGGTGGCTGCAACAAACCTCTCCGACCGCATCTCGTTTCAGACCGCCTCGGCCGAGAATCTCTCGGCCTTCGAGCCCGAGAGTTTCGATGTGGTAACGGTCGCCTTCGGAGTGCGCAACTTCGACCAGATGGAGCTGGGGCTGAAAGAGTTACATCGTCTGCTTCGTCCGGGGGGTACACTCCTTGTTCTGGAGTTCTCCAACCCCACAGCCCCCCTTATTAAGTGGCTCTATCGTTGGTATTCGCACACCATCCTTCCGCGCATCGGAGGAGCCATCTCGAAGGAGCGCACGGCCTACGAATACCTCCCCGCATCGGTCGACGAGTTTCCTCTTCCCGAGGCCTTCTGCGAGTTGCTGAAACGGGTGGGATTCGAGCCCGAAAAGCCCCGTTCACAAAGTTTCGGAATTGCCCAAATCTACCAGGCCGCAAAGCGATGAAAAAGGGGGTCAAAACAGCCTTTATCCTGCTGTCAGTCATCCTGTTGTGCGGATGCGCGAGAGTAGCCGACAAGTTTTCTCTCATGAGCGCTTCGATTACCCCGCTGGGCACCTCGGGGCTGACGCTCCACACCCTTATCGACAACGCCTCCCGCCACACGCTCCACCTCTCGCAGGGCGAGGTGGTGCTCTACTACGGCCCCTACCTTGTGGCCCGGGCCGAACAGCGGGGCGAAGTGTCGATTCCGAAGCGCACAATCTCCGAGCAAAAGAGCCGCTGGAAGCTCGTCGAGAGCGACCCCGCACTCATTCGACACGCCGAGCGGCTCATCCAATCCGAGCAGTACGACTCGCTGAGTGCCGACTACCGCCTGTCGCTTCGCAAGGGTCGCCACAAAAAAACTTTTTCGGGCCAAATGGTGCCACTTTCGGATTTTCTTCGTACCTTGCACCGCGAATAATCAGCCATTGGGATGCAGAAAAGAGCAAAATATATCCTCGCATTGCTTCTTCTCGTTGTCGGAGGAGAGGCCGTTGCACAGAACCTCGAGAGCTACAAGCGCGCACTTGCCGTACCGCAGTTGGATACCCTCACGCTGCGCAACGCTACGGTAGAGGTCTACGAGGAGCCGGCCGCCGGTGAGGCCCTGCGCCGTACCGCCACAAGCGGTGGTACACAGCGCTTTCAGGGGTGGCGCATCTGCATCTTCTCGGACAATACGGCCGAGGCCCGCGAGGGGGCCCATCGTGCCATGAAGAGCTTCGAAGAGCACTTCCCCACCATCCCCCTCTACGATCAATATGCCAGCCCCTACTTCCGCGTCTCGGTGGGCAACTGCACCACCCCCGAGGAGGCCATCATCCTTCTGGAGCGTGTCCGCCCCCTCTTCCCCAAGGCTTTCATGAAGCAGGAGCAGCTCAAACTCAACGATCTGTTGGAGGAGGAGCGACTGAAGCAGAATTGGTTACAACGCCAGGCTCTGCTCGAGGAGCAGATGGCAGAAGAGGCTCAACCCAAAGAGGAGTAATCGAGCACAAATTGTTCAAAATTGCTATTTTTTCTCCTCTTTTTCTTGATAAAAACATTTCTTCTATCTATCTTTGCGTCGATAACAAACCATTCAAATAAACTTTTGAGTTATGAAGAAGATTTTTTCGATCATGTTTGCTGTTGCTGCCCTGACCATGGTAGGTTGCTGCGGTGGTAACAAGAAGGCCGCTGCCGAGGCTGAGGCCCCTGCTGCTGTTGAGTGCTGCGAGGAGTGCTGCGAGGAGAAGTGCGATAGCACCGCTTGCACCGAGGAGTGCTGCGCCGAGAAGGAGTGCTGCGCCGAGGAGTGCGCCGACTGCGAGAAGAAGGAGTGCTGCGAGAAGGCCGAGTAAAGCCCTGTTGCACAATCTCAAAAGAGGCTGTCCTGAATCAGGACAGCCTCTTTTTTCGTCTCTTCGCCACGAAGCGCAGCTTGAGTCTTTAGCGGCCTCGACAGATTATAGGCCCAACACACGCTTCGCCCACGCCGTCTGCAAGAAGGCTGCATGCGTTGCGGGGAACTCCTCGCGTTCGATATGGCAAGTCAGGCCACAACTGCGGGGCAGGTCGATGGTCTGCTCCCGATAGGCACTGGAGAAGAAGGTGGGGGTGTGCCCCGTATAGGGGACGGCGGCATGAAGTGCCTGACGAAAATCCGCGAGCACAGCCTCATCGGAGGTAAGCTGCTCGGCATACTGCTCAAGGTCGTAGTAGAGGTGGACGGGGAAGCTCTCGTAACCCTGAACAGCCTTGGCATCAACCTCTCGATTCGCGTGGGCCACCACATCCTTCATGGCATCGGCCAACGCCTCCAATTGAGCACAATCGACCAACGATATCGTTCCGGAGCGCCCCTCGTAGAGTTCCATATAGGCCTCGCAGGTCTCTTTCAAGCCGTGGTCGGCCCTAAAGAGCAGAGGAACAATCTCCTCGTAGGGGAAGCCATCCCCCAACACCTCGGCCGACGAGGCGATAATATAGTCCGCATTCCCCCGCAAATCGTACAACCCCTCTGCCGAGGCCATAAAGCAGGCATCGAAGAGGATATAATCGAACTTGCGGGCAGAGAGGGCGCGCGACAAATCGGGCAACTCCATACAATCGGAGCCATCCTGTGCATAGAACAAGGGGCGTCGCTTCGAGGTCGGCTCGGCGCTCCAATCATGGTAAAGATAGAGGTCGTAGATATCGGAGGGGACCCAGCCTCCGCCATGCGACGAGAGAATCAAGCCATAGCTTTTAGCGGGCACCTCGCTGTATATCAAATCAAAGGTCTCGGCCATAAAGTCGGGATCCACGCTCGACTGCGAAGTGTTATACTCACGAATCACCCGCTGCTTGGCCATACCATCGTCCATGTAGAGCTCCGTAAGACGCGTATAGTTCCCTCGATCATAGAAGACCACAATATGGCCCAGGTCGGCCACCTTATAGAAACCGGCGAGTACCTTTTGCAGATTTTGGTCCATGAACTCCTCCAGGCCGTTATCGCCCTGCATATAGAGAATCAGGGCATGATCGTCGGCCATCTCCACTGCGGGCGAGGAGGGGTCGGGGGTCTCGTCCGAACTGCAGGCTGTTGCCACAAAGAGAAGTGCTACCAAGAGCATCGGGCAGAAACGCCACAAGGAGAAAACTTTTCTTTCCATCATCTAAAAAAATAGTTTTTGGTTTATATCACAATTACAAATATAAATCATTTTTTTATTATACGCAAGAGGCAAAACCCAGATTGCTCAATTTGATTCGGCCGCAGAACTAAAAAGATGAAAAAAATAACACTATTTTGTAAAAAACTATTGCAAGTTAATAAAATTATTCCTACCTTGCCGTTGGATATGACAGAAAACACTATTTTTTAACCTGAAAAAAAGTAAAAAGCAGGAATACCAAATTATAATAATAAACAAAAAAGAGAGTGTGCATATGATTTTTTTTCAACGATTGAACCGAAGAATGCTTGGAGGCGCCCTGCTGATGGCGACAATGTTTGTTGCCGCATGCAGCGAAAGCGACCCGCCCGTTACCCCCACCGAAAAGGAGGAGCTTTCGGTAGAGCTGACCTGCGGTGAGGTGACGAGCAGCACCGTCAATTTTACGCTTGAGTCGAATGAGGCCACCGAGGTGCGCTGGCTCTGCATCGACGATTCGAGAACTACGCCCAACACCGCCACCGTGCTCCTCACGGGGCGTGTGGCAGAGGCAAACCAAACCCTGCAACTCAAGGTTGAAGGTCTCACGGCCGAGAGCAACTACACGCTCGTAGCGGCTGCCACCGACGGCACCGACAGCGTCAGCGACAAACTCTCGTTTACGACACTCGCCTCCGAAATCACCTACCAGGAGCCGGTAATTACCATCGAGCCTCTGACTACCGAGGAAAGCTCGTTGCAGTTCCGACTCGCGACGCAAAATGCCGAGGTAGTCAAGTGGGTTTGCATCGAGAAGGGCTCGCGCGACATCACCGTCGACCAGGTGCTCAAAAACGGCACATCGGCCGAGAGCAACAGCGAAGAGACGATTACGGCCGAGGGGCTGAAGGACGGTACGACCTATCAAATCTATGTTGCCGCACAAAATCCCCAGCACAAGGTGATGCACGAGCCGGTGGAGATGACGACCGTCAAGGCGGCTCCCCCCGTGGAAAACTACATTGTCGAGGGTAGCACGGCGATGGTACTCATGCTGACGGAGGGCAACCCCAAGGGCTTCTACATTGCCATCTACGACACGGAGCGAAACTACACCTTCAAGGCGGATCTCTATACCGGGCAGGATGCCCTCTACCCCGCAACGGGTGAATACCCGTTGGGAGAGGCACAAGCCGGCTACACCACCGCCGAATACACCACCTTCTTTATCGAAGACCACGACACGGCAGCCCGCAAGTTCTCGAGCGGCTCGCTCTCGATCGAGGCCGAGCCCAACGAAGAGAGCCGCGAGGTATACTTCAGCATCGAGGGCGAATTTGAGCTGCTTGAGGGTGGTATCGTAACGGTAATCTACGAGGGCCCCATCCAGGGCATCGAACTCCCCGAGAAGGAGCCGGAAGAGGGTGAAGAGGAGAAGGATCCCTCGCGCTTCACCTTCAAGGTGAGCCCCGAGACTTCGGCCCCCGTACGCATGCACTATGCAAGCATGACCCCGGGCACCTACACGCTGAAGTTCTTCAACAGAAATTGGAGTGAACTGATTATCGAAATCGTGCTCGACCCCTCGAGCTGCAACGACGGCAACGACCCCCTGCCGGAGGGTACCTACACCATGGCCGAAGGGAGCATCAGCGACTACTCGCAGGTGAAACTCTACTCCCCCGACCCCTACTTCTCGTGCAGCTTCAGCTCGGCCACGGCGACCGTAAGCCGTCAGGAGGAGATCTACACCATCTCATTCGAGGGCAAGGGGAACGACCCCTATGCCACGGGCAGTATCAAGGAGCGAACCATCGTCATGGAGTTCACGGGCGAGATTAAAGAGATGACTCTCGAATAAAACAAAATAGAAAAGCAAACACCAAAGAACAAAAAGATGAAAAAAAATTATTTCAAGAGATTGGCACTTCTGTTTGCCGTCTTCGCACTGACCGGAAGCATGGTAGCATGCAACGAATCCGACACGCCGGCAGGTCCGGAGCAGCCCCCCGTTGAGGAGTTTGACGGAGTAGAATTGAGCAAATTGGTGGATGCCGGCTATCGCACCGACAACACGGCCGGTGCCGGTAACTACGAGATCGTCGTCGGCAACTGCACAAGTTTGATGTGGGAGGGCGACATCATGGTTGTTCTCGACCTCTACAACGAAGCCGATGCAGACCCCGTAAATGCCGTTCTTCCCAATGGCACTTACCTGCCCGACACCAACTTCTCGGCCTCGACCTACAACGCCAGCAGCACCTATGTGGAGATCATGCTGCCCGACAACGAGACGCTGGCCTCGCCCATAATGGGAGAGATTATCGTCGAGCGAGAGGGCCCGAACTATACCATTACGATCAATGGCGCCCTGATTTTGGCCAATGACATGGAGTTCTCGGCTCGCTACACGGGCCCCATCGCCTTCGCCCAGCGCGGAACGGCCGAATATGACCGCTTCGACAAGGATCAGCAGGTGACGCTCGATCACGCACAGGGTCGCTATTGGGGCGGTTGGTTCTACCCCTTTGCCGATGACTTGGCTTTGGAGTTCTTCCAGGGTGAATTTGACGAAAACTACACGCTGGTCAAGGGATACTACCTCCACCTGGGTAATGTTTACATGCCCAAATTGAGCGACTACAACGCATCGTTCATTCCTCTGGCCGAGGGTACCTACCAAGTACGCAGCGAGGCCCAGTCGTTCATCTCATACTTTGCCCAGCCCTTTGTATTCGAGAAGGGAAGCATCGAGGAACTTTACGGCCAGAACATCCAAATCGGCACCTACCTCACCTATGTAGACAAAGAGCAGAACATCAACAAGATAGGCCTTGTGAAGGATGGCTCCTTCAGTGTAGTGCAAAATGGCACCTCATTCACCCTTACCTTCGATTTCGTGACCGAAGAGGGGGTAAACATTACGGGTAGCTATGAGGGCGAATTGAACCTGGAGAACTGGTGCGACAACGACCTGCAGGCTACATGGGCCGGGCGTCCTTGGACGAGCCTTACCGGCGACCACACCTACAACATCCCCGAGAGCGCCACGGGAGAGGCTTACCTGATGGGAGACTACATCCGTCCGGGCAAGTACAGCTGGATGGTGATGATTGCTGCCTATGACAACGCCGGCGAGCCCTATGGAGACTTCTTTACGACGGAGATTATCACCGCCTCGACCGAGGCCGGTGCTCTTCCGACCGGTACCTTCGAAATTACCTGGGAGGATAAGGAGCATGTGATGTTGCCCGGCTACCTGGACTATGCCGGAGGAGCTCTGTTTACCTACTATGGCGACCTCACTCCCGACGCCGAAGGCTACTCGAGCCAGAGTGCACCGATTGCATCGGGCAGTGTAACCATCACCCAGCAGGGGGAGAACTACCACTTCAGCTTCGACCTGACGGATGATGGCGGCAACAAGATTACCGGCGAGTGGAGCGGTCCCGTAACGGCCTACGATTTGCGCGATGCAATGACCGAGGAGGATGACGATCACGACCATGACCACGCGCATGCCCTGCAGAGATTGACGCTGAAACGATAAAATCGCACACGGCTAAAACGACCGAAATACGGCGCATACGCCCAAAAGAGATGGAGGTCAGGCAGAACTGCCTGACCTCCATTTTTGTGCCGTCAATGAGGCGAAAGGGGCCTATTCGGCCTCTACACGCTGCACCTCATCCACACTGTCGATAGCCAAAATACTGCGTATGGCCGACTGTAGTTCGCCAATGGAGTGTACCTCGAAGTCGATCGTACACGAGGCGATATGGTCCACCGTATGGGTCTCTATTTTGGTCATCGAGAGGTGGAGCTGCTCGGTGATACACTCGATCAGGTCGCTCAACAAGTGGTAACGATCCACGCCATGAATTTTAATGCGCACGGGGTAGAGGAAGTGGGGATTCTCCTCGAAATTGACATTAACAAGCGTCTCCCCGTGATGTGAGGCCTGGCGGATGGCCTGCGCACAATTGCGCTTGTGGAGCTTGATGCGCCCCTCGCCCATCTTGAAGCCGATCACCTCGTCACCGGGCAGGGGGTAACAGTGCGGACAGCGGTCATACTCAAGCACCTCGCGGTTCTTAACCTCGCGCACGATGGCACTCTTCGACTTGAAAGTGTGTGCATGCTCGAGCCAATCCTCCTGGGGCACGATGTCGGGCGAGGTATATATCTCGACGCAGTCACCACGCTTGAGTTGACTCTTTATCGAGGCCAACTTGCCGTTGATGCGGGCATAGTGGGCATGCTGTCCCACCTCGCTGTGAATCTCGAAGGCGAAGTCGATGGCCGTAGCCCCCTTGGGCAGGATGATGCCGTGTCCCTTGGGGGTAAAGACCATGATATCATCGTAATAGAACGACGAGGTGACCCCCTCCATAAACTCTATTTCGTGGTCGTTGCCCTGATAGGCGACATCCATCAATACGGAGCGGAACTTGGTAAGCCAATTCGAGACATTCTCCTCGGTCTGCTCGGCAGCACACCCCAGACGCGAGTGGCGCACCATCCGCTCGGAGGCGATGTGCACCTCCTCCCAATGCCCCTGCGAGTTAAGCAGCTTGACATGGAAACTCTGGTAACCATTCTCCTTGGGGTTGTCGATGTAGTTCGACACACTGCCCGGACGCTCGCGGAAATAATCGGTCAGGACAGAGTAGATGCGCAGACTCATATCCTTCTCCGAACAGTCGGTCGGATTGGGATAGATTATGCGAATATAGTGCTTGCCATCCACATGGTTAAAGTCGCAGTTGCGCGCACGCATCTTGCGCCAGATACTATAGGGCTTACGGTAACGAATCTCGGTGCGCACCTCAATGCCTTTGGCGGCAAGCAGGCGATCGATGTTCTCGATAAAACTGCGGGTATAAGGCTCGTTTTCAGCCACTTCACGGTTAAGCTGCTCCTCCAGATAGGCGTAATCTCGCGGACAACGATAGCGGAACGAGAGGTTCTCCAACTCGGTCTTGATGTGGTACAGACCCAGGCGGTTAGCTAACGGGGCATAGAAGTAGTCGGTCTCACCGGCAATCTTCATCTGCTTGTCGGGGCGCATGCTGCTCAAGGTGCGCATGTTGTGCAGACGGTCGGCCAACTTAATCAACAATGCGCGGACATCGTAACGCACCGAGCCCAAAATCTGACGGTAGTTGTCCACCTGTTTCGAGAGTTCGTAGTGCTCCTTCTTCTCTTTGGTAACCACCTTGACCAGGAAGGCAACATCCTCACCAAAGCGTTCGCGAATCTCCTCGATGGTGTGGGGCGTATCCTCCACCACATCGTGCAGGAAGGCGGCGATGATGGGATTGGGGCTGAGCTCCAACTCCTCGGCAATGATGCGCGCCACAGCAATGGGGTGAACGATGTAGGGCTCGCCCGACTTACGGCGCTGGGTCATGTGAGCCTCCGAAGCGAAGGCGAAAGCATCACGAATGCGCGAGGCATCCTTGGCCCCCACACGCGGTGCAATACGGGCAAAGAGCGCATCCATGCTGCGATCTATCTCTTGTTGGTACCTGGTCTCCATAAAATGAGGTTTCTGTGGATAAAAAGACAGCCACAAATATAGTCATTTTATACCAAATTATTGCTCCTTTCGGCTAAAAATTACACACAATGAGGCCGTTTTTGGGGCAAATCGAGCCATTTTGGAAGCCAATGAGGCAATAAATCGACCTAAAAATCCGTCTGTTATACAACAGAAAAAAGAGGGGGAAATCGGGGAGGCCGGAGTTCCCAAAAGAGAGATTCGGAGCCCTTGTCGCCCAACTTACTTTTTGTAAGAAAAAGCGACAAAATGTGGATTATTTGTTTATAAAAACTCGGAGATAATGCAAATTCATCACTTTTATCGGAAAACGGCCAAAAAAATAAGGGGCGCTTTATGGCGATTTGAGATTATTTTTTTACATTTGCAATTGGAATAATAGGCGCTTTTGTGCGTACGCGCACAAGGAGCCCTATAATGAATTGAAAATAAGAGTATTAACAACCTAAAAACAAACAAAAAGATGAAAAAAATGCTTATGACGCTGGCCCTGGTATTTGTGGCCTCGGTTTCGATGGCACAGGTTCCCGCCATCAATGTAGAGAATGGCAAGGGCGAGGTCGTAAACACGGCCAAACTGGTGGATGGTAAGACCCCGATGATTATTTCGTTCTGGGCCACGACCTGCAAGCCCTGCATCCGTGAGTTGGACGCCATCAACGACGCCTACCCCGATTGGATCGAGGAGGCAAACTTCCGTGTGATTGCCGTTTCGACCGACGACAACCGTTTTGCTTCGCAGGCTCGCGCTTTGGCCGAGGGCCACGGATGGAGCGACTTCACGGTTCTCTACGACAAGAACCAGGCCTTCATGCGTGCCATGAATGTAACGGTTACGCCCCAGGTGTTTGTGGTAGACAAGAATGGCAAGGTAGTCTACTCGCATACGGGTTACACCCCCGGCAGCGAGCAGGAGCTTATCGAAACCATCCTGAAGCTGAAGTAACCCATATCAAAACGCTAATCCTCGAAAGGTAAAATATTACCCAAAGCAGAGATGAAGAGATTGATTCTTTTTGCCGCCGGCTTGTTACTTTGTAGTTCGGCGCTTGCACAAGATCGCTCGAAGGGCTACCTGACCGGTAGTTTCGACTCGAACTCGATCTACTATCAGGACGATAAGGCAACCAACGCCACCGCGCCCAACGACCACTTCGGCTCGAACAACTACCTGAAGTTGGACTACTACAAGGGAAAGTTCTCGGCCGGCGTGCAGCTCGAGGCCTACCTGCCCACCCTCTACGGTTATCCCGAGGAGTTGCAAAAGGCCAAGTTGAGCAACTACTATGTAGCGTGGACCGATGAGGAGTTCGGCATCACCGCCGGTACCTTCTACGACCAATTCGGCAGTGGTCTGCTCTTCCGCAGCTGGGAGGATCGCACGCTGGGTCTGAACAACGCCCTGATGGGAGCCCGCTTCACCTACCACTTCAAGAACATCGTGGGCATCAAGGCTCTTTGGGGCATGCCTCGTTTCGGTATGGAGTTCAGCGATTCGCAGGTTCGAGGTCTCGATTTGAGCCTCTCGCTCTCGAATGCCATCGGCTGGGAGAAGACCTCGTTGGCGCTCGAAGGCTCCTTCCTGAACCGCTACCGCAAAAACAACAGCTCGCTCAACTCGATGGATGCTTCGCCCAACAAGAATGGTTGGTCGGGGCGTTTGAACTTCGAGCGCAGCGGCTTCTCGGCCAAGGCCGAGTATGTGGACGCCGGCAAGCTCTATGTGAAGAACGAGAACTTCGATGGCGTGAACGACCGCAACGAGTTCCTCGAGAAGAAGGGCAATGCCCAGCTCGTGGAGTTGGCCTACAACGGTCACGGCTTGGGTATCAATGTATCGGGTCGTCGCCTGGAGTGGATGAAGCAGGATATCGAGTTTGGCAACACCTCGTCGATCAATCTGGTGAACTACATTCCGGCCATGTGTGCCCAATACACCTACCTGCTGACCACCCTGGAGCCCTACAACCCCGAGATTGGTGATGTACTCTACGGCAACAGCGGTGAGATTGGTGGTCAGATCGATCTCTACTACAACTTCCGTCGCGGTACGGCGTTGGGTGGCAAGCGAGGCATGAAGTTGCACGCCAACTTCTCGACCTACTACACGCTCCACGAGGAGGGCTCGGCCAAAGCCGGCAACATGCTCTATCGCAACATCAATGTCGATTTGGAGAAGCAGTTCTCGCGCAAGTTCAAGATGTACCTGATGTGGGCCTACCAGGAGTACAACCCCTCGCACGGCGTAAACAAGACGACGCACCTGGCCAACATCTTTGTAGCCGACCTTACCTACAAGTTCTCGAACAACTTCTCGACGCGCTTGGAGTTGCAGTACTTGAAGACCTATGAGGATGACAAGGATTGGATGGCTGCCTTGCTGGAGGTGAACTTTGCCCCCCACTGGAGCATCTACGGTAGCGACATGTACAACCACGGCAATACGAAGGTACACTACTACAATGCCGGTGTAAGCTACACGAAGTCGCGCACGCGCGTGGCCTTGAGCTATGGTCGTAACCGTGCCGGTTATGTATGCTCGGGTGGTGTATGCCGCATGATTCCTGCCTACACGGGAGGTAACCTGACTGTAACCATTTCGTTCTAATTGGCTGCAGTGAAATTTGCACATATAATAAATAGGTATAAAAAGTAACATTTGATTTATAGGATGAAACATATCTGGAAATTGGCCATGATGGCCATGGTAGCTCTTGGCGGTGTAGCCTGCGAGGGAAATGTTGATAACGGGGACGACAATGTGGATGGCCCTGCCGGTGACAAGGTCTATACGCTTCAAACCGACAAAACGGTGATTGAGGCAAACGGCAAGGATGCCGCTACCTTTACCATCGTCGATCAGAACGGCAAGGATGTAACGAGCCAGGTGCTGCGTAACACCAGCTTCACGAACGAGACGACCAACAAGCGTTTGGACTATGGTACCAACACCTTCGCCTCGATTATCGATGGTGAGTACACCTTCAGTGCCACGATTGCTACGAGCGACGGTGTCTTCGAGAGCCAGAACAAGGTGACGATTAAGGTACAGAATCGCTCGAAATACGAGAAGTACAAGCAGAAGGTTGCCATCTACAAATGCACCGGCTCGCAGTGCCCGAACTGCCCCTCGATGACCCGTGCCCTCTATGCCGTGCGCGAGGATCTTCAGAGCAACATGGTTATCATGGGCCTGCACTGGAAGTCGTTTGAGCCGAATGGAGACTTCATCTGCTTTATCAACAACCGCGACCTGGTAGACAACCTGGTTAATGAGGCCAATCTGACCGGCTTTATGGGTATTCCCAACAACTACTACAAGGCTCGTGACTTGAATGGCAGCCGCGTGACGGGACAAATCGAGGGAATCCTCGAGGATTACATGCTCGACTACCCCACCTCGTGCGGCATCAAAATCTCGTCGGCCGTACGCGACGGTGAGAGCGTAACCATCGATTGCGCCCTGACCACGACCAAGAGCGGCAAGTACGACTTGGGTTGCGCCGTACTTCTTGACAATCAGGTAGTTGCAGGTGCTTATGAGGATGTATACAACAATGTAACCATCGCCATCACGCCGAACTACACCGGCAAGTTGAGCAGCGACTACCTCATGATGCAGGCCAATACGGAGCAGAGCAAGACGATGACGCTCACGGGCATCAAGTCGAAGTTCGACGCAAAGGATTTGCGCGTGGTAGTCTTCGCCCTGACCGAGTTGGAGGATGGCACGACCATCATGGACAACTGCCAGGTATGCCCCGTAGGTGGCAGCGCCGACTATGAACTGAACTAATTGAAAGATTAGGGTTTCACAAGCAATTAACAACTAACGATGAAATCTATCGTAAAATATCTGTGGACGGGCCTGGCAGCAATTGCCATGGCCTCGTGCCACGGTTATACCGACCCCGCTACCCTCAACCCGGGCGACGGTCCTGTACCTCCCCCCAGCGACAAGTGGCCCAACGAGACCCTGGCCGTGGGTGAGTTGCGCATCTATGCCGACAAGACCGAGATTGAGGCCAACGGAGCCGACTATGTGGAATTTCGCGTAGTATTGGGTACCGAATCGGGAAACAAGGTGGTGAGCGACAGCGCCTCGAACCTGGTGATTACGGGCGAGTGCGACGGTCAGCAGAATGACCTGGGACGCGGCTCGAGCACCTTCTCGACGGCTGCCGTCGGAGCCTATACCTTCACGGCCGAGTACTACGAAGGTCAATCCTTTACGACGAACAACTCGGTGAGCGTTGTGGCGCTTCCGAGCGAGAATGGAGGCCCGAAATTTTTCCAAAAGGTGATGGGCGTACAGTTTACCTCGACGGGATGTACCTCGTGTCCGATGCTTTCGTCGGCCATCAAGACCTATCAGGAGGCCAATCCGGGCCGCTTGGTACCCGTGTCGTTCCACCAGCACATGCCCCCCACCTACGACCCGATGGTGAACAGCACGAGCGAGGTCTTCTTCAAGGCCTTCAACACGCAGGGACTTCCCCGCTTCTACGCCAACATGCGTAAGGGCAGCACCAACATCACCTCGGAGTACTCGCTGATGGTCGAGGCGATCGAAAACGAGTTGAAGAACTACCCCTCGACCTGCGGCGTAGCCATCGAGAGTTCGTTCGACGCCTCTACGCGTGAGCTGAACATCACGGGTAAGGTTCTCTCCAATTCGTCGCTTGTCTACCGCTACTATGTGATGCTGCTCGAAGATGGCATTGTGGCCGATCAAACGGGCGATGCAAACTATGTACACAACAATGTGATGCGTCAGGGGTGGCCTGCCGACCAAACGACGGGTTACTACATCAATGCCGACGGCTCGGCCACCACTCCGGGCGAGGAGGTGATTATCACCCGCAAGCCCGTTACGGTGGATGCTTCGTGGAATGCAGAGAACATGCGCATCTTCTTTGCAGCACTTGTCTCGCACGACGGAGGCATGACCTACACGGTTGACAACTGCATCGATTGCAAGTTGGGAGAGTCTGTCGACTACGCCTACGACAACAACAGCGGCTCGTCCGAAACGCTGACCCTTACGGCAAACAGTCAGTCGGTAAAGGTGGGCGAATCGGTTGATTTTGAGGTTGTAAACAGCGCATCGGAGAGCATGAGCGAGACGACAACGATTGTCTGCCTGACCACCGGTGAGCGTGTTGAGTCGGGCCGCTACACGCCGGCCAAGAAGGGCCAATACGAGTTCATCGCTGCCGGCGAGGGCATCGTTTCGAATCGTGTAACGATCAGCGTAAGCGAGGGTACCGCTCCGGGCCCCGTAACGCCTACGCCGGGCGAAAAGAGCAACTACCAACGCCATGTGACGGTCTATGAATTTACGGGTGTGGGGTGTTCGATGTGTCCGGGAGGATACAACACCCTGATGCGTATCATGAACATGTCCCGATTCAGAGAGACCGTGCATCTGCTCGCATTCCACAGCAACAGCCAGGGCGAAGATCCGATGCACCTCGACCTGACAACGCAGATTCTGCAAGAGAACGGAAACATGGGTCTCCCCTCGATCCTGATCGACATGCGCGATCGCGGTGAGGTGAATGCCATCAGTTCGGAGATTCCCACCTACTTCGACGCCTCGCTTGCCGAGATGCCGGCCCACTGCGGTGTGGCCCTCGAGAGCAGCTACGACGCCGCATCCCGCTCGGGCAAACTGACCGTCAAGGTGGGTATCAATGAGCCCTCGACTTATCGTGTAACGGCATTTGTGGTGGAGGATGGCGTACAGTACAGACAGAAGGAGTCAAATGGCGAGTACCGCGAGGTATATAACCACCGTCATGTTGTACGCAAGATGCTCTCGTCTGCCTATACGGGCGACCTGCTCGGCAAGGATCTGACAACCGGCGACGAGCGCTCGTTGGTCTTCGACTACACCCTCGACGAGGCCTGGGACGAGACGAAAATCGAGCTCTACGCCGTCGTCATCGACGACAAGTCGGGCCAGATCAAGAACATGGCCTATGTAAAGGCCGGAGAGAGTGTCGATTACGACATCTACGAATAGGAAATTTATTCGGCAAGGACAAAAAAAGCGCACAAACACAACCCAACAGACTTTTTTTAACCAAACCAATAAACATTAAACAAAAAAAATGAAAAAACAACTCTTAAATTTGGTGGCCCTGTTTGCCGTAGTATTCGCTATCGGCAGCGTGGCCGTATCGTGTAGCGGAGACAACGGCACCGAGCCGGGTACGGAGCAGCCGGGTGATGGCGACGACGAAGACGATCCCCAGAAGCCTACTCCCATCGTTCCCGGTGAGAATCCCACCGAGAAGTACAATGTACCTACCCCCATCGACTGCCAGGCGATGAATGCTGTTGCCACGAGCCCCAACGGAGCCTCGATTCAGGTAACGGGTACCTCGACCAACACCTTCGTATTTGATGTTACGCCCGGTACCGGCATCCAGTCCTATCGTTTGGATTGCTACCCCCTGGCTCACCTCTACAACTCGCTCTTTGAGCGCATGAAGCAGGAGGGCAAGACCAGTGCGACCAAAGAGGAGACTGCACAGTACATCCGTGATATGCTCTTCAACGGTACGGGTTCGGGTGGTTTCACCTTCAGCGCCGACATGCACGAGGACTACGCCAAGAAGACCTTCGACTGGGCCGGTTCGCAGTACAGCCAGTTTGTTGTAGTTCCCGGTGCCGAGTATGTCATCATTGCCATTGGTTGCTTCGACAAGGATGGCACGGAGGCCGCCGAGATGACGACCTGCTATGTCGTAACCCCCGAGGAGGCCCTGGTAGGTAACCCCGATGTGACGATCAACACCATTTGCACCTACAACGGTTGGCGAGTGAACTATGTGGACAACGAGGATTGCCACTACATCTCGAACTGGGAGACCGATAAGTCGGACTTCATGCCCTTTATCGATGCTTACGGCTCGGATCTCTTCATCGACTGGCTGCGTCACACCTACCAGTCGGGTCCGCAGAATGTAGCCGTTTGGGAGGCCAACTACGGCGAGGACTACTATGTAGAGCGTGCCGGTTTCAATGGCGTATCCCATACGCATGAGTTCATGGCTTGCGCCGTAGCCATGGATGTGAATGGTACGGCTGCCAAGGAGTATCGCTCGGCTGTCTTCTCGCTCAGGGAGAAGCCCGAGACCGACGAGGCTGTGGCTACGCTGACCATCAACCAGGAGAGAGTAGGTACGCAGTCGTTCGAGTACACCTGGGACATGGACAAGGCCTGCTACGCCGGTGTTTGGCAGATTCTGACCCTGGCCGAGTACGAGGCTTCGTGGAAGAACATGACCGAAGAGGAGTTGACTGCCATGGCCGCCACGATCTACGCCAACGGTTGGGGCACAAACAATCACAACTTCATATGGGATGCCGAGGCCGGTGAGGCTATCGGTGAGGGCCAAATCAGCAGTCACATCAAGTCGGGTTGCCGCCCCGGTGAGACCTATGTTATGGCCTACACGGCCCGTAATGCCATCAGCGAGTATATGCCCGTGAAGTTCTCCGAGCCCGTAACGATGAAGGAGTACACGCTCGACAACCCCGAGGCATCGCTCACCGACTGCGTCTGCACGCTGACGGCCGAGGGTCGCAACCTGATCAATGTAAACTTCAGCTACACGGCCGAGAGCACCGCCGTTATCCACTGGCAGATTATCGAGCCCTTCAACGAGACCAACATGAGCTACCCCCAGCCCGAGGAGTACAACGACCGTGATCGCATGCTGGAGTTCCTGCTCGAGGTTGGCGCGCTTGGCTCCGACGGTGGCATGCTCGTCAACCACTTCGATGCAGCCAACCGTGACTCGATGAAGACGGGTCTGGCCGGCATGGAGTCGGGCAAGAAGCATGTGGTAGCCTATGTGGCCGAGGACTGGAATGGTGTGGTTGGCGAGGTTGGCTTTGCCGAGTGCACCACCGAGGGTGTCAGCACGGGTGGTAACCCCGTGATCACCATCACCCCCACCGAGACGAGCAATGGCAAGCCCAGCGTCGAGATTCGCATGAACAGCGATGTGCAGGAGATGTACCTCACCGTACAGGGTCTGGACAATTCCGACCTCTACCTCGAGGATCTCTACGCAGGCCGCCGCACGCAGTCGTTCTACCTGACCCGTTGGGAGGACTATGTATCGCAGTATGGTCTGAAGTTCGAGTCGACGGCCAAGGCCGACATGATGGCTCAGTACTTCAAAGATGTCTTCATGGTTGTTTTGGCCACCGGCTTCGGTTACGATGAGCAGGGCAACCAGGTATGGGCCGACTTCCAGTATCTGATCTACGATGCTACGGGTTCGGAGCCTGTATTCAAGATGATCGATGCATATGTAGCCGAGTAAGGCTCATAATGCCACCGCGTGGGCTTCGAGGAGCCCACGCGGTGAGCACCAACAGCTCGGAGGCTTTTGACCGAGCCTCCGAGCCCTAACCAAAAAAATCCTCTCTTAAGTTAGAGAGAACAAGAAATAAAAAATTCCTCCCCTAAGTTAGGGGAGGTGCCCGAAGGGCGGAGGAGTGTGTTATCCGCAATGGAAAAGAGAGAACGAACTCACAACAGCGTTCAACTGAAAGAGACTCGACGAAAGTTGAGAAATGAAAGTACTTCAACAGAGGCCATACTATGGTCTGCATTGAAAGGAAAGCAGTTGGATGGATGGCAATGGAGAAGACAGTTCTCAATTGGGCCCTACATTCTCGACTTTTACTGTCCAAAGATGAAGTTGGGAATAGAGTTGGATGGACAAGAACACTTTGAAACTCGGGGCAGAGAGGCAGACTATATTCGTGACTGCTACTTGGAGCAAGAGCACGGCATCAAACTCCTACGATTTGAGAACAAAGTCGTATGGAGTGCATTTAACGAAGTCGTGGAGAAAATTCGGGAAGAGTCGCGGATAAGAGAAAAAGTATTAAATTTGGGTGTTGAGAAAATTCCTCCCCTAAGTTAGGGGAGGTGCCCGAAGGGCGGAGGAGTGTGTCCGACGCAGAGAGACAAATTTTGAATTTTGAATTCTAAATTTTGAATTGACGAACAGACGCCCCCGGCCTAAAGGCCACCCCCTCTAACTTAGAGGGGGAAACAAAAGGAGTGTACCCAACTACAAAGCGCAAAGCAAAAAACAAAACGCAAACAGCGAACAAAAACAAAACAACAAAACGCGAACAGCGAACAAACAAAACAACAAAACGCAAACAGAAAAGAGCAAAGAACGACTATCCACGCCCCTGCGGGGGATGAGATAAACGGCAAAGGGAAACCTTTTAATTCACTTTTTTATTAACTAAATTCTTTCACAACTATGAGGAAAATTTTTGCAAACCTCAAGGCAGTTGTCGGTGCCGTTGTAATGGTATCGATGCTGAGTACTGCTGCGTTGTCGACCTCGTGCTCGGACTACGATGACGAGATCAACGACCTGCAGGGTCAGATTGACGATCTGGCAGAGCGCGTCTCGAAGCTCGAGAGCGATTTCCAGGCGCTGGCCGGTGTGCTGGATGGCATTGTTTTGAATGCCGAGCAGAATGCCGACGGTAACTGGGTTATTACCACCGAGGGTGGTAAGATCAACATCACCGTTGAGGGTGATTTCAATCAGGAGTGCGCTCCCGTTGATGGCGGTGTTACCGTTATCGAGGAGGGTGGTGTTTACTACTGGGCCATCATCGAGAACGGCCAGCCTGTAGCCCTGACCGTTGACGGTGCCATGGTACCCGTTGTAAACGATGTAACCCTGGCTCCCGAGGTTCGTCAGAACCCCGTATCGCGTAAGACGGAGTTCACCGTTGACGGCGAGAACTGGTACGAGATTGGCGTTGTATTCCAGGATGTAGCCGTTGACGGCAACAACTTGGTACTGACGCTGGGCGCTGGCAATGTGGTAACTGTTCCCATGGCCGGTGAGCTGGTATTCGAGGTTAACTCGGGTCGCGCTATCTTCTCTTCGGAGCAGGTTCGTTCGTTCGCCATCATCACGAAGAACATCGATGCTGTTTCCGTTCTTTCGGCTCCTAAGGGTTGGACTGCTGCCATCGACGGCAACAAGCTGGTTGTTACGGCTCCCAACGAGTATGATACCGAGGAGGACTACGATGAGAACTGGAATCCCATTCCTGCCACAGCTGACGCCAATGGCGAGGTAAAGGTATTGGGCTATGGTAACGACGGTCGCACGCTGGTTGGTAAGCTGGCGGTTGCCCTCGAGGGTGGTGTAGCCATCGACCTGAAGGGTAACAACGTAGTATTCACCGGTGGTATGATGTACGGCTACTGGCCTATCGTATACTACTACGGTATCTCGACCGAGGAGAACTACGAGGCTGATGCTCTGGCTGCTCTGGAGGCCATCAAGAACTACGAGATGCTCGACTATATGCACGAGGGCGAGGGTACCATCACCGTTTCGATCAGCGAGCTGCTGGGTGGTGAGCCCGAGGTAGGTGTACGCTATGTTGTTTGGGCATACGCTGCCACCTCGACTGCGACCTTCAAGTTGGAGCAGATGTCGTATGTTTACTACAACCCCATCGGCGTAACCGCTACGCTGATCGAGGATAAGACCACCGCCTACAACGTTGAGGTAAGCGTAGAGGTAACCGGTGCCGACTCCTATCTGGCTCTGGTAATGCCCGAGACCTACATGGACGATGCCGAGTACATGAAGGAGAACATGGTATCCTCGATGGTATATGGCAATGGTAACTACTACGGTCAGGTTTGGGACAAGAACTACACCGGTTCGCTGGATGGTCTTACGGCCAATTCGCAGTACAGCATGACCGGACAGTATGCTCCCCAGCAGAACTGGTACCTCTTCATCCTGCCCATCGACGGTCGTGACGGTGCTGACTACACTACCGCTGATGTTCGCATGTTCGAGTTCAAGACCCTGGGCCTCGAGGCCGGTGGTTCGGTTACGGCTACTGTTGCCGCTGTTGAGAGCTACATGAAGCAGGAGTGGGATTGGACCTACAACGAGTATGTACTGGTTGAGAAGCAGGTAGATCCCATGACGCAGCTCGCCGTTTCGGTAGATCCTTCCGAGAGAGAGGGCTGGTCGGCTTACTACTCGAAGTGGTATGAGGCCGAGGAGTATGCTCTGCTTGGTTCGGATGAGGCTATCGTAGACGACCTGCTTGGTGGTTGGGGTATGACTCCCGAGGAGGTTGAGAGCTATCCCATCTATGAGCTTGAACAAAACCTGGATCCCGAGAGCACGATGACCTTTGTTTGCTTCTTCGTAGACAAGAGCGGCAAGTATGGTGAGCTGGCCAAGTACACGGGTACGACCAAGAAGTTGGAGTTCAGCGACATGACCTTCACCGTAGAGAGCAACCTGGGCGGTATCAAGAAGAACCAGCTGGAGAACACCCAGACGCTGGAGCTCACGCTCAACGCTTCGAAGGAGGTGAAGGAGTATCGTTATGTAGCACAGGAGGTATCGAGCTACAACCAGTATGCCGGCAAGACGGCTGCCGAGATGGCTACCGCCTTTGCTCTGAACACCATGTACAGTGTGAAGACCATCGAGCCTTCGCAGCTTGAGAATGGCGTATGGAAGTACTCGAACCACGGCTATGGCAATAGCTACTACCTGGCTATGGTTGCCGTTGATACGAACGGTGCCGTTTGCAGCGAGGCCGTAATCCTGGAGTACGATTGCAAGCTCATTCTCGAGACGGTAATCGACGATCCCGCCCAGTATGTTGGTGAGCCCACCATCGAGTTCACCCCCTGGAATGTATTGACCGAGGAGGAGTTCGACTACAACGGCGGTGAGTGCTGCACGATGGACTACATCCAGTGGTATAACACCTGCCGCTACCAGTTCTACTTCCACCCCATCATTACCGCTGCCGAGGGCACCGAGGCTATCATGTACATCCTGATGGACGAGAGCAACTACATGGATGGTCTGACCTCTGCTGACAAGGCTGCTGATTTGTGGGCACAGAAGTGGGGCAACTACTACTCGCCCGTGGTTGCCGGTGGTACGACCCAGGAGTGGGATCAGTCGATCGGCTACTACACGAACAATCCCAAGACCATCTACATGCTGGTAAGCTGGAAGGATGCCGAGGGTAATATCTACTACAAGGAGCAGAACCTGACCGAGACGATGCTGCAGGAGGTACTTCCCGCCCTGAAGGAGCAGGAGCTTGACATCTGGGGGAATGTTCACGCAGATGTATTGACCGACCAGTGGAATCTGCCCGCCGATGTAGCCGCCATGGTTGCTACCGAGGGTGCCGAGGGTATCGTTGACCTGGGCGTAACGGCCGAGGGTCAGATGATGATCGCCTTCAACCTTGAGTCGGTTTATGGTCCCGATGCTGCCGGTATGTGGCAGACGATGATGGCCTTCCCCTACACCATCGAGGCTACCAGCACTGCCGGTGGTAACATTGTAGTGGCTCAGAGCGACATGTTCGGCGACACGAACTACACCAATGTTCCCTATACGGTTGACCTGGAGTCGAATACGGTTACGATCGACTTCTCGTTCCTGGGTTGCGAGAACAGCACCGTTACTCCCTATGACGGTGAGGTTGTACTCGAGACCGGTGGTGGTATGGCCATGTAATTCCATCCATCTTGAGCCATGCCGCAAGGCATAGCTCGATCCGGAGCCGAATCCGCAAGGGTTCGGCTCCTTTTTTTAATTCACAATTATTGGAAAAAAATAATTTTGAATTCTAAATTCAAAATTCTGAATTTCACTTATCTTTGTGGTATGAAACCTATCGATATCGAACAGCGCGTGGCACGAGCCCGCGAACTCTTTACCTCGGGCTACAACTG
The DNA here is from genome assembly GCA_045605785.1 of Alistipes sp. GTDB lineage: Bacteria > Bacteroidota > Bacteroidia > Bacteroidales > Rikenellaceae > Alistipes. The sequence continues at coordinate 164,094 of JAZUQP010000016.1, read as the reverse complement.
CACCCAATCGGTCTTTCTGGCCTTCAGCGACCTCTTCGAGGTGGAGCCTCGGTTGGCTGCTACCCTCTCGGCTCCGTTGGGGGGCGGCATGGGGCGTCTGCGTGAGGTGTGTGGCGCCGTGAGCGGCATGGCCCTCACGGCCGGATTTCTCCGACCCGCCTTCGACCCCGCCGACCGCACAGCCAAGGCCGAAAACTACGCCCTCGTACAGCAATTTGCCGAGGCTTTTCGCGCGGAGCACGGTGCCATCGTCTGCCGCGAGTTGCTGGGACTCTCCGTACCCAAAGAGGCCCCCACGCCCGAGCCTCGCACCGCCGAGTACTACCGCAAACGCCCCTGTGTCGAGCTGGTCGCCTCGGCCGCACGCATCGTAGCCCAATATATCCATTCACAAGGCACTTTGCCCAATGTCGAATCCTAAATTCGGAGTTATCGTAGCAGCATTAGCCAATGAAAAACATCATATTTGACCTGGGAGGCGTTCTCTTTCGCCGCGATCCCAACAAGTGTACGCCCGACTTCATCGACTTCTTCGCCTTTGTGCGCTTCCCGAAGATGCCCTACTTTTGGGAGGAGTATGACCGCGGCACCCTCTCGCTCGACGAGGTAATCGACCTGCTGTGCAAGGAGAAGGGCTGTACGCGCGAGAAGTGTGTGGAGTATGTGCGTCTGGCCATCGACAAGCAGGAGGAGATTGCCCCCACCGAGGCCCTGATTGACGATTTGAAGGCGGCAGGCTACCGCCTCTATGTCCTCTCGAACATGTCGCGCGAGTTTATCGACTTTCTGCGCCAAAGACCCGTATACAGCCGCTTCGACGGCGATGTGGTCTCCTGCGAGGAGCGCTGTGTAAAGCCCGAGCCGCGCATCTACGAGTTGCTCCTGGAGCGCTACGGCCTCAACCCCGAGGAGTCACTCTTTATCGACGACCGACCCGAGAATATCGCGGCGGCAGAGAGACTCGGCATTCACGGCCGCCTCTTCGACCGCGACCATCCGCAGCAGGCCTGCGACAGACTGCGCAAAGAGTTGCTTTAGGGCAACTCTTTGCATTTATACCCGCCCAGCTCCCGCTTCATCTCCATTTTTTTACAGTTCATCCTATCCGATGGCTCTTTTTTGTGTTTCTCAAGAAAAATCACTATCTTTGGAGGATAATGTTTGAAAACAATAACCAAAAATAGATTTCATGAAAATCAATTTCCAACTCGAATATGCTACGCAGTGGGGCCAGAACCTCACCGTAGTGATTGATTCGGCCGATGCCAAGCGTCTGGGGCTCGAAAAGGCCTACTCGATGCGCTATCAGGAGGGCCGCTGGGAGCTGCTGCTCGAAGTACCCGAGGGAGCTGCTTTCGGCTACCGCTACCGCGTCATCGGCGACAACAACCAAGTGCTGCGCGAGGAGTGGGGAGACGGCCACCGCTTCGCCGCCTCGAAGAGTACCACCTCCTGCCGCATCCTCGATGCCTGGAGCGAGCAGCCCATCGAGGGCTCGTTCTACTCGTCGGCCTTCACCGAGGGTATCTTCTCGCGCCGGAAGCGCCAGAAGGAGGCCGTAGCCGCCCCGGGCACCATTCTCTTGAGCGTGGAGGCCCCCACCGTGCGCCCCGACGAGGTGGTTGCCGTAGTGGGTGAGTCGGCACAGCTCGGCAGCTGGGACGCCTCGAAGGCCATCGTGATGAGCGATGCCAACTTCCCCGTATGGAGCGTGGCCATCAAGGGCCAGAAGCTCCTGCCCGGCTTCGCCTACAAGTTCATCATCAAGCGCGCCGACTCGGACCAGGTGGTGAACTGGGAGGCGGGAGCCAACCGCTACTGGGAGGAGAAGATGCCCGCCACGAAGGAGTGCGTAGCCCTCGGCGGCATGCGCTTCCGATCCGATGCCGCCCCCTGGCGCGGTGCCGGTGTAGCCATCCCCGTATTCTCGCTCCGTTCGGAGGAGAGCTTCGGCGTGGGTGAGTTCTACGACCTGAAGAAGATGGTCGACTGGGCCGAGCAAACGGGACTGAAGGTGATTCAGATTCTGCCTATCAACGACACCACGATGACCGGTACCTGGCAGGACTCCTACCCCTACAACGCCAACTCGACTTTCGCACTCCACCCCCAATTTATCAACCTGGAGGGTGTAGGCGTGCTTAAGAGCAAGAAGCAGATGGCCGACTTCCGCAAGCTCGGCCGCGAGCTCAACGCCCTCGCAGAGGTCGATTACGAGCGCGTAAACAACGCCAAGCGCGACTACCTGAAGGCCATCTTCAAAGAGGTGGGCGAGAAGACCCTCCTCTCGAAGGAGTTCAAGAGCTTCTTTACGCGCAACGAGCACTGGCTGCGCCCCTATGCCGCCTTCTGCACCCTGCGCGACAAGTTCCACACCCCCGACTTCTCGCAGTGGGGCAAGTGGGCCAAATACGACAAGAAGGCCATCGACAAACTCACCTCGCCCAAGAGCGAGTACTACGAGGAGGTGGCCCTGAACTACTTTACGCAGTACCACCTCGACCGTCAGCTCACCGAGGTACGCAACTACGCCCACGCACACGGCGTCATCCTCAAGGGCGATATCCCCATCGGTATCAGCCGCACGAGCTGCGATGCCTGGGTCAACCCCGACCTCTTCCACATGAATTCGCAGGCAGGTGCTCCGCCCGATGACTTCTCGGTGCTGGGTCAGAACTGGGGATTCCCCACCTACAACTGGGAGCGCATGGCCGAGGATGGCTTTGCCTGGTGGAAGGCCCGCTTCCGGAAGATGGCCGAGTACTTCGACGCCTATCGCATCGACCACATCCTGGGCTTCTTCCGCATCTGGGAGATTCCCTACGAGTGTGTACACGGTCTTTTGGGCTACTTCAACCCCGCACTCCCCTTCTACGAGGATGAGATTCGCAACTACGGCATCTGGTTCAACCACATGCGCCATGCCGAGCCCTACATCTACAACTACATGCTCGACGACTTCTTCGGCGAGGCCGCCCAGGAGGTACGCGAGAACTACCTGAACGATGCCGGCTACGGCCGCTACACGCTCAAGGAGGAGGTCAATACGCAGCGCAAGGTGGAGGCTCTCTTCGCCGGCAAGGAGGACGACCGCTCGCGTCGCATCGCCGACGGCCTGATGGGGTTGATCGACGAGGTGCTCTTCGTGGAGGATCCCGTAAAGCGCGGACAGTACCACCCCCGCATCTCGGCGCAGTTCACCTACAGCTACCGCGCCCTCAGCGACCAGGAGCGTGCCGCCTTCGACCGCCTCTACAACGACTTCTTCTACCGCCGCCACAACGACTTCTGGCAGCACGAGGCGATGCGCAAGCTGCCGCCCCTGTTGTCGGCCACGCGCATGCTGGTATGCGGTGAGGACCTCGGCATGATTCCCGACTGCGTACCTCATGTAATGAACGAGTTGCAGATTCTCTCGCTCGAGATTCAGCGCATGCCCAAAGACCCCAACTCCGAGTTTGGAAACACCTGGGGCTACCCCTACCGCTCGGTATCGGCCACCTCGACCCACGACATGGCCCCGATTCGTGCCTGGTGGGAGGAGGACCGCGACACCACGCAGCGCTTCTACAACCATGTGCTCCACGAGGGTGGCGCCGCGCCCCAATTCTGCGAGCCCTGGATTGCCGAGAAGATTCTCAACATGCACCTCGCATCGCCCTCGATGCTCGTCGTACTGCCTCTGCAGGATTGGCTGGCCGAGGATGGCGAGATTCGCCGCCAGATTCCGCAGGAGGAGCGCATCAATGTGCCCGCCATCCCCCGCTACTATTGGCGCTACCGCATGCACCTCACGCTCGAGCAGCTCAACAAGGAGGCTGCCTTCAACGAGCGCCTCAAGGAGCGCGTACAGCGTAACGGCCGATAGAGAAGGCCCACAATCAAAAAGCGAGGGTGCCCAAATAAGTTGGGCACCCTCGCTTTTTGGGTCGTTGCGAACAAGCTACATTCGCCCGCAACGGCTATTCGGCATAGAATATCCTCAAATCCTCGACCAGGGTGTGAGGCAGAGGAAGGGCCGACTCATGCTCAATCTGGAAGCAGGGATAGTCCTTGGTCATCACGACAGGACCGGAGGTCGCAGAGGATCTTTTCAGGAAGTGCAAGTCCAGGCGAACCATGTGTACCTGCTCTCCATTCTCGGAGTAGTCTCCGGCATGCTCGGTAGATTGGCTCAACGAGAGCGTCACCGGGTCGATGCCTGCAGCCTGAAATCCCTTCATATAGCCTTTGACAGTGAAGGGCTCGGGGATATAGAACTTCGGCGAGAGAATCTGCGGCCAATGCGGAGTTCTTAACGGTTGCAACATGACACCGTCATGGCCAACCCAACCCATCACACTCGATTTATCTCCGGTGGAGCACTCCTCCCAGAAGAACTTAAGCTGATTCTCCGTATAGCCCCCTTCGCTCAGATTCTGAGCCCAACTGTCGAGCGTATAGAAGCCGTGGCATTCACCGTTTCTGCTATCGTAGGGGATGCCCGTAACATGCAGGATCTTCTCGTCGGAGAAGAAGGTCGGGCCATCTTTAATTTTGATGTAGGCCTTCACGGCATAGGTACCCCAATCGAGCTGCTCGTAGGTGATGCTTGTACTGTCTCCATATCCAATATAGCCCTGGTAGAAGGTCAAGGGAACATCCAGGATATAATTGGAGGTTCCGGGAACATAGACCACGACACCCGCCGAAGCGATATCCTTATCCCAGATACCCTCATAGGTCGAGTAGGCATAGGCCGGCCAGGTAGACTTATCGGACCCCACAAAGAGGTCTGCAATGGCGATGGCCGTGTTGCACATCTCGTTGGCCGTGGGGAGCTTTCCCTCTTTATAGTAGCTGTAACTCGACATCGCTCCACAATAGACCTTGGGGTCCAACCCCGCAGTCTTCACCTGTGTGGTGGCAATTTCATAGTATTCATCTTTGTAGGAGGCGGCACAATAGATGGTATAGGTCTTATCGTACGCCAACTGCACATCTTGGAAATAGTGCGTTTTGATGCCACTCGAGGAGGCTCCACTGGGTACTTCGCCATGCTCAAGGATCCACTTGGCATCGGTAATTCCGGCATCTTCGGAGAGGTAGAATTTCACCTCTTCGTAGCCTTCAAAATCGGCTCGCGCCCAAATATAATCCTCCGTAACTTTGTTTACCGAGACTCGCAGACTCAAGGGGAGCGTTACGGTTGAGCCCTTCTCCATATGGTAAGCACCACTTTTCTCAAATTTTCCGACCACATAGACCGTGTAACGAGTCAATGGGGTAAGATCCTCTTTTTCCAATCTGTAATAGTCGTAGTCGTAGGCTCCATAATTCAGACCCGTATCCTCACCCATTTCAAACACCTCTTTCGGATCACTCAGCAATCCGTTTTCCGTAATCAGGTAGCGCACCTCATCATAACCGATGCATTTTACGCCTGCGCTTACCCAGGAGGCTCCGGGGGTGAAGACCGTAAGCTCCATCTCACCCTCTTCGACCAAAGTAACCACCTCCTGCTTGACCGAGATATATTCGTCGCCGCTCTCCCCTTCGATTCGGGCGGCAGCATACATCATATAGTTCACTCCGGAGTTCAGCCCCGTGAAGCGATGCAGGTGGAGAGAGTGGGCCGCCGAGCGCGTATCGGACTCCTGGCCACCATTGATCGGCTCGCCCAACTCATAGGCCATTCGCGGCGTAAGCTCTTCGCCCAAATTGGGGACAATCAGGCAACGAATATCATCAAGCACCGCATAGCGGACATAGGCATCCACCTCCGTATACCCCACCTCGATGGGGGTAATGCTATACAAGCAGCTTTCGGGCATTTGCATAGTAGTCGAATAGGAGTATCCCAGTTTCAAGTTGGGAGCGTCGAGGCTCTTATTCACATGGGCCCCATCCTGTGTTGTAACATGAATCTGAAGATCCGCAGAGAGATGAGGATTCTCAAGTCGGGCGAAATTTTGCGGTGGCAATGAGACAAAGCAACCCTCGACCAGATCCGGAGCCAAATTGTCCAGCGAGAAATCGCCATGATTCTCAATAAGAGACTCTTTGACATGCTCGTGCGTCCCCGTATGGAAGTTATAGGTATAGGTCGGGGGGAAGGCTCTGGGGTGAGCCGGGAATGTAACAAACCTTACCGCGGTGAAGGGAATCCCGGGGTTATCGGCTCTGACATAAAGAATCGTATTGATGGGTCGAAAGTCGAAATGGACACCCTCGCCCCTTACATTCTCACTCATGGCAGCCAACACGGCGGCATTCGTCGCGGTGCCATCCTGTCTCAAGCTGCGCAAGTTGACACGCATTTCGCCATCGTAGGCTTCAACCTCGAGGTACTCGGGATAAACCGCATAGTAGGTATCGACCTCCGCCACAGGCTGGAAGTTTCCCTTGAACTTAATCCCTTGAACGCCGGCGTTCTCCGCCTCCATCACCACATTGAGCCCCTTTTCGGAGTAGATGCGAATCTTATCACCCACCTCGAAACTGTATTGCGTATAATCCTCGCCTCCAATGGTAACTCCGAACGAGGGGAGATCCCCGTCAGGCTCACCATCTATGGTCAACGAATTGGCCGACACACTCATCGCAACCGGCACAGCCTCCTCCTTGTGGGAATCCGTACAGGAGAGCGCACCCACAAGCAGAAGCAATAAAAACAGACTCCGTTTCATAATCTTTACATCAATAATGACACAAACTAATAATTTTGCTCCTCATGCGAGAGCTCGTAATCACCGTGAAGAGATCTCAACTCTCCACCGCCTCCGCCGGGGGTAATATCGCCCGTAACGGAGAATCCGGCCTCAACAGCCACATCTACATAATACAATCGAGGGGGTAAATAGACCAAATCTTTCATCACAACAACATCCTATTAATTAATACTAAAATTATCGCGGGTTATATCTTCTTCACAAAGATACAAAAAATCGAAAAAATAAAAAAAAGTTTAGGAAAAATTTTTATTCAGGAGGTAAATTTAGCCCAAATCCCCCTTTTAATCCACAAAAAAAAGGGGCCTCATGGCAAAATTCCACGCGCCAAGAGAGGATTCCTTCCAACTATTTACTACCTTTGTTGAGCATTAAGGTGCATGGATGCGAAATGACACCGCAATGCAAATCGCAATTGATCGTCAAAACCGAATCGAAATGGGCAGACAAATTCAGCGTTGGATGGTTTGGGTACTCCTGTTGGCCATCTTCGGGTTGCACTACCGCTACTTCGCGCGTACCGCAGAGGGGCCGTCGAGCGAGTGTGCCGAGGTGCATCGGGAGCCCCGCCGCATGACGCTGCTCTTCGCCGGCGACTGGATGCAGCACACCCCGCAAGTGGAGGCGGCACGGCGCGATACAACCTTCGACTACTCGGCCTCGATACGCCATATTGCACCGCTGTTTCGCGCTGCCGACTTTTCGGTTGTCAATCTGGAGACGACCCTGACCCGTCGCGACCGCTATACGGGCTATCCCCTCTTCCGCTCCCCCGTAGCATTGGCCGATGCCCTCCGCGAGGCGGGGGTCGATGTCGCCCTGCTGGCCAACAACCACTGCTGCGACGGCGGAGGCGTCGGAATCGAGACGACGGTGGAGGAGCTCGACGCGCGCCACATCCGCCACACGGGGGCCTTTGCCGACTCGTGCGATTGGGCCCGCAACCGCATCCTCTACCTCACGCACGACTCCCTGCGCATCGCCCTTGTGAACTTCACCTACGGCACCAACGGCATGCCGATTCCGCGCGGCTGTGTGGTACACCTCTCCGACACCCTCGAAATGGCCCGTATCATGGCCAAAATCGACCGCAAAGAGGTCGAGTGCATCATCGCATGCCTCCACTGGGGGAACGAGTACGAAAGACGCCCCAATCGCTCGCAACGCCAAATGGCCGACTTCCTTCACCGACACGGAGTCCGGGTCATCATCGGCTCGCACCCCCATGTGGTGCAGCCCGTCGAGGCCGACTCGGCCCGCGTGGTAGCCTGGTCGCTGGGCAATCTGGTATCGAATCAGCGGAAGCGTCACACGGACGGAGGATTGGCCCTGCGCCTTACCATCGAGCAGCGTGATAGCCTCCCCTGCCACTTTACCACCGAGATTATTCCGCTGTGGGTCGCCCTGCCCGACTACCAAATCCTCCCCTTCGAGGTGGCCGACACGCTCCCCCTGCGCCCCGACCAACGCCGCCAATACGAGCTCTTCCGCGCCGACACCCACGCGCTGCTCGGCCATGCAGAGCCATAAATAACACCTATGGTCGCATAGAAAAAAATAATGGTTTTTTATTGCAGGAATTTGAGAAAATCTGCTATCTTTGCCACAGCAAAAACAAAGCATTGAGATAAAACAGAAAATTGAGATAAAAACACACTTAAAACTTTAGAGAACGATGAAAAGTATTAAAGGAACTCGTACCGAGCAGAATTTGTTGAAGTCGTTTGCCGGCGAGAGCCAGGCACGCAGCCGCTACACCTTCTTTGCAAGTGTAGCCAAGAAGGAGGGTTATGAGCAGATTTCGGGTGTCTTCATGGAGACCGCCGAGCAGGAGAAGGAGCACGCCAAGCGTTTCTTCAAGTTCCTGGAGGGTGGCGATGTGGAGATTACGGCCACCTACCCTGCCGGCAAGATCGGCACCACGGCCGAGAACCTGATGGCTGCAGCCAAGGGCGAGAATGAGGAGTGGGATGTGCTCTACCCCGAGTTTGCGAAGGTTGCCGACGAGGAGGGCTTCCCCGAGATAGCCGCCGCCTTCCGTGCCATCGCCACGGTGGAGGCCGAGCATGAGCGCCGCTACCTGAAGCTGTTGAGCCGCCTGACCGACGGTAACTTCTTCAAGCGCGACGGTGAGATCTGGTGGCAGTGCCGCAACTGCGGTTATGTATGCAAGGCCGAGGAGGCTCCGCTGCTCTGCCCCGCCTGCAAGCACCCCCAGGCCTACTTCGAGCCCAAGAAGGAGAACTACTAACAGGTATTTGTCCCCAATGCAATACGGAGCCGACCATGTTTGGGTCGGCTCTTTTGCTTTGGAGGCTTTACGCCTCTTTCATTTGCAAGCCGGCCCTGCAAAAAACTCACTCGAAAGTGAGCGCCCATCCCAACTTTTTCCTAACTTTGCTCAAGGAAACAACCCAAATTGCATGAAGCGAGCTCTCTATATGTTCTTTTTGCTCCTTGTGTTCTGCGCCTGCCGTGGCCGTGAGGAGCTTCGCCTGCAACTCGATTGGGCCGAGCAGCAGACAGAGGTGCAACCCGACAGCGCCTGTCGGGTGCTTGCCAACATCCCCCGCAAGCACCTCCGCACCAAGGAGTTGCGGGCCCACCATGCCCTGCTCTACACCCGAGCCCTCGACAAGAGCGGCGTCGATGTCGACGACGATTCGCTGACCTACCTCGCCACCGACTACTACCTCCTCCACGGCACTGCCCACCAAAAGGCCCTTGCCTGCTACTATGCGGGGCGCATCTGCGTGAATAATGAGTGCCATTCGGAGGCGATACGATGGTTGGCGCTTGCCGATGAACATGCGGCCCAGGCTGAAGATGCCTACTTGCAGGGGCTGATAGCCTACTACTTGGCGTTGGAGCATCGTCTGCAGTATCAATTTGACGAGGCACTCGGACAACTGCAACAAGCGAAAGATCGGTTTTTGAAGGCTCAAAGCAGCGATAATTACCTGCTTGCCGAGGAGTTGGAGGCGTCGGTGTATCATCTGCGCGGCGAACACAATTTGGCGGTGGAGATCTACAATCGGCTCATGGAGCACCCCTCTTTTGCAGCACAACCCGAATATCTGCGCTACTTTGCCGAACAGCTTGCCATCGCTCGTTTGTGTCGGGGCGATCTCCCTCATGAAGTCAAGGAGGAGTTACGCAGGTTTTACGCGCTCCACGGCTATTCGGCCATTCCGACCGATGCCTATGGTCTTTGGTCGAGTCTCCACCAAGCCGACGGCATGATTGATTCGGCCTACCACTACGCTCATGCCCTGCTGTCGGAATCATCGCTTCAGCCCATCCAACAGATGGGTAACCTGTTGGTATTGGACAGCCTCTCCCGAAGTCGTTCCCGTTACAAGGAGGCCCACGGCTACCTGAAAGCCTACTCCGAGATGGCCGATTCGCTCTTTCATGAGAAGCTCCAAAACCAGACGGCAAAACTCGACAGGCTCTATCGAAACGAGTTGTTGCGTAGCGAAAACCGCCTATTGCATGAGCGAGTTCACAATCAGCATCTGCTGACCCTGCTTATACTCCTTGTTTCGGGGGCTTTGATATTCCTGCTGTATGGCTTGTATCGTCGCATGCAGGGTCGTCGGGAGGAGGCACTGCATGAGTTGGAGTTTATGCACCAAACCCTCACCGAATTGGAGCGAAAGTATCGCAGTGCACGCGAGGTGTTTGATACGCCCGATGAGCAGCAAAGCGAGCTTTTGGAACTTCTCGACCGGCGAATCACGGGAATCGGGTCGTTGATGCAGGAGTTGGAGCAGTGTCCCGACTTCGACAAGCAGCTCGCCTTGTACCATAAGCACCTCTCTGCTCTCAATCTCGTCAGGGAGCCTTTTGCCGATTTGCAGTATGTGGTGAATCAAAAGTATGGCCGATTGATTGATTTCTTAAAGACAAGCTACCCCGAATTGACATCGGCTGACTTGAGCCTATGTGCGCTCTTGGCATTGGGCTTTTCCCAACAGAGCATCTGTTACCTTTATAATTATAGTAACCCCCGCGTTTACTACAATCGCCGAGCCCGTCTTCGCTCCCGCCTGAAACTGTCCCGAAACTACCCCATCGAACAGTTCATATCCGAAACGAAAATGCGATTGCTCAACCAAGAGAGGCCGTAAAAGCCTCTCTTTTTTTGTGTAAATTTTATCAAAATATCAAAATTTTTGACACAATTTCACAATTGCCTGATTTTCAGCATATTACAAGCGAAAAAATTTGCCTTGTTACATTTTGGCTTGTAACTCATTGATTATCAATGGCAATTTTTGGCACCTGTTACATGCCGTTTTTGAAATCGGCCCCACAGAGGCCTCTGAAAGGGGGTTCGATTTGGAGAAGAGAGAAGATTTTCATAAATTCGCCAAAGCAATTCGGCAATAACAACCAACTAAATATATATAGAATATGAAACATTTTTACAAAATGCTGTTGGCATTGGTTGCCGTGTTTGTATTTGTGCCGAATGGCTACGCGCTTCAAGGTGGAGATGGTGATAGCGATGACATCATCATCATCGACAAACGCCCTCCCTTTCCGCGTCCTCGTACCCTGACGACGGTCGAGGCCTCGTACGATGCTGCTTGCTCGCTTTTGGAGGTGAACTTCCTCTGTGAGGTGGGACAAGTGACCATCGCGCTGCGGAACAGTATGAACCAAACGGTGGTAAGCTATGACTGCAACTCGGCCATGGAGCCGCAGGTGTGGCTGCCGGTATCCCTTGTCGAGGGTGAGTCCTACACGCTTCAGATCGTAGGTGCCAATTATGAAGGCGTAGGCTACTTGGTTGTGGAGTAGACTACCCTCTCGGGCGGGGTTTGTATTTCAGGCCGACCCCGCCCCTTTTTTCAAATTCTAAATTTTGCATTGTCAGCTGACGACTTATTTTGAATTGTCGACACTATTTATTAACTTTACAAACCTAAAAGCAAGCCTTATGAAACGACTATTGCTTTTATGCTCGGCGATGCTGATGTTGGCCGCCTGCACGCAGGAGAATGATTTTGGGAATAAGCCGACCTACAAGGTGGATTATTCCGGTGTGGAAGTAACAGAGAGCACCCTCTCTGTTGAACAGGCGATGAACAACATGAACTTTGTTTATCGCAACTTCGAAGGTAAAGAGCATAAAATCCGTAAAATTCGTAAGGTCGAGATGCTGACCACGGGTAATCTGCGCCCCACTTCACTGACCCGTTCGGGGTTAGGTGAGGATGCCGAGGATCAACCGTTGGCCTATGTGGTTAATTTCGAGGAGGAGGCGGGCTACGCCATCTTAGCTGCCGATGCGCAACTTCCGCCCATTATTATGTTGGGTGACGAGGGCAACTTCTCCACGCAGAACTACTTGGAATTTCTGCAGCGCACCGAGACCCGCTCGGGCGACTCTGACTTCGACCCCTCGAATGTTCAGGATTTGCAGTATGCTATTGTAACGAATTCGTTGATTCTTCCGGGCGGTGACCATACATTCAATCCCGAGGCCGGCTGTATGGATACGACCATTTTGGTTAAATGTTGGCCTCTGGTGAAGACAAAGTGGGGACAGTATGCACCTTATAATCACTATGCACCATTAGAAGAGGGGTGTGGGAATAAATCCGTGGCCGGCTGTGTACCTGTTGCAGTAGCCCAAATACTTGCATCAGTGGCTTATCATCACAACTATAGAACGGCCTATAGTGCAACGGATGCTGCCGGCACCACTTACTCTGCGGATTGGATTACGCTTAGTAAAATCATAGATGCAGATACGGTAAAATACTATTCGTCTCAACTGACCCCCGGAGCCTTAAAGGTTGCCGAGTTAATTCGGGCTGTTGGCGTCTCCGTTGATGCAACATATCGCTGTTATGACCATAACGGAACGAGCTCAAATATAAATCAAGCGGCCAATTTGTTTTCTAGTTTGAATCTTGCTGAATCTGTAAGTATTATTGATTTCTCAAAGGAGGATGCTCGAAGTATGATTGTAAATGATTTGCGGCCTGTATATACAAGAGCATCCAGCGGCGGAGATTATGGACATGCCTTTATTATGGACGGTTGGATGACAATGGAATATACAAAGCAGGTAATTACCCCACCCATGACTTCCCCTACCATCGACTTAAAACACTATCAATTTGATTTGGTGCATGTAAATTTTGGATGGGATGGCCGTTGTGATGGTTATTATATCCCCAGACAATTCGATACATCTCAAATAAAATTTGACGAATGGGCTGATGAAAATGATATTCCAAGCGTATCGTATGATTACAACTATAATCTCTCCATTCAACAAATAAAACTTCAAAACTAATACACTATGAAAAAGTTATTATTTATCTTGTTTGCTCTGCCGATGTTGTGGGGCTGCAAGGAAAAGGATACAGAAGAGCCGCAACCTTTAACCGAGTGGGAACAACGGATTGTCGATGCGACGGAGGTTGTAAATCAAGTGATTGCCGATTATGGCGATTATAAAGCCGAAGAGGTTGCGGAGTTGCTGTGCGGGAAGAAAACCTTTTTGGATTCCTATTTGGAGTATGATACAGCGTGGCAAGAGATAATTGCGGTGAGTTATCTTGAGGGTCGCTGTTATTGCGAAGGTTATAATCCAAGCAATATGCTTTTCTCGCTCGATGGTACAGTGATGAGGAGTAATTACATCATGAATGAAGAGGGAGGAGAAGAGTTCTATCAACAAGTTGGCACTTGGCGATTTCTTGCCGAGAATCGTACGATTGAACTTGAATGGACAAGAGTCGACGAAAGCACATACATCCAAACTTACTTATTGCAAGCCTTGAGTGACGATTGCTTTGTTTGGGATGAATTGAACGGGCAACGCAACTTCCGTTATATTCACGACTTGCGCTTGGATAACCAATTATTAGCACCATGAAAAAATTGTTATTTATCTTGTTGGCTCTGCCGATGGTAACAAGTTGCTGTATTGATTATGTGACAAGCTATAAGGTGGATGTGGTCTTTCGGAACGAGAGTTCGTATGATGTGACTTTGGAGTTTCATCGGCTCGGCCCCTACCCCAATGAGCCCGTTTTGATTCAGGCAGGCGAGGCGCGTACCTTTAATATGGACTATAGCGTAGATGGTAAGAATGTGCCGATGAAAGAGGCGGGGTTTTTTTGGGCGTTGCCAGGGACAACGCAAGTTACCTTTGAGGGGCTTGAGACAATCGTACATGACTACTACGCCTTTAACTCAATAGACCTACCCACCTCTTACAAGGTAATAGAGTTCAACCCCAAAGAGCGGTATCAGAAGGTTGAGCATACGCTGACCGACGAGGATTATGATTATGCCTTGACACAACAACCTTTGACCGAATGGGAGCAGTTGATTGTCGATGCAACGGCGATTGTAAATCAAGTGATTGCCGATTATGGCGATTATAAAGCCGAAGAGGTTGCGGAGTTGCTATGCGGTAAAATGTGGCGTTGTAATAGTTTCCTGGAGTGTAACGAAAATTGGAGCAAAATTATCGCTGTGGGGTTATTGCAGGGAACAGCGTATATGGCTCCAGCAAATTTTCCTACTTACCAATTTTACGACAATGGTAAAATCGCCTCTCGTAATTCCTATGATTCGGCCGATGGAGAGTTGATCGTTGAAGAGAAAGAGGGCGTTTGGAGCTATGATGCCTCGCGCCGAGAAGTAGCTATTGATTGGCCATCCGGTACGGAAGTATGGTTAATAAAAGCGCTGGGTAAAAATGTTCTCTGCTTTGATTTTGAAAAGGTGTATCAATATGATAATCAGGAGCCATTCTCGCGAAATTATCGCTACATTTACATCCAGAGGTTAACCGAATAACTATTCATGCCTTATGAAAAAACTATTATTTATCTTGCTTGCCCTGCCGATGTTGTGGGGCTGCGAGGATAAGGATACAGAGATTCCGCAAGAGGAGCAGCAACCTCTGACTTTTTGGGAACAGTTGATTGTCGATGCGACGGAGGTGGTGAATCAAGTGGTTGCCGATTATGGCGATTATAAGGCCGAAGAGGTCGCGGAGTTGCTTTGCGGAAAGGAGTGGAAGGAGAACACCAGTATGTACTGTGACGACGCATGGGCAAATGCAACCGATGTATTTCTTTTTGAGAATAATCCCTATTGGCCGGGGTATAGTGCAAGAGGTCCTATCTTATTCTCGCAAGAGGGGGAGGTTTTAGAGGTATTACATTGGGAAGAGCCGGGTGTTGATAAAGAGTCCCAATATACCGGCGCCTGGCGATTCAATGCCGAGAGCCGCACGATTGAGCTTGTTTGGTCGTTGAATAATGGCGAAACGTGGACAGAGAGCTACCTGTTGCAAGCCTTGGGTGAAGATTGCTTTGTGTGGGACTCCACAAGCGAAGGGAGAAACACCCGCTATATCTACAAAGCGAAATAGGCAAAGGACCTAATCCAAAATGCCATGAAAAAGTTATTATTACTCTGCATGATAGCGCTGTTGGGCGTATCGTGCGATAAGGAAAATGTCGAAAATAAGGCAAAGGAGCCGCAGAGTGCTGCCGAGAAGATGGAGCTTGCCATTGCAGCCTATAAAGACTACAATGTGGAGGAGGTCGTGGAGCTGCTGTGTGGTAAGACCTGGGCTGTTCGACTTTATGGCTCGCTTGACAAAAGTTCGGGCGTAGAGAGTGTGGGGCCTGCTTCCGATTGTGTCGGGAAAGAGTTCTATTCCTACCAATTTTACGCAGATGGTACTGCTGATATTCCCGGAGAACACGGTACGGCAGGGCCGGAGTCTGCTTTCGTGTGTCAGGCGGGACGATGGGAGTTTGATGCAACTACCCGACAGCTTACTCTACATTTTCAATGCCGTTTTCTCGTAAGCGGAGAGACTTTTGAATTTGAAAGTGTTTACGGGTTGATAGGGCTGAGTGATGTATGCCTTATTCTGGAGGTGGATAGTAGCGATAGGCGCAGCCGCTACCTCTATGAACCCTTTAATGGTTAACACCATGAAAAAGTTGTTATTTATCTTGTTGGCTCTGCCGATGGTAACAAGTTGCTGTATCGATTATGTGACCGGCTATAAGGTGGATGTGGTCTTTCGGAACGAGAGTTCGTATAATGTGACCTTGGAGTTTCATCGGGTCAGTTCCTATCCCGCCGAGCCCGTCGTGATTCCGGCAGGTGAGTCGCGTACCTTTAACAAGAGCTATAGCGTAGACGGCAAAGATGTGGAAATGAGGGAATATAACTATGTCTTGGTTGTTCCCGGCACTACACAAGTTACCTTTGAGGGGCTTGAAACGATTGAACACGAATATTTTACCCCCAACTCGATTGGTTCGCCAAACTCCTATGAGGTGACGGAGTTCAACCCCAAAGAGCGGTATCAGAAGGTTGAGCATACGCTGACCGACGAGGATTATGACTATGCTCTTTCGCAGCAACCGCTTTAGGGAAGATAAATTACCAAAATTTAGTACCATGAAAAAGATTTTATTTATCTTGCTTGCTTTGCCGATGTTGTGGGGCTGCAAGGAGGATAGCGAAGAGGCGGCACGGCGCGAGAGAATGGCAAAGGCGGAAAAGATCTTTGCGGAGGTGATGGCCGAGGCCGGTGATTATGATGTGGCCCATGCCGAGGAGATGTTGGCAAATACTTTTTGGCAGCTAAACACCAATGCCCGATATAATGCCGATTGGAGCGAACTTATTGCTGCCGGCAGGGTGGATGGGGAATACCCACCTCCGCCTCCGGGGGCAATCGTGGACCCTGCGATATGGGATTTTTCGCTTTTGTCCGACGGTCGGGTGTGCTTGGAGTATCCTCATCCAGAGCAACACTACCAAACTTGGGCTTTTGATGCCGAAACGCGAACGCTTACATTTATTTACGATTATGAAAAATCGGATGATGTTTGTCGCGTTGTGGCCTTAAGCGACGAGTGGTTGATTTTGGAGATCGACCGGGAGCATAGGCGCCTGCTCTTCGAGGGCCATGCGATTGTCGGACTTGACGAATGATTAAACGCCCTATCGAACAAGGGGCAGAGATAGAAGAAGGGAGGAGAGGATTACTTTGTTGCGTAGTAATCCGATCCTCTCGGGCAGGGGCATCCGGTTCGCCCCTGCTTTTTTTTCGTTTCCAAGCGCTGTATTTCGCTGTTTTTCGTATCCTTTTCTCTCTATTTGCAGCGGGGATGGAGAAAAAACTCCTCGAAAGTGAGTATCCCATGCAACTTTTTCTTATCTTTGCAAAATTGGTGGATTGTGTACGCATTTAGGGAGGCGACACACCACCAAAGCGCAAGGCAAAAAATGCACGGCAGAAAAGCGCACGGCAGAAAAGCGCACGGCAGAGAATTGAATTACAACAAAAAATAGAAATATGGCAGACGAAAAAATTATCTTTTCGATGGTGGGAGTCTCCAAGACCTTCACCAATCAGAAAAAGGTGTTGAACAACATCTACCTCTCGTTCTTCTACGGAGCCAAGATCGGCATCATCGGTCTCAACGGCTCGGGTAAATCGACCCTGATGAAGATCATCGCCGGCATCGACAAGAACTTCCAGGGCGAAGTGGTCTTCTCGCCGGGCTACACGGTGGGCTACCTCGAGCAGGAGCCCAAGCTCGACGACTCGAAGAGTGTCAAGGAGGTGGTCGAGGAGGGTTGCGCCTCGACCGTGGCCCTACTGAAGGAGTACGAGGAGATCAATATGAAGCTCTGCGAGCCGATGGATGACGATGCGATGAACAAGCTCATCGAGCGTCAGGGCGAGCTCTACGAGCAGATCGACCATGTGAACGGCTGGGAGCTCGACAGCGTGCTGGAGCGCGCCATGGACGCCCTGCGCTGCCCCGATCCCGACCAGCCGGTCAAGGTGCTCTCGGGTGGCGAGCGTCGCCGCGTGGCCCTCTGTCGCCTGCTCCTTCAGCAGCCCGATGTGCTGCTGCTCGACGAGCCCACCAACCACCTCGACGCCGAGTCGATCGACTGGTTGGAGCAGCACCTGCAGCAGTATAAGGGTACGGTGATTGCCGTAACGCACGACCGTTACTTCCTGGACAATGTCGCCGGCTGGATCCTCGAGCTCGATCGTGGCGAGGGTATCCCCTGGAAGGGCAACTACTCGGGATGGCTGGAGCAGAAGTCGAAGCGTCTGGAGATGGAGGAGAAGCAGGAGTCGAAGCGTCGCAAGACCCTCGAGCGCGAGTTGGAGTGGGTGCGCATGTCGCCCGCCGGCCGCCATGCCAAGTCGAAGGCGCGTCTGTCGGCCTACGACAAGATGCTCAACGAGGATACGAAGCAGAAGGAGGAGAAGCTCGAGATCTTCATCCCCAACGGTCCCCGCTTGGGTGATGTGGTGATCGAGGCACAGGATGTAACGAAGGCCTTCGGCGACCGCGTACTCTACGAGGGGCTCAACTTCTCGCTGCCCCCCGCCGGCATCGTGGGTGTCATCGGCGCCAACGGCACGGGTAAGACGACCCTCTTCCGCATGATTATGGGACTGGAGCAGCCCACCTCGGGCTCGTTCCGCGTAGGCCCCACCGTCAAGTTGGCCTATGTGGATCAGCAGCACAAGTCGATCGACCCCGAGAAGACGGTCTATGAGGTGATTTCGCAGAACAGCGACCTGATTCAGCTGGGCAACCGCCAAGTACCCGCCCGCGCCTATGTCGCCCGCTTCAACTTTACGGGTGCCGATCAGGAGAAGAAGTGTGGCGTACTGTCGGGTGGTGAGCGCAACCGCCTCCACCTGGCCCTGGCCCTGAAAGAGGAGGGCAATGTGATTCTGCTCGACGAGCCGACCAACGATATTGATGTGAATACGCTGCGAGCCCTGGAGGAGGGTTTGGAGCACTTCGCAGGTTGCGCCGTGGTGATCTCGCACGACCGTTGGTTCCTGCATCGTATCGCCACCCACATCCTCTCGTTCGAGGGCGACTCGAAGGTGGTGTGGTACGAGGGTACCTACTCCGAGTATGAGGCCTGGAAGAGGGCCCAGGGAGGCGACACCCAGCCCCACCGCGTGAAGTATAAGAAGTTAATGGAGTAAATCGAGAACTATGGCACAGAAACCATCCATTCCAAAGGGTACGCGCGACTTCTCGCCACAGGAGATGATGCGCCGCCAATATATCTTCGACACCGTACGCTCGGTGTTCCGCACCTTCGGCTACTCGCCCCTCGAGACCCCCTCGATGGAGAACCTCTCCACGCTGCTGGGCAAGTATGGCGACGAGGGCGACAAACTGCTCTTCAAGATTCTCAACTCGGGCGACTACGCCGCGGGGTTGAACGACGAGGAGGTGCGCTCGGCCTCGAAAATCTGCGAGAAGGGACTCCGTTACGACCTCACCGTCCCCTTTGCCCGCTATGTGGTGCAGCACCAGGGCGAGATTTCGTTCCCCTTCAAGCGTTTCCAGATTCAGCCCGTATGGCGTGCCGACCGTCCACAAAAGGGTCGCTACCGCGAGTTCTATCAGTGTGATGTCGATGTCATCGGCTCGAAGTCGCTCTTGAACGAGGTGGAGCTCGTGGAGATCGTCGAGCGCGTATTCCGCAAACTCCGCATCTCGGTTACGCTCAAGATGAACAACCGCAAAATCCTCTACGGCATCGCCGAGTCGATTGGCCATGCCGACAAGATGATGGATATCACGGTGGCCATCGACAAGCTCGAGAAGATCGGCCTGGATGCAGTCAAGGCAGAGCTCCGAGAGCGTGGCCTGGACGAGGCGGCGGTCAATAAGTTGCAGCCCATCCTCGAGCTCGCGGGCACCAATGCCGAGAAGCTCGACAAGTTGGAGAAGGTGATCGGCGGTTCGGAGACGGGTCGCCTCGGCATCGAGGAGATGCGCACCATCTTCGGCTATGTGGAGAAGTTGGGCATCGGGCTCAAGGTGGAGCTCGACCTCTCGTTGGCCCGTGGTCTGAACTACTATACGGGAGCCATCTTCGAGGTGAAGGCCAACGACTACCAGATTGGCTCCATCTGCGGTGGTGGTCGTTACGACGACCTCACGGGCATCTTCGGCCTTCCGAACACCTCGGGCGTGGGCATCTCGTTTGGTGCCGACCGCATCTACGATGTGATGACGGGGCTGGAGCTCTTCCCCGAGGGGGTTAGCTGCACGACGCAGGTGCTGTTCCTGAACTTCGGAGGCGACGAGGAGTTTGCCTCGCTCCGATTGTTGAGCACGCTGCGCGACAAGGGCATCGCCGCCGAAATCTACCCCGAGGCCGCCAAGATGAAGAAGCAGATGGAGTATGCCAATCGTCGCCAGATTCCCTTCGTCGTCATCATCGGCAGCGAGGAGCTGCAAGAGCGCTCGGCCACGGTGAAGCAGATGGCTTCGGGAACGCAGCAGAAGGTGAGCTTCGAGGAGTTGGCCGATCTGCTCGGCTAAAACGGAGGCCTATGCGACGGTTACTGCTTCTACTGACTACCCTGCTCCTCTCCACGGCCCTCTATGGACAGGAGGCGGAGCCGAGTGCCGTGCAGTTGCAGAAGCTCAACCGTTTCTATCGCTACCTGAACAGCCTCTATGTCGAGGAGGTCGATATGGAGCCGTTGGTCGAGGAGGCCATCCGTGCCATGCTCTTGGAGCTCGACCCCCACTCCAACTACCTCGACAAGGAGGAGATGCGCCGCGAGCGTGAGACGATGCAGGGCGAATTTTGCGGTATCGGCATCGAGTTCCGCGTGGTACAGGATACGATTCGCGTGGTGCAGGTGCTGGGAGGAGGTGCTGCCGCCGAGGTGGGCCTTCGTGCCGGCGACCGCATCCTGCGCATCGACTCGGTGGAGGCCGTCGGGATGAAGCAACACCAGGTACCGACACATATTCGTGGCAAGGAGGGCTCGACGATTTCGATTCTTGCCCTGCGCCCTGCAACGGGAGAGCGGTTGCACTTCACGATGAACCGCCGCAAGGTGGAGCTCGGCAGTGTGAGTGCCGCCTACCTGCTCGACAAGCGACGCGGATACATCAAGGTGGAGCGCTTCGGCTACCACACCTACGACGACTTCCGCAAGGCCCTCGAGGAGCTGGGGCCCATTGACGAGCTGGTTGTCGATCTGCAAGGCAACGGCGGCGGTCTGCTGCAACAGGCCGTAGCCATCAGTGGCTGTCTGCTCCGGAAGGGGCAGCTGGTCGTCTCGACCGAGGGGCGCGCCACCGAGCCACAACACTTCACCACCACACGCCGTGGAGCCTTTTCGGAGGGGCGTCTGATTCTCTTGGTCGATGAGTTCTCGGCCTCGGCAAGCGAGATTGTCAGCGGAGCCGTGCAGGATTGGGATCGCGGTGTCATCATCGGCCGTCCCACCTTTGGCAAGGGGCTCGTACAGCGACAAATCGACCTGGGCGACGGCTCGGCCATCCGCCTTACGATAGCCCACTACCTCACCCCCTCGGGACGCATCATCCAGCGTCCCTACCACAAGGGCAACCGCGCCGAGTACTACGCCGCACAGCAGGCACGCGCCCTGGGGGTGCGCGACACCCTCGCATGCGACACGCTACCCCGCCACCTCACCCTGCGCAACGCACGCACGGTCTATGGCGGCGGAGGTATCACTCCCGACCTGATTATCGAGGAGGATACCGCAGGCTATACCCCCTATTTGGGACGCCTGGTTCGCCGAGGGCTCCCCTCGGAGTTTATTCTGAAGTACACCGACCGCCACCGCGATTCGCTGCTTCGATGCTGGCCCGACTACGACCACTTCCGCACAAGCGAGCGCCATACGGAGGCCCTGATCGACCGCTTCATCGACTATGCTGCCCACCGGGGAGAGGTCGATACGCTGGGCGAAGCCGCCATCTCGCGCGATTGGATCGGTCGCCACCTTACGCTTCACCTCGCCTCGGCTCTCTACGGATTGCGCAGCCGTGATCGGGCGCTGAACGATTGCGGAGGCAATCCGGCCCTGACACGCGCCATCGAGCTGCTGAATGACCCCGAGGCCTACGAGGCTCTGCTCAACCCCTCCAAACAGGTGGAGGGCGAGTAGTCTCAACCCAAATGGAAAACCTCAGCGAGTTAAACGCACTTCACAAAAAAAAATAGCGATGAGAGAGTTCGGATTGATAGGTCGCAGCCTGGGCCACTCCTTCTCGGCCGACTACTTCGCCCAAAAATTTGAGCGCGAAGGGCTTGCCGACTGCCGTTACGAGCGCTTCGAGCTGGCCGACATCGAGGAGGTCGTACCCCTTGTGGAGAGCCACCCCGACCTGGTGGGCTTCAATGTAACCATCCCCTACAAACAGCAGATCATCCCCTACCTCGACGACCTCTCGCAGGAGGCACGCGAGGCCGGCGCCGTCAATTGCGTCAAGCGCGAAGGGGGGCGGCTGGTGGGTTATAACACCGACATCATCGGCTTCGAGCGCTCGTTGTGTGCCCTTTTGGAGGAGTACCCCGAGCGTGCGTTGGTGCTCGGCACGGGAGGCGCCTCGCAAGCTGTGCAGTATGTCCTCACAAGGCTCGGCATCGCCTACGACCTCATTTCGCGCGATCCGGCACGCGGCAACTACACCTACGATAACCTCCCCTGCGAGGTGGTCGAGGCCTCACGCCTGATTGTCAATACCACCCCCGTGGGTACATGGCCTCAAGTGGAGGAGGCTCCGCGCATCCCCTACGCCTACCTCTCGCCCGACCACTACCTCTTCGACCTGGTCTACAATCCGCCCCTAACCGCCTTCCTGGAGTATGGCACGCAGCGCGGGGCCCGCATCCGCAACGGAGAGGAGATGCTCCACCTGCAAGCCGAGGCCGCCTGGGAGATCTGGAATCGCTAACACCGCCCACCCCGGCTTCGAGTGGTACTATTCTTGCTTTTGGATTTTGTGCAACCAAAAAACAAAATCCGCCATGAAAAAGTATCTACTCTTTCTGATCTTCATTGCCGGCGCATTGGTCAGTTTTGCCGTCATCGGCAGCAGCAACCCCACGCCCGAGAGGAGTTCGGAGCCTCGCACGGCCGAGCAGCGTGCCGCCCGCGAACAGAAACGCGCCGAGAGGCTCGAAACCTACGCCAAGACCATCGACTCGATTGTCCTGGCCCGTAGTTTTCAATTCAACCCCCAGACCATGCAACAAGAGCCCGCAGGGGCGATGCGCATCATCTCCAACCCCCACTACGAGGTGGGCGTGTGGGAGAGCACGGTCGATATCTGCCTCCCCTACATCAAGGGCTTCGTTCCACCCTACTACCTCACCGTGATCAACTACACGATGCCCACGGTCGAGAACTACACCACGGAGCAGACCCCCGAGGGGTGGATCGTACGCTTCGAGACCTCGTTATTCACCGCCTCGACCTACACCTTCAACTTCGAAATCTCGACCAAAATCGGCGGTGCCACCCTCACTATCACCAACCCCTGGTATAACCCCGTGCAATACACCGGCACCATCTCGCAACTCTATTAGCGTAGCCGGCACAAGCGCCTTTTCGGTGTTGCCTCTCAAGCCCTCCTTTATTAAAAAGGAGGGCTTTTCGCAGGGATTCATCCCTGCGCATCGTCATTCCGAGGCTCGGTACGAGCCGTGGGAATCTAAATTTTGAGTTCTAAATTGCCAACAAAAGGCCTGTCCGTTTGGACAGGCCTTTTGTTGGTTATTCTCCGATCGAGACGATGGAAATCTCGCGGGTGACGGGGGCGATTTTGCGCATCATCTTCACCAGGCCGCACCACTCGTCGTGGGCCAGCTTGACGGCCGCCGAGAGTTTGGCGTGCTCGTCGAGCGTCGCACACTCGAGGCGGTAGAGGAAGTCGAACTCGATGAAGGTGCTCTCGGCCTTCAGCTCTTGGGTGGAGAGCTCGCCCGAGACCGACAGTTCGAGGCTTCGGGGGCGGAGCTGCTCGCGGCGCAAGACATGTTGGAGGGTCATGGCGGCGCAGAGTGCTCCCGAGTAGAGCATCAGCTCCTTGGGGTTGAGCGTAGAGCAATCCTTCTCGTCGGCGAGGCGGATATGCCCCTTTTGGTCGGTCGTAATGGTTACTTTCAAGGTCATAAAGGCGAATTTTAGGGTAAAACATTCTCCCTCCCCCAAGCAAGAACCATACCTCGGGGAGGGAAGTTTTGAGAGGTGAAAATTTTTGCTTAAATTTGTGAGGTAATAGTAACGATTTTTTTCGCCATGCAAAAGATAACATCCCGACTTGCCTCGCTGCTTTGGTTTCTCCTGCTCACGCCGCTCATGGCCGTGGCACAGCAGCAAGAGGCCTCCATGGAGCGCGCCCTCGAACTCTTCGAGCGCCGACGCTGGGCCGATGCGCGCCTCGAGTTGCTGCGCCTCGGCGAACAACTGAGCGAAGAGGCCATCTTCGAGCGCCAGCAGTGCGACTACTACCTCGCTCTGTGTGCCGTCGAGCTGAAGCACCCCGACGCCGAGCAGGTACTGCTCAACTTCAGGGAGCGTCACCCGGGCTCGCTGCTCAACAACGACATCCGCTTTGCCCTCGCCTCCTACTACTGCACCGAGGAGAACTACACCGAAGCCGAGCGCCTCTTCGACGAGGTGAAGTACCGCGCGCTCGGTAGCGACAACCGCACCAAATACAACATGCGTCGTGGCTATATCGCCTATGCCAAGGGGGACTACCGCACCGCCTACGACTACTTTGGGCGTGTGGAGCGTCGCAGCCACTACGGCGAGCACGCTGCCTACTACTGCGCCTACATCGACTACATGCTGGGGCGCTACGACGAGGCCGAAAAGGGGTTTCAGTCTCTGGTCGGAAGCGAGAACTACCACCATACGGCGCCCTTCTACCTGCTGCAAATCGAGTTTCGTCGCCGCCACTACGAGGCGGTAACGGCACAAGGCGGCGAAATCATCGACCACCTCAAGGGGCGTCAGCGCGAGGAGCTGCTGGCCATGCTGGCCGAGTCGTGGTTCCACCTCGGGAAGTATGACAATGCCCTCGAGGAGCTCAAGCGCTACCGCGACGAGGCGGGCGAGATGAGCCGCGAGATTGCCTACATCGAGGGATTTTCCCACTACCGTCTGGAGCACTTCGACGACTCGATAAAGGCCTTGCGCGAGGTGACGGGGCCCAAGGATGCCCTGACACAGAATGCCGCCTACCACCTGGCCGACTGCTACCTGCGCACGGGCGACAAGCGCTCGGCGATGCAGGCCTTCTCGATGGCCACCGACAAGGGGCTCAACGACACGCTGGCCGAGGATGCCCTCTACAACTACGCCAAGCTCCAATATGAACTTGACGAGGGGCACTTCAACGAGGCCATCAACAGCCTCGGCCGCTACTTGGAGGAGTACCCCCAATCGGAGCGCAAGGAGGAGGTGCAGGGGTTGCTCGCTGCGGCCTACTACAACTCCGAGAACTACGATGCCGCCTACGAGGCGATACGCAACCACCCCTCGCCCGACAGCGAGCTGCGTGCCGCCCAACAGAAGATCGCCTACTTCCGTGCCCTGAAGTGCTACGAGCGTGGCGAGTTGGAGGAGGCGGCCCGCACCCTCAAGGAGGCGGCCCGCGTGGGGGTCTCGGCCCGCTACACCTCGTTAGCCTCCTTCTGGCAGGGCGAGATTGCCTTTGCACGCGGAGACTACTCCGCGGCTGCCAACCACTACGAGAGCTACCGCGTCCGCGCCCCGAAGAGTGAGCGCGAGTATGCCTTTGCGGAGTACAGCCTGGGCTACTGCGCCCTCAAGCGTGGCGACTACCCGAAGGCCGGCGAGTACTTCGGAGCCTTCCTCGGCCGCTACACCTCGGCCGACAACTACCGCGCCGATGCACAGAACAGAAGGGGCGACTGCTACTATGCGCAACGCCGCTACGACGAGGCCCTGAAGAGCTACACCGAAGCGCAAAATTCGGGGCTCACGGCTCGCCACTACGCCGCCTGGCAACGAGCTCTGACACTCGGCATCCTGGGGCGTAACGACCAGAAAATCGAAGCCTTGAAGGAGATTCGTCGTTCAAACAGCGGCGACTACCTCGACGAGGCGACCTACGAATTGGGGCGCACCTACCTCTCGCGCAGCCAATACCGCGAGGGTGCCACCCTGCTCGAGGAGTATGTATCGCGTTTCCCCAACTCACCCTCCTACACGGCAGCCCTCTCCGACCTCGGCATGACCTACGCCAACCTCGGGGAGAGCGATCAGGCCCTCTCCTACTACAATCGCGTCATCCAGACGGCCCCCTCGTCGGCCGAGGCACGCACCGCCATGCAGGGCATACGCGAGATCTACCTCGCACGCGGAGATGCCGAGGGCTACTTCACCTACGCCGAGCAGCAGGGGGCGACGAGCGACCTGACGGAGCGTTCGCGCGACTCGTTGAGTTTCTCGGCTGCACAGCGTCTCTACCTGGCCGACAAATACAGCGATGCTGCTCGTTCGCTGCGCAGCTACATCAAGAGTTTCCCCTCGGGCGCCTACCGCACCGATGCCCACTACTACTTGAGCAACTGCTACCACCAAAGTGGCGAGCAGGCACTCGAGATGGCCTCGCTCGAAGAGCTTATCGCCCTGGGACAGAGCCAATACTCGACCGAAGCTCTCTCCCGTCTCGCCCCGATGGCTCTCGAGAAGGGGGACTACACGCTGGCGGCCGACAGCTACCGTCGCTTGAGCGACTACGCCCCCACCGAGGCGGAGCGCCGTGCCGCCCTCGAGAGCTATGTGGAGGCGACCTTGAAGTGCAACGAGGCGGCCCGCACTCGGGAGATGGCCGATTGGGTGGAGCACCACAGCGAGAGCTCGCCCCGAGCCCTGCGACGCGCCCGCCACGCCCACGCCACCGAGCTGCGACGCGAAGGAGAACTGCAGGAGGCTCTGGCCCTCTACAAGCTGCTCTCCGACACGGAGGTTTCGACGGCCGAGGGTGGCGAAGCCGCCTACCGCTGCATCGAGGCCCTCTTCGACAAGGGGGAGTGGAAGCAGTGCGAGGAGCAGATTTTCCGCCTCTCCGAATCGAAGAATCCGAACAACTATTGGTTGGCCGAGAGTTTTATCCTTTTGGGTGACATCTACCTCAAGCAGGGGGATAATTTCCAGGCACGAGCCACCTGGCAGAGTGTGGCCGACGGCTACTCACCCGCAGATGACGGCGTCGTAGAGAAGGCCCGCCAGCGCATCTCCAACCTCAAAGAATAAGAACGATGAAAAGCCTCAACAGAGCCCTGTGCGTCCTCGTGACGCTTACGACAATACTCCTTCCCACTGCCCTCTCGGCCCAGGTCGAGAAGGTGGTCGAGGTGAGCAAGAGCTACTCCGCACGCCTTCAGGCGGCCGACAAGATTGCCATCGAGCCCGACTTTACCGACACCGTGCGCTTAACGCCCGAAATCGACTATCGACTCACGCCGCGCGCCGTCAATACCCCGCTGAGCAACATGCTCTTTCAGCCGGCCCGACTCACCTATTGGGAGTTCAACCGAGCACGCCCGCTCTACCTCAAGGCGGGGTTAGGCTTCCCCTTCAACAGCGAGGGCGACCTCTACCTGACCACGCAGCATCCCGACATCGGTTATGCCACGCTCCTGGTGAACCACCACGGCGATTACAGCTGCATCCGCAACCTCGCGGAGCAGAAGGCCGATGCCACACAGCTCTACAATCGCATCGGGGCGGCGGCCGGCAAGCGCTTCGGGCGCTCCACCCTGGAGGGGGCCATCGACTACGAAAACCGCCTCGACCACCGCTACGGAGCCATCGACCCGAGCGACGATCGCATGGTGGGGGCCCGCGTACACTATGGTCGTCTGAATGCCCGCGTGCGTGTCGGCAACGACTTCGAGCAGCAGGAGAAGGTGAACTACAACCTGGAGCTCCACACGCGTTACCTGCACGACAACAGCACCACCCCGCAGCCCGAGCAGGGGCGGCAGTTGGATGGCGGAGCGAGCGGCTACCTCGGCCTGCGCATCCGCGGCCATCAATTCGGGCTGCGCGGCTCGTTTGAGGGGGCGTGGGGTCGCAAAGATTGGTCGCAGGAGAAGAATCTGAATACGAAGGTGGGGCTCTGCTACCACTACAACCACCGCGTCTTCGATGCCGTCATCGGGGCCGACTACCTCCACAGCAACATCCTTACAGCCGAGCAGCATCGCAAGTACAACTACATCCTGCCCGACCTGCAAATCCGCTTCAACATCGGCAAGGGGGCGCTTGTCCCCTACCTGCGTGCCGGCGGCGAGGTGAAGCAGAACGACTTCGGCCACCTGGTGGAGCAAAATCCCTACATCCGCACGGGCCTCTCGCTGCCGAAGAACAGCGTAAGCTACAACCTGCGCCTCGGCATCGACGGCGCCATCGGGAGCCGCTTTGCCTACACCCTCTATGGCCAGGTTTCGTGGATCGAGAATGCCAACTATTGGTATGCCACCAACTACTACTCGGACGAGGCCACAAGCCGCAACTTCCTGCTCTTCGATGCCGTGCAGGGACGACGCAACATGGCGACCCTGGGGGCCGAGCTGCGCTGGCGTCCCGGACGCGACTGGCTGGTGGAGATGGAGGCACGCGGCTATGGCTACGACCTCTCGGCCGCCTACGAAGATATCGAGCTCTGCACGGGGCTCCCCAACTTGGAGGCAGAGCTCAAGGTGGGCTACACGCACGAGCGCTTCACGATTCGTGCCGCCGCCGAAATGACGAGTTGCCGCTATTGGAGCCGTCTGTTGATGAGCCAAACGAGCAGCGGTGCCGTCGTCGTGGCCCACGACACCTTCCAGGCCCCTATCACGGTCGATTTGGGGCTCTACTTCGACTACCACCTCTCGCAGTCGCTCACCCTCTACGCCGAGGGGCGCAACCTGCTGAACCAACGCCTCTACGAGTGGTCGAACTTCCCCTCGCGCGGCATTCGGTTTACGGCCGGCGTGAAGATGAGCTTCTAATCTGTTGAGAGCTTAAAACGAAGAGTGGCGGGGATTACTCCTCGCCACTCTTCGTTTCACTCTCCACGGGGCCATCCAACTCGGCCCCCTCAAGCACCTTGTCGGGCAGACGCTTCTTGATTTTGACATGCAACCCCACCATGCGCTCACCGAGGCGCACCAGGTTGTTGTTACCCGTCGTAAAGCGCTTGTAGGCCTCGTCGTAGGCACTTTGGGCCTGCTTGATACCCTTCTCCACGCCGGCCAGGTTGTCGGCAAAGGCGACCAATTGGTCGTACATGCGGCTGCCGCAGTCGGCAATATCGCGCGTGTTACGCTCCAGGTCGCTGCGCTGCCAGAGGTTATCGACCAACTTGAGCAGGGCAAAGAGGTTGGTGGGCGACGAGATAATCACCTTGCGCTTGTAGGCATCCGACCAGATGTCGGGATCGGCCTGCATCGCCGCCAGGAAGGCCGACTCGTTGGGAATGAACATGATGACAAAGTCGGGCGAACAGTTCATCAGATTCTGATAGCTCTTCGAGGCGAGCTCCAGGACATGCTTCCGCACCGAATCGACATGAGCGCGGAGTTGCGCCGAGGCATCGACCGGTGTCTCGGCCGCGAGGTGGTTGACATAGGCCGTGAGCGAGGTCTTCGAGTCGATGACGATCTGCTTGCGGTCGGGCAGGTTGAGAATCACATCGGGGCGCACAAGCTCGCCCGCCTCGTTTTTGAGGGTATCCTGCACCTGGTAGTGCACCCCCTTGACCAGGTGCGACGACGAGAGGATGGTGTCGAGAATCATCTCACCGAAGTCGCCCTGCACCTTCGAGTCCCCCTTCAGGGCACGCGTGAGGTTGGTCGTCTCGGTCGTGATGCGGCGGTTGAGTTCCATCAGGTGCTGCAACTCGTTCTTCAGGGCACCGTGCTGCTCGGCTTCGGTGGCGTAGATCTTCTCCACACGCTCGCGGAAGTCGGCGATATTCTGCTTGAAGGGCTTGAGCAGGGCATCCATCGACTCCTTGCTGCTCTCGCCAAAGCGACGCGACTGCTCGCTCAAGATATCGGCCGCCAGCGCCTTGAACTGCGCACGCATCGTCTCCTCGGCCTTTTGCTGCTCGGCCTCGCTCTTCTCGTGACGCTTCTGCTCCTGCTGCAGCTGCAACTCCGAGGCCTCGAGGCGAGCCTTCAACGCGGCACGCTCGGCAATCTCACCGCGCAACTGCTCCTCGCTTTGACGGGCACGCTCCTCGTGCTGCTGCGCCACCAAGCGCACCTGCTGCAACTCGGTACCGAGGGCCATCTTGGCCAGACGCTCCTCCTCGAGCCCCTCCTCTGCCTCGCGCACCCCGCGAAGCGCCCGCCTCAAGGCGACCCAAAGGCCCGCGAGCCCGATGCACAAAGCACCAATCAGTATATAGTAAATCCACTCCATACTTCTCTATTTTGAACAAAGGTACAAATAATTCAAGATGCAAGCAGCAAATTTTTCTATTTTTTTGTTTGTCGGGCCCTGCTCGCTCTTGCCAAGCGGCCCAAAAAGGGGGCAAAAGAAAAAATCCCTCGACGAAATTAGGCAATGCCCGCCTTTTTTTGTAACTTTGACCGAATAACGAATTATAAACTACCAAATACCAACCCAACCATACCCCACCGCCATGAAACGCACCCTTCGCTACCTACTGATGCTGCTTGCCGCTACTCTTTTTGCAGCCCCCGCCACCGATGCGCAGGAGCTGAATCCGGTTAAAAATAGAGCCGGGAGATATGGTTATGCCGACAAGTCGGGCAAGGTAGTAATCGCCTGTAAATACGAAAAGGTATGGCCTTTTCGGGAAGGGGTAGCAATGGTGAAGCGAGAAGGTGAATACACATTCATTAATACCTCGGGAAGGATAGTAACTCCTTTCAGATACGAAGAGGCAAAATGGTGCTCTGATGGATTGATTGCCGTCAGGCCTAAATATGTATATAAGTGGGGCTATGTCAATGCTCTGGGCGAAGAGATTATCCCTCCCGGAAGGTATTCCGAGATTGGAGATTTTGTTAACGGCATGGCAAAAGTTAGCTTGAGCTACTCTAAGTGGGGCTATATCAACACCTTGGGCGAGGAGGTTGTTCCCTGCAAATATCAAGAGGTCGGGGAATTCATAAACGGTTTGGCCAAAGTTAGATTGGACCTTTTTAAGTGGGGTTATGTCAACTTCTCAGGTGAAGAGGTTATTCCTTGCAAATATCAAGAAATTGGGGATTTTGTTAACGGTTTAGCAAAAGCTAAGTTAGCTTACCCTGGTGGATGGGGTTATATTAACACATCTAGTGAAGAGGTTATTCCTTGCAAATATCAAGAAATTGGGGATTTTGTTAACGGTTTAGCAAAAGCTAAGTTAGCTTACCCTGGTGGATGGGGTTATATCAACACATCTGGTGAAGAGGTTATTCCTTGCAAATATCAAGAAATTGGGGATTTTGTTAACGGCTTGGCAAAAGTTAGTTTGGACTACTTTAAGTGGGGCTATGTCAACACCTCGGGCGAGGAGGTTGTTCCCTGCAAATACGATGAGATTGGGAATTTTGTTGATGGTTTGGCAAAAGCTAAGTTAGCTTACCCTGGTGGATGGGGTTATATCAATAGCTTGGGCGAAGAGATTATCCCTTGTATACATGATTATGTAGACGATTTTAGTGAGGGATTGGTAGCGGTTAAAAACGACGGTAGATGGGGTTTTGTTAGTACCTCGGGCGAAGTCATTATTCCTTATCGACAATATACAAGTGTAAATTCGTTTAAGGATGGTTTGGTTCGAGTATGGACGAGCAAGGAAACCTCTCGCTACATAGACCATCAAGGAAATTGGTACAAAACCCGTAGCGAGGGTGAGAAGGCTATTGCTAACAATCCTCTGCTTGCAATGCACAAGGGCTATTTGGATGAGAATAAGGTGACAACTCCTGCTACCCACCCCCCTATTGCGCAACCCCAACATCAGCCGCAGGTAGAAGTGCCGGTATATACCTCGGTCGATGCCGATATTCCCGTGAGCAAGGTGCGCAACGACAAGACCTTTGCTGTCATCGTCGCCAACGAGAACTACCGCCGCGAGCAGGGGGTTGAGTTTGCAAAGAACGATGGCGAGGTCTTCCGCAACTACTGCGAACGCACGCTGGGTATTCCGGTCGAGCATATCCACCTGCTCTGCGACGCCACACTCAATGACCTACATGCCGAGATAGATTGGCTCTGCCGAGTGGCCCAAGCCTATCGTGGCGAGGCGAAGATCATCTTCTACTACGCCGGACACGGCATTCCCGACAACTCGTCGCGCACGGCCTACCTGCTGCCGGTGGATGGCTACGGGGACAATGTGGTGACGGGTTACCGCGTGCAGGAGCTCTACGACCGCCTGTCGGCCCTTCCGACCCAACGAGCCCTTGTGTTGCTCGACGCCTGCTTCTCGGGCGCCCAGCGCGACGGCAAGATGATGGCCTCGGCGCGTGGTATTGCCATTGCGCCCGAGCCCGACGCCCCGAAGGGCAACCTGATTGTCTTCTCTGCCACGCAGGGCGACCAGACGGCCTACCCCTACCGCGAGATGAAGCACGGCATGTTCACCTACTTCCTCTTGAAGAAGTTGCAGGAGACACGGGGCGAGGTGACGCTCGGCGAACTGACGAGCTATGTGAGTCAGGAGGTGGAGCGCCGTTCGATTGTGGTCAATCGCAAGGATCAGACCCCGACCGTGGTGGTGGGTGAGGGCCTGGCCTCCGCGTGGAACGAGATGCTGTTTTAACGAGGATTTTCGACACTACACGCACCGAAATTCTCCATATTTAGTTACCTTTGCGACTTGAAACCGAAAAAATAATCTAAAACTAACGCGATACCTACAACCATGACCCGCATTATCTCCCCCTCGATGCTCTCGGCCGACTTCGGCCACCTGGAGCGCGACACCCAAATGATTGACCACAGCCGTGCGCAGTGGTTTCACATCGATGTGATGGATGGTGTCTTTGTCCCCAACATCTCCTTCGGATTCCCCGTATTGGCCGCCATCACGAAGGCGACCAACAAGGTGATTGACACCCACCTGATGATTGTGGAGCCCGAGAAGTATGTCGAGCGCTTTGTGAAGGCCGGCTCGCACTATGTTACCTTCCACATCGAGGCAACCGAGAAGGTCGGTGAGTGCATCGACCTGATTCATGCAGCCGGCGCCAAGGCCGGTATCTCGATCAAGCCCAAGACCCCCGTGGAGGTGCTGCGCGAGTGGCTGCCCAAGGTGGAGCTGGTATTGGTGATGTCGGTGGAGCCGGGCTTCGGCGGCCAGAGCTTCATCGAGGGCTCGACCGAGAAGGTGGCCGAGCTCAAGCGTCTGATCGAGGAGACCGGCTCGAAGGCCCTGATCGAGGTGGATGGCGGCGTATCGTCGAAGAATGCCCGCGAGCTCTACGACGCCGGTGCCGATGCCCTGGTAGCCGGCAGCGCCGTATTCAAGGCCCCCTCGCCCGAGGCCGAGATTTCGAATATCTTGGAGGCGTAACACCCCATACAACAAACCGCCGAATTAACCTACGCAAAGTTAAAACGCACATCACCCAAAGTTAGAGATGATTTCGCTGGATAGCCTCACGGTCAGTTATGGAGGGTGGACCCTCTTTGATAATATCTCGTTTCTGATCAACCCGAAGGATCGCATCGGTCTGGTTGGCAAGAACGGAGCGGGCAAGACGACCCTGCTGCGACTGATTGTGGGCGAGCAGCAGGCCACCTCGGGGGCCGTGACGCGCAACGCCGACTGCACGGTGGGCTACCTGCCCCAGCAGATGAAGGTGGCCGACACCACGACGCTCGTGGAGGAGACGGCCAAGGCTTTCGAGGAGGTGTTGCGTCTGGAGGCCGAGATTGAGGCCCTGACCCGCGAGATTGGCGAGCGCACCGACTACGAATCGGAGAGCTACGAGCAGCTGCTACACCGGCTGAACGACGCCAACGACCGCTACCACATTCTGGGTGGCGAGACCCGCGATGCCGACATCGAGAAGACGCTCCTCGGTCTGGGCTTCCGCCGCGAGGACTTCACCCGCGCCACCAGCGAGTTTTCGGGTGGTTGGCGCATGCGCATCGAGCTGGCCAAGCTGCTCTTGCGTCGCCCCTCGATCTTCCTGCTCGACGAGCCCACCAACCACCTCGACATCGAGTCGATACAGTGGCTCGAGGAGTACCTGAAGAGCTACAACGGAGCCGTGCTGGTCATCTCGCACGACCGCGCCTTCCTGGACAATGTAACAACACGCACCGTAGAGCTCTCGCTGGGCAAGATCTACGACTACAAGGTCCCCTACTCGAAGTATGTGGAGCTGCGTGCCGAGCGCCGTGAACAGCAGTTGGCCGCCTACGAGAATCAGCAGCGTCTGATCGAGAAGACCGAAGAGTTTATCGAGAAGTTCCGCTACAAGCCCACCAAGTCGAATCAGGTGCAGTCGCGCATCAAGCAGCTCGAGAAGCTGGAGCGCATCGAGGTCGACGAGGAGGATTTGGCAACCCTCAACATCAAGTTCCCGCCCGCTCCGCGCTCGGGGCAGATTGTGGCCGAGATCAAGGAGGTGGGTATCGCCTTCGGTCGCAAGCGTGTATTCTCGGGGGCCGAGTTCACCATCTCGAAGGGGGATAAAATCGCCCTGGTGGGGCGCAACGGCGAGGGTAAGACAACAATGGCCCGCATGCTTATCGGGCAGTTGCCCCCCACCGAGGGGTCGATTCGTCTCGGCGCCAATGTGAACATCGGCTACTACGCCCAGAATCAGGAGGATTTGATGAATGGCGAAATCACCGTCTTCGACACCCTCGACAAGGTGGCCGTGGGCGACATCCGCACCCGTCTGCGCGACATCCTGGGCGCCTTCCTCTTCCGTGGCGAGGATATCGAGAAGAAGGTGAAGGTTCTCTCGGGCGGTGAACGCTCGCGCCTGGCCCTCGCCTCGCTGATGTTGGAGCCCCACAACCTGCTGGTGCTCGACGAGCCCACCAACCACATGGATATGCGCTCGAAGGATATCCTGAAGAGCGCCATCATGAAGTACGACGGCACGGTGGTCGTGGTATCGCACGACCGCGAGTTCCTGGACGGGATGGTCGACAAGGTCTACGAGTTCCGCGACGGAGGCGTGAAGGAGTATCTGGGCGGCATCTACTACTTCCTCGAGAAGCGCAAGCTGGAGTCGCTGCGCGAGGTGGAGCGCAAGGTCGAGTGTACGACGCAGAGCGCCCCGAAGGAGGCCTCGTCTGGCAAGTTGAGCTACGAGCAGAAGAAGGAGCAGGAGAAGCAGATTCGCAAGCTGAAAAAGGCAGTTGAGGCGGTTGAAACAGAGCTCGCAGGCATAGAGCAGGAGATTGCCGTATGGGACAAGAAGTTGGCCGCCGCCACCGAGTATGTCGAGGCAGACTATGCTGCCTACAACGCCCTCAAAGCACGCTACGACCACCTGTTGCACGAGTGGGAGCAGCGCAGCTACGAGCTCGAACTCGTAGAGGAGCAATAGAGAAGAAATCATTGAATCGCTATGGATAACAACCTGATTTTCGGTATTCGACCCGTGGCCGAGGCCATCGAGTCACACAAACAGATTGAGAAACTCTACATCCGCAAGGGTGCCGAGGGGCAGTTGATGCAGGAGCTCAAAGATCTCTGCATGCGCCACCACCTGCGCTGGCAGGAGGTGCCTGTCGAGAAGCTCAACCGCCTCACGAAGGGTAACCACCAGGGCGTGGTGGCACAGATTGCCGCCATCGCCTATGTGGAGCTGCAGGATATCCTGGAGCGCGTACCCGAGGATGAGACGCCGCTCATCGTCCTCTTCGACGGCGTAACCGATGTGCGCAACTTCGGAGCCATCGCCCGTTCGGCCGAGTGTGCCGGCGCCCACGGCCTGATTACCCCGCTCAAGAACTCGGCCCCGGTCAATGCCGAGGCGATTCGCTCGTCGGCCGGTGCGCTGACGACGATTCCCGTCTGCCGCGTGGGCTCGGTGCGCAACACCGTCAAGCAACTCCAGATGGAGGGCTTCCAGATTGTGGCTGCCACCGAGAAGAGCCGCAAGCTGCTCTACGATGCCGACTTCCGCAAACCTACGGTGATTATCATGGGCTCGGAGGATACGGGTATCTCGCGCGAAGTGCTGAAGCTCTGCGACGAGCAGTTGGCCATTCCGTTGATCGGCCATATCGAGTCGCTGAATGTATCGGCTGCTGCAGCCGTGATGTTGTTTGAGGTCGTTCGTCAGCGCATTGGCTAATACCGACATCGAACACCCTGTGGTGGGGAGCATAACGCTCTCGTCCAACCCGCGTGCCCGACGCATCACCCTCTCGGTACGCCCCTCGGGAGAGGTACGCTTGAGCTACCCGCCCCGCGTGGGAGAGAAGCAGGCACTCGCCTTTTTGGAGAGCCGCATCGAGTGGGTTCTCCGCACCCGCAAGCGGCTGGAGGCTCGGGCGGCAAACCTGCCACCACGCCCCACCCTCTCGGCCAAGGAGGTCGAGGCGTTGCGCCAACGGGCCAAGGAGGAGCTGCCACGCCGTGTCGGGGAGTTGGCCCGCGAATTCGGCTTTCGCTATGGGCGCATCACCATCCGCGCTGCACGCAGCAAGTGGGGATGTTGTACCGCTCGGGGGAATCTCTCGTTGAGCCTCTACCTGATGCTGCTGCCCTCACGCCTGCGCGACTTCGTGCTGCTGCACGAGCTCTGCCACACCGTTCATCTCAACCACTCGCCCCACTTTCATGCCCTCTTGGACAAGTGCCTTGGAGGGCGTGAGCGCGAACTGAACAACGAGTTAAAGAGTTACCACCTACGATGATACACTTCCGCCCCACACAACCCGAAGAGCTGCCTCAAGTGATGGCAATGGTGGCTGATGCACAGCGTCGATTCCGAGAAGAGGGCATCGACCAATGGCAGGACGGCTACCCCACCGTGGAGATATTTCAATCGGATATCGAGCGCGGGGAGAGCTATGTGGGGGTCAAAGATGGCGAGGTGGTGATGTGTGGCTGTATCTCCTTTGCAGGAGAGCCCACCTACCGAAAAATCTACGAGGGGGCGTGGCTCAACGAGGCCCCCTATGGCGTCATCCACCGCCTGGTGGTGGCCGACAGCCTGCGCGGGCAAGGGATGGCGGGCCACTTCTTCCGCTTCGCCTATGCCGAGGCTCACAAACAAGGCATCCGCAACATCCGTGTGGATACCCATCGTCATAATCGTCCGATGCAGCGCCTTCTCGGCCGTCTGGGCTTTGAGCCCTGCGGTCGCATCGTCCTGGAGAGTGGCGCCGACAGAGATGCCTATCAGCTGATTCTCGGCTGATAGGCAAAATTCCATGTTATATACTTAAACCGGTCGTTAGCGAAGGCTCATCGTCTGCCATTGTGTCGCCATGCCGTTGGCGGCAGCGACCGTGGGGGTCTGCTTGCGGTGATTAACCACAATCGAACGGCGCTCCACCTCCTGACTCACATAGCTCGTCAGCTCGCCGAGCGTCACCTCGCCCCGGGTCTCCTGCAACTTCTTCAAGAGGAAGTAGGTGAACATGCCGTGCTTCATCTCGCGGTAGGGGTAGGCCGTCTGGTCGCCCTGCGTGGCAGAGAAGACAATCAGGTTGCCCTTCGGGGCGTCGGGCTCGGGTGCGATGGCGATACCACGCGCCGAGGCCATCATCTTGCCGTCGCGCTGGGCGCCCGAGAAGCAGGCGTCGAGCAACACAAGGGCTCGTTGGGTCGGAAGGGAGGAGAGGCGGTCGTAGAGCTCCTGCAAGCGATAACCCGTCGTCAGGTTGTTGCCGTAGCCATCCACCGGCAGTAGGTAGGCCGTGCGCGACGACTCGTCGGGAACACCGTGTCCGGCGTAGTAGAAGAGAATCTTCGCCTCGCCCCCATAAGCCTTCGCCACCTGGCACAGCCAATCAATCTCATAATTGAGGTCATTAAGGGTGGCATTCTTTACCAGATGGATATTCCCCGAGGGGATACCCAGCGTCTGCTCGCAGTAGTTGCGGAAGACCTCGCCATCGTTGAGCGCATACTCCACACGCTCCTCACGACGGTAGTTCTCGTTGGCGATGATGACGGCAAAGGCCTTGTCGTTACGCACTTCGGTGGTGGGGATATTGAGGTCGATGTCGGCCGGTTTGTCGCCCAACTGCGCCAAAGAGATCTCCTCTTTCTCGCGCTCGATGGCGTCGATAACAACCATCGAGTCGTTCGACGAGCCCCCGGCCATCGGAACATTGAGCGTGTAGGACTCGGCATAGCGGCCGTGCTTCTCCCGAATCTTCACGCGGATGGGAATCGTAGCTGCCGTATAGTTGTTGTTGGTGATAAGCGTATAGCGCAGTTCGCGTTTGTCGCCACCCGAGAGCGAGGCAAAGCGCGAGGAGAGGCTGCCATCGAGCACCATCACATGCTCGGGCAGGTCGAGCTCGACCTGTACATCTTCGGCCAAGCCGTGCATCGTATTCTGCATCACAAACTGTACATCGAAGGGGGTGCGCTTCTGGACACTGCCTCCTCCGGCCAGGATGAGATGGTCAGTAATCTTCAGATGGGGCATCTCGAAGGCCTTGCTCTGCACGGCGAGCGTCACGGGGTCGCACCCGAAGCCGTGGGGCTCGGTAACGGCTATTTTGAAGCGCACCTCACCATCGACGGTCTGCTGCGAGGCCGTAACGGGGAGCGTCACGGAGATGGTTTCACCTGCCCCCACCTCGGGCAGGGCGAGGGCCTTTACCTCTACGCCTGTTCCCTCCACGGTGGTCTTTACCTGGCAACCCCTGCCGGCACCTTTGCCACTGTTGGTCAGGCGGAAGGTAATCTGACAGCTCTCCTCGGCACCAATGGCGCGGTCGCCCGTCTTATCCACAAACTGCAACGACCCCGGCACGATATTCAGAATCGGCGGCGAGGTGATCGTATTGGAGCCCGAGCCCTGCGCCAGCAGCTCGCCATCGCCCGAATAGCCCTTATGTTGAGCCAGCAGAGGGTTGTTCGCGATGGCCCTCTCGCCGGCTGTTTGGGTATCGTACCAATTACCCTGATGGTCGATGTAGCCGACGGTGTTCCCGACCTTCATCACCTGCGCCAAGCCATCCTTAAACCAATACGACTTTATGGCCGTATAGAGGAAGGGGATGATGGTCTCGCCCGAAGGGTTGATAAAGCCCCAACGGCCACTCTTAACCGCTGCCAGGCCCTCATTGAACGAGAAGCCATCCTCGTATTTGCAGGGGATGACGAATTTACCCGACTTATCGATATAGCCCCATCGGCCTCCACGCTGAACAAGTGCCAGCCCCTCATCCGAGAAAGGATAGGCCTCGGCAATCTCCATGGCCGGAATCACCGTCTTGCCCGTCGTGTCGATATAGGCCCACCCGTAGCAATGCCCCATAAAGACCATCACGGGGGCCAGCCCATGACGAAAATCCCGAGCCTTCTTATATTTGTACGGAATCACCAACTTGCCCGACTCATTGGCATAGCCGAACTGTCCATTCGAGGCCCTCACCGGCTTCAGCTCCTGCGCATGAAGGGAAGAGGCCGCAAAGAGAATTACAACAAGCAGCGTAACGAGGCGAATAAGATGGTGTTTCATGGGTTGATGATTTTGTTGGGTAGTAAGGTGGCGGCCCTCCGCACCGTTCAGAGGCCCGAAGGTCATAGAATCAGTCGGTCGATCTGTTTGGCAAGGGCCACTTTGGCTTGGTTGAGTTGTGAAAGGCGTTGCAGGATGTCGAGGGTCTGCTCCTCGGTCAGCCCCTCGTTGTGGAGTTGGGCGTTGAGCTCGGCCGTCAGACGCTCGATTACCTTCGACTTATAGAGGGCCATCGAGCGAGGCACGCCCGTGGAGAGCATCTCCAGGTCGCTCTCCACATGAATCTCCTTGCGGGTCCAGAGCTGGCTCGGAATATAGTTATCGTCCGACGAGAGGATATGCACGGCAGCCATGCTCACCTCGGGGTCGTGGTGATTGACGAAGTAGTGGGTAGGAACCTCTACCCCAACCCCCAGGCGCTCCCACTCCGTACGGTAGGTGCGCAACATCTCGTTGTAGCGCGGATCCTGAAATTGGAGGCCGTCGGCGTCGAGGTCGGCAAAGATCACCTCGGCCACATTGCAGCTCACCATCGTGCGCCCCTCCTTCAGGTCGAAGTTGCAGTGGCCGAACTTCAGGAGGTACTTCAAGAGCTCGTATTCGAGGGCCTCGGTACTGCTGCCCGCCTTGATTCCCTCGCCACGGGCGGGGAGATTCGAGATCTGACCACCGGCCTCCTGCTCCTGACGGATGCGGGCGGCCTGGCGACGCATGAACTCCTCGGTCTCGCGGTCGCCGGCGGCGGTGTGGCGCTTGCGGGCCACCTCGGCAATCAGCACCTGCTCGTCCACATCCATGATGCGGGCACACTCCTTGATATAGACCGAACGGTGTATCGAGTCGGGAATCTGGACGATGGACTGCACCATGTCGCCCACCAATTGGGCTCGCTTGATGGGGTCGCGCTGCGACTCCCGCATCAGCAGTTGCGCCTTGAAGGTGATGAAATCGACCTCGTGCTCGAGGATGTAGTTGCGCACCTCGTCGGCCGAGTGGCTGCGGGCAAAGGAGTCGGGGTCATCGCCCTCAGGGAGCGAGACCACACGCACATTCATCCCCTCCGAGAGGATCATATCGATACCGCGCAACGAGGCGTGAATACCCGCGTTGTCGCTGTCGTAAATCACCGTGATGTTGCTCGTGAAGCGCTTGAGCAGACGAATCTGGTCGGTCGTGAGCGAGGTGCCCGACGACGAGACCACATTCTCGACCCCGGCCTGGTGCATCGAAATCACATCGGTATAGCCCTCCACCATGATGGCCACATCCTGCTGTTGGAT
This sequence comes from Alistipes sp., assembly GCA_045605785.1. Lineage (GTDB taxonomy): Bacteria > Bacteroidota > Bacteroidia > Bacteroidales > Rikenellaceae > Alistipes. The sequence continues at coordinate 123,596 of JAZUQP010000016.1, read as the reverse complement.
GGCACGCTTGGCGAAGTAGAGGCCGTAGATCTCACGGCGCTTGCTGTAGATTTCGTTCTCGGGCGAGTTGATGTACTTGCCCGTATTGACCGGAGTCCCCAGCACACGGCCACCGAAGGCGACGATGCGCCCCGAGATGTTGTGTACGGGGAAGATGACACGGTCGCGGAAGACATCGTAGAGCGAGCCGTCGCGCTCACTCTTCTTCGAGAGGCCCGTGGCGAGCAGGAACTCCTCCTTGTAGCCCGCTTCGAGCGCCGCACGCGACATCAACCCGCCACGCGCAGCACAGTAACCGAGGCCGAACTTGCGAATCGTGGCGTCGGAGAAGCCGCGCCTTTGGGAGAAGTAGGTGAGCCCTACCGAGCGTCCCTCCTCCGAGTTGTGGAGGTAGTCGCTGAAGTAGTCGGCCGCCCAACCATTCACCACAAACATGCTCTCGCGGTTGTCGTTGCGCTGCAGCTCCTCGGGCGTAAGCTCCTTCTCGTGAATCTCGATGCCGTAGCGCTTGGCCACCACCTTGACCGCCTCGGGCCAGGTGAGGCTCTCGTGCTCCATCACAAAAGTGATGGCATTGCCACCCTTGCCGCAACCGAAACACTTATAGACCCCTTTCGAGGGGGAGACCACAAACGACGGCGTCTTCTCGTTGTGGAACGGACAGCACGCCATGTAGTTGACGCCCTTGCGTTTGAGCGTCACATAGTCGCCAACAATCTCGACGATGTTGGCGGCAGCAAATACCCGATCTATGGTCTCGCGGTCAATCATTCGGACAAAGATAGCAATTTTTTTCGCAACATCCCAAATCCTCTTCCAAAAGAGTACTGCACAAAATTCCACATCCGATTTGACCGCATTTGCATTTTTACATTCTTTTCTCTATATTTGCCTAAAGAAACTGAAAAAACAGGTTTGCCTATGTAAAAACCAACCAAAAAGACATATAAATAATAAGGCGTTAGCTATATTTCGGGGATTCTGAAACTTGGACACTTTCATAATCACACCCTGTGGAATAAAGTTTGACGCCCATGCTGTTTTCCAGCGTGGGCTTTATTCCGTATATTAGGGTGTGAGGTAGTCCAAGACCGCAGAATCCGATATAATGCGAAGAGTCCGCGCTTTTTTATTTGTCTATACCCCGAGGGACTCGTAATACCGACACTTAACATCAAACCCAAAAAAACAAAAAAAATGAAAAAACTTCTTTTCTTCGCCATTCTGGCCGTCGGATTCGCCTCGTGCGCATCGCAAAATGTAATCATTCCCAAGGCCATCAACACGGTGAACACCACCGGATTCGAGGAGCTGAATCTCGAGCGTGACGACTACGAGATTCTCAACACGCTGACCGCCGAGGCTGTAGTGAATTACAGCGAAAACCGCAAGGGTACCGAGTACACCATTTCGGAGGCTTACGGCGAGTTCTCGCTGCGTTATGCCATGGGCAAAAAGTTCGCTTGGACCTGCTTCCACTCGGGCATTTTGAAGTTGGGCTACTTGAGCAACGACTACGCCTACAATCCCGAGGATCTGAAGAGCGCCGAGATGCTGGCCCGTCGCCTGGCCACCTATCGTCTGATCAACCTGGCCAAGGAGCATGGGGCCGACGGCATCATCGAGCCGACCATCACGACCAATGTGGAGCAGGTGGGTCGTACCATCGTTTATAAGAGCGTCGTCAGCGCCAAAATCGTTCGTCTGAACACCAACAACTAAAAACTACACACCATGAAACTTTTGAAATATGGCGTAGCCGCCATCGCTCTGCTGGCCGTAGCTTGCGGCTCCACGAAGAGCGTCTACACGCCTCCCCAGCCCAAAATCATCAATCTTTCGCTTGTCAAGGAGCCCGCAGCCAACCGCTTTGTGGGACTGGATTACGGCATCCGCCTCACGGTAGATGACGGCCGCGCCGACTACCGTCTGCTCAAGAAGCACGACAACTACTCGACCTCGCTGCCGAGCGTACGCGTCAATCCCGAGGTGAGCGACTTCGTATCGGAGAGCGCACGCCGCTACATGCGCGTAATGGGCTTCAACCTCGACGCCGATGTATCGACCGACTACATGCTCTCGCTCACCATTCGCGAGTTCAACCTGAACTACCTCTCGGGAATTGGCTGGTCGGGTACCGTACAGCTCAATGTCGAGGTCTATGACCACAACCGCAAGTTGGTCTATCCCAATGTGATGGCCGTAGGTCGCGCCTCGGCTTCGGGTAGCGGTTCGGACTACACGCTGGGCAACACGGTCATCAACCGCGCCTATCAGAACGCGCTGGAGGATATCGATTGGGATCGCATCGCCTTCTTCCTGAAGAAGGCTTCGAACCCTGCACTCGAGAAGAACAAGCAGGTGACGGGCGAGGGTAACACGGCCCTTGAGAGCCTCGTGATTCGCTGGTATGTAGACTCCGCACCGAAGGGCGCCGATGTATCGATGCGCATCGTCTCCTCGACCCCCGAGGTGAAGAATACCAACTCGAACTATGTGGGTTCGACCCCCTACGAGTCGACCGAGACCTTCGACATCAAGGGTCTGACCTACAACAACTCGGGCAATGTGCAGTTTGAGGTTGTGTGCGAAAAGGCGGGCTATGTAACCCAAAAGAAGCGCTTCAACCTCCGCCAGGCCATCGACCAGAAGGAGATTTCGACCAAATTCAACCTCATCAAAGAGGAGTAGCCGAATCTGTTATATCCATCCACCCAACTCCCGCCCTCAAAAGCGGGAGTTGGTTTAACAACTTCAAATCATGAAAAAATTTATCTTATCACTCCTCGTTTTGGCCTGTACGCTCCCTCTCTCGGCCCAGGAACCATTCGAGGGTGTAATCAAAGGGCGTATCTATCAAAGTGCCACCGGCGCCGGCGACTTGGAGATCTATATCAAGGGGGCACGGGTTAAAGTTGTAAACCTTCTGACCCATGTAGAGCAGATTGTAGACTTCGAAAAGAGGCGTCAATACATCATCTTCAACAACCAGGAGTTGATCTATGCCACCGGAGTGATGACAACCACTCCGGCCGAGTTATGCGAGGGCACTTCAACCAAGGAGATGCTGTCGATGAGCTGCAAGCTTCACACCAAACAAAAGGATTCACCCCTCTACTACAGTTTTGTACAAAGAGCGAGCAGCTGCGCCTGGCTGTGCTACGACATAGTCGTAGATGAGTTCGTCGGATTGACCCTCTGCGGAGGCACCTCCTACCCGGCCGTAGCCCTCAAATACAAAATCACCAACGAGCTTGTAAACAGCAAAAACGACAAAAGCTACAGCGTGAATTTCGAGGCATTCTACGCTACGGAGGTAACGGCAACAGAGATTCCCGACTCCCACTTTGAGCCCAAAGGCGGATATGAATACATCACCGAAGATGACCTTGTGAAGGCACAGAAAAAGGCGATCAAGATGGGCAAAAAAGAGGGCAAAAAGAGCGACTTTGTAGATGTTAAGGATGTCGCCGAAATGATTGAGAACATGGATGCCGTTTGGTTGTTCTAACAGCCTCACTCGCATTTTCGTGCAAAAAGCATCATTACCGCGGACTCTTCAAACCACACAACGACAAGCGATTGGGTGAAATCGCTGCTTTAGGATTAGGGCGTTGTACGGGGAAGGGGCTCCGCGGTAATTTTTTGTTTGAACAATGGCACTTCCGACTTGGGCAGAGATCCCGTTTCCCGCCATAACGGCAGCCGTCCCCCTCCCCTATCGGCCCACTAATCGGTCGCACGGGTATCTTTTTTAATACCCGTGTTACGGGGGGGCTATTCATGCGAACAAAGGGGCATTTCAGTCGGTGGCGGGCGATGTTACGGCGCGAGGCCGGCGGCCTCTTGATGCGCCGTTTCGACCGGTGGCGCCGAGGACATAAAATAGGGCGCTACCATATCGAGGCGTTACGAGGCACGCTGCGCTTTCGCCTCGTTTCAGTCGGTGGCGCAACAACAAAGCAAAGGCGCGAGTGCCTACGGCACACAAAAAATAAAGAGAAGCGATAAACTGATGCAAGCATCGTTATCGCTTCTCTTTATTTTTTGCCTTTCGGCTTCGCCTTTGCTTTGTCTGTTGCTGCGGCGACTGTTGAGCTACCAGGATTCGAACCTAGAATAACAGGACCAGAATCTGTTGTGTTACCATTACACCATAGCTCAATAAGAACTCTTTGTCGTTGTTTGACGGTGCAAATGTAGGACATATTTTTTCATTATGCAAAGAAAATTCGAAAAAAATTTTTACTTTTGTTGAAAATATTTTCGAGCTAAATCAATAAACTGTTAAAAATAATAAACTTATGAATGTAAAGCTTCGTCTTATTCTGATGAACTTCCTGCAGTTTGCCATCTGGGGTTCCTACCTCACCTCGATGGGTACGCAGCTTGTGAACATCGGAATGGCCGACAAAATCGGCCTCTTCTACGCCATGCAGGGCATCGTTTCGCTCTTCATGCCCGCCATCATCGGCATCATCGCCGACCGTTGGGTCAATGCCCAGCGCATGCTCGGCATCTGCCACCTGCTCGCCGCCCTCTTCATGGGCTCGGCAGCCTACTACATCTCCTCGGCACAGCCCGAGGTGGAGTATTGGATTCTCTACACCCTCTACTCGCTCAGCGTAGCCTTCTACATGCCGACCCTCGCCCTCTCGAACTCGGTGGCCTACACCGCCCTCGACCAGGCAGGTCTCGACACCGTGAAGGCCTTCCCGCCCATCCGCGTATGGGGTACCATCGGCTTCATCTGCGCCATGCTCTTTTGCGACTTTGCCGGCTTCCAGAAGAACTACATGCAGTTCTACCAATGTGCCCTGCTGGGCCTGATGCTGGGTCTCTATGCCTTCACACTGCCCAACTGCCCCGTAAACAAGTCGAGCGAGAAGCGCGACCTGGTGGAGGCCCTGGGATTGAAGGCCTTTGCCCTCTTCAAGCAGAAGAAGATGGCCATCTTCTTCATCTTCTCGATGCTCCTCGGCGTATCGCTCCAAATCACCAACGGATTTGCCAACCCCTTCATCACCTCGTTCAAGGAGATTCCCGAATTTGCCAACACCTTTGGTGCTAACCACGCCAACGCACTGATCTCGCTTTCGCAGATGTCGGAGACCCTCTGCATCCTGCTCATCCCCTTCTGTCTGAAGCGTTTCGGCATCAAGCGCGTGATGCTTATCGCCATGTTCGGCTGGGTACTGCGCTTCGGCCTCTTCGGCTTGGGTAACCCGGGTGGTGGCGTGTGGATGTTCATCCTCTCGATGATTGTCTATGGTGTTGCCTTCGACTTCTTCAACATCTCGGGCTCGCTCTTCGTCAACAACGAGACCGACACCTCGATTCGTTCGTCAGCCCAGGGTCTCTTCGTCATCATGACCAACGGCATCGGAGCCACCATCGGTACGCTGAGTGCACAGGCCGTGGTAAACCACTTCGTCTACTCGCAAACTGACCCTACGGCACAGGTAGCCGGATGGTCCACCACCTGGCTCATCTTCGCCGCCTATGCTCTGGTGGTGGCTGTGCTCTTCGCTTTCATTTTCAAGTACAAGCACACCCCCAACCAGGCATAACGCACAAGAAAGAGGATATTTTGGCACAACGGTTCGATTTTTTTCGGACCGTTGTGTTATTTTTCAAACAATCCGCTTGCCGTTTGAATAATAATTCGTATTTTTACGGGTCGAAAGAGCAACAATCTTAAAATATCTAAACTAATACTAATTCTAAAAAACAGTTATGGCAACAACCAATCGCGAAAAGCTGTTTACCGAGTTCCCCCCCGTGACGACGGAGCAGTGGGAGGAGGTCATTACAGCCGACCTGAAAGGTGCAGACTATGAGCGCAAACTGGTATGGCGTACCCCCGAAGGGTTCAGCGTACGCCCCTACTACCGCGCCGAGAACCTGGAGGGCATTGAGCACCTTGAGACCGAAGCAGGTCAGTTCCCCTTTGTACGCGGTACGCGCAACTGCAACTCGTGGGGTGTACACCAGACCCTGAAGGTCGAGTGCCCCGCCAAGGCAAATGCCGAGGCCCTGAAAATTTTGAACGCCGGTGTTGATTCGCTGGAGTTCCGCCTCTGCGGCGAGGAGTTCGACGCCGAGTTTATCGACACCCTGCTGGCAGGTATCAAGCTGACCGCCATCGAGCTGACCCTCTCGGGTTGCAAGATGGGCAAGGTAGCCGGCCTGGTGCTGGACAAGGTAGAGAAGGAGGGCATCGACAAGGAGGCCCTGCGTCTGAACTTCGTCATCGACCCGCTGATCAAGAGCCTCTCGCTCAAGGGTCAGTTCTGCTCGGAGGGTGGCAAGGAGTGCTTTGAGAAGGTCGCCGGCCTGGTGAAGCGTGCAGCTGACTACAAGCGCGTACGCATCATCACCGTAAGTGGTGAGAACTTCTCGAATGCCGGCTCGACCATCGTCGAGGAGCTCGCCTTCACGCTGGCTGCCGGTCACGACTACCTGGTACGCCTGATGGAGGCCGGTCTGACCATCGACCAGGCTGCCCGCAAGGTACGCTTCTCGATGGGCGTAACGGCCAACTACTTCATGGAGATGGCCAAGTTCCGTGCCGCCCGTATGCTGTGGGCCAACATCGTGAAGGCCTACAACCCCGAGTGCGAGTGCTCGTGCAAGATGTACACGCACGCCATCACCTCGGCTTGGAACCAGACCGCCTACGACCCCTATGTAAATATGTTGCGTGGTACGACGGAGGCCATGTCGGCCACCATCGCCGGCGTCAACACGCTGGAGGTACTCCCCTTCAACGCCGCCTACGAGGCTCCCACCGAGTTCTCGCAGCGCATCGCCCGCAATGTTGAGCTGCTCCTGAAGCATGAGTCGCACTTCGACCAGGTAGTAGACCCCGCCGGTGGTTCGTACTACATCGAGACGCTGACCCAGAGCATCGCCCGCGAGGCTTGGAAGCTCTTCCTCGAGGTAGAGGAGAAGGGTGGCTACACCGCCGCTTTCGAGGCCGGCTTTGTCGTGGAGAAGGTAAAGGCTTCGGCTGCTGCCAAGGATAAGAACATCGCTACGCGCCGTCAGATTCTGTTGGGTGCCAACCAGTACCCCAACTTCACGGAGGTGGCCCAGGAGTCGCTCTGCGCCTGCGCTGTTGAGCGCAAGGAGGCCGAGGGCAATGTATTGACCCCCTACCGTGGTGCCATGGCCTTCGAGCAGATGCGTCTGCAGGTAGATCGCAGTGGCAAGGCTCCCAAGGCCTTCATGCTCACCTGTGGCAGCCTCGCCATGGCTCGTGCCCGTGCCCAGTTCTCGTGCAACTTCTTCGCATGCGCCGGCATCAAGGTTCAGGACAACAACTTCTTCAAGTCGGTAGAGGATGGCGTGAAGGCTGCCCTCGAGTCGAAGGCCGAGATCGTGGTTGTTTGCGCTTCGGACGACGACTACGCCGAGCTGGCCCCCAAGGTGAAGGAGCTGCTGGGTGGTAAGGCTATCCTCGTAGTAGCCGGTGCTCCCGCCTGCGCCGCCGAGTTGGAGGCCCAGGGTATCACCAACTTTATCAATGTGAAGAGCAATGTGCTCGAAACGCTTAAGTTCTACCTCAAGGAGCTTGGCATCTAATACGCTTTGAAGTTATGAGAGCTAAATTTTCGGAACTGAAATATGCGGGTGCACAGCAGAATGGCTGTGACACCACGAAGTGTGGCCAGGCTGAGCCTTGGCTCACCGCCGAGCAGATCGCCGTGAAGGGCGGTTACTCGAAGGAGGACCTTGAGGGGATGGAGCACCTGAACTATGCAGCAGGTATGGCCCCCTTCTTGCGTGGTCCCTACTCCACGATGTATGTGATGCGTCCCTGGACCATCCGTCAGTATGCCGGCTTCTCGACCGCCGAGGAGTCGAACGCCTTCTACCGCCGCAACCTGGCTGCCGGTCAGAAGGGTCTGTCGGTGGCCTTTGACCTGGCTACGCACCGCGGCTACGATGCCGACCACCCCCGTGTAGTGGGTGATGTGGGTAAGGCCGGTGTGTCGATCTGCTCGGTGGAGGATATGAAGGTACTCTTCGACGGCATTCCTTTGGACAAGATGTCGGTGTCGATGACCATGAATGGTGCCGTGCTGCCCGTTCTGGCCTTCTACATCGTAACGGGTCTGGAGCAGGGTTGCACCCTGGAGCAGCTGTCGGGTACGATTCAGAACGATATCTTGAAGGAGTTTATGGTGCGCAACACCTATATCTATCCTCCCAAGTTCTCGATGAAGATTATCGCCGACATCTTCGAGTACACCTCGAAGAACATGCCCAAGTTCAACTCGATTTCGATTTCGGGTTATCACATGCAGGAGGCCGGTGCTACGGCCGACATCGAGCTGGCCTACACGCTGGCCGACGGTCTGGAGTACCTGCGTGCCGGTATCAACGCCGGTATGTCGATTGACGCCTTCGCACCCCGTCTGTCGTTCTTCTGGGCTATCGGTATGAACCACTTCATGGAGATTGCCAAGATGCGTGCAGCCCGTATGCTGTGGGCCAAGATTGTGAAGCAGTTCAACCCCAAGAACCCCAAGTCGCTGGCCCTGCGTACCCACTCGCAGACCTCGGGTTGGTCGCTCACGGAGCAGGATCCCTTCAACAATGTGGCTCGTACCGCCATCGAGGCTATGGGCGCCGCTCTGGGTCACACCCAGTCGCTGCACACCAACGCATTGGACGAGGCTATCGCCCTGCCGACCGACTTCTCGGCTCGTATTGCCCGTAACACGCAGATCTATATCCAGGAGGAGACCAATGTATGCCGCGAGGTTGACCCGTGGGCAGGTTCCTACTATGTGGAGAGCCTCACCAACGAGATCGCTCACAAGGCTTGGGCTCACATCCAGGAGGTAGAGAAGCTGGGTGGTATGGCCAAGGCCATCGAGACCGGTATTCCCAAGATGCGCATCGAGGAGGCTGCTGCCCGCACGCAGGCTCGTATCGACTCGGGTGAGCAGAAGATTATCGGTATCAACGAGTACCGCCTCGAGAAGGAGGATCCGATCGATATCCTGGCTGTGGACAACACCGCCGTACGCGAGAGCCAGATCAAGCGTCTGAAGGAGCTGCGCGCCAACCGCGACGAGGCTGCCGTTCAGAAGGCTCTGGCCGCCATTACCGAGTGCGTCAAGACGGAGAAGGGCAACCTGCTGGAGCTGGCCGTAGAGGCCGCCAAGGTGCGCGCTACGCTGGGCGAGATTTCGGATGCCTGCGAGGTTGTCGTAGGTCGCTACAAGGCAGTTATTCGTTCCATTTCAGGTGTATATAGTTCAGAGGTGAAAAACGACGCATCGTTCGAGCAGGCCAAGCAGATGGTCGCCGAGTTCGCAAAGAAGGAGGGCCGTCAGCCCCGTATTATGGTTGCCAAGTTGGGCCAGGATGGTCACGACCGTGGTGCCAAGGTAGTAGCAACGGGTTATGCCGACCTGGGCTTCGATGTCGATATGGGTCCCTTGTTCCAGACTCCCGAGGAGGCTGCCAAGCAGGCCGTTGAGAATGATGTGCATGTAGTGGGCGTATCGTCGCTGGCCGCCGGCCACCTGACGCTCGTTCCGCAGATCATCGCCGAGCTCAAGAAGCTGGGTCGTGAGGATATCGTAGTGGTTGTAGGTGGTGTAATTCCCGCCCAGGACTACGACGAGCTCTATCAGGATGGCGCTGCCGCCATCTTCGGCCCCGGTACGCCGATTGCAACGGCTGCCATCAAGATCATGGAGATTCTGCTGGAGGAGTAATCCCTCACATCATCAATTGAGAATCGGGCGGTCCCAATGGGGCCGCCCGATATATTTTAGACATATATCAAGTTCCTATTCGGGAATAAACTCCAATACATAGTTATTGAACTCGGGCTTCATCATAGCTCCAGTAGCAGCATCAATGCCCCAACCAAGAATATCACACAAGTTAATAACAGACACAGCATTAAAATTTTTTTCAATAAAGAGCGTACTCTTCCTATAACCTTCGGCTTCAACTACAACAACAGTATCGTCGAAACCACGCTTAATCTTTACCGCATATGGAAAGGTAACATTGTAGTGTCTCATGCCATCAATGGTTAGCGTTGCAGACTCTACCGGAAGATTGGAATCGAAGGTTACTCGTTTTTTTGAACCGCAAAAAATCGTTGCACATGAGCTCATCGTTCCCATAAGAGCAAAGGTAAACAAGAGATAAAAGACCCTCTTCATAAAAAAAATATTTATCTCTTTCGGCTCCTAAAAAGAGAGATAAAATAAAAAAGAAAGTGTGGAGCCATTCGTCCATCTGATAGGAGGTTCTGGAATACCCGCACTCAAATAAACATACTCCACACCCGTATCGGGTATGGAGCAAAAAAGCAACCAACGACTGACCCAATAGCAGGCAATGTGTGTATGGCTTATCTTGAGTGCTTGAAATTTTCCAGATTTCCTATCAAGAGTCAGCGAAACACCTTCACCGAAAATAGCACTATCCCTCACAGATAGTATGGCAAATATACCAAAATTTTATTCAAATTGCAACATCTTTCCTTTTTTTACCATCAATAAAAAATCACCGTTATTTGAATAACATTGATTTTTTAGGGGTATTTTCGGAAAATCACCCTATTTTTCGGCACATCGACCGAAAAAAAAGAGGATTTTTCGAGAAAAGAGATGAAAATTTTGACACTTTGTTGAAAAAAGTGATTTTCGGGAAAATTGGGTAGCAGGAAAATTTGTACCTTTGCACAAAAGTAACGGGCGCGTGCCCGAAAGGTTAGTTACGATTCCCAAACTGCAATGTCACTATTGAGATTCAAGATGGTGGATGCCGCCATCAACCACACGGCCGTAGAGGTTACGGCTCCCGAGGGGAGACCCTCCGACTACTTCGGCAAACAGGTATTTGGCCACGAAGCGATGAAGAAGTACCTCTCGAAGGCCGACTATCGCGCACTGCTCGACACGATGGAGCACGGCACGCCCCTCACTCGCGAATTGGCCGACGGCATCGCTGCCGGCATGAAGCAGTGGGCCATGGACCACGGAGCCGACCACTACACCCACTGGTTTCAGCCCCTGACGGGCGGCACAGCCGAGAAGCACGACTCGTTTGCCGAGCCCGATGGCGAGGGTGGCGTATTGGAGGAGTTCTCGGGCAAGCTGCTCGTACAGCAGGAGCCCCACGCCTCGTCGTTCCCCAACGGTGGCATTCGCAACACCTTCGAAGCGCGCGGCTACTCGGCCTGGGACCCCACCTCCCCCGCCTTTATTGTCGATACGACGCTCTGTATTCCCACCATCTTTATCGCCTATACGGGTGAGGCTCTCGACTACAAGACGCCGCTTCTGCGCTCCATATCGGCCGTAGATCGTGCCGCCACAGAGGTGTGCCGTTACTTCGACAAGGGGGTGGAGCGTGTCTACACCTACCTGGGGTGGGAGCAGGAGTACTTCCTGGTGGACGAAGGGCTGTGGGCTCTGCGCCCCGACCTGATGCTGACGGGCCGCACGCTGATGGGCCATGAGTCGGCCAAGAATCAGCAGCTCGAAGACCACTACTTCGGAGCTATTCCGAGCCGTGTGATGGCCTTCATGCGCGAGTTGGAGTACGAATCCCTCAAGTTGGGTATTCCGGTCAAGACGCGCCACAACGAGGTGGCCCCCAATCAGTTTGAGCTGGCTCCTGTCTACGAACAGGCCAACCAGGCCAACGACCACAACCAGCTCCTGATGACCATCATGGATAAAATCGCCCGCCGCCACCACTTCCGTGTGTTGCTGCACGAGAAGCCCTTCAAGGGGGTTAATGGTTCGGGTAAGCATAACAATTGGTCGCTCGGCACCGACACGGGTGTGAACCTCTTCAGTCCGGGCAAGACGGCGGCCGAGAATCTGCAGTTCATCACCTTCCTGGTCAACGCAATAGCGGCAGTACACCACCACAACGGACTCTTGAAGGCCTCCATCATGTCGGCCACCAATGCCCATCGTCTGGGGGCTAACGAGGCCCCGCCGGCCATCATCTCCACCTTCCTCGGACAGCAGATCAATGCTGTGCTCGATAAGTTGGAGAACAGCCGCAGCGATGCCGCCATACGCTTCGATGCGAAGAACATCTTCAAGATGAGCGGCATATCGCCCATACCGACGCTCATGCGCGACAACACCGACCGCAACCGCACCTCGCCCTTCGCCTTTACAGGTAACCGCTTCGAGTTCCGCGCCGTGGGCTCATCGGACAACTGCGCCGAGGCGATTATCACCCTCAATACGGCGATGGCCGACGAGCTCACCGCGTTCAAGCGTGAGGTCGATGCCCGCATCGAGGCGGGAGCCAAGAAGGAGCGCGCCATCTATGAGGTGCTGCGCCAGATGATACGCCTCTCGAAGCCGATTCGCTTCGACGGAAATGGCTACTCGGAGGAGTGGAAGAGAGAGGCAGCGCAGCGAGGCCTCGACTGCGAGACCTCTACCCCGCTTATCTTCGACCGCTACCTCGACGAGGAGACCATCCGCATCTTCTCCGATATGGGCGTGCTCTCGCGCATCGAGCTGGAGGCCCGCACCGAGGTGAAGTGGGAGACCTACACCAAGAAGATTCAGATTGAGGGGCGCGTGATGGGCGACCTGGCGATGAACCATATCGTACCCATCGCCTCGAAGTATGAGGCCATGTTGCTCGACAAGGTCTATAAGATGATGCAGATTGGGGGTGGCCTGGACGCCTCGTCCGATATCGAACTCATCAAACTGATCCAGGGCCATACGGCTGCCATCCAGGAGGGGGTGAGCCGCCTGATCGAGGCACGCAAAGTGGCCAACCGCATCGAGAACAGCCGCGAAAAGGCAATCGCCTACCACGATACGGTCGCCTGCCTGCTCGACGATATACGCCAGCATGTCGATAAACTCGAAGAGATTGTGGATGACCAAATGTGGCCTCTGCCCAAATACCGCGAACTACTATTCCTAAGGTAATTAAAAAGCTGTCCAAAATTTGGACAGCTTTTTTAATGCAAAATCATAAGCGAGGATATTCCGGGCCGATGATTGAGGTGCGGAATTTACCGCTTAAAACCAACATTTTGGTGGAAGAAGCGGTCATGTGCAACGCTCGGCCCTAAAAACAACGATGGGCTGTACTTGTCGTACAGCCCATTGTTGCTTTTTAGGGTTAGCGGCAGTAAATGCCGCCTTATCACTCAAAATTAGAAGTACTTACCACGCAAATCCTCCACCTCTGCCATCTGCTGAATAGCAGCGAAGGAGCCCTGAATGGCGGCATTCTCGGCCATAGCCTGTGCGCGTACCTGCTCGGCCTCGGCGGTCTGCTTGGCCTCGTCTGCGATATTCTCTACCACGAAGAGGTAGATGGCCGAATTGCCCTTCACGGGGCCTACGAGAGCACCCTGCTCGGCAGCCGAGATGGCACCAATCACGCGGGGCTCAAAGCCGATGTTCTGTACATAGTAGGAGCCGTAGCGTACATCCGAGAACTCCTTCACCTCGCTCTCGAAGGCAGCGGCGGCCTCCTCGAGGTTGGCAGCAGCGAAATCCTTGAGGATGTAGTCGGCCTTCTTGTCGCGCAGGACGGCGGCACGAATCTGAGCCTGACGCTTCTCGATCGAGGCGTACTCCTCGTTGTCGATAGCGGTCAGCATGGCAACCACATAGTCGTCACCCACATTGAAGATCTCGGAGATGTCGCCCACCTTGGCGCTGTTGGCCCAACGCACGATATCGCGCGAGCTCTCCAGACCACGCACCGAGGTCTCACCCTGCTGGATGGTGGCGGTACGGGGGGTAGCGGCAACAGCCGAGGCAGCCTCGTTGAACTTCTCGAGCGAACCTGCACCATCCACGGCGAAGATACCGGCCTTACCGTGAATATCACGACGGGTAGCGGTCGAGGGCTCTACGGGATAGTTAACCGATACGGCACGGATGTGCTTCGAGGGCTTATCCATGCGGTAGATCTGCATTACATGTACGCCATTGCCTACGGTAACCTCGATTACATCACCCACCTTGGCCTTTGCAAGCTCGGGGATGAACTCCTCGGTGAAGGCCGAGAAGGGGTATACGCGCTCCTCGCCCATGCCCTGCGAAACCTCGGCAAAAGGCTTACCCTCACGCAACAGCGTTGCCAGGCTGTCGGCAACCTCCTGCTGGGCATAGGGAACGGCGATGTGGCGAACACCAATCGAGTCGGGAGCCATCTTGGCATCCAACACACGCGACATGGTCCAGATGTTGTTCTTGAGTACGGGGCCATACTGCTTGCCGGCATTCAGCGCCTCGCGCTCCTCCTCCGAGAACTGCGAGAGAGCCAGGTAGCGGGGCGAAATCATGGCGTGACGATCCTCACGGGCAAAAGTCTTCAGATCGTTGCTCTCCGAGAAGAGCTCGCCGGCCTTCTTGGCAGCCTCCTCTACGGCAGCCATGTCGGCGGGAGTAGCCTCTACATCGAATACCACATAGGTGATGGCACGGTTGGGGAGCTGCTTGTAGGTAGCCTTGTGCTCGTTGTAATACTTCTTCATCTCGGCCGACGATACGGTGAAGAGCGAGTCGGGCACCGTAGCGAAGTTCTTCTGTACGAACTTACCCGAAAATACCTTGTTGGCGGCAGCAACATTGCGCTCCACCTCGGCGGGGGTAACCGAAGCTCCATTCTTAACCAGAGCCAGGTACTTGGTCGTTACGCGCTCCTGCAGGGCCTGCTCCATCAGGCTCGACCAGATGGCGGCAACCTGGGCGTTGGTCTCGGCCTGGGCCAGGAAGTCGCTCACGGCAGCGATGTCATAGAGACCCGTAGCGGGATTGGCAAAGGCCGAATAGAGGGCCTGGGTGGGAATCTCGCCGCTGATGATGGCCTGACGCTCGGCGTCGGTTACCGTAAGGCCCATGCGTGCGAAGCCGGGCATCGTTACGCGCTCGGCAAAGAGCTGCTGCCAGGTGGCGTTCGAGAGCTGATCGAGCTCGGCATCGGTCGAGGCCTCACCGCCCATCAGGCTCTTGGTCTTCTCGTAGGAGGCCATATACTCCGTATAGGTAATCTCCTCACCATTCATCTCACCAACCTTGGGGTCGTTACCCGTGAAGCCCATCTCGGCCTTCAACGAGAGAATAAATGCCAAAAGGGCGAGGCCGATTACAATCGACAGCACTACGCCGAATTTGGTTCTCAAAGTGTTTAAGCTTGCCATATTACTTTTGATTTAATATTTTGTTTTCATATTAAGCGGTCAAAGATAGTAATTTTATTCCGATTAACGGCACAATTCAGCACAAAAAAAACGCCCGCAGGCAAATAAAACCCTGCCTCGGGCGCTCAATCGCAGTCGGCCGTCCGGTTTTCGCCGAACGATTACTCCCCGACACGCTTCACACGAGCCAACTCCAAACGCGAACGCGTCGTGCGTAAAATCTTGATTTCCAGCCCTCCGATGCGCACCTGCTCGCCTGCCGAGGGGATACCCTCGAGGTGGTAGATAATCAATCCGGCCAGCGTATCATACTCCTTCGACTCCTCGATGCCGAGGTCATACTTTTCGTTCAGGTACTTCACCTCGTGGCGACACGAGAGGACCCACTCGGACTCCGAGATCTGTTTCTCGGTCAGGTCGGGCGAGTCGTGCTCATCCTCAATCTCTCCGAAGATCTGCTCCAACACATCCTCCAACGAGATGATACCGGCCGTGCCGCCAAACTCGTCGATGACGACGGCCACATTGGTCTTGTGCTTGGTCATCTGCTCCAAAAGGGCCTGCAGGGGCATCGTCTCGGGAACACAAAGCAACTCGATAAGCACCTCGTCGATGGTTTTGGGCTGCGTAAAGAGGCTCTTCGAATTGACATAGCCCACCATGTTGTCTATATTCTTACGCCAGACGAAAATGCGCGTATACTTGGTCTCGACAAAGCGATCGGTCAGTTGTTCGATGGTGGTAGAGTCGGCATCCACCGCCTCGACATCGACACGCGGAACCATGCAGTCGCGTACACGCAGGTCGGCGAAGTCGAGGGCATTTTGAAAAATTTTCAACTCATTCTCGGCCTCATGTTGCGGCTCGCTGTTGTTCGTATCGAGCAGGTGCATCAGGTCGGAGCGGTCGAAGGGCTCGCTCTCCATCTCGGGTTGCACCTTCTGACCCAACAGGCGAAGAATACCCTGCGAGAGGAGGGTCGTAAAGCGGGCAATCGGGTAGAGCAGCAGATAGAAGACATAGATGACCGGCGCCAGCACACGGTAGTAGAAGTTGGGATTCTGCTTGAAGATCGACTTGGGGATATACTCGCCACAGAAGATGACAATAATGGTCGAAACGACCGTCTCGAAGAGGACAGAACCCTGCTCCAGGTAGTTCTCCCACCCAATCAACGCAGCCAGGCCTCGCAGGAGAATCGACATCGAGAGCGAGTAGATGACCAACGCAATGTTGTTACCCACCAGGATGGTCGTGATATACTGTCCGGGGTGGCGGGCGAAGATCTCGGCTATACGGTCAAAGAGACGATTCTGCTTGCGGTCAATCTCCAGACGCAGACGATTCTTGCTCGAAAAGGCAATCTCCATTCCGGAGAAGAAGGCCGAAAGGAGCAACATGACAAGGACTATCAGTATCGAGGTAGTCATGCTATAATTTTAGGATTCAATAGATTATCATCGTTGTAAACGGAGGGTGGAATCCCCGTTTCGGAGCCGGCCCGGCCCCTGAGTCATCAACTTGTTCGACCCCTTCAATGCAGGTTTGCCGTCGCTCTCCTCTCCACCACCTTGGACGGGTGCTTGAAGGCGTTGGCGCAGCAACGAGTCGCGCTGCATACGCTGACGGCGCCGCATCTCGAGTTGAGTCGCCGACTCCTTTTCGGGTGCAGAGTCCATCTGAACAGGAGCCTCCGGCATGGCACCCTTATCGCCGCGGTAATAGGGTTTCACCGGCGAGGAAGCTCCCCTCGACGAAGCGTTCCGAGGCTCGGGTGCAGCCCCCTTGCTGTCGGCTACAGCCGTCGAGTCGGGCTCCGTGGGGCTGAACTCCATCTGCATGCGGCCATCCATCTCACGGGCACTCCAATAGCGAAACTCTTCGTCGGACTCGAAACCCGAGACAAAGGTCTCACCATCGGGCTCTACAATCTTGGAGTCGACATTCGAGTAGATCTTATTGGTAACATCGTTCCAGAAGAGTTGCTCGGTATAGAGCTCCTTACCGTCAAACTTGCGCACCACCACATCGCCTTTGGCCTCCCAAAGTTTGCGATTCTCGTAGTAGATGGCATAGTTGGCCGTAAGCGTCACATCGACCTCGCCCGACGAGTCCTTCTTGAAGGTGATCATGCGGATTCCCTTACGAAATTCACGATAGGGCTCCTTGCCGGCCGTATAGCCCTCCAGCAGCGGAGCAAAGAATTGGTACTGTCTTACGCCATTTTCGGAGGCTATGATGGTGCGATTCTCGCTATACTCGGTCATCAGGGCCTCGTACTTCGACTCCCCCTCACCCTCCTGCTTTTTATCGTGGCAGGCGGATAGCAAGATAGCACTCCCCACGAGGAGGAGTGCTACCCGAGCATATCGTATCGCTCTATGCATCATTGCAATGGGCGTAACGGATTTTAGCGGAAACGGACAATGGTCGTCACGCCCGACGCGGCACCGCAGGTAACCGTAAAGCGATCACCGGCCTTGATGCCCTCCATGAAGAACTTCTCGTCGTTCGAGAGGGGCCAACGCGAAGCGTAAGCCTGGGCAGCCTCACGGGCACTTGCCTTCATATTCTCATCGGTGAAGAGCTCCTCGGCCTTCTTCATCGTGTCGTAAGCAGGCCAGAAGGCCTCAACACAACCCGACATGGCGTAGCAGTTAGCCGTAATGAAGTAGGCGTAGGCGTTCTGATCGTCAATCTCACGCAGCTCGCGAGCCACCTGCATGGCACCACTCGTGTTGCTGGCTGCCAACTCCACCAGACCCAGCTCCTGCAGCAGGCTGGTGCGACCCTCTACGCTCTCCTCGGTCTTGAGTACCTCGCGCAGATAGGACGAAGCCTTCTCATACTCACCCTTCTCCTTGAAGCCCTGGGCCAAAACTACGGCCGTCGAAACCGAAGGAGCGAGGCTGTACTGGCGCTCGGCAATCGTGAAGAAGAAGTCGCTCGAGCACTTGGCACGGCTCATCAGCGATACCGCCTGGGTCAGCACATCCACATTATTGGGATCGGCCTCCAGCTTCTTCGAGAAGAGCTCCTCGAGGTTCTCGCAGCTGGCAACACCACTCGTACCGAAGAGGGCGTCAAACTGATTCTTGAAGTCGACCTTGGCCTCGGGAACATTGTCGAACAGGGGGTTCAGACGGCTGTACTCGGCCAATACGAAGTCGGGATAAATCTCATCGTTCTGGTAGTCGGTAATCACCTCGTTGAAGTAGATGACCATCGTCTCGTAGAGGTCGGGGTGCGAAGCCTTAACATCGGCCTCGATGGCGGTGCAGAGAGCCTCGCGCAGACCCTCACGGTCGCGGTTGCCATACTTCACATATTGACGAGCACGACGATCCTGAATCTCGGCAATCTCCATATCGTCGGTACCGAAGTACTTCAAGCGCATGTCATAGACATACATCATCGAGTCGAACTTCTCCTTCTGCTCGGCTACGCTCTTGGCCATGGCCATCTTGCGCAGGTAGATCTGCTCGCCACGCTGATAGATCGAGAGGGCAGCCGTAGGAGCCTTCTCCACCAGATAGTTGAAGTGGGCAGCAGCCTCGTCATAACGCTTGTTGTTGTAAGCCTCCTTGAGGAAGGAGTTGCGCAACAGGTTCTCACGACGCTCCTCCACGGTCTCACCCCACTTGGCATAGGCTGGACCCGAGAGATCGGGCTCCTGGGCAAAAGCACCAAAGGCCACAAAAGCCAAGGCGGCACTCAAAAGATACTTCATCTTCTTCATCGTTTCTTCTATTTTTGTTGTAATTTTTAGTTTTGTTGTCCCTAATTGTATTGTACAAAGGTAAAAATTTCTTTCAACATCTCCAAATGTCGACTAATCATACTTGGGTCGCACGAACCAGTAGTCGTCGCCAAAGAGCGAGAAGGCTACGGCAAACTTCAGGTAACGCTGACGAATCATCCCCACATTCTCGGCGATAATCTCGTGCGTACCGCGATTACCGTACTCTACCCCCACATCAATGGCCGAGAAGCCTCCGAACTTGACCGGAATACCGATGCCGAGGCTTACGCCATACTGCGGAACGCGCTTGCCGCCAAACGACTGGTGGTAGTCACCGTAGTTGAATCCGGCGCGGTAGTGCCAACGACGCAGAAAGAGGCGCACATCGTTGCGGTTGGGGGTCCACTCCACACCCACCTTCACGGTATGCGTATCGCAGTAGGCTACCGCAAAGCCTCCCGCAGCAGGCTCGGTCGCCTTGTTGCGTGAGCCCCAATCCTGGTAAACATAGTCGGCTGCAATGGCAAACTTCGGATTCTCGTAATAGAAACCTGCCACCACCTGCCCGGGCAGACGGACCTCGAGGTAGTCGTTCTCGCTGCGGGCATCCGATTCGAAGCTGCCATTCACCGTAATCTCGTTCGTTACGCGGGGTTTCAAGTCTCCACCCATGTCGTAGGTTGCGGCAAAGGTGAGGATGTGTTTGCGGTTAAAAATCGGGCTGTACTGCATACCGAACTGCCCTTTGAAGCGCGAGATGCTGTATTGATGAAGACCCTTGGTCGAGGGGTAGCTCATCGAGCCGTCGCCCGTATAGGGGAGAATCGTCATCTTGAAGTTACGGTCGATATTTCCCCAATAGTATTGGGCTGCCGCACCTATCGAGAAGTTCTTAAAGATCTCCCAGCCAATGCCGACCTTCACCTGCGTCACATCGCCCTCGCCCTCGTAGTCATACTCGGCAAGACCCACATCCGGAAGCGTCTCACGCCCGTAGAGGCGGTAACCCACGCTGCTGTAAGGGGTGAGGCTGAAACCCATACCGAGTTTTTTGGCCAGGGGCAGCTGCAAAGCGATATCGTGGAAATTGACCGTATTGTAGCTCGTCTTGGCCGTCGAGCCGTCGCTCTTGGGTTGCGAGTTGTAGTAGTTCTGTGCCTCGAGGCCGAAGTTGAAGAGCACGGCACGATTGAGCGTCACGCTGTAGGCGGCCGGGTTGAGCAGATTGACTGCGGCGGGCGTGCGCTGTGCCACACCGGCACCACCCATCGAACGCATCGCCAACGAACCGGGGGCATTGATCTCGCCCAAGCCATACATCGAGTAGGGCGAAAAGACATTGATACTGCTCTCCTGGGCCATGGCCGATCCACCCCAAAGCAGGGCCATCGCCAGCGTAAGCAAGTGATATACTCTCTTTATCTGCATGAAATATGATGCTCTAAAATCCTGTTCAGTCCCAAAAGGACCAAATCACAGTCTGCAAATATCGCATTTTTAATTTGTTTCGCAAAATGTTTCGCGTCACCTCCCGTAAAAATTACCAACAAATCCTCATTTTTTTGACCAAAACGGGCGATATGACCCTCAATCTCGTAGCGAATCCCCTGCATGACGCCCCCTTCGATACAGCTCTCGGTCGTTCGTCCGCAGACAATCTCTTCGCCGTGGGGCTCGACGCGCGGCAGGCGTGCCGTAAACTCGTTGAGCGCCCGAAAACGCATCTGCATGCCGGGCGAAATGAAGCCCCCGCGAAAGGTGTGCTCCGAGAGGAGGTCGCAGGTGATGGCCGTACCGAAATCGACCACCAACAGGGCCCTTCCGGGATAGAGGACATCGGCGCCGACGGCTGCCGCTAAGCGGTCACGGCCGAGGGTTTGGGGGGTGAGGTAGTCGCTCGCAAGGGGTACCTCGGTATCGGGGCCGAAACAGAGTACACGAAGACCCATTCGGCGCAGCTCTTCACTCACCACCGACTCGTCGCCACGGGTCGAGGCCACAATCGCCTCCTCCACGCCACGACCCTCGATCAAAGGGGCAACAGCGGCCGCATCGAATGCCTCGCTCGAGCGCTCCAAGAGGATTTTTTGCCCCTCCATCAGAGCATACTTCACTCGCGTATTTCCTATATCGACAATCAGATTCATCGCTTCTGCTTGGCTTAAAGTCTGCGCAACACATCCACGGCGGCCCGCACATCTTTTACCCTTCTAACGGTCATCGCCAGGCGATTATTGTGCTGCTTGAGCACAAAGCGGTCGGGCTCCTTGGTAATGCGTTTCAAAAGCTCCATAAAGACTTCGCTCTTGAAGTAGGCCGAGTCGTTGTCGGCGACAAAGTGAACAATCATCAATCCGTTCTTCACCTTCACGCGCTCCATACCCAGACGCTGGGCCTCCCAACGCAGGCGCACCACATCCAGGAGCTCTTCGGCGGCTCGCGGCAGGGCTCCGAAGCGGTCGCGCAGGCGCTCGGCAAAGGCCACCAGGCGCTCCTCCTCGCGGATGTTGTCCAACTCGCGGTAGAGGCGCAGCTTTTCGGAGGTCTGCTTCACATACGAATCGGGCAACTCGGCCTCCAGCTCCACCTCGATATGCACATCGTCCACCCAGCTGATACGGTCGATGACCTGCTGCTCTTCGCGGCTCATGCCGGGCACCTCCAGACCCTCCTGGCGCAGCTCGGTGATGGCCTGCTGAAGAATCTTCTGGTAGGTCTCGAAGCCCACATCGGCGATGAATCCGCTCTGCTCGGCACCCAGCAGGTTGCCCGCACCGCGGATATCCAAATCCTGCATGGCGATGTTGAACCCCGAGCCCAAATCCGAGAACTCCTCGATGGCACGCAGACGACGACGGGCATCCCCCGAGAGGAGCTCGTCGGGGGGCGAGAGGAGGTAGCAGAAGGCCTTCTTATCGGAACGGCCCACACGACCTCGCAGCTGGTGCAGGTCGCTCAAGCCGAAGTAGTGAGCATTGTTTACAATGATGGTGTTGGCGTTGGGAATGTCGATACCGCTCTCGACAATGGTGGTCGAGACCAGCACATCAAACTCGCCATAGATGAAGTCCATCACCAGGCGCTCCATCTCGGCGGCCGGCATACGCCCATGCCCCACTGCCACACGCGCCCGAGGGCAGAGGCGCTTGATCAACCCCTCGAGGGTCATCAAATCCTCGATGCGGTTGTGTACGAAGTAGACCTGGCCGCCGCGCGAGAGCTCAAAGTCGATGGCATCACGAATCACCTCGTCGGAGAAGGTGTGCGACTCGGTGGTGATAGGCTGTCGGTTGGGGGGCGGCGTGGAGATGACCGAGAGGTCGCGCGAGCCCATCAACGAGAACTGCAGGGTGCGCGGGATGGGGGTTGCCGTCAGGGTAAGCGTATCGACATGGACACTCATCTGCGTAAGCTTCTCCTTGGCCGCTACGCCAAACTTCTGCTCCTCGTCGATGATTAAAAGCCCCAAGTCCTTAAATTTCACCTGCTTGCCCAGCATCTTATGGGTGCCGATCAGAATATCCACACGGCCCGACTCCAACTCCTCCAGAATACGATTCACCTCGCGGGTCGATTTCGTGCGGTTGAGGTACTCGATCTTAACGGGGAAGTCGCGCAGACGCTGCGAGAAGGAGCGGTAGTGTTGCAGGGCGAGGATGGTGGTGGGGACCAAGACAGCCACCTGCTTGCCATCGACCGCCGCTTTGAAGGCGGCACGGATGGCCACCTCGGTCTTACCGAAGCCCACATCGCCGCATACCAGACGATCCATCGGGCGGTCGGACTCCATATCCTGCTTCACGGCCGCCACGGCACGCTGCTGATCGGGGGTATCCTCCCACATAAACGAGGCCTCCAATTCGTGTTGCAGGTAGCTGTCGGGCGAGAAGCGGAAGCCCGGGGTCGCCTTGCGGCGGGCATAGAGGGCAATCAGCTCACGCGAGATATCCTTCACAGCCTTCTTCGTGGCACTCTTCAGCTTCTGCCAAGCGCCATTACCCAGCTTATAGATCTTCGGGGGCTCGCCATCGCCCGACTTGTAGCGCGAGATGCGGTGCAGCGAGTGGATGTTCACAAAGAGGACATCGCCATCGCGGTAGACCAACTTGATGGCCTCGTGGATGCGCCCCCCTTCGTTCACCTTGACCAGGCCGTCGAAGCGCCCCACACCGTGGTCGATATGGACCACATAGTCGCCCGGGCGGAGTTGGTTGAGCTCCTGCACGGTCATCTGCTCGTCGCGCTTGATCTCTCCGCGAATGCGGTAGCGCTGGTAGCGGTCGAAAATCTGGTGGTCGGTATAGAGGCAGAGGCGCAGGTCGTGGTCGATGAATCCCTCGTGGAGGGTGATGGAGAGGGCCTCCACAGCCACCTGACCGCGTCCTATCTGGTGAAAAATATTCTCCAGACGCTCCACCTGGGCCTTATTCTCCGAGAGGATGCGGCAGAGGTAGCCCATCCCACGATGTTGGCCCATATCGTCGGCCAACAGCTCAAAATTCTTGTTGAATCGGGGTTGGGGCGCCGTATGAAAGGGGACAAAGGCCGTGGCCGGGCGCTCCTTCAGGTTGTCGCGCATCACCACGATACGCGCCCCCTCGAGGTCGCTCAACAGCCCGTTGCGGCTCGTGACATGGTAGTCGATGCGCTCGGGCTCCTCCAGGTCGGCCACCAACTTACGGCGCAGGTCGTTGATGCGTTTCAAGGCGTAGTCGGCATCGGTAAACCACCAGGTGGCCTCCTCGCCGACAAAGGCGGCCAACGAGACGCGCTCCTCCCCCGCCCCATCGCCGGCACGGTTCAGGTTGGGGAGAATCTCCACGCGGTCGAGGCGCTCGTCGGAGAGCTGATTCGAGATATTGAAGCGACGAATCGAATCGACCTCGTCACCGAAGTAGTCCAAACGGTAGGGCTTCGACTCGGAGAAGGAGAAGATATCGACAATGCCGCCGCGACGAGAGTACTGCCCGGGCTCATAGACGAAGTCTACGCGGACAAATCCGGCCGCCTCCAGGCGCTCGATAAGGGGTTCGATGGGGTGCTCCTCGCCCACCCCGATGGGGATCGTCTCGCGGCGCAGCTTATCGGCATCGACCACACGCTCGGCCAACGCCTCGGGCCAGGTACAGAGCACCGTATAGCTCCCTTTGGGAGTATTGCGGATACGACCCAGGGCCGTCGTGCGCTGCACCACCCCCTGCGCCTCCTCCTGACCATAGGCAATCGAGCGCTTCCAGGCCGAAGGAAAGAAGCAGATGCACTCCTCGTCGAGCAGCTGATAGAGGTCGTTCATCAGGTAAGCCGCCGCATCGCGATCCTCGGCCACAAAGAGGTGTACGCCCCCCACCTTGCGGATGGTGGCAGCAGCATAGGAGGAGAGGGCGCCCCCCACCAGCTCTTGCAGGCAGATGGCAGCCCCCCTCTCTTTCAGCATTCGGCACAGCGAGCGAACCGCTTTCGACTCCCCCACTCGGCCGAGTATCTCCTCTCGGGCCTTCACTTTGCTTAAATCAAACTGTTACCTCGCTTATCCAGGTAGTGAATATCAATGATTCCGACGCTCTGGTCGGCCGTAATGCGGATGCGGGTCTTGTAGCGCCACATCCAACGCAGGCGCAGCGACCAGAGTCCCCGCTTCAAGAAGCTCGACACATAGGGGCTCACGCGCAACTCGATGAACTTGTGGCCACGATCCTGCGTCAGGAACGAGATTTGGTTCTCGATTTTACGATCGAGGGCCACCGTAGGCTGGATGCGGCCCGTACCGTTGCAGGTGGGACAGGCATCGGTTACATCCTGCACCGCCACGGGGCGTACACGCTGGCGCGTAATCTGCATCAGACCGAACTTCGAGAGGGGCAGAATCGTATGCTTGGCCTTATCGGTGGCCATCAACTTGCGCATCTCGTCGTAGAGTGCCTGACGATTTTGAGCCTTGTGCAGGTCGATAAAATCGACAATGACGATACCTCCCAGGTCGCGCAGACGCAGCTGACGAGCCACCTCCTTGGCGGCCGCCAGATTGACATCCATGGCTGTCTGCTCCTGGTTATCCTCGGCCTTGGTGCGGTTGCCCGAATTAACATCAATGACATTCATCGCCTCGGTATGCTCGATGATGAGGTAGGCACCTCGACGCAACGACACATACTTGGCAAAGAGCGACTTGATCTGTTTCGAGATATCGAAATTATCGAAGATGGGGACACTCCCCTTATAGAGCTTGACGATTTTTTCGCGCTCGGGGTCAATCACGCGGATGTAGTCACGAATCTCGGAGTACATCGCCTCGTCATCGACGACAATCTGCGAAAAGCTGTCGTTGAGCGTATCGCGGATGATGGTGTTGGCACGCGAAATCTCGCTCATCAACAGCGACGGAGCCTCACGCTTGCGAATCTGCTGCAGCGTCTTGCGCCAACGCTCCACGAGCGAGAGGATATCCTGCTCGATATCGACATCCTGGGCCTGCATCGCCGCCGTGCGGATAATCACGCCGAAATTCTTGGGCAACACCCCTGCTGCGATGCGCTTCAGGCGCTTCTTCTCCTCGTTCGAGCGAATCTTCTGCGAGAGAAACACCTTCGACGAGAAGGGAACCAGCACCACATTGCGGCCCGCCAACGAGATGTCGGCCGTCAGGCGGGGCCCCTTGGTCGAGATGGCCTCCTTGGCCACCTGCACCATCACGGTTTGGCCCGTTTGGAGGTAGTCGCCAATACGCCCCTCCTTGGGCATCGACTCCTCCAACTTCATATTCTCGACACGCAGGCCACGCTTGCCGGGCAGGTGGCTCGACACCAGCTTGTCGAGCGAGGCGAAGTGCGGGCCCAGGTCGAGGTAGTGGATAAATGCATCCTTTTCGTGGCCGATATTGACAAAGGCAGCATTCAGACCGGGCATGATTTTGCGCACCTTGCCCAGGTAGATATCCCCCACGGCAAAGCCGGTCTTGCACTGCTCCTTGTTGAGCTCCACCAGCACCTTGTCTTCACACTGGGCGATGGTAATCTCGGCCGGAGTTACATGGATAATCAGTTCACGGTTCATATATCGGATACCACCCCTCAAGGTGGTAGTCATATTAAACAATCCCTATGGCGGGCATCAGCCATACAGCCCATCCCAAAGGGATATATTGCATTGAAAAAACTCCCCAACAGCCCCCGTAAGGGGTGTGAGGCTTAACTTTTTTAAGGGATGAGGGGCAAAGGGTGCGGCTCGTCCGCATAATGTCTGCTCCCCCCGAAAATCCCGATTCGCAAAAATAGGTAAAGCTAAAAGGATACGGGACCCCTTTAGCTTTATCTATAAAGTCTGGACCCAAAAGGGTTTGACTACTTCTTCTTGTGACGATTCTTGCGGAGACGCTTCTTGCGCTTGTGGGTCGCCATCTTGTGACGCTTATGCTTCTTTCCGTTAGGCATAATGGTAAAAAATTATGGGTTAATAAATTGTGTTTCTTACTTTACCTTGGCAACAAAGCTCTTTGCGGGCTTGAAAGCGGGAATGTTGTGCTCGGGAATGGTGATGGTGGTACCCTTCAGGATGTTACGAGCCACCTTCTGTGCGCGCTTCTTGATGATGAAGCTGCCAAAACCGCGGAGGAACACATCATTACCCTGAATCAGCGAACCCTTAACGCTCTCCATAAAGGCCTCTACAACAGCCTGTACCTGCACCTTCTCAATGCCGGTGCTTTTAGCAATTTCGCTAACGATATCTGCTTTGGTCATATCTGAAAATTTTATTAAATTTAAAAAATCTCGCTTTTCGGGAGTGCAAATATACGCTTTATTTCCTTATTTCCCAATAATGTGCGAAAATTTTTCAATTTTTAATCCCGCTCGCTCCAATTCCGTCGCACCCGAGGACAAAAGCGCAAGGAGGCGGAGCCGACATTCGGCCCAAGCCAGACGATAGTTGTAGTCGCGCAGCTCCTCGCGGGTGGCCAGACGCGCAAAACCAAACTCCTCGGGGAGCTCCATCCACAGGTGATAATCGACCATATCGGCACTCGCCGACTCGAGCCGCACGCCCTGCGGCGAGAGCTCTCCCACTACGCCCCACAACGCCCCTTGCATGGGATTTGCCCCTTCAGAGCGGTGGAAGAGGTAGAGTTCCCCAAGTTGCAAGGCCCCCTTTTCAATACGGTTTGCCATCCTTTGCTGTTAAGTTTTGACGAAGGTAGCAAACTTCTCGCTCGCCACCAAGCAAAAGTCCTCACGGAGCAAAGGTAGGCCTACACGGAATACCCGACCCTATCGTTTGGGCTCCAAGACGATGTAGGGAACAATCATCTCCTCCATCGAGATGCCGCCGTGCTGGAAGGTGTTGCGGTAGTAGCGTATGTAGCGATTCGCGTCGTTGTTATAGACCAAAAAGTCGCTGTTGTAGGCGAAGATATAGCTCGAAGTGAGGTTTGACGAGGGGAGCTGAATATCCTCGGGTCGCGTAATTTCATAGACCTCACGCGCATTGTAGGCCAGGTTGCGTCCCGTCTTATAGCGCAGGTTGGCCGAAGTCTCCTTGTCGCCCGTCACACGCACGGGATTGTCCACGCGAATGGTGCCGTGGTCGGAGGTGATAATCACCGTATGACCCCGCTCGGCCAGCAGGCGCAGGATGGTGAAGAGGTCGGAGTGCTCGAACCAGGAGCGCGTCAGCGAGCGGAACGAAGCCTCGTCCTCGGTGAGCTCGCGGATGATGTCGGTCTCGGTACGGGCGTGCGAGAGGATGTCGAGGAAGTTGTAGACGATGACCGAGAAGTCGGCCTCGTAGATGTGCTGGATATTATCAATCAACTTGCGACCCGCCTCGGGGCGCACCAACTTGTCGAAGCTGTATTTGTAGTTCTTGCCACTTTGGGCCAAAAGTCGCTGCAGGAAGTGCTCCTCGTACTGGTTCTTGCCCCCCTCCTCGTTGTCATTGAGCCACTTTTGGGGCATCAGCTTATCGATGGCCAGAGGCATCAGGCCGGCAAAGATGGCATTGCGGGCATACTGGGTGGCGGTGGGCAGGATGGCGCAGTAGAAGTCGTCGAGGGCGACATCGTAGTGGCCGCGCAGAAGCGACGAGATGGCGCGCCACTGGTCGTAGCGGAAGTTGTCGATCAGAAGCAGCGTGGTCTTCTTATGGCTCTCGACCACCGGAAAGATCTTCGAGCGCATGAGCGTATGCGACATCACGGGGGTATCCTCCGAGCGGTTGTTGATCCAATTGTAGTAGTTGCGGCGCACGAACTTCGAGAACTCCTGGTTGGCCTCGTTCTTCTGGTAGACGAGCACCTCGCGGATACTCTTGTCGTCGGCCTCCGCAAGCTCAATCTCCCAATTGGTCAGACGGCGGTAGAGGTTGCACCAATCGGCAAACGAGGAGGCCATCTGCAACGAGGAGCTCAAGCGTCCGAACTCGGCACGGTAGTCGGCCGTGGTCTGCTCGGTGACAAGGCGGTGCGAGTGGACATGCTTCTTGATGGAGAGCAACACCTGGTTGGGATTGACCGGCTTGATGAGGTAGTCGGCGATTTTCGAGCCGATGGCCTTATCCATGATATTCTCCTCCTCGCTCTTGGTTACCATGATGATGGGGGTGGTGGGTCGCACCTCCTTGATGCGGGGCAGGGTCTCGAGGCCCGTCATGCCGGGCATCATCTCGTCGAGGATAATCAGGTCGTAGGCCACCTCCTGCGCCATGTCGATGGCGTCGTAGCCGTTGTTGCACGAATCGACCTCGTAGCCCTTCGAGGTCAAAAAGAGAATATGGGGCTTGAGGAGCTCCACCTCGTCGTCCACCCAAAGAATTTTAACCATAATCAGCTCCTATTTTTTTGCAAAGTTACCAAAGGCGGGGCCAAAATCAAAATTTTCGTCCAAATTTCGCCCTGCGCCGCATTACCTTTATTATAATGGGCCCACAACTCATTTTATTGTGCCCAACCCTCCCCAATTTTGAATTTTAAATTAGGTTCTTATATACGATTTTACACCGTGGTGTAAAATCACCTCTTTTTCAGCCATTAGGCTGACTAAGTCCCCTGCCCGAGGCGGGGGATTTAGGGGGTGGGTCAGCACTTGTAAACACGGCGGAACGCCGTGAGAAACAGGCCTTTCAAAAACGAACAGAGCGACCTGATTGTGTCGTGTCGTATATAAGCACCTTAAATTATCTGCTCTACCGATTGTGCATCCCCGCTTATCTTCTTCTTATTTTTGTTTATTTATTTGGATAAAACAGATTCATTTACTAAATTTGTAAACGGCCCTATTTTTTATGAAAGCCGTTGATTGTTAACCCTAAAATCTTGTACCATGAAAAAGATTTTATTTATCTTGCTTGCTCTGCCGATGTTGTGGGGCTGCAAGGAGGAGAAGGATGATTTTCAAGATTGGCAAGCGCAGGGGAAGGCTTTGGTGGAGGCGATGATAAACGCTCACGGGGATTACGACGAGGAGGCTGTCGCGGAGTTGCTTTGCGGGAAGATATGGCAGATGGATTCATCGCTCTACTACGACTTTTCGTTTCAAGAGATTACCGGCGTTACATGCTTGAGTGGCTCAAATCCCTCGGGAGGCTATGTGCAGTGCTACTGCCTGCTCTTTACCGAGGATGGACGATATCGAAGGGGAATACGCGAAGATGTGGAGAGTTGGGAGCGACAACCACTTTTTTCGCCGGTAGAATATAATGATATGGGAAGTTGGAGTTTCGACCCAGCCCAGCGCACGATTCGCCTCGAGAGAGAACACTCGGCCTCGAATGGGCGCCATGAAATCACCTTGGAGGCCCTAAGCGAAGAGAGCTTTATGTGGCGAGAGGTTACGACTTCTTGCCAGCGAGTTATTTTCAAAAAGTTGCAATAAACCACTAAAGTACCATGAAAAAATTGTTATTTATCTTGCTTGCTTTGCCGATGTTGTGGGGCTGTGAGGAGAATAGCGAGGGAAAGGCCCAGCAAGAGAGTGCGCCCAATCAGCAAGAGAGTTTGACAAAGGCGGAAAAAATCTTTGCGGAGGTGATGGCCGAAGCAGGTAATTATGATGCGACCCTTGCCGAAGGGATGCTAGCCGATAAGGAGTGGCGAGAGAATACCTATGCCCGATATAATGACGATTGGAGCGAAGTGATTGCAACCGGCATGGTGGATGGCGTCTATCCTCCGGATCCTCCGGGGGTAGAGATTGACCCTGTGAGCTATACTTTTCAACTCTCATCTGATGGTGATGCGTATTGGTATGAATACCCGGATTGTGCCTGGTCTTTTGATGCGGAAAATCGTACGCTAATCTTTACGAACAAACGGGACGATCGATTGGTTGATATCTATCGCATAGTGGCCTTGAGCGACGAGTGGTTGATTTTGGAGAACGACCAAGAGCACACGCGTCTGCTCTTCGAGGGCCATGCGATTCAGTTAATGCAAGATTAGCGGTCAGCTCTGCGGACAATGCAAAACGAGGGGTCTTCGGGCCCCTCTTTTTGTGGGAGATATGGGAGTTGTGAGAGTTGTGGGAAAAATAATTGTGAATTGAGAATTGTGCATTGAGATTGCCGCGTCGCTACGCTCCTCGCAATGACGCCCTTTTTTGTTTCGTCATTCCGAGGCTCGGCACGAGCCGTGGGAATCTTAATTTGAATTATGAATTGTCAGCCAACGGTTGACTGCACACGCCCCCGCCCTTCGGGCACCCCCTCTACCTTAGAGGGGGAAAATTACCGCGTCGCTGCGCTCCTCGCAATGAGGCCTTTTTTGTTTCGTCATTCCGAGGCTCGGCACGAGCCGTGGGAATCTTAACTCTAAATCGAGAATTGTGAATTTCTCGAGTTAAAAGAAGGGGCTGACTTAAAAGTCTATACGACTTTAGATGTCAGCCCCTTTTCGTATATACACCCTCCTCACTCTTAAAATCCCATTTTTTCACATTTTCCACAAACAATACACTTCGTTTGAACGAAAATCTTTATATTTGTCATAAAGAACATGTATACCATAAAAATCACAATATATGAACGGAGATGTATTAATAAGCGATGAGCAACAAAGATGGCGCGATCTTATACCTATGATAGAGGTTGAGGGTGGCACATTCAATATGGGTAATCCTAATCCGCACGATGAGGCGAGTATGCAGGAGGTTCCTGTACACCAAGTTACTCTCTCGTCTTACAAGATAGGCAAGTTCCCTATCACTCAGGCGCAGTGGAGAGCTGTAATGGGTAAAAATCCCTCTTACTACCAAGAAAACTCCGACGACTATCCTGTTGAGAATATTTCGTGGCAAGATGCGGTACTTTTCTGTAAGGAGTATTCCAAGCTTACCGGTATAGCATATCGCTTACCCACCGAGGCCGAATGGGAGTTTGCTGCTCGTGGTGGCAACAAGTCGTGTGGCTACTTGTACAGTGGTAGCAACAACGTCGAGGAGGTGGCTTGCTATGGCTCAAACAGCCATGGAAAAACAGCTCCTGTGGGTGAGAAGATGCCCAATGAGTTGGGTATATACGACATGAGTGGCAATGTACAAGAATGGTGTAGCGACTTTTGGCAAGCCGACTATTCTCCCGAACATCAAACCAACCCTCAAGGGCCTAAAAAGGGGACAAAGCGCGTGCTACGCGGTGGCAACTGGGCCTTTAACGACACATCGTGCCGGGTGTATCGTCGCAACAGCGAGGACCCCGCTAAACGAAGTCGATTTAACGGCTTGCGCATTGTTACAACGAAATAGCTTACATAAAAGGGGCTGACTAAAAAGTCTATACGACTTTAGATGTCAGCCCCTTTTTGTTGATTTATGTCATAAAAACGAAAGTTATCGGACATAATGGTGGGTTTTGGGGGGATAAACTCACTGTTTACAAAAACAAGGGATGATTTTGTACTAAAAAAGCGAGCGACTAAAAATCACTTTTTAGTCGCCCTCTTCTATAACTCGGGATACCCCCATTGTCGGATGGCGGGCAGGCAGTAGCGCCGCACCATCTCTACCGTATGGGGGTCGTATTGGTAGCGGTTCTTCTTATGCCCCTTTTTCGAGGCGACGAACTGCTCCATGCGGGGGCGAACTCGCTCGAAGTCGCCCAGGCGCAGGTGGCGGTAGAGGGCCTCGGCCGTGGCGACGGGTGCCTGCTCGAAATCCTCGAACTTCAGCTCCACGAGGTTCCCCGCCGGAATGAGTCCCTTTTCGTCCTCGTACTTCTCATAAAGGCCCCGATAGTTGAGCAGAATCTGCTCCTCGAAATCCTCGGGCAGGGGCTGCAGACCGGTCGATTGGGTCGTCTTGCCGAAGAAGTCGCGGGTCGATTCAAAGACCGTGTAGGGGTTACGCACCAGGTAGATGAATCGCGCATCGGGATAGAGCTCCAAAAGGGCCTTGATGCGGCCCGTATGGGGCGGATTCTTCGAGAGGAAGAACTCCTTTTTCTGGGTATACAACGAGATGCGTATCAGCTTTTTGAGGGCCGCCTTAAACTCCTCGCGCTCGGCCTCTGAGGCGGTATTGAGCAGCAGCGACCTCTCGCGCAGCTCGGCCATCCGCTGCGGATAGCTCAAGAAGTGGTAGTGCCCCATGGGGGTCATGTTCGAGAGGGCGACCTCCTCCTCTTGGGGAATCTCCACCCCGAGCTCCATCTTGTCGGTGGCGCGCGTCGAGGGGATAACCCACTTCACAAGGGTCTTGAAGAGGGGCGCACCCCACAACATCAGGTGTGGGAAGACGGTCTGATAGGTGGTGCAGTAGCCGAAACGCTCGTCGCAACAGAGCAGGTCGTGCAGGTAGGTGGTACCACTGCGCCAATGGCCGATGATGAAGACGGGGGCCTGCTCCTCGGGGAGATTCAACCGCTCGTAACGGCGCGTATTGATACGGTAGAAGGGGGAGAGCAGCCACTGGATGCCCTTCGTAAGGCGCACCTTCGAGCGATAACCACGCTCCACCTCCACCCCCGCCATGATGCGCTTGCGGGTGGCGGTGTCGGCCCCTACGAGGGTCGAGATGGGGAGCTTTTCAAAATTCAAAATTCCCATACCTCGTCTCTATTTCGTGCAACGAATCTCGATACCCGTACGCTCCTTTACCACGCGGCAGAAGCGCACTATGGCCTCGAGGTGCTCCTCCGCAATGCCGCATTGGGCCAGGCTGATTTCGAGGCTCTCCTCCCGACGAAGCCCCTCCGACTCGCTCTCGGGGCCCAAAATCATGCCCACGGCCGAGGTGTAGTTCGTCACGGGGTCGATCAAGACGAAGGCTCCCGTCTGACGATTCTCGTTGTAGGGGTCGAAGATCAGCGGCGAGGCGGTCGAGAGCGACACCTCGGCAATCTCGTTCAGGCGCATCCCCTCCGACGCGACGCGCTCACCCGTATTGATATCAACGCGGTGATGCAGCTTGCCGAAGTGGGCACGCACCAGGCGGGTCGTGTGCTTCAGGAAGAAGGCCTTGCTCTCGTCGAGGGGCTCCTCATCCATCCACACCAACATCGAGCGCAGGTGGTGGCCCACCAGCGGACGGTCGTTGTCGTGTACCAGCATCTCGCCACGCGAGAGGTCGATCTCATCCTCGAGCGTCAGGGTGACGGATTGGGGCGCAAAGGCCTCCTGCAAATCTCCGTCGTAGGTAACGATACGCTTCACACGCGAGCTCTTGCCCGAGGGGAGAGCCGTCACGCGGTCACCTACACGCACCACACCCGAGGCCACCTTGCCGCTGAAACCGCGGAAGTCGAGGTTGGGGCGCAGCACATACTGCACCGGGAAGCGGAAGTGCTCCATATTGAGATCCTGATCGATGGGCACCGTCTCGAGATAGTTCATCAACGAGGGGCCGTCGTACCAGGGGGTCGCCTCGCTCTTCTCGACCACATTGTCGCCTTCGAGGGCCGAGAGGGGGATGCACTGCAGGTCGGGAATCTCGAACTCCTGCTTCGAGAGCCACTCCTTGTAGTCGCTCACAATCTCATCGAAACGCTCCTTCGAGAACTCCACCAAGTCCATCTTATTGACCGCCAATACCAGGTGACGGATGCCGAGCAGCGAGACCAGGTAGCTGTGGCGACGGGTCTGCGTCACCACGCCCTGACGCGCATCGACCAGAATGATGGCTAAGTTGGCCGTCGAGCCGCCCGTAATCATGTTGCGGGTATACTGCTCGTGACCCGGGGTATCGGCGATGATAAACTTGCGACGGTTGGTCGAGAAGTAGCGGTAGGCCACATCGATCGTGATACCCTGCTCGCGCTCGGCCTTCAAGCCGTCGCACAAGAGGGCATAGTCGATATGCTCACCTGCATTTCCCACACGCTTGCTGTCGCGCTCGAGGGCTTGCAGCTGATCCTCGTAGAGGCGCTTACTGTCGAACAGCAGGCGACCAATCAGGGTCGACTTTCCGTCATCGACCGAACCGGCAGTCAGGAGGCGCAGCAGATCCTTCTGCTCATCCTGCGCCAAAAACTCTTCTATACTCAATGCCATAAATCTCTTTCCAAGCTAAAATTAGAAGTAACCTTCGCGTTTTTTCTGCTCCATGCTGCCCTCCTGGTCGAAGTCGATGACACGGGTCGTGCGCTCCGACTTGGTGGTGGTCATCATCTCCTCGACAATCTTCTCGATGGTGTCGGCCTCGCTCTCCACGGCACCCGTGAGCGGGTAGCAGCCCAGCGTGCGGAAGCGCACCATGCGCATCTCGGCACGGCGGCGCATCTCTGCGGGCATACGGTCATCATCAACCAGAATCAGATTGCCGTCGACCTCCACCACCGGACGCTCCTTGGCGTAGTAGAGGGGGACGATAGGTATCTTCTCCATGCGGATATACTGCCACACATCGAGCTCGGTCCAATTCGAGAGGGGAAAGACGCGAATGCTCTCACCCTGATTGATGCGCGTATTGTAGACATCCCACAGCTCGGGGCGCTGATTCTTGGGGTCCCACTGCTGGAACTCGTTGCGGAACGAGAAGATACGCTCTTTGGCGCGGCTCTTCTCCTCGTCGCGGCGGGCACCTCCGAAGGCGGCATCGAAGCCATGCTTCTTGGGCGCCTCCAACAGGGCCTGGGTCTTCATCAGGTCGGTGTGTACCTTGCTGCCGTGGGTAAAGGGGCCAACACCCGCCTCGTAGGCCTTTTTGTTGTACTCGACAATCAGATTCCAGTTGTGCTCGCGGGCGTAGTTATCGCGGAACTCGACCATCTCGCGGAACTTCCACTTCGAGTCGATGTGCATCAGGGGGAAGGGAACCTTGCCCGGATAAAAGGCCTTCTCGGCCAGGCGTACCATGACCGACGAATCCTTTCCGATGGAGTACAACATCACCGGATTGCGGAACTCGGCCGCCACCTCGCGGATGATGTGAATCGCCTCGGCTTCAAGAGCCTTCAAATGACTTAAACTGTACGACATGCTTCTATCTCTTTATTTTCGTCTGAATCGTATGGATAATCTCATCGACACAGGCCTCGATATCGCGGCCCGTGGTGTCGATCTCGAGCGCAGCATCCGCAGGAGCCTCAAAGGGGGCCGAGATACCCGTGAAGTCGGCTATCTCGCCTCGGCGTGCCTTGGCATAGAGCCCCTTGACATCGCGTCGCTCACACTCCTCAATCGGGGTGGAGACCCAAATCTCGCAGAAGTCCTCCTCGCCGATGATCGTGCGGGCCAGGCGACGCAGCTCCTCGGTGGGCGAGACAAAGGCGCAAAGGGTGATGATACCCGTCTGCGTAAAGAGCTTCGAGATCTCGGCAATGCGGCGGATATTCTCGTGGCGATCCTTCGCCGAGAAGCCCAAATCGGAGTTGATGCCAAAGCGAATGTTGTCGCCGTCGAGGATGCGACACAGGTAGCCCTCCCGACTCAAGCGACGCTCGAGGGCGACAGCCAGGGTCGATTTACCCGAACCCGAGAGGCCGGTAAACCAGAGGGTCAGGCCGCGCTGTCGGAGCTGCTGCTCCTTCTCTTCGCGCGACTGCATGCGGTCGAATATGGGGTGTATATTTGTTGCCATAAAGGTTAAAAACGCCAAAACAAGGGGACAAAAATCATAGTAATCACAAAGGCTATCAGATTGAGCGGCAATCCTATGCGCAAAAAGTCGGAGAACTTGTAGTTACCCACACCCTGCACAATCATGTTGGTCTGGTAGCCGATGGGCGACGAGAAGCTCGCCGAGGCGGCCATGCAGATAGCCACACAGAAGGGCATCGGATCGACCCCGAGCTGTGCCGAGGCCGAGAGGGCGATGGGGAAGGCGAAGGCGGCCGCCGCATTGTTGGTGATGAGCTCGGTGATGAGGTTGGTCACCAGGTAGAGTACGGCCAGCACCACAAGCGGGGAGACCGAGTCCGAGAGACCGATAAGACCCGAGGCCACCCAATCGGCCAAGCCCGACTGCGTCATGGCACGACTGATGGCCAGGGCCGAGGCAATCGTGATGAGGATATCCCAGGAGATGAACTTCGAGTACTTCTTCGGGGGAAAAATGTTGCAGAAGGCCATAATGACCGTCACCACGGCGGCCCAAAAGAACATATCCGACTCGACGCCCGGCAGCAGGCGCTTCATGAAGGGGGTCTGCCCGAAGGTGGCTCCCACAATCATCACCACGAGCAGGAAGAAGGCAAACCACTTCTTCCAACGAGGCGCCTTGGGCGGGTACTCCGTATCGTTGCTCAAGAAGAGAAAGACGCTCGAATCGTGCCAGGTGGGGACAAAGTTTTCGTCGGCCGAGAGGACCAGCGTATCGCCCTCGCGGTACTCATAGCTTTCATCGAGAGGTTGTGCCAGGCCGCGACGACGAATCTGTATAATCTCGGCTCCGTAGTGGGAGCGGAAATCAAACTCGGTATAGCTCTTATGGATACCCGGGAAGCGGGGAGCCAGAACCGCCTCGACAATGTGGACACCGTCGCGCACACCTCCCTCCTCGATAAGGGTCTTGTCGTCGGGCAGGAGGCGATTTCCGAAGAAGAAGATATAGAGCATACCGCACAGGGCGATGATACCGCCCACCTTGCCCAGCTCGAACATCGTGAACCCCCCGAGCCCCGCATCGAGCATCAGGCCGTGTACCACCAAATTGGTTGAGGTGCCTATCAGGGTACACATACCGCCTAAGATGGCGGCGTAGGAGACCGGTATAAGGAACTTTTTGAGGGGCAACCCCACGCGCCTGGCCCACGCCTTGACATGGGGCGTAAAGATAACGACGATGGGGGTGTTGTTCAGAAAGGCCGAGATGGTGGCAATCGAGGGGAGGATGGCGGCATATCCGCGACGCACCGAGGAGTGCTCCTTGTCGGGAAAGAGGCGTACCATCATGTGGCCCAGGCAGTCGCTGCGGCGCACACCCTCGCTCACCAGGAAGAGCAGTCCGACGGTAATCATCCCCTTGTTCGAGAAGCCTGCAAGCGCCTCGGCCGGTGTAAGAACGCCCGTGCAGACAAAGAGCACCACCACCGAAAAGAGCAACAATCCGGGGCGCATGCGGTCTTTAATCAGCAAGAAGACCATCAGCACGATAGCTGCAAGCACTATGTATATTTGTGTCATCTCTCCCATTACCTCACCATCGACCCTATGTCGAAATTGGTGCAAAGATGGCACTTTTTTCCCAAAGTTGTAACCCCACACCCGCAAAAATGGCCTAAAAATGGGCATAAATGCCTATATGAACAACCCCGGAGAGTTATAGCACAATAAAGGGGATTTCGCACCCGTTTGGCCGAATCAGAAAAATGATTTACCTTTGTATGGCAACAACACACAAAGCGATGAAACGACTCTCCCTACTGCTGATTTTGCTCCCCGTCCTGTGGAGCTGCACCGAAGATGACGGCATGCGCATCGACCCATCCGACCAGACGGCCTTCTTCCGCTTCGAGGTGGTCGATTTTTTCGATGGCGAGGACCTGCTCAACCCCGAGTTGGACAACTTCAGCGAGACCCCCATTCAGATTCTCTACAACGGGAAGGAGTACCCCCTGACCGCCGCAGGGAAAGAGACAACCACTCCCGCCTTTACGCTCCATGCAGGCACGGAGGAGGCGCAAGGATACCTTCTTTTCGGCCCCTTCGACTACCGCGACGAGATTATTGATCAGAGTTTTACAATCGATTGGGATTATGCCTCACCCAACGACATCGTTCGCTTCAGCCTCCCCTACGAGTGGAGCGGCCACGCGGCCCTTTTAGACCCTCGAATGCAGATCAACGACGAGCCCGAAAAGAGGGGCTGGCACCACACCTTCACCAAGGAGTTTCCCATATGGGATTTCATCAACTACTCGGTGGCATTCTTCGTACAGGATACGGAGGGGAACGACCTGCTCGACCCCGACTTCGAGGGAAACATCCTCAAGCAGGATATCAAGGCCCTCTACCGCGAACAAACCTATCCTCGCTACCAAAACGCTGGACTCTACCTCCACGAGGATGCCCTTCCGGAGCAAACCCGCGAGACCCTTCCCCTGCAACCGGGTCTGCGCTGGGGGCGTAGCGGTCCGATGGCAGACGGCCCCTACTGCGTCGCCTTTGGCGAGTTTGCCCCCGAAGAGTACCGCGACGAGAGCTTTACGCTCGACTGGGGCGACGGCACCACCACCCTGCTCACCTTCGACTGCTACACCATCTGGCAGGGCTGGTCTCCCACCGTCATACGCAAATTGAAGGTGGGCAATAGCGACCAGGGGTCCAATTGGAGCGTTACGATTGTTCGAAAGAGCAGCTCCGAGGAGCCCGAAGAGGAGAATCCCGAAAATCCTGAAAATCCTGAAAATCCCGAAAATCCCGAAAATCCCGAAAATCCCGAAAATCCTGAAAATCCTGAAAATCCCGAAAATCCCGAAAATCCCGAAAATCCCGAAGATTCCGAAACGACCGAATAAATAATAAAGAAGAAATAGCAGTGGAAATTCCACTGCTATTTCAGTAATACCACCCATACGATAACCTCTGCAAATTTATTGCATCAATACTCTTTCAGTGTAATGACATAGATCTCGCTCTGCGTGCCGATACGGAAGGGAGGGCCCCACAACGAGAGTCCGCTCGAGACGATGATGTGCGAGTGGCGCCACGGGCGGTAGCCGTGGCTCTGCTCGAAGAGGCGGTCTGCGAGCC
The DNA here is from genome assembly GCA_045605785.1 of Alistipes sp. Taxonomy (GTDB): domain Bacteria; phylum Bacteroidota; class Bacteroidia; order Bacteroidales; family Rikenellaceae; genus Alistipes. Next base: position 84,560 of record JAZUQP010000016.1, on the reverse strand, counting down.
AATTCAGAGGCCAGATTTGTCCCCGATGGGTATGGCCGTAGAACTGCACATCGATTTCGGGGCGGTCGGCCGCAGCGAGAGCCACGGGCTGGTGGTCGATAAGCAGCACGGGGCGTGAGGGGTCAATCTGTGAGAGGAGCGTATCGAGCGAAAGACGGCCGCGCTGCGAGTAATCATCGCGGCCGACGAGTTGCAGTCCGCCGTCGAGCGAGAGCACCTCATCGCGCAAGAGGCGTATCGGCGTATTGTCGAGCCACCTTTGGCACGCCTCCATACCACTGATATACTCATGGTTACCGGCGACCATCCACACCCCGAGCGGAGGTCTCAACCCTTCGAGTTCGCGCTCCATCTCCTGCGCTGCCACGGGGCGTATACTGTTGTCGATTAAGTCGCCGGCAATCAGCACCAGGTCGGCCTTCTCGCGCTCGATAAGCGCCACATAGCGTGCCAGAGCCCTGCGCCCCGTACCGTAGCCGAGGTGTACATCGCTCAGGGCCACCACCTTCAACGGTCGCTCCAACGGTTTGTCGAGCGAGAGCTCGATACGCTCCACCTGCGGATGGCGGTAGCGGATATGGCCCACTACAAGCAGCAGCGAGGTGAAGGCAAGGGAGATGAGGTAGCCCGCCCGCGGCGCGAGGCCGACCAAACGCCCCAAGTCGGCCACCAAGAGCGACAGCGTCATGTAGAGCAGCAGAGGCATCCACACGGAGCCGACACGAAAGAGGAGGGCGCAAAGGGGGATGGGCAGGGCAGCCCGCTCGGCAAAAAGGGCCCCGAAGAGGGCGAAGGCGGCTATCCAAAAGAGGATGGCAAAGAGGAGTTGCCCCCACAAGGGGAGACCCGACAACATCGCGCGTGTACGGAGATAGAGGTAGAGGTTGGCCCCCACATAGAGCAGCAACATCAGAAGCGGAAGAAAAAGTGTACGCATCGGAACAGCTAAAAAACTTTCGACAAAGATAGGCATAAAAAAATAAAATTGCTACCTTTGTCCGAAAGCAACCTACAGACCATGATTACCATCATTGCAGCCGTGGCCGAGAACGGCATCATCGGCGATAAGAACCAGCTTTTGTGGCATATCTCGGAGGATATGCGCTTCTTCAGGGCCGCCACCACGGGTCACCCCGTCATCATGGGGCGCAAGACCTACGAATCGCTCGGGCGTCCGCTGCCCAAGCGTCGCAACATCGTCATCAGCCGCCAGGAGGGGCTCGAGATTGCCGGCTGCGAGGTGGTTCACTCGCTCGAAGAGGCCCTCGCGAAGTTCGACTTAAAGAGCGAGGAGCCCTTCATCATCGGAGGGGCACAAATCTATAAGCAGGGGCTCGAGGTGGCCGACCGCATGCTCCTCACCCGCGTACACCACCCCTACGAGGGCGACACATCGTTCCCCGCATGGAGCCGGGACGAGTGGGAGCTCCACAGCGCCGAGCACCACGCCTCGGGCGAGAGCTACCCCCACCCCTTCACCTTCGAGGAGTGGCTGAAAAAATAAAATTTTTCAAAAAACCGGGAAAAGATTTGGCAGAACCAAAATTTTGCATTATCTTTGCACTCGCAAACCAAGCGATACTTCATTTCAAGTAGACGATACATCGCGGGATGGAGCAGTTGGCAGCTCGTTGGGCTCATAACCCAAAGGTCGGAGGTTCGAGTCCTCCTCCCGCTACTCAAGGGCCTGAATCTTTTGATTCGGGCCTTTTTTGGCAAGGTGGCACTTATGTAAATGGCTTCTGTGTGCTAATCGGGCTGTTAAGAGTGGCATGGATGGCGTCGAAGAGGGAAGTATCCGTTGATTTTTTTCATGAAAACGCTGCATATCGAATCGCTGAACGAACTGCCCGATGTAGCCGAGGCGGTATTGGAGGCCCTGGAGGGTCGCACGGTTGTCGCCTTTCGCGGAGAGATGGGGGCCGGCAAGACCACCCTTATCCGAGCCATCATGGCCGCTTTGGGCTCCGAGGACACCATCTCCAGCCCCACCTTCGCCCTGGTAAACCACTACTCGACAGCCCAAGGCGAGCGCGTCTACCACTTCGACTTCTACCGCATCGAGCGCCCCGAGGAGGCCTACGACTTCGGCTACGAGGAGTACTTCTACTCGGGCGACCTCTGCTTAGTGGAGTGGCCCGAGAAGATCGAGGAGCTGCTGCCCGAAGAGGTGATGACCGTACGCATCACGGCCGAGAGCGAGTATGAGCGCACCTTCGAAATTGATTAGCCCAATCTACGCAAAAGATGAAAGAGTATATCTCCAAACAACAACAGATTCTCCGCCCGGCGGAGGAGATCTACACCCTGATTAGTCGTTTCGACCACCTCACCCCCGCCCTGCACGACAAGGTGGAGGAGTGGCAGGCCGACGAGGACCACTGTTCGTTCAAGGCCAAGGGGTTCAATGTGCGCCTGAAGATGGAGGAGAAGGTGCCCCTGAAGCATGTGAAAATTACGGGCGACGGCGGTATTCCGATGGACTTTTCGTTTTGGGTACAACTCCACGAGGTGAGTGCCACCGACACGCGCATGCGCCTGGTGCTGCATGCCGACCTCAACATGATGATGAAGATGATGATCGGCTCGAAGTTGCAGGAGGCCCTCGATCAGATTGCCGAGGGGATGGCCAAAGCCTTCAACGGCCAATTCTAACCAACGACCGACAACACAAAAAAATCGACAAGCTAAAAACTTGTCGATTTTTGTTTTCCAACCGCCCTACAACGCATCAAATACGGCCCGAATGGTGGGATAGCTCTCGCCGGCCCGCTGCCGCGCCTCTGCAAGGGGCAGCCACACCACCTGTTCGATACCCTCCTCGAACTGCGGCGCGGTGGCACACCGATTGGCAATCCGCACCTCGTACCAATGGGTCTGCTTCAGCTCCCACGCCCCGTAGGTATCGTAGGCGTGGAGTGTGCGACAGAGCAGACGCTCCACCCGTTCGGCCTTCACGCCACACTCCTCCTCGGTCTCGCGCAGGGCCGTCAGGTCGAACTCTTCGCCCTCCTCGCAACGCCCCTTCGGAAGATCCCATCGCCCGCCGCGGCAAATCATCAGCACCTCGTCGGAGGGGGTACGCACCAGCGTTCCGGCCGCCTCGACCCATCGAAATTCGCGACTAAAGGTTTGGAACGAGGCCTCGGGGTCGGCAGAAACTACCGCCAGGGAGTTGGCAGTTTCAAAAAAATTGAGTACCTTCGCTCTTGAGAGCGGAGTCGAGGCCGACACCTCGATACGAGCATCTGCTACGACCGACTCATCATCGGTGAATATCAGCTCCTTAAAGGAGAAGTAGAGTGAAATCTGCATGGGGCTGGCCGATTAAATTTATGCTACAACCTGACAAAAGTAATAAAACGAAAAACCAACCCAAAAGGAAAGATGAAAAAATTTTTAATTGCTATGGCACTGTTTGCTATGGGAGCGGTGGGGTGTAAGGAGCGCCCCGCAGCCCTCAAAATCGACAACTCGCTGACGCCCGAAGAGGTGGAGGCGGGTATCCTCACCCCCGAGGTGATGTGGAAGATGCGCCGCGTGGGCTCCTCGTCACTCTCGCCCGACGGGAAGCAGGTTCTCTACACCGTGAGCGACTACTCGATGCAGGAGAATCGCTCGCTGACCACCATCTGCGTGCAGCAGCTCGAGACCAAGGAGGTTACCGTATTGACCGACAACACCTCCAACAACCTCGCTCCGCAGTGGAGCGCCGACGGCAGCAAGATCTACTTCCTCTCGACGCGCAGCGGCTCGATGCAGGTGTGGGAGATGAGCGCCGCAGGCAACAACCCCAAGCAGCTCACCGCCCTTGAGGGGGATGTCGAGGGGTTCGGCGTGAGCCCCGACGGGGCCCATATCTGGTGGGTACAGCCCGTACACACGGCCGATATCGCCTCGAAGGATGTTTATAAGGATATGGCCCACTCGAAGGCCCGCATCTACGACGACCTGATGGTGCGCCACTGGGACTATTGGGATATGGGCGACTACCTCCACATCTTCGTGGGCGACCTGACGGCCTCGGGCCTTCAGAACGGTCGCGACATCATGCCCGAGGCGAAGTGGGATGCTCCGTTGGCCCCCTACTTCGACATGGGCGAGATTGCCTGGAATCCCCAATCGAATCGTTTGGCCTTCACCTGTAAGCCCCTCACCGGCAAGGAGTACGCCGTATCGACCGACTCGGATATCTTCGTCTACAACCTCGAAGATGGCACGACGGTGAACATCTGCAAGGGTGCCGCCACCGCCGAGGAGGGCTTCGTGGGCTACGACAAGTATCCCGTATGGTCGCCTGCCGGCGATAAGATCGCCTTCCGCTCGCAGCGTCGCTTCGGCAACGAGGCCGACAAGGAGCGCCTCTATGTATGGCACGAGCAGCAAGGGCTGATGCAGTACCTCACCCCCATGTTCGACTACCACGCCACCAATGTGGTATGGGAGAGCGAGGAGAGCCTGCTCTTCATCGCCCCCATTGAGGCTACCCACCAGGTGTGCCGCGTCAATGTGCCCAACCCCCTCACGCGCTCCCTGCCCGTGGTGGAGGTGCTGACCTCGGGCGACCACGACATCAACCACTTCACGCTCGCCGGCGGCAACATCGTGGCCGAGGTATGCAAAATCTCGATGGCTACCGAGCTCTTCACCATTGACCCCGCAACGGGTGTCATGGAGCAGCTCTCCGACGCCAACGGTGCCATCTACAGCCACATCCGCATGGGTGAGGTGCAGAAGCGCTGGGTGAAGACCACCGACGGCAAGCAGATGCTCGTATGGGTCATCCTGCCCCCCGACTTCGACGCCACGAAGCAATACCCCACCCTGCTCTACTGTCAGGGCGGCCCGCAGAGCGTCGTGTCGCAGTTCTGGAGCTATCGTTGGAACTTCCAGCTGATGGCCGCCCAGGGCTATGTGGTCGTGGCTCCCAACCGTCGCGGCCTCCCCTCGTTCGGTCAGGAGTGGCTCGACCAGATTTCGGGCGACTACTCGGGTCAGAACATCCGCGACTACCTCTCGGCCATCGACGATGTGGCTCGCGAGCCGTGGGCCGATGAGAGCCGCATGGGTTGCGTGGGTGCCTCCTACGGCGGCTACTCCACCTTCTTCCTGGCCGGTAATCACCAAAAGCGCTTCAAGGCCTTCATCGCCCACTGCGGCATCTTCGACTTCGACTCGATGTATGGCTCGACCGAGGAGCTGTGGTTCGTGACGAACGACTACGGAGGCTCCTACTGGGATTACCAGAACAAGACGGCCATGCGCTCCTACGCCAACTCGCCCCACAAGTTTGTCGACAAGTGGGATTCGCCCATCCTGATCATCACGGGCGAGAAGGACTACCGCATCCCCTACACCCAATCGCTCGAGGCCTTTACGGCTGCCCGCATGCGTGGATTGGATGCCCGCCTGGTTTCGTTCGAAAATGAGGCTCACCAGGTATTCCAGCCGCAAAATTCGCTGGTATGGAACCGAGAGTTCTTCGGTTGGCTCGACAAGTATGTAAAGCAGGCCGAGTAGTCCACAAAAGGCTTTATGGAGAGGAGGTTGCGGGAGCGGCCTCCTCTCTTTTTCTGCGAATAATGGAAAAATCGACCTTTTAATGCGAAAATTTGGCCCGTTTGGTTTGGAGCTTGGAGGGAAAAAAGCTAACTTTGTACTCTCAAAGAGTACTTACTGCGCAATACAAACTACAAACCTGAAAATATGGCAATCAGAAACAATGTGATGATCGTTCGTCAGCGACTGCTGACCAAGTTGATCGAACTCTGGAACGAGGACAAACTGATCGAGAAGATCGACCGTCTGCCCATCGAGTTTAGTCCCCGTGAGAAGAAGCCCCGCGGTCGCTGCTGCATCCACAAGGAGCGCGCCGTGTGGAAGTACAAGTCGCTGCCCCTGTTGGGCTTCGACATGAACGACGAGAGCGACGAGCTGACGCCCCTGTCAGAGTATGCTGCAAAGGCTCTTCAGCGCGAGAAGATCAAGGATAACATCATGTGCGTGATTGACGAGGCTTGCTCGTCGTGCGTAAAGACCAACTACGACATCACCAACCTCTGCCGTGGTTGCGTAGCCCGCTCCTGCTCGAACAGCTGTCCGAAGAACGCCATCGAGTTCGACCCCGAGACAAGTCAGGGCCGTATCAACCACAACCTCTGCATCAGCTGCGGCATGTGCTACAACAACTGCCCCTACCACGCCATCGTCTACATCCCCGTACCTTGCGAGGAGGCCTGCCCCGTGGGTGCCATCACCAAGGACGAGAACGGCGTGGAGCATATCGACGAGTCGAAGTGTATCTTCTGCGGTCGCTGTCTGAACAGCTGCCCCTTCGGTGCCATCTTCGAGATTTCGCAGGTGTTCGACATCCTGCAGAGCATCCGTCGTGGTGAGGAGGTTATCGCCATGGTGGCCCCCGCCGTGCTGTCGCAGTACAACCTGCCCACCGAGCAGGTGTACGGTGCCATCAAGGCCATCGGTTTCAAGGATATCATCGAGGTAGCCCAGGGTGCCATGATTACCACCGAGAAGGAGAGCGAGGAGCTGAAGGAGAAGCTCGAGGAGGGCCAGCCCTTCATGACCACCTCCTGCTGCCCCTCCTACATGGAGATGGCGGCCAAGCACGCTCCCGAGTTGCAGAAGTATATCTCGAGCACCCGCTCGCCCATGTACTACACGGCACAGATTGCCCGCGAGAAGTACCCCAACGCCAAGACCGTGTTCGTAGGCCCCTGTATTGCCAAGCGTAAGGAGGCCCGTCGTGATGATCTGGTGGACTACATCCTCTCGTTCGAGGAGCTGCACGCCGTACTGGAGGGTATGGGCATCCTCTTCAGCGAGGAGCAGACCTTCCAGGTTCCCTTCGTTTCGGACCGCACGGCTCACGGCTTTGCCCAGAATGGCGGCGTAACGGCTGCCGTAAAGGCCTTTGTGGGTGGCAAGTTCGACTTCACGGGCGTGCAGATTGCCGGTCTGACGAAGAAGAATGTCAATCTGTTGAAGGCTTACGGCAAGACGGGCAAGGCTCCCGTACAGTTCATCGAGGTGATGGCCTGCGACAACGGCTGTATCTCGGGTCCCGGTACGCACACCCCCTTCGACACCGGTAAGACGACCTACAACAAGGAGTTGTTGAAGCGATAGCTTACGAAGCATGACCGAGAGCAGCCCCACGGCTGCTCTCACAAAACATAGGCAAGATGAGCGAGTTAGTCGAATCGTTGGTGCGGGAGCAGCGGCTCAAACCCCACGAGTACCACGCGCTGTTGAGCGAGTGCGACGACTTCACTTTTGACCTCTTGCGACAAGAAGCCGTCCGAACTGCCCGCCGACAGTTCGGATGCGGCATTTATATACGCGGCCTGATTGAGGTGTCGAGCTACTGTCCGAACAACTGCTTCTACTGCGGCCTGAGGCGCGACAACCGACGCGCCGAGCGCTACCGCTTGAGCGACGAGGAGATTCTCTCGGCCTGCGAGGAGGGCTACCGGCTCGGTTTCCGCACCTTTGTATTGCAGGGGGGCGAGGATGGCGCCTTTCGTGACGAGCGCCTGGTCGCTTTAGTGGCGGAGATTCACCGCCGTTGGCCCGATGCGGCGCTGACCCTCTCGCTCGGTGAGCGGAGCGAGGCCTCCTATCGCGCCCTGCGCGAGGCGGGAGCAACGCGCTACCTGCTGCGCCACGAGGCAGCCTCGGAGGAGCTCTATGGCCAACTGCACCCCGCCGAGATGTCGCACGCCCACCGCTTGGAGGCGTTGGAGGCCCTCGGGAGGTTAGGTTATCAGCGCGGCATGGGGATGATGGTAGGGGCCCCCGGACAACGCATCGAGCACCTGGTCGAGGATCTCGTGCTGATGGAGCGCATGCGACCCGAGATGGTGGGCATCGGGCCCTTCCTGCCGCACGCCGAGACCCCCTTTGGGCACGCTGCGGCGGGCGACCTGCGGCTGACGCTGCAGCTGTTGGCCATCGTGCGTCTGATGTTACCTCACGCCCTGATACCCGCCACCACGGCTCTGGCCACCCTCTCCCCCCAGGGGCGCAAAGCGGCGATTCTGTCGGGGGCCAATGTCGTGATGCCCAACCTCTCGCCGAGCGATGTACGAGCCAAGTATGCCATCTACGACGGCAAAGCGTCGTGGGGCAGCGAGGCGGCCGAGGGGTTGCGTCTTTTGGAGGAGGAGTTGCAGCAGATCGGCTACCACATCGACTACGGTCGGGGAGATTATAACGAACAATAAAACGAAGAGTGATGATAGAGTATGATGTAAAATCGGAACGGGCAGAGGCATTTATTCACGACGGTGAAATTCGCAACACGCTGGCCTATGCCGAAGCACATCGCAACGATGCCGAATTGTGCAACGAGATTTTAGCCAAGGCGGCCGAGGGCAAGGGGCTTTCGCACCGCGAGGCGATGGTGCTGCTCGCCTCCGACGAGAAGTCGATTGTGGAGCGCATCTTCAAACTGGCCCGCGAACTCAAGCAGCGCATCTATGGCAACCGTATCGTCATGTTTGCGCCGCTCTACCTCTCGAACTACTGCGTAAACGGCTGTCTCTACTGCCCCTACCACGCCAAAAACCGCACCATTCCGCGTCGCAAGCTGACGCAGGAGGAGATTCGCCGCGAGGTGATTGCTCTGCAGGATATGGGACACAAGCGCCTGGCCCTGGAGACGGGCGAGCACCCCACGATGAGCCCCATCGAGTATGTATTGGAGTCGATCGAGACGATCTATTCGATACACCACCGCAACGGAGCCATCCGCCGCGTGAATGTCAATATCGCGGCCACCACCGTGGAGAACTACCGCCTGCTGCGCGAGGCAGGCATCGGCACCTACATTCTGTTTGAGGAGACCTACGACCGCGCCGCCTACGAGCGTCTGCACCCCACGGGGCCGAAGAGCAATTGGGCCTACCACACCGAGGCGATGGATCGCGCCATGGAGGGCGGCATCGACGATGTGGGCATCGGAGCCCTGTTCGGACTCTCGAACTACCGCTATGACTTTGTCGGCATCCTGATGCACGCCGAACACCTGGAGGCCCGCTTTGGCGTGGGCCCCCACACCATCAGCGTGCCGCGCATCCGTCCGGCCGACGATATCGACCCCCGGGACTTCCCCGACGCCGTAACCGACGAGGTATTCCGTCGCATTGTGGCCGTACTGCGTCTGGCAGTCCCCTACACGGGGATGATTGTCTCGACCCGCGAGTCGCAACGCTCGCGCGAGTTGGTCCTCGATGTGGGTGTCTCGCAGCTCAGTGGCGGCTCGCGCACCAGCGTGGGCGGCTATGCCGAGGGGCTGGAGGATGTGGAGGATTCGGCCCAGTTCGACATCTCCGACCACCGCACACTCGACGAGATTGTCGCCTGGCTCTTGGAGTTGGGCTATGTGCCGAGCTTCTGCACGGCCTGCTACCGCGAGGGACGCACGGGCGACCGCTTCATGTCGCTGGCCAAGCGCGGATTGATTGGCAACTGCTGCGCCCCCAATGCCTTGATGACCCTGCGCGAGTACCTCGAGGACTACGCCTCACCCCTGACCCGTGTATTGGGCGAACGGGTGATTGCCCGTGAGGTGCCGATGATCCCCTCGGAGAAGGTGCGTCGCATCACCGAGGAGAACCTGAAGGCCATCATGGAGGGAAAACGCGATTTTAGATTCTAACCCATAAAAGAGTACCCATGCACCCTACCCCTCAATCCGAGCGACTGCATATCGCCCTCTATGGTCGATGCAACAGCGGCAAGTCATCGTTAATCAACGCCCTGACGGGCGAGCAGGTGGCTGTCGTCTCCCCACAGGCCGGCACCACGACCGATGTGGTCCGCAAGGCGATGGAGCTCCACGGCGTGGGGGCTGTACTCTGGTTGGACACCCCCGGACTGGACGACCATACGCTCCTGGGCGAGGCCCGCATCCGCGAGATGCGCAAGACGCTGGAGCGCACGGATATGGCGCTGCTGCTCCTCACACAGCTCCCCGACACCGAGGAGTTGGCTCTGTGGGAGGAGCTGCGCAAACGAAGAATCCCCACGCGCGTGGTGCTGACCAAGTGCGACCTTAACGAGAGCTGCGAAGAGCTGGCCGAGCAGATTTTCCGGCGCCTGGGCGTGCAGCCCGCAAGGGTAAGTGCATTGACGGGCGAAGGGGTGGAGGCGTTGCGCAAGAGCCTGGCCGCGTTGGTGCCCCGCGACGAACGACTTCTCACCGAGGGGCTCTGCGAGGCGGGAGATGTGGTACTGCTTGTGATGCCGCAGGACGAATCGGCCCCCAAGGGCCGCCTGATTCAACCCCAGGTGCAGACCCTGCGCGAGCTGCTGGATCGTCGCTGCATTGCCCTCTGCTCTACCCCCGACAAGATGGAGGAGGCGCTCGCCTCGTTGAGCGCTCCGCCCCGACTCATCATCACCGACTCACAGGTCTTCGACCGGGTCTATCGCATGAGGCCCGAGGGGGTGAAGCTCACCTCCTTCTCGGTGCTGATGGCGCGCTACAAGGGCGACATACACAGCTTTGTAGAGGGGGCACGCCACCTGCTCAACCTGAAACCCGGAGCCCGGATTCTGATTGCCGAGGCCTGCTCCCACACCCCGCAGAACGAGGATATCGGGCGAGTGAAGTTACCGGCCCTGCTGCGCAAAAAGTTGGGCAGCGACCTCAAAATCGACCATGTAAACGGCGCCGACTTCCCCGACGATCTCTCCGGCTACGACCTGGTGATTCACTGCGGCGCCTGCATGTTCAATCGTCGTCATGTATTGAGTCGCCTGGAGCATGCCCGACAGGCCGAGGTGCCGATGACCAACTACGGCATTGCGATTGCCGCCTTGCAGGGGATTCTCGAAAAAATCAGCTACTGAGTCTCGACTTTTGGCTCCCCACGGCCGATTTTCTCTTCCCTGAAAGGGAAAATTGCAATTTCTTTCGTATCTTTGCCGGCTCAAAGGGGTGTGAAAGACTCCTTAAAAACAAGAACGATAGTTAAGTAAAATTCAGATAGGAAAAATTAGCGATAACATGACGCAGGAAGAACTCTTCAAAAAGTTGGTCGCTCACTGCAAGGAGTACGGATTTGTATTCCCCTCGAGCGAGATTTACGACGGTCTGGGTGCCGTCTACGATTACGGACAGAATGGCGTAGAGCTCAAAAATAACATCAAGCGCTACTGGTGGGACTCGATGGTGAAGCTCCACGAGAACATCGTGGGTATCGATGCCGCCATCTTCATGCACCCCCGCACCTGGGAGGCCTCGGGCCATGTGGGCGCCTTCAACGACCCGCTCATCGACAACCGTGACTCGAAGAAGCGCTATCGTGCCGATGTGCTGATCGAGGATTGGATGCAGAAGCAGGACGAGAAGATGCAGAAGGAGGTCGATAAGGCCCGCAAGCGCTTTGGCGAGGCCTTCGACGAGGAGCAGTATCGCTCGACCTCGCCCCGCGTGAAGGAGATTGCCGAGAAGAAGCAGGTGGTACTCGACCGCTTCACGAAGGCCCTGAACGAGAACGACCTGGAGGAGCTGCGTCAAATCATCCTCGACTGCGAGATTGTCTGCCCGATTTCGGGTACGCGCAACTGGACCGATGTACGCCAGTTCAACCTGATGTTCTCGACCCAGATGGGTTCGACGGCCGAGGGCGCCAACACCATCTACCTGCGCCCCGAGACGGCACAGGGTATCTTCGTAAACTTCCTCAATGTACAGAAGACCGGCCGCATGAAGCTCCCCTTCGGTATCGCCCAGATTGGTAAGGCCTTCCGTAACGAGATTGTGGCCCGTCAGTTCATCTTCCGCATGCGCGAGTTCGAGCAGATGGAGATGCAGTTCTTCGTGCGCCCCGGCGAGGAGATGAAGTGGTGGCAGGAGTGGAAGGAGACCCGTATGGCTTGGCACCGTGCCCTGGGCTTCGGCGACGAGAACTACCGTTTCCACGACCACGAGAAGCTGGCCCACTACGCCAACGCCGCGACCGATGTGGAGTACAACTTCCCCTTCGGCTTCAAGGAGGTGGAGGGTATCCACTCGCGTACCGACTTCGATCTCTCGAACCACCAGAAGTTCTCGGGCAAGAAGATTCAGTACTTCGATCCCGAGACCGGCGAGAGCTATGTACCCTATGTGGTGGAGACCTCGATCGGCGTGGACCGCATGTTCCTGCAGGTGATGTCGGCCGCCTACACAGAGGAGAAGCTCGAGGGTGGCGATGTACGCGTGGTATTGAAGTTGCCGGCAGCCCTGGCCCCCGTGAAGGTGGCCGTACTGCCCCTCGTGAAGAAGGACGGCATGCCCGAGGTGGCTCGCAAAATCGTGGACGAGCTGAAGTACGACTACAATGTGGTCTACGACGAGAAGGACTCGGTGGGCAAGCGCTACCGTCGTCAGGATGCCGTAGGTACCCCCTTCTGCGTGACGGTCGATGGTCAGACCCTGGAGGATGGTACCGTAACGGTGCGCCACCGCGACTCGATGGCCCAGGAGCGCATCGCCATTGCCGACCTGAAGCGCATGGTGGATGAGGAGTGCAGCTTTACGAAGCTCTTCAAGAAGTTGAACCTCTAATACGGGCCATAAGCTACCGATGGGACGCATCCTCTCGATCGACTACGGCACCAAACGCACGGGGATTGCCGTGAGCGACCCCCTGTGCATCATTGCCGGAGGATTGCTCACCGTAGAGACGAAGGAGTTGGAGCGCTGGCTGGCACAATATCTCGCCTCGGAGAGCGTTTCGACCATCGTGGTGGGGAAGCCGATGCAACCCAACGGAAAGCCCTCGGAGACCTGGCGCTTTGTCGAGCCGTTGGTGCGTCGCCTGAAGGCGGCCTACCCCGACAAGGAGGTGGTGCTCTACGACGAGCGTTTCACCTCGGTATTGGCCCATCGCACGATGCTCGAGTCGGGCATCGGCAAGATGGCCCGTCGCGACAAAGCCCTGGTCGATAAAATCTCGGCAACCATCATCCTGCAAGGGTATATGGAGTCGATAAAGCGATAAAAAGAAAATTTAGACAAGATGATCTATCCTATTGTAATCTATGGTTCGCAGGTGCTGAGAAACATCTCGGAGGATATCACCCCCGACTACCCCGACCTGAAGAAGCTCATCGAGGATATGTTTCTGACGATGAAGGAGGCCGAGGGCGTGGGGTTGGCTGCTCCGCAGATTGGCAAGAACATTCGTCTGTTTGTGGTGGATTGCACCCCCTGGGCCGACGAGGACCCCGAATTGGCCAACTACCGCAAGGCCTTTATCAATGCCGAGATTTACGAGGAGTCGGAGGAGACCGACCTCTTCAACGAGGGGTGTCTGTCGCTGCCCGGTCTGCACGAGAATGTACGCCGTCCGATTGCCATCCGCATGCGTTGGTTGGACGAGAACTTCGAGGAGCACGACGAGTGGATCGAGGGGTTGCCTGCCCGCGTCATTCAGCACGAGTATGACCACCTGGAGGGCGAGGTATTTACCGACCACCTCTCGCCCCTGCGCCGAAATCTGCTGAAGACCAAATTGCAAAACCTCACCAAAGGGAAGTACCGTTGCCACTACAAGACGCGCTAAAGCCCTTTACGAAAGATTTGAATCTCCCGCACGCATTTTTTGCATACGGGAGATTGTTTTTACCGAAATATATTACTATCTTTGTAATGTCACTAAAGCAAAACAGAGTTTCACCTAAAAAACTAAACGCATGAAGAAATTTTTACTCGCAGCCATCTGCTGCCTCTTCGCAACGGTAACTTTTGCCCAAGACTACAAGCACGCCATCGGTTTGCGTGTCGGTAACGGTGCCGAACTCCAGTATGAGTACCATATGAACGACAAGAACTTCCTGAAGGCTGATGCCGGTCTCTACGGCTTCGGTAAGAGCTTCTTCGGCAGCTGCACCTACAATTGGAACTGCTGCAGATGGGATTGGACGCCCAAGGCAGGTACCTGGTTCCTCTCGGCCGGTGTGGGTGCCAGCGTAGGCGCTTATGCCGAGAAGTTCAATGTCGGTGTTGCCGGTGATGTCGCTTTCGGTATCGACTTCAAGGGCGCCCCCTTTGGTCTGGCCCTGGACTATCGTCCCACCATCTTCCTGTTGGATGATTGGGGCTCGGGCTTTGCCAACATCTGCCTCAGCTGCGTATTCCGATTCTAATCGAATAGAACATTTTGCATACAGAGGGTGTCCACTTTATCGAAGACGGGCACCCTCTTCTAATAAATAAGGTAACCCATGAGACGCCTTCTGCTTCCCCTACTTATCCTTCTTTGTACGGCCTGCACACCCCGAGAGGAGGGGCTCGCCTCCTACGAAATCATCCCTCGTCCCGACAGTGTATCGGCGGGCGAAACCCCTTCGTTTTGGCTCACCCCAGCCACCCCGATTCTTGCCCCCGAGGGGTTGGAGCGCGAGGCGGAGTTTCTGCGCGAGTATATCCGCCTCTCGACGGGCATCAAACTGCGCGAAGGCGGCACGGGGGCCCCTATTCGCCTCGACAGGTCGGATAAGTTGGAGCAAGAGGCCTATCGAATCGAGGTGACAGACGACAGCGTAGCCATCCTCGGAGGTAGCAGCTCGGGCATCTTCTACGGCATCCAGGCCCTGCGCAAGATGTTACCAACGGGCGATTTTCGTGGCGTGGAGATACCCTCGGGTTCGCTCACCTCGTCACCTCGCTTCGGGTACCGAGGGATGCACCTCGATGTCTGCCGCCACTTCTTCGACGAGGAGTTTGTCAAACGCTACATCGACCTTTTGGCCCTGCACGGCATCAACCACTTGCATTGGCACCTCTCCGACGACCAGGGCTGGCGTATCGAGATCGAGCAGTACCCGCGCCTGACGGAGGTGGGTGACGCCCGCCGCGAGACGGTTGTGGGACGCAACAGCGACCAATACGACGGCATCCCCTATGGCGAGGGGTGCTACTTCACACAGGAGCAGGCCCGCCGCATTGTAGCCTACGCTCACGAGCGCCACATGGAGGTGATTCCCGAAATCGATCTGCCGGGCCACATGATGGCAGCCCTGGCCGCCTACCCCGAATTGGGGTGTACGGGCGGCCCCTACGAGGTGTGGTGTCGCTGGGGAGTGAGCGAAGAGGTGCTCTGCGCCGGCAATGACCAAGTCCTACAATTCGTCTGCAACATCCTCGACGAAATCATGGAGATATTCCCCTCGGAGTGGATTCATATCGGGGGCGACGAGTGCCCGAAGGTGCGCTGGGAGGCCTGCCCGAAGTGCCAGGCCCGCATCCAAAAGGAGGGGCTTGCAGATCGGGGAGTAAAGCCCGAAGAGGCCCTGCAGGGGTGGTTTATGCGGCAGGTCATTGCCCACCTGAACAGCCGCGGACGCACGGCCATCGGCTGGGACGAGGTGCTGGAGGGGGCAGAAAAGAGCGACGACCTGATTATCATGTCGTGGCGCGGAGAGCAGGGGGCCTTGGAGGCTGCCCGAAGAGGGATGCGCTCGATTATGGCGGCCCAAAACTACCTCTACTTCGATCACTATCAGACGCGCGACAACAGCCGCGAGAGGTTGGCCCTGGGCGGATTCAACCCCATCGACCGCGTCTATGGGTTCGACCCGGCGGCCCTGTTGCCCGACTCGTTAAAGTCGCTCTTGCAGGGGGTACAGGCCAACCTCTGGGCCGAATACATCCTCGACGAGGAGCACGCCCTGCACATGGCTCTGCCCCGCATGGCCGCCTTGAGCGAGATTCAGTGGTGCCGTCCCGAGCAGAAGGATTACGACGACTTCCTACACCGTCTGCAACGCCAACTCAGGCTCTACGAGCAACTCGACTACAACTACGCCCCCTATGTGTTGGAGATTGAGTTTGAGGTGGAGCGCCAACCGAAGGAGCGTGCCCTGCGCGTGGCTCTCTCCACAATCGACGGGGCCGAAATTCGCTATACGACCGACGGCTCAACGCCCCGCAAGGGCTCACCGCATTACGACGAGCCTCTTACGATCGACCACACGATGAGGTTGCAGGCCTCGGCCCTGCGTGAGGGTCGCATCAGCGAGGCGGTGCCACTCGATGTGGAGTTTGCAAAATCGACCCTCTGCCCCACTCGGGCTCTCACCTCGCCTGCGCCGAACTACACCTTCGAGGGGGTGATGACGCTGGTGGATGGGTTGCGTGGCGACAAGAACTACCGCACGGGGCGCTGGTTGGGCTTCAGTGCCGAGGATTGCAAGCTGCTGATCGACCTGGAGGCCGAAGAGGAGCTCTCCGAGGCGAAGTTCAGCGTCTGTGTCAATATGGATGATGGCTGTTTCAATGCCCGAGGCCTCGTGGTGGAGCTCTCGACGGATGGCACCTCGTTCCACGAGGTCTGCACCAAAGAGTATGCAGCCCTCACCCCCGAGGATGACCACGGCATCTACACCTACCATGAGCAGTGGCCCGCGCAACAAGCCCGCTACATCCGCCTGACGATTCGACACGAGAGTTCGATACCCGCCTGGCACCCCTACTACCCGGGCTCGCCCGCTTTCCTCTTCGTCGATGAGGTGTTGGTGCGATAAGGGACCGTTTCGTTTGTTTTTCTGACCAAAAAAGCCTACCTTTGCAGGGTTAGACCCATTAGTAATTAAGAGCATATGGCCCAAGAGAAGGAGAGAGAGAAGCGGTATGTCGAGACGCCGTTGATGAAGCAGTACTACCAAATCAAGGCGGTACACCCCGATGCGATTCTGCTGTTTCGCGTGGGCGACTTCTATGAGACCTTTGGCGAAGATGCCATCAAGGCGAGCGGCATTTTGGGCATTACACTCACCCGACGCGCCAACGGAGCCGCCTCGTTTGTCGAGTTGGCCGGCTTCCCCTATCACGCCGTCGATACCTACCTGCCGAAGTTGGTGAGGGCCGGCGAGCGTGTCGCCATCTGCGAGCAGCTGGAGGACCCCAAGACGGTGAAGGGATTAGTCAAGCGCGGGGTCATCGAGTTGGTTACCCCGGGCGTAGCGATGGGCGACAACATCC
Organism: Alistipes sp.; assembly: GCA_045605785.1. Lineage (GTDB taxonomy): Bacteria > Bacteroidota > Bacteroidia > Bacteroidales > Rikenellaceae > Alistipes. Next base: position 67,564 of record JAZUQP010000016.1, on the reverse strand, counting down.
TGCCCTCGAAGGAGAACAGCTTTTTGGCGGCCATCTACTTCGGCAAGAAGACAACCGGAGCCGCCTTCCTCGACATCTCGACCGGCGAGTTCTATGTAGCCGAGGGGTCGGACAACTATATCGACAAGCTCGTGGCCAACCTGCGGCCCAAAGAGATTCTCTACCAGCGCGGCTTTGAGGAGCACTTCTCGCACCTCTTCGGCACGCGCCACTACACCTACCGTCTCGACGAGTGGGTCTTCTCCGAAGAGGTCAATCGCGACAAGCTCTGCAAGCAGTTTGGCACCCAAAGCCTCAAGGGTTTTGGCATCGACCACCTGACCAGCGGCATCTCGGCCGCCGGAGCCATCCTCTACTACCTCGAATTTACCGAACACCGCGATACGGCACATATCGACTCCATTGCCCGCCTCGATCAGGAGGAGTATGTATGGATCGACAAGTTTACGATTCGCAACCTGGAGCTCTTCTCGTCGAACAGCTCGCGTGAGCGCACCGGCCTGGCCGATATGATCGACCGCACGCTCACCCCCATGGGTGGCCGTCGTCTGCGCCGCTGGGTGGCGATGCCGGTACGCAACATCGACGAGATCACCCGCCGCCTCGATGTGGTGGAGCAGCTGGTGGGCGATGCCGACTATGCTGCCGCCTGCCGCGAGCAGATCTCCGAGGTGGGCGACCTGGAGCGCCTCCTCTCGCGCATCGCCACGGGTCGCATCCTGCCCCGCGAATTGGTGCAACTCAAATCCTCGCTCGGAGCAGTCGAGCACATCAAGGCGCTCTTGGAGTCGGGCGACACCGACTGCCTGCATGCCCTGGCTGCAGAGCTGAATCCGCTCCGTGAGGTGCGCGAGCGTCTGGAGCGCGAGATATATCCCGACCCCTCGAACCAACTCCAAAAGGGGGGCATCTTCGCCCCGGGGGTCGATGCCGAGCTCGACGACCTGCGTCGCATCGCCGGCCACGGCAAGGAGGTGTTGGAGCGCATCCTTCAGCGTGAGAGCGAACGCACGGGAATCCCCTCGCTCAAGATCAGCTACAACAATGTCTTCGGCTACTACATCGAGGTGCGCAATACCCACAAGGAGAAGGTGCCCGAAGATTGGATTCGCAAGCAGACCCTGACGGCTGCCGAGCGCTACATCACCGAGGAGCTGAAGGAGTATGAGACAAAGATTCTGGGGGCCGAGGAGCGCATGCTCCAAATCGAGCAGCGCCTCTATCAGCAGCTCATCGCCGACCTCACGCACGAGATTCCCGCGTTGCAACTCGACGCCTCGATCATCTCGCGCCTCGACTGCCTGCAATCGTTTGCCCGTCTGGCTGTCGAGCGCCGCTACTGCCGCCCCGAGCTCAACGAGGGGAAGCGCATCGAGATATGCCAGGGTCGTCACCCCGTCATCGAGATGCTGATGCCGGTGGGCGAGGAGTATATCCCCAACGATGTGAAGCTCGACGACAAGGAGCAGCAGATCATCATGATTACGGGTCCCAACATGTCGGGTAAGTCGGCCCTGCTGCGCCAAACGGCCCTCATCGTGCTGATGGCCCAGATGGGTATGTTCGTGCCGGCCAAGGAGGCACGCATCGGTGTGGTGGACAAAATCTTCACCCGTGTGGGGGCCTCGGACAACATCTCGCAGGGCGAATCGACCTTCATGGTCGAGATGTTGGAGTCGGCCTCGATTCTGAACAACATCTCCGACCGCAGTCTGGTGCTGCTCGACGAGATTGGTCGCGGCACGAGCACCTACGACGGTATCTCGATCGCCTGGGCCATGGTCGAGTATCTCCACAATCACCCCACGGCCCACGCCAAGACCCTCTTTGCGACCCACTACTTCGAGCTCAACGAGATGGAGCAGATGTACCCCCGCGTGAAGAACTACCATGTGAGCGTGAAGGAGAGCGACAATACGGTACACTTCCTGCGCAAGCTGCTGCGTGGCAGTTCGGAGCACTCGTTTGGTATTCATGTGGCTCGTCTGGCCGGCATGCCCTCGAGCGTGGTGAATCGCGCCGACGAGATTCTCAAGAACCTCGTGCAGGTCTACGGTCAGAACGAGATTGTCCCCTCGAAGAGCCTCAAGGAGCGCGGCCGTAAGCGCAGCTCGGTAAAGGAGACCGTCGAGCAACTCACCGCAGCGCAGGAGATGCAACTCTCGATGTTCCGCCTCGACGACCCCGTATTGGTGCAGATTCGTGACCAGATCAAGGGGATTGACATCAACTCCCTCACGCCACTCGAGGCCCTAAACAAATTGAACGAGATAAAGAAGATTACCGGCCTGTAATCTTTAACCCATTAAGAATGAGGGGGTTTTCAGAATGCCGAAAAAATTTTGCTAAAATTTTGAAAAAATAGTTGCAAAATTATTTGGAGGATAGGAAATTTTGCCCTACATTTGCACTCGCAATTCGGCACCGTAGCTTAATTGAATAGAGCATCTGACTACGGATCAGAAGGTTACAGGTTTGAGTCCTGTCGGTGTCACTGAAGCGGTTGATTTTCAACCGCTTTTTTTGTGTATTTCTCGGCCGTTTTTTGTATATTTGTTTTTTGTACGGCAAACAATTAAACTAACCATATCGCAACATGAAGTTCAGAAAATCATTTCTGGCGACTGCCTGCATGTTACTCGCAGTTGTCATGTGGGGTGGTTGCTGCGGCCCCAAGAGTGAGCCCGCCATCCCCGCCGACCCCGAAATCGAGGCCAACATCGAGAGCCTCCTCAAAAAGATGACTCTCGAGGAGAAAATTGGTCAAATGACGCAGCTCACGGCCGACCCGCTGGGCTATATGGACCCCGAAAAGGGTTTTGTAATCGACGAGGAGAAGCTCGAAATCATCATCGGCAAGTATAAGGTGGGCTCGATTCTCAACGCCCCCGGTACACTCGCCATGAGTGCCGAGAAGTGGTATGAGGTGATTAGCCGCATCCAGGAGAAGTCGTTGGAGGTGATGGGTATCCCCTGCATCTATGGCTTGGATCAGAACCACGGCACCACCTACACAATGGGAGGCACGCTTATTCCGCAGAATATCAACATCGCCGCCACCTTCAACCGCGCATTGGCCGAGGAGGGGGGCCGCATCACCGCGTATGAGACGCGCGCCGGCAACTGCCCCTGGACCTTCTCGCCCACGATGGACCTGAGCCGCGACCCGCGCTGGCCCCGCTGCTGGGAGAACTTCGGCGAGGATTGCCTGGTCAATGGCGAGATGGGTGCTGCCGTGGTACGCGGCCTGCAGGGAGAGAACCCCAACAGCGTAGGCAGCGAGCGCATTGCCGCCTGCCTGAAGCACTACATGGGTTATGGTGTTCCGCGCACGGGTAAGGACCGCACACCGGCCTACATCTCCGAGCAGGAGCTGCGCGAGAAGCACTTTGCCCCCTACAAGCGTGCCATCGAGGCGGGAGCCCTCTCGCTGATGGTCAATTCGGCCTCGATCAACGGCATGCCCGTACACGCCAACCGCGACCTGCTGACCGGCTGGCTCAAGGAGGAGCTCAACTGGGACGGCATGATTGTAACCGACTGGGCCGACATCGAGAATCTGCACAAGCGCGAGAAGATCGCTGCCGACAAGAAGGAGGCCATCAAGCTCGCCATCAATGCCGGTATCGACATGTCGATGGATCCCTACAACACCGACTTCTGCGACCTGCTGAAGGAGTTGGTCGAGGAGGGCGAGGTGCCGATGAGCCGCATCGACGACGCCGTACGCCGCGTATTGCGTCTGAAGTATCGCCTGGGGCTCTTCGATAAGCCCAACACCCACTATGCCGACTATCCGCTCTTTGGCAGCGAGGAGCACTACGCTGTGGCGTTGCAGGCCGCCGAGGAGTCGATGGTACTGCTCAAGAACAACGGCATTCTGCCCCTCAAGGAGGGCCAGCGCTACCTCGTCACGGGCCCCAACGCCAACACGATGCGGAGCTTGAACGGAGGATGGAGCTACACCTGGCAGGGCCACCTGGCCAACCTCTTTACGGCCGATCAGAACACCATTTTGGAGGCGATGCAGAATCGTTTTGGCAAGCAGAACATCCTCTACGAGCCGGGCGTAACCTACAACGAGCAAGGAGCCTACTGGGAGGAGAACAAGCCCGAGATTGCCCGCGCCGTGGCTGCCGCCCGCAAGGTGGACTGCATCGTGGCCTGCATCGGCGAGAACTCCTACTGCGAAACGCCGGGTAACCTGAGCGACCTGACCCTCTCGCGCAACCAACTCGACCTGGTGAAGGCGCTGGCCGCGACGGGCAAGCCCATTGTACTGATTCTCAACGAGGGTCGCCCGCGTCTGATTTCGGAGATCGAGCCCCTGACTTCGGCCGTGGTCGATATCATGTTGCCGGGTAACGCCGGTGGCGACGCCCTGGCCAACCTCCTCTCGGGCGACGCCAACTTCAGCGGCAAGCTCCCCTTCACCTATCCCAAGGAGAATGGCTCGCTGACCCTCTACGATCACAAGGCAAGCGAGCAATCGGAGACCATGTCGGGCGCCTACGACTACAACGCCGAAATCTCGGTACAGTGGGCCTTCGGCTACGGCTTGAGCTACACGACCTTTGCTTATGCAAACCTGGAGGCCGAGAGCGAGGAGTTCGATGCCGACGACACACTCCGCCTCCATGTCGATGTAACCAATACAGGCGACCGCGTCGGCAAGGAGGTTGTCATGCTCTTCAGCAGCGACCTGGTAGCCTCACTCGTACCCGACTCGCGCCGTCTGCGCGCCTTCGAGAAGGTGGAGTTGCAGCCCGGTGAGACGAAGCGCGTCGAGTTTACGATTCCCGCCTCCGACCTCGCCTTCGTGGGCTACGACAAGAGGTGGGTACTCGAGAAGGGGGCCTTCCGCATGCAGGTGGGCAACCAAACCCTTATGCTCAACTGCGTAGAGGATAAGGTATGGGAGACGCCCAACATCTAACTCCTGTCTCTTCCTATTATAAATAAGGGTGCTTATATACGAGACGACACAATCAGGTGGCACTGTTCGTTTTTGAACGCCCTTTTTCTCACGGCGTTCCGCCGTGTTTACAAGTGCTGACCCACCCCCTAAATCCCCCGCCTCGGGCAGGGGACTTAGTCAGCCTAATGGCTGAAAAAGAGGTGATTTTACACCACGGTGTAAAATCGTATATAAGAGCCTATAAAAAATACACCCAACCTCGGTTTTTGGGTGTAAAAAAGGGTGTAAATCTCGTAACTACTTGATTTACACCCTTTGCTGCGGAGAGAGAGGGATTCGAACCCCCGGAACAGTTGCCCGTTCACCGCATTTCGAGTGCGGCCCGATCGACCACTCCGGCATCTCTCCTTTCTATTCCGGTCGTTTCGGAGTGCAAATATAGAAATAATTTTCCAATTCCAAGCAAAAAGTGAAAAAAAGTTTTCTCTTCACCACCAAAAGGCCCTGCCGATGGGGTTGTTACCCCAGCAGGATGCGCGCCTGCTCGAGGGCCGCGGAGCTGATCTCGGCTCCCGACAGCATCTTGGCAATCTCGACCACGCGCTCCTCCTCGCTCAAGCGCTTGAGTTGTGTGCGGCCCGCCTCCTTATAGACGACGAAGTGGCTTCGACCCTTCGAGGCAACCTGGGGCAAATGGGTGATATCGACCACCTGCATCGTCTGCGAGAGGTCGTCAATGATGCGACCCATGGCATCGGCGATACGGCCCGAGACGCCCGTGTCGATCTCGTCGAAGAGGATCGTCGGCAGCTGCATGCGGCGTGCCAGGAGGGCCTTGAGGGCGAGCATGACGCGTGAGAGCTCACCTCCCGAGGCGATGCGCTCGATGGGCTGGGGCGTCGAGGTGCGGTTGGCCGAGAAGAGGAAGGCCACGCGGTCGGCACCCGACGGAGTGAGCTCCTCGGCAGGGGCCAACTCCACCACAAAGGTGGTCTCGGCCATGCCCAACTCGGCGAGCAGACGCAGAATCTCCCGCTCGAAGCCCGGGGTGGCCTTTTGACGAGCCTCATGAAGCTGTTGTGCCAGGCTCTCGGCCTTCGCACGAGCTGCCTCAAGCCTCTGTTCGGCCTGACGCAGCTTCTCGTCGCTATGCTCGATGGCAGCCAGGCGACAGGCATAGTCATCACGCAGGGCAATCAGTGCATCGAGATCGGCCGCGCGGTGCTTCTGAATCAACGAGTAGAGGAGCGCCAATCGGTCGTCGATGCGTTGCAGGCGCGCCGGATCGGCCTCCACGCGCTCACAGGCCGAGGCGGCCGAGGCATGAATATCCTTCAACTCGAGCATCGCCGAGCGCAGGCGGTCGGCCCACTCCCCGGCATCGGGATAGCCGGCGCGAATGTGGTGCAGCGAGAGCTCCAACCCCTTGAGACGGGGCAGCAGACCACACTCCTCCTCATCCATCGCCCGACAGAGGGCCCCGAGCGTCTCTCCAATGCGGTCGGCATCGGCCAATATCGCCTGCTCCTGCTCCAGCTCTGTAAGTTCGCCACGGCGGAGGGCTGCCGACTGCAGCTCCTCGACCTGATAGCGGAGCCACTCCTCGTCACGGCGGCCCGCCTCGGCCTCACGGCGCAAGCTCTCCAGATGGCGGCGAGCCTCCCCCATTTGGGCATAGGCCTCGCGGTAGGAGGCGAGGAGCGACCCATTGTCGGCCAGCGTATCGAGGGCCTCGGTGCGAAACTCCTCCGACTGCAAAATCAGATTTCGGTGTTGGGAGTGGATATCCAGCAGGCGCGCTCCGAGCTCCTTGACTACCGAGAGCGGAGCGGGCAGGTCGCCCACAAACGAGCGACTCTTACCGGCCGGTGTGATGACACGGCGCAGCGTGATGCGAGGCTCGTAGTCGAGGTCATTCTCCTCGAAGAGGGGTTCAAGCTGCAACCCCTCAAGGTCGAAAACGCCCTCAATGACACAATTTTTGGAGGCATCCTTCATCGCCGAGCCATCGTTCTTGTTGCCCAACAAGAGCCCCAAGGCCCCCAGCAGAATCGACTTACCGGCACCGGTCTCACCCGTCAGGATGTTCAGGTGCTCGTCAAGCTCCAACTCCAGGTGCTCGATCAGCGCATAGTTTTCGACACTCAGACGACACAGCATAGGACTACAAAATAAGGGATTCGATCTTATCGACGATGCGCGAGGCGACCTCACGCTTCGAAAGCAGGGGCAGCGCCTCACGCCCCGCACGGTCGATCAGCGTCACGACATTGGTATCGACACCGAAGCCTGCACCGGCATCGCGCAGCGAGTTAAGAACAATGAAGTCGAAGTTCTTGCGCTGCAACTTTCCCTCGGCATGCTCCTCTTCGTGGTCGGTTTCGAGGGCGAAGCCCACCAAGAGGCGGCCCCCCTTCTGTCGGCCCAACTCGGCCGCAATATCGTGCGTACGCTTCAGGGCAATCGACATGTCGTCGTCCGACTTCTTGATCTTGTGGTCGGCCACCTCCACGGGAGTATAGTCGGCCACGGCGGCACACATCACCGCACCATCACAGGCTTCGAAGTGCTCCACGGCAGCACGATACATCTGCTCGGCCGATACCACATCCACGCGCTCTACCCCCGCAGGTACGGCCAACCCCGTGGGGCCGCTAATGAGGGTTACACGGGCTCCGCGCTCGGCCAACTCGGCGGCCAACGCATAGCCCATCTTCCCGGTGGAGTGGTTGGTGATGTAACGAACCGGGTCGATCGCCTCGCGCGTAGCACCGGCCGTTACCAGGAGGTGCTTACCTGTGAGGCTCTTTTTTTTTTCGGAGAAGAAGGCTTCGAGCGAGGCTACAATATCCTCGGGCTCGGCCATGCGGCCCTTCCCCTCCAGGCCACTTGCCAGGAAGCCGCTACCGGGCTCCACGACCCCGACACCTCGCTCCTGAAGCAGCTTGAGGTTCTGCTGCGTGGTGGGGTGGGCATACATATCCAGGTCCATGGCAGGAGCCACAAAGACGGGGCAGCGTGCCGAGAGATAGCTCGTCAGGAGCAGGTTATCGGCCACACCCCAGGTCATCTTGGCCAGCGTATTGGCCGTGGCCGGGGCAATGAGCATGCAGTCGGCCCACTCGCCAAGCTTGACATGCGAATTCCAGGCGCCATTCTCGGGGTCGAAGAACTCGACCAGAATGGGGCGCTTCGAGAGGGTGGCCATCGTGAGGGGGGTGATGAACTCCTTGGCCAGGGTGGTCATCACCACCTGTACCTCGCAACCCGCCTTGACCAGCAACCTCACCAACGAGGCGGCCTTGTAGGCGGCGATGCTGCCCGTTACACCCAACAGAATATGTTTACCTTTCAGCATAGTCGCTAACGCATTATAGACATGCTCGCCCCGAAACGCCTTTAGAGAGGGTTTTCGGGGCTGACATGGATGTAAAATCAGGATAAATTAGGCGCGCTTGTACTCAATCTCCCCGTCGAGGAACTCCTCGGTGGCGATGATTACGGGCTTGGGCAGACGCTCGTAGTAGCGCGAGATCTCGATCTGCTCGCGGTTCTCGAAGGTCTCCTCCATCGTATCGGTGGGCGACGAGAAGTCGGCCAGCTTGCGGTTCAGCTCGCTCTTGAGCTCGGTCGAAATCTGGTTGGCACGACGAGCGATGATGTTCACCGTCTCGTAGATGTTGCCGGTCTCCTTGTCCAAATCGACCAACTTACGCGTAATGGTGTTGTTCGGGATGTTCTTCTTAATCTCCATATCTTGACTATTCGTTACTGTTTTTATCTTGGTAATCCTTTGCCTCGCGGGCATATCGGTCGAGCTCCTTGAGGTGCTTCGACTCGGGGAACTCGTACTTGAAGGTGTAGTAGGAGTCGAGCATCGAGAGGTAGCGGTCGGCCTGCTTCGAGGCGACGGAGTTGTGGGCCAACTCATAACCCGACGAGACAATCAGGTACATGATCTCCTCGCGGTAACGCGAATCGGGATAGGCCTTCAAGGCATTCTTCAGAGCCACGATGGCCGACTTGTAACGCCCTATTTTATAATAGGTATAGGCGTTGATGTAGCTCTTTTCGTGAAGACGCTCGACGAGCTCCTGGTTGATCTTCCTGAAGGTGGGCGTGCGCTCGCTGTCGGGATAGTGGGAGATAAACTCCGTGATGGAGATAATCGCCTGCGAGGTCATTGTCTGGTCTCGCTTGGGCCCGGGCGAGAGGTAGTAGTAGCACATGGCGTGCATACCCTCGGCATCCTCGACAAAGACGCTGCGGCCAAAACGACGACGGAACTGGTCGAGCAGTTCAACCGCCTCGTCGTAGTCGCGGTTCTTGTACTTGCTGTGGGCGTTGTAGAAGAGAATGGAGTCCTCGCGCGGCGTACCCTGGTAGTAGTGGTGTACATGCTGGAAGAAGGTGGAGGCCTTGGCCCACTTCTCCTGCTTGTGATACTCCATGGCGGTGCGATAGATCAAATCGGGGTCACCACTCTTGAGAATAGCGTTGCTTCCCCCGCAGCCGACCATCACGGCAAGCAGGAGTATACCCACGACCCATATCTTCCAAATTTGCTTCATCTCTTACTCAATGCTTTGCTATCGAAGTGCGCATAAGCGCACAAAGTTACACATAATTTTTCATTTACAAACGCCTTGCCCCCTATTTTATTGTTTTTTGTCCTTTTTTAAGTACATCACCCCCTCAATAAGCGAGTCGGGCCACCCGAGGGCAGCCCGACTCAAAGGTCAAATCAAAATCGCATTAGCGACGCGCGAAGCTCTTCTTGCGAGGCATGGCGGGGCGCTCCATCGGAATCTGCTTGCCCAACGAACGCTTACCGGCGGAGTAAACCTCGTCCTCATATACCTCGTAGTAAATCTCGGTCAAACCGGCGGTGATGATACCGGCAACGGCATTGCCCTTATCATCCACGCAATCGAGCTCGATAACAAGGTTCTCGCCATCGGACGATACAGCCATATCGCCATCCGCGATGGGAACGACCAGCTCACCATCAATAGATCCCTCGGTAATCGAGAACAACCAGGAGTAGAGGGGATACATGTAGCCATCTTCTACCATGTAGTCGGCCGGAAGGAAGGTATACTCAAGCGCATCGGCCTCCTCGCTATATGCCGTAAACTCACCCACGGGGACCTCCTCTCCAAAAGGAAGCAGCATCTCAAACTGCAGGCAGCGGCCATTGAAAGGATTCTCGATATCCTCATACACATAGATATACCAATAGTTGCAACCAACGCCGAATTCATCACCATAGGTCTCGGCAATAACATAGGCATTGGGGAGCTCAAACGCATAGTCCCCATCAAGCGTACTCATGGCGTAATTATCCTCAGGTTCAGGAATGGGGTCATAGGCATTCGAACCCTCGTATACCACCTTGTGTACCTCACCGCTCGACATCGTTACAAGCAGCTCAAGACCCGTCTCCGTAACGGTCAGCGTACCCTCCTCGAAGTAATCCTCAACTATTTCAAAGTTTTCATCTACCGTAAACCAGTAGCTGTCGAAACCACTGAAGGTACCGGCCGTCAACGAGCTTTCGGGATCATACTCGTAAACACCTACGGGAAGGTAACCGGGATTCGTTCCCTCAGCCACATCCGAATAGACATCTACCACATAGTAGATGGCTCCGGGAATAGGCATGCCGGTATTGTCTATACCCTGATCCGATAATATGATATAGTAGTTGTAGGCATCCGAGTAGTAGGTACCCCAATACTGACCATAGAAGTAGTTGGCGGTAAACTCCACATCGGGATCGGACGGAGTCGCGGGATCATCACCGGCGCCAGCCTTCTGATTTACCGTAATCTCCTTGTTCTGGTCCTCATAAACAACCACAACCTTTGCCGTACGGGCAGCACCCTCGTTGGGATCGACATCCAGCTTGGCATAACCCGCGTCGGAATCAAAGCTGAACGAGAAGTCGTTTCTGCTGAGCCAAAGCTCATTACCCAATCTTACATCTACATTTTGGCCAACCTCGGCACCCTCGATCTCGAACTCAATCGTTATCTCACCACCTTCGGCCTCTACATTAACCACCATCTCGGAGGTGATCTTCAATTCAGGCGTCGTACCCCCCGTTCCGGGACCTGCGGGCTCACCCGAATCCTCACTACACCCTACCAGGGCCCATGCACAGAGGGCCAGCATAGTCATCAATCTCTTCATAATCATGTGTATTAAAGGTTAAACATGTTTCGTCAAAAACAAAGGTAGTGATTTTTTCGACAAAACAGTCCTATTATTATCAAAAATTTTAATTTTTTTTATTTTCTCCCCACAAAACCTCTCCCATTCAATACGAAGATAGTATCTTTGTGGCGCCATGAAAATTTTGTTGGTCATCCTCGGGACAGCCGCTCTGGTGCTGGGTGTGGTGGGCATCTTCTTGCCTCTGCTCCCCACTACCCCCTTGTTGCTCCTGGCCGCGGCCTGCTACTTCCGCAGTTCGCAGCGACTCTACGACAAACTGCTCAACCACCCGCAGTTGGGGCCCTACATCCGCAACTTCCGCGAGCACCGCGCCATCCCGCTGCGCGTGAAGATCATCTCGGTCTCGCTCGTATGGCTCACGCTGCTCTACTGTGCCTTCGGAGTGGCCCGCCATTGGGCCCTCACCGTAGGCTTTATCCTGCTGGCAGCCGCCATTTCGGCCCACATCCTGAGCTACAAAACCTTGCGCAACAAGTAGCCCTCCCAAAAGCCCGCGTTCGATTTTTTGGGTAAAAAGTAGTCCAAAAAGTTGGATTTATCGCTTTTTTTATCTTCCTTTGCAGAGCACTACTCAAAGATTATCAAGCGGTTGTCTCTCATCACCCACAATCGGAAGAGGCAATCCGCAAAAAACGAAAACCCAAACGAGGATGAATAAAGCACAACTTATCGAGGCCGTAGCACTGGAGGCCGGAATCAGCAAGATGGCTGCCAAGCGGGCCGTCGATGCCGTAATCGACACAACCATCCAAGCCCTCAGGGAGGGCGACAAACTCTCGCTTTCGGGCCTGGGGACCTTCTCGGTGGCCGTTCGTCCCGCACGCACGGGTCGCAACCCCCGCACGGGAGCCGCCGTACCCATCCCCCCGAAGCGCGTCGTGAAGTTCCGCCCCTCGCTCGAATTGGAGTAGTTCGCCACGATCGAATCAACCGCTCGGATTCAGCCCATTTTTCGACCAAAATTAGCCATTTAGTTAACAAAAAAGGGGGATTCGTCGTCAAAAACTCTCTTTTTTATTTGGTTGCAGAGCATAAAACCCCTACCTTTGCCGTGCAAATCACACTTGAATATGCAGTGTGCTTGAATTTGCCAAGCAGATCGATGGCGTAGGATATACTCTCTCCCGAGCCTTTGTAACCCAAAAGAAGAGGCATGGCCGGGAGACGGGATATTTGGGCAAGGATATCCGACTCTTACCCTCCCTCAAGGAGTGTGTCATAATGACTTATAGTCGCACGATATTGCCTGACAATATCGTGCGACTCTCTTTTTTCGGTCATCCTCCAATCCGAGTGGAGGGGCGGGGCGGGAAGAGAGGAGGGTGTGGATGAACTTAAAGAAGAATAGGCTACAAAAACATAGAAATGAAGAAGCAGTTGGGTTATGAGGCTCCCGTATGCGAGGCATACGAGGTAGCCATTGAGGGTGGCTACGGAGCCAGCCAGGTGCCTGAGGGCGATTACATCAACGACCACGGCAGCGTGGATATGGATTAAATGAGCGTAAAGATGAAAAGATTCTACTTTTTAGTGCTTGCGCTCGCAGCCATGAGCGCCGTATCGTGTACGGAGGATCGTACCGAGGAGAGTCCGCTTCAGCCCGAGGAGCCGAAGTATGAACTGATTGTCTCGGCCGGCATGAACTCGTCGCGTGCCACCTTCGAGACCGACGAGCAGGGCCAGGCCCTCGAGTCGATGGTGTGGGAGGATAGCGACAAGATCGGTTTGGCGGTGATTCTCTCGATCAACAATTGGCAATCCCTTCCCAATGTAGAGATGAGCCGTGTGGCAGGCGAGGAGCTCTTCGCGGGCAATATCATGCTCGACCCCGCCAATCGTACCGAGGATTGGGCGCTGCACGCCTACTACCCCTATGCCGCACAAAACCGCGACTACAACATCTGGAGCAACGAGTGCACCTGGAACTGCACCCTTCCCACGCAGCAGGTGCAGCAGGACAGCCACCACTCCAACTACAAAAACTACACGCTGATGACCACGGCGACCAAGAACGAGGGTTTCGTAACTTGGAGCAAGGAGGATAGCGAGCGCCCCGCCCTCGCCTTCACCGACCGCCTGGCCGCCCTGCGCTTCAAGGTGAAGCCCCACGAGGAGTTGAACTCCCTGGTGGCCGATCGTCTGGCTACGGAGCGCATCGAGAAGCTCACGCTCTATGTCGTGACGGCCGACGAGAGCCGCCGGAAGAGCTCCTTCACGGCCGCAGCCGATGCCCAGACCCACCTCTCGGGCAGCTACACCTACAACTGCTCGACCGGTGCCGTCACGGTAAGCGGCGGCTGGGACAACAGCACCAAGAAGATTGAGGTAGAGCTCGCCGAGGGGTACGACCTCTACATCACGCCCGAGAACGAGGAGTACATCTGGGCAGTGATTCCCCCCTTCACGCTGCTCGACAGCCAGTGGTTGGTGGTCGAGATTGCCACCGCCTCCTACCGCTGCATCTACACCTACGACCGCAGCGGCGACTTCAGCTTCACGGGCAACAACTTCTACAACTTCAACAAGGTAAAGATCACGGAGGAGGGAGTTGTCGGCCCCGCCCTGCCTACGGTAACCACGCTGGGCTATGAGCTGGGTGCTGCCACCCTCTCGCAGGCCGGTTACTACTACCCCTCGACCACCGAGCTTACGATGTCGGTGGACTTCACCTCCGAGGGCAGTCTCTTTGCCGAGGATGAGCTGAAGTACTACATCCGCTACGGATACGGCACCGATATGGAGCACTCGGGCCTCAACCTCCCCTACACCCCCGAGGTGGAGGAGAAGGTTACCTGGGCCGACGAGATGTCGATCGCGGGCTTCGATGCCGAGGCGGCCTATGCAGCCACCAAGCAGGGAGGCACGACCACCTGCCCCGAGTTTGTGCTGGTGGCCGATGTAGCCGAGGCACTGGATATGATGTTTACGAGAGACCACCTGGCCGTCTATCAGGCTTATGCCGTACACGAGGCCACGAACACAACCCTCTACGGCAATGTGATGCACATGAAGAAGGGCACCTACCCCACCGTCGATACAATGGACAGCATCGTGGGTATAATGGTTGAGGATACGACCGATGGGTTGAGCTACCCCGCCAACGGCATCCTGATCGGAGAGGTAACGCTCCCCTCGGTAGCCAACACGCCCTACACGCAGAGCGGTTTGCAGTACTACATCCGTTTCGGATTTGGCGAGCACACCGAGCACAGCGGCATGGATATGTTCTACACCCCCGAGGTGGAGGAGAATGTACATTGGGCCCACGAGATGGCCGACACCTCGAAGAGCTACACCGAGGAGGACTACAAAGCCACGCTCGACGATATCATGGGCTCGGTGGCAGAGATTTCGCTTGTCATCACCGACAAGGAGATTCTGAAGGCCGCCTTTGCTTCGGGCCACATCCCCGTATTCCAGGCCTATGTGAAGTGCCCGGCCACGGGTGAGACCTTCTATGGCGATGTAGCCCATGTCGATCTGACGCCCGATGTAATCGACTTCCCCGCCGAGGTGAACGAGATAGACCCGGGTTATAACCCCGCCGGCAATGTGAGCAATGCCCGTTTCCGCATGATGATTCCTGCCGGCTACTCGATTTGGTTCCACAGCGGCACCATCAACACCATCACCTCACTGCGCATGTATCGTCGCGAGATTCCCGAGGAGCGTCGCGAAGCCTACCTCAATGGCGAGATGACGCTCGAGGAGGCTGTTGAGGGGGTTACGGGCGAGTTGGTCATCAACAAGGACGCCACTTCGCTGCCCGCCTCCTACACGGGATACGCCTTCGACCCCTGGCAGTCTGCAGAGACCTACATCGGCGGACAGGCCTACTACTGCGCCTACATCGGCAAGTATGAGAATGGCACACAGGTGGGTTACTTAGCTGCATCGCAGGCCGAAGACACTTCCACGCAGCAGAACCGCGACGAGTGGGGTGCCTGGACCTACATCATGCAGGCCTACAACCCCGAAACACACCAGGTGGTTTGGTTGCGCTCGAGCCGCTTCCGTCTGGTGGATGTGGTGGTAGCCAACTAACCGAGACCCAAAAACAGGCGAGGGGCCGTCCGATGGATGGCCCCTCGCCTATTTTAAGACACCTTAAAAACCGTGCTACTTAAGTCGATAGATGGTTCGGTTGTAGAAGTCCTCGTTGGGGTCGCTGTCGAAGATATGCTCCTCGCCACGACGCAACACAAAGAGCTCGATATTATCCTGCACCATCAGGCGCTCCTCATCGAGCGGCGTAATGCGCAGGTACTCGCCGCTATCCGACAGATCGCCATCGGGCGAACACTTCGCCACCTTTAATTTATAGGTGTAGCCTCCCGGGTAAACCGACTTCCCGAAGACCTCGTCGTGACGCACCTCCAAGATGGCATTTGTCCACCCCTTGAGGGCCATCTTACGACGCTTCTTGGGCTCCACAAGCTCCCCTTTCGACCAGAGGCCGTCCGACTTTATGATCCAATCCTCCGAGACAACCTCCTCGGTAATCGTCGGCCCGCACTCGTAGTGGATGGGGCGGCCTGCCGCATCGAACGAGGCGCTCTCCATCACCTCCTCATAGGTGGCCGGGCGCGTTCGTATGCTCCGCGTAATGCGTCGGTGCAGCTCATAGCCACGCCCGTCGGGCACCCCTTCGACGAAGTGTCCGACATAGTATTTCTCAGGTATTTCATCCTCGTCAAACTCCAGGACGAGCACTCCAAAGCCGTGAGGCACCCCCTCCCGGCTCTCTCCCCGATAGGGCATATCCTCGTAGTAGAGGCTCCAATCGTTCTCTTCGTAAATCATAGGCAAAAATTTATCGAGTGAATACTATTTGTGCTCTTCGGAGGCGAAGTGACGCCCCAAAATCCCGTCGGCATCGCGCACACTGCTGTGCGACCAACGGTAGAGAGTCTCGATATACTCCTCGTCGGCAAGCTGCCACCTCTCGCGCGGCAACTCGCGCATGCGGGCCGAGAGTTGATAAATCAGAATCGCAGCCGAGGCCGAGACATTGAGGCTCTCGACCATGCCGCACATCGGGATGCGCAGGAACTCGTCGGCCGCCGCCATCACCTCCTCCGAGATGCCGGCATGCTCGGTGCCGAAGACCAGGGCAAACTTCCCCGCCGCCACATCGAAACTCTCGGGCGTACAGCTCTCGCGATGGGGTGTTGTGGCAACGATGCGGTAGCCGGCCCCCTTCAGAGCGGCCAACGCCTCGGTGGTGGAGTGGTGGCGCACCAGCTCCACCCACTTATCGGTGCCTCGCACGATGTTGAGGTTGGGGTTGAACTTGCAACGGGTCTCCACCGTATGGATATCCTGCACGCCAAAGGCCTCGCAGTGGCGCACCAGGGCCGAGGCATTCTGCGGATGGAAGGTATTCTCCGTAAGGATGGTCATGTAGCGCGTGCGCATCGAGAGAACTCTCTCGAGCGTGAGGCGTCGCTCCTCGGTCATATACTCCCGAAGGCAGGCAATGCGCTCCTCATACCAACTGCGACTATTTGCGATATTTGTCATCTTCGTCGAGGATTTTCAGGTAACTTTCGTAGCGCGACCAGGCAATCTCCCCCTTGCGCACCGCCTCCTCCACGGCACAACCCGGCTCGTGGGTATGGGTGCAGTTGTAGAAGCGGCAGTCGCCCGCACGCCCAATCATCTCGGGGAAGTAGTGCCACAACTCCGCCCCGTCGATGTCGATCAAACCGAACCCTTTGATGCCCGGCGTGTCGATAATCATTCCGCCCGACTCCAGGCGATACATCGTCGAGAAGGTGGTGGTATGCTTGCCCTTGTGATGGCTCTCGGAGATGGCCCCCGTGCGCACATCGAGCGAGGGATCGAGGGCCCGTATGAGGGTCGATTTGCCTACGCCCGAGTTGCCCGACAGGAGGGTTGTCCCCTCCTTTACCAGCGCACGCACCTCTTCCACCCCCTCCCCTTCGGTGGCCGAGAGGGTGATGACACGGTAGCCCGCCTTGCGGTAGGTTTCGATGAAGTCCTCGGCCGCCTCGGGGGTCTGTCGCGCCAAATCCATCTTCGCCAGGGCGATGACCACCGGGATTTTATAGGCCTCGCAGGTGATCAGAAAGCGGTCGATAAATTCGCGGGCCGTCTCGGGCTGAAAGAGGGTCGTGATGAGCAGGGCACGGTCGATGTTTGCGGCGATGATGTGCGACTCCTTCGAGAGGTTCGAGGCGCGACGAATCACATAGTTGCGGCGCGGCTCGATGGCAAAGATGGCGTAGTCGCCCTCCTCCTGGGCCTCGCACTGCACGCGGTCGCCCACCACCACGGGGTTGGTCGAGCGTATCCCCTTCAGGCGCAGACGACCTCGGATGCGGCACCGCAACACCTCACCCCCATCGCCCAGCACCTCATACCAGCTGCCCGTGGCACGAATCACCGTACCAAAGAATACTCCCTCCTGCATAGCGATTTATAGTTTCAACTCCTTTTGAATCGAATCGGGCAAGAGCTCTTCGAGCTCCTTCTCCACCTGATCGGCGTGGAGCGTCTTGCTCACAAAGGGCATCACATAATCGACCACACGGCAGATGGGCTTAAAGCTCTTCGACTCCTCCAGGGTCGCGCGCTGCACCAGGTCGAGCTTGCTGTTCACCGCAGCAAAGGCCGAGTAGATGGCACTGAGCAGCAGGAGCCACTTGGCCAGCGAGAGGGCGATACCGAGCAGGATATCGACCACACCGAGCCCCGCCACCTGAAGCAGACTGCGCAGCAGTCGCCCCGTCAGGGCAACCAGCAGCAGCGTCAGGAGCGCCACGACAATAAAGCCTCCGGGCTTGACCCACGCCTCGCTGAAGTGGAACAGGGTACCCACTCGGACGGCATAACGCGAGGCAAAGAAGAGAGCCAACACAATGCCCACGAGCGAGCCGAATTGCAAAATAAGTCCCTTGCGCCAGCCACTGATGATGGCCCACAAGGCGACAATCAAAGTGATGATATCGAAAACATTTACCGTACTCATACCATACAAAGGTACGATATTTTTCCAAAAACCGAAATAGTTTTGCTATCTTTGCTCAACAATATGAACTCTTTTCGAGCATGGAATTAAGAAAGTATCAGCGACGCCCGAGCCACGAGGTGCGCTTCGGCGCGGCACGCATCGGTGGTGGAGGCCCCATCGCCGTGCAGTCGATGACCAACTGTTCGACCAACGATACCGCCGCAGCCGTGGCACAAATCAAGCGCATCCACCACGCCGGAGGCGAGATTGTCCGCCTCACAGCCCAGGGGGTGCGCGAGGGGGAGAATCTGCAACCCATCGTGGCTCAACTGCGCGAGGAGGGCTACTCCACGGCCATCGTCGCCGACATCCACTTCCTGCCCGAGGTGGCGAGCGTCGCCGCCCGCTATGTGGATAAGGTGCGCATCAATCCGGGGAACTACCGCCTCGACCGTGGCGACCTGGAGCGGCTGATTGCCCAATGTCGCGAGCGTGGCGTGGCCCTGCGCATCGGCGTAAACCACGGCTCACTCTCGAAGCGCATCTTCGACGAGTGGGGCGACACACCCGAGGGGATGGTGGAGGCCGCCATGGAGTTTCTGCGCATCTGCCGCCGCGAGGAGTTCGATCAGGTGGTCGTCTCGATGAAGTCGAGCAATACGCGCGTGATGGTGGCCGCCTACCGACTGCTGGTAGCCGCCATGGATCGCGAGGGGATGACCTTCCCGATTCACCTCGGCGTCACAGAGGCGGGAAATGGTCTGGAGGGGCGCATCAAGAGTGCCGTAGGCATCGGAGCCCTCTTGGCCGACGGCATCGGCGACACGATTCGCGTATCGCTCACCGAGGCCCCCGAAAACGAGATTCCCGTGGCGCGACTTTTGGTCGATCACTTCGCCTCGCGCGAGGGGGAGTTCGAGATCGAGCACCCCGAGCGCTACAACCCCTATGCCTGTGGTGTCAAGCTCCGCGAAACGGGGGTAACGCTCCCCGTCATCCACAGCGAGATAACCGACAAGTTCGAGATTCTCGAGGCTCATTCGCAAAATCCGACAGCCGAGTTGCGTGCTGCCATCCTCAACCGCGATGATCAGCGCCCCGTGGTGGTGAAGTGCCGCTACGAGGGCTCCGATATCAACGAGGTGGGGGTGCGTGCTGCCGCCGACCTCGGGGCACTCTTTCTCGACGGGCTGGCCGACGGCATCTGGGTCGATGCACCGCAGCTCAACGAAGAGCAGGTGCGTCAGATCGAGCTGACGATTCTGCAGGCGGCCCGCGCCCGCTTCTCGCACACCGAGTATATCGCCTGCCCGGGGTGCGGCCGTACCCTCTACAACCTGGAGGAGACCCTCGCCACGATCAAGAGCCGCACCTCACACCTGAAGAACCTGAAAATCGGGGTGATGGGGTGCATCGTAAACGGCCCGGGCGAGATGGCCGACGCCGACTACGGCTATGTGGGTGCCGCCCCGGGGCGCATCACCCTCTACAAGGGGCGCACGGTCATCGAGCGCAACATCCCGCAGGAGGAGGCCCTCGACCGCCTCATCGAACTGATTCGCAAAAACAACGATTGGCAAGAGCCCGAACAATGAGCAACACGATATTAAGAAAGCAATTTTTGACCCATGTGGGGCAGACCTCACCCTCGCCCATGCTGGTGGAGGTGGAGCGTGCCGAGGGGTCGTTCTTCTACACCCCCGAGGGGAAGCGCTACTTCGACCTGGTGGCCGGTGTCTCGGTCTCGAATGTCGGCCACTCGAATCCCGCGGTGGTAAAGGCCGTGCAGGAGCAGGCGGCCCGCTATATGCATGTGATGGTCTATGGCGAGTTGGTCGAGGCTCCGCAGGTGAGCTACGCGGCCGAGCTGGTGCGCGAACTCCCCGCCCCGTTGGAGGCGGTCTACTTCCTAAATTCGGGCGCCGAGGCGGTGGAGGGGGCTCTGAAGTTGGCCAAACGCTTCACGGGCCGCACCCGCATGATCTCGATGCGTCGCGCCTATCACGGCTCGACACACGGTGCCATGTCGATGATGGGCACCCCCGAGGGCGAGGAGTGGAAGTCCGCCTTCCGTCCCCTGCTGCCCGATGTCGAGGCCATCGAGTTCAACGACTTCGAACAGCTCGGGCGCATCGACCACCACACGGCCTGCGTATTGGCCGAGCCGGTGCAGGGCGAGGCGGGTGTACGCCCCCCGCAAGCGGGCTACCTGGAGGCGCTGCGCAAGCGCTGCGACGAGGTGGGAGCCCTCCTGATTTTCGATGAGATTCAGACCGGCATGGGGCGCACGGGCGAGCTCTTTGCCATGCAGAAGTATGGTGTGGTGCCCGATATCGTCTGCCTGGCCAAGGCCTTCGGCGGCGGCATGCCCCTCGGCGCCTTCGTAGCGCGCCACGAGCTGATGGATACCCTGCAAACCAACCCCGTATTGGGCCATATCACCACCTTTGGCGGCCATCCCGTCTCGTGTGCAGCGGGCCTGGCAGCCCTGCGCTACCTGAAGGAGCACCGCATCGTGGAGCAGGTCGAAGAGAAGGGGGCCCTCTACGAGGAGCTGCTTCAGAATCACCCGCAGGTGAAGGAGATTCGCCGCAGCGGACTGCTGCTGGCCGTGGAGTTGGGCGCGAGCGAGAAGCTCTACCGCCTGATGGAGCTCTTCAAGGAGGTGGGCATCATGAGCGATTGGTTCCTCTACTGCGACACCGCCTTCCGCATCTCACCGCCACTGACCATCAGCCGAGAGGAGATACGCGAGAGTGCCGCACTGATTATCAGCGCCTTGAACCAACTGTAACAAAAATGAATCGACAAAAAAAGGAGTGATAAAAATCACTCCTTACCTTTTTGTAGGTCTTCGCATCGAAATTTCTATCTTACTCCTAA
The DNA here is from genome assembly GCA_045605785.1 of Alistipes sp. Classification (GTDB taxonomy): domain Bacteria; phylum Bacteroidota; class Bacteroidia; order Bacteroidales; family Rikenellaceae; genus Alistipes. The sequence continues at coordinate 46,547 of JAZUQP010000016.1, read as the reverse complement.
AGGATTACGAGAGGGTTATGGAGTTCGCAAAGTGGGTCGGCGTATCGAAAATATAAGCCCCCTTTACAGAAAGGGGGTTTGGGGGATAGGTAACACACGGTCTCTCTCTGCTACAAAAAAAGGAGTGATAAAAATCACTCCTTACCTTTTTTGTAGCGAGAGAGAGACTTGAACTCTCGACCTCATGATTATGAATCATGCGCTCTAACCAGCTGAGCTATCTCGCCATTGCTTGAAAAGCGAGTGCAAAGATAGAGAAAAAATTTTTACTACCAAAATTTTTTGCTCTTTTTTTCGCGCGGCACCGGATTTGCAGCCCCGACGGGTTAAAACCCCACACCATGACACAACCGCAAATCAAGACCCTGCAACAGAGTACCCGCACCCTCTCGCTCTTCGGAGCGTTGGTTCTCATCATCGCCATCTCCATCGAGGTCATCGGGGGCGACAACACCCACTTCTCACCCGAGTACAAGATGCTCCAGTTGGGCATCTGCGCCATCTTTCTCATCGACTTGGGGGTACGAGTAGCCACCACTCCCGTGCGCAATTGGGCAATAGTGGGCCACCTGATCTTTCTGCTGCTGGCCATCCCGTGGCTCAACATCGCCGAGTGGTGCCAATGGGAGCTGAATCGTGCAGAGGGGATGGCCGTGGCTGCCATGCCGCTGATACGCGCCTTTCTGGCCCTCTACCTGGTGGTGCATTGGATGGTCGAAGGGGGTGTCAGGCGTCTCTTCATGGCCTACCTGGTGACGGTGGTGGCCATCACCTACCTCGGAGCCCTGCTCTTCTACGACTTCGAGGTGCTGGTCAATCCCCATCTCAAGGGGTTTGGCAACGCCCTTTGGTGGGCCTGGATGAATGTCACGACGGTGGGAGCAGCCATCTTTCCCGTCACGGCAGTCGGGAAGTTCATCTGCGTGGTATTGCCAATTGTGGGCATGGCGATGTTCCCCATCTTTACGGTCTATGTAACCTCCCTCTACAACCAACAAAAAGAGAGGAGGGGCCGACGCAAAAGCGCGACCCCTCAATCCTAAACGGAGCAGGCTCCCACTACTCTTTGGCCTCCAAGATGGGGAGGTTGGCCTCGGTGGGGATGTAGATCACCTTGTCGGGAATGTTGTTCTGCTGACGCACCCAAAGATACTGAATGTAGGTGGTCGTCAGCGAACCATTCTCAATGCGAATGGCCTCGGCAGCACCCTTTGCACGCTCGATTTCGGCCTGCGCATTGAGCTTTTCGGCCTCGAGGTTGGCCTTGGCCTCCTCGATTCGAATCTGACGATTCTGCTCGGCCTTGGCCAGCTCGGCGCGACCGCTCATCTCCTGCTGCCATACATTGTACATCGGCAGACCGAACATCAGACCCAAAATCACGGCAATCGCAATCAGCGAAAGAACCACCAGACCCCATACGGTCTGCGAGGTAGCATTTCCGTTACTCATCTCTATAGAAAATTAAATGGTTAATAAACTGGTTAATAAATTCGGGGCCTCTCGTCAAGACGAACGGCCCCGAATCGTCTTCTACTTGTTAAGGAGTTGTTTTACCTCCTCATAAACCGTCTGTCCGTTGTATCCGAACTTCTCGTCCAGCACCTTGAAGGGGGCCGAGTAGCCGAAGTGGTCGAGACCGTGAATCATGCCGTTCTCACCCACCAGGCCCTGGAGGTTTACGGGCAGACCCGAGGTCATACCGTAGCGCACGATGCCGGCGGGCAGCACGCTCTCCTGATAGGACTTGGGCTGATCGCGGAAGAGACCCTCGCTCGGAACGCTCACGATGCGCACATGGATACCCTCCTTCGAGAGGAGCTCGGCACCCTCAACCAGCGTCGAGACCTCCGAGCCGCTTGCCAGCATCACCACATGGGGCTTGGCGGCCTCCATGACGATGTAGGCACCCTTCGAAATCTGGGCAGCTTCGGCACGACGGCTCGTGTGGAGCGGGGGCAGGTTCTTGATATTCTGACGCGAGAGAATCAGCGCCACGGGGCGGTGCTCCTCGAGGGCGAGTTTCCAAGCCATGACGGTCTCTTCGCCATCAGCGGGACGAAGTACCACCATCGAGCGCTCGCCGTGGTGATTCTTCAGGTGCTCCATCAGACGAATCTGGGCCTCGTGCTCCACGGGCTGATGGGTAGGCCCGTCCTCACCCACGCGGAAGGAGTCGTGGCTCCACACATAGATGACATGCAGACGCATCAGGGCCGAGAGGCGCACGGCGGGCTTCATGTAGTCGGAGAATACGAAGAAGGTACCGCAGGCAGGGATGACACCACCGTGGAGGGCCATACCGTTCATCACGCAGGCCATCGTCAACTCCGAGACACCTGCCTGGAAGAATTTACCCGTAAAGTCGCCCTTCTCGAAGGCCTTGGTCTTCTTGAGGAAGCCGTCGGTCTTGTCGGAGTTGGAGAGGTCGGCCGAAGCTACGATCATATTCTCCACCTTCTCGGCATAGTAACCCAATACGGTAGCCGAGGCAGCACGCGTGGCGCCGTCGGGCTTCACCTCAATCTTATGGTAGTCCAACTCGGGCAGCTCACCCTTGAGGAAGCTGTCGAGCTTGCGGCTCAAATCCTTGTTCTCGTTGCGCCACTGCTTCTCGCGCTCGCCCATCTCGGCAGCCCACTTCGCAGCACGCTCACGCGCAGCTTCGTAGAGCTCCTTCGACTCGTCGAAGATCTTGAAGGGGTCCTCCACATCGCCACCCAGGTTGCGCACCGTAGCCTCGAAGTCGGCTCCGGCGGCGGTCAGGGGCTGACCGTGGGTCGAGACCTTGTTCTCGTAGCTGGCTCCATCGGGCCCTACGGCGCCCTTGCCCATCACCGTGCGACCGATGATCAGCGTGGGACGCTCGGTCTCGGCCTGCGCCTGCTTCAGGGCGGCACGCATCTCGTCGATGTTGTGGCCATCGACCTTGATGACCTGCCAATTCCAAGCGCGGTATTTGGCCTCGACATCCTCCGACATCACCTCATCGACGCGGGTCGAGAGCTGGATGTTGTTGGCGTCGTAGTACATAATCATGTTTGCGAGGCCGAGGTGACCGGCAATGCGGCCCACGCCCTGCGAAATCTCCTCCTCGACGGCACCGTCGGAGATGTAGACATAGGTCTTGTGGGCCATCCACTCACCAAAGCGAGCCACCAGGAAGCGCTCGGCAATGGCGGCACCCAACGCCATGGCGTGGCCCTGACCCAGCGGGCCCGAGGTGTTCTCCACACCGTGCAGCACATCCACCTCGGGGTGACCGGGGGTGATGCTGCCCCACTGACGCAGGTTCTTCAGATCCTCCACCGAGTAGTTGCCGGCCAGCGCGAGCGTGGCGTAGAGCATGGGCGACATGTGGCCCGGATCGAGGAAGAAGCGGTCACGGAAGGGATTATCCATGCGCTTAGGATCGTAGTTCAAGAACTCGGCATAGAGCAGATTGATAAAGTCGGCACCACCCATGGCACCACCCGGGTGTCCCGATTTGGCCTTTTCGACCATTGCGGCAGCCAGAATACGGATGTTATCGGCCGCACGCAGCAATTTGGAGTTTTCCATCATGATATATTAAGGTTCGTATTTGTCACAAATTAGCCTAAGAGGTCTATCCTAACTACAAAGATAGTAAAAAGTCTCTACGCCCCAAAAATTTTACCCTATTTTCAAACCTCCCCTTTCATTTCCTTTTCAAAAGGGAAGATTTTGCCTTGGCGATTGGTTTTTTTCGATGATTTTTCGTAATTTTGCAAGGCAAAATGCGTTATTGAACAACAGACCGTTTTGAACGAGATTATAACTACAATAAATTTATAACACATCAGCTATGAAAAATTTTCGTTTTATGACCCTGCTGGCCATGCTTCTGGTGGCCGTGGGTTGCGAGGATCCGGGCCTGGATTACAAGGGCCCCTCGAAGAAGCCCTCGATTTCGATCACTTCGGCCACGAGTACCTTCTCGATCGAGGGTGGCGAGGGTAAGATTGTCTACGAGGTGAAGTACGCCAAAGAGGGCGTATCGCTGGAGGCCGACTGCGAGGCCGACTGGATCTCCCAGGTGACGGTCGATAGCGAGAAGGTTACCTTCCTGGTAGCCGAGAATACGGCCGAGGAGGCCCGCCAGGCCGACATCACCCTCAGCTACGAGGGGGCATCGAAGGAGCTTCCCGTGACGATTCGCCAGGATGGTACGCAGGAGCGTGCCGGCGTGGATGTATTGGCCCCGGGCGAGGACCCCAAATCGCTGCCCCTGATCTCGGCCAACCCCGCCGACTTCACGACCGACGGCACGGATGATGTCGTGGTGCGTGTCAATGTAACGGGCACTTCGTTCGACGGCAAGAACTACACCGACTTCCACGCCCACACGGGTGTCATCACCAGCGAGAGCGAAGACGATGGCGACTGGAAGTATGTATTGACCGAGTGGGAGGAGAATAGCGAGAAGACCAAGCTGGTACGCTACGAGCAGACCAACATCTACTACCTGGTTATCACGGGTGGTATGCAGGCCTACTACGAGGTACCCGCCGAGGAGCGCGTCAAGAAGCTCGCCTTCGTATTCCGTTCGACCAACCCCGAGAGCACGAACGAAGACGGTTCGAACAAGTACAACGAGCTCAAGGATGACGGAAAGGATATCTTCCTGGCCCCCGCCGGCGTGCTGAATGTAGACTTTACCGACCCCACGGACGACACCATCTGGGAGTGCAACAAGAACTACACCGTGACGGTCGAGACCACCAACGCCATCTACCTAAAGCTCTATCTGAACGACAAGTTGGTTCAGGAGAGCGACGGCTCGGCCATCAGCTACCGCTACACCACCACTTCGGAGCCCGAGGATTTGGTATTCAAGGCCGAGGGCGGTAACGAGAAGGGCGAGGTAGAGATCAAGGAGATTCGCATCGCCGTGATGAAGGCCACGGAGGAGGCTGCCCGCCCGACGGGTGCCGCCGAGGGTGTTACGGTGAATGGCTCGGAGGCCACCTTCGTACTCTATGCCCCGGGCAAGAAGCAGGTGGTACTGCTGGGCGACTTCAACGACTTTGCCCCCGCCAACGACTTCCTGATGAAGCGCGATGGCGACTACTTCTGGACCACGGTTTCGGGTCTGACGAGCGGTACCGAGTACGCCTACCAATTCCTGGTGGACGGCACCATCCGCGTGGGCGACCCCTACGCCACCAAGGTACTCGACCCCTGGAACGACAAGTGGATCGAGGATACGACCTACCCCAACCTGAAGGAGTACCCCAAGAACGCCGAGGATATGGTCAGCGTCTTCACGACGAGCCCCGCAGCTCCTTATAGCTGGACGGCCTTCGATCGTCCCGACCACAACGCGCTGGCTGTCTACGAGCTGCTGTTCCGCGACTTCTCCGCAACGGGCGACATCGACGGTGCGATGGAGCACCTCGACTACCTCGAGCAGCTGGGTGTGAATGCCATCGAGCTGATGCCCATCATGGAGTTCGACGGCAACGACTCGTGGGGCTACAACCCCTGCTTCTACTTCGCCCCCGACAAGGCTTATGGTACAGCCGAGGACTACAAGATGTTCATCGACGAGTGCCACAAGCGCGGCATGGCCGTGATTGTCGATGTGGTCTTCAACCACGCTACGGGTCAGTTCCCCTGGGCCAAGATGTGGTGGGATGCAGCCAACAACTGCACCGCCTCGAATAACCCCTTCTTCAATGTATCGGCGCCGCACGACTACAGCGTATACCACGACTTCAACCACACCTACGCCAAGACGCGCAGCTACTTCAAGGAGGTATTGCAGTATTGGCTCCGCGAGTACAACATCGACGGTTACCGCTTCGACCTGACGAAGGGTATCGTACAGAACCCCTCCAGCTACGAGGGTAGCGGTTACAGCGCCCAGCGTATCGGCTTCCTGAAGGAGTATGCCGACGCCATCCGCGAGGTATCGAACGACGCCTACATCATCTTCGAGCACTTCTGCGATCAGAAGGAGGAGAATGAGCTGGCCGCCTATAAGAACATCCTGCTGTGGAGCAACAACGGCCAGACCGGCTACCGCGAGAGCGTGATGGGCTGGTACGAAGGTGGCGACGACAGCGACGGTGCGACCTATGGTCTGATGGGCGACTTCCAGAGCAACAACTGGACGAACGACATCTTCTTCCAGCAGTCGGGCAACCTGCTGGTAGCCCAGGATGTAGTCTTCGCCGACGCCAACAAGGAGGGTTGCGTATTCAAGGTGCGCAAGAACCGCAGCTGGGATGTCTCGTACGGCGTCACCGACGGCTCGTACAAGCACGCCATCGGTCAGAAAATTTCGCTTAACGGCACCGCCAATGTACTGATGAACGCCACGGTAGGCGTGAAGTACGACTTCTACTTCAACCCCACCACGATGGAGATCTGGGTGATGGAGGATGGCAAGAGCCCCTCGTCGCTCCGCACCACCACCTCGACGCGTGCCGGCTCGAACAAGAGCGACTTCTCGGGAGCCTTCCGCTCGGGTCGCATGAACAACATCGAGAACCACGACGAGGAGCGCATCGCCTACGATGTTATCACCTATGGCCAGAGCTGGGTGATGACCGATTGGTCGCGCATCTCGGATCGTCTGGCTGCCGCCTACGCCTTCCACTTCCTCTCGCCCTACCCCAAGATGATGTGGCAATTCGGCGAGCTGGGCTACGACTACTCGATCAACTACAACGACCGCACGGGTCGCAAGCCCGTAGCTTGGGAGCTGGGCTACTTCGAGGACAAGGATCGCAAGGCGCTCTACGAGACCATCTCGAAGATCATCACCTTCCGCAAGCAGAACGAGGATATGTACGGTTCGACGGCCACGGTGAATGAGTTCAAGCACCATGTAACCGACGGCGACATGGGTGGCAAGCAGCTCCTCTACCGCACTTCGGGTGGCTCGGTATTGGTGGTTGCCAACTTCACGAACAAGGCGACCAACTCCTTCTCGATCAATGTGGGCGAGAACGGCACCTGGACCAACCTGCTCACGGGTGCCACGGTGAAGATCACCGACGGCCACTACACGGTGGCCCCCACCGCCGACGAGTTGATCATCCTGGTTAAGAACAACTAATTCGACACTCAAATCGGAGCCCCACCCCCCCCGAGGGGGTAGGGCTCCTTTTTACACTTCGATGGAAAACACACAATACTTCGACGAGTTTGAGAGCCGCCTCCTGGAGGAGTTGCTCCGACTCTGCACCTCGCACAAGATGCTTGCGGGCACGCTGCTCGCCTCCGAGGATATCGACCTGAAGTGGAAGGAGTACGCTCCCCACTACATGGCCGACTCGGTGAGCCAGATCAACAGCTACCCCGCGGCCGCCATCGCCTGGGCCGGCTATGTAGGCATGGCCGTGGCACACCGCTGGGACAGCAATTGGGAGCAGACTCAACAGCTCGCCTACGACTCGCTGCACGGCCCCCGCGGATTTGATGACATGGACGAGTTCATCACCGAGAAGATTCTGGGATTGAAGCTCGGAAGCGAGGAGGCCGACAAGTTGGAGGATACGATGCGACGCTGCGCCCACACGGCGATGAATCTGATTCGCCGCGAAGATACCGAGGCACAGACCACCAAGGCCTTCTACCTCTTTGCCCGCACGGCGCGCTGCCTCTTCAAAATCGGCGCCGCCATCGAGCTCCACCGCCTGGGGTACAAGTTCGAGAAGGTGGCCATGCCCGCCAACCCCACGCTCAACTAATCAACAACACCCCCACAAAGGGTCTGCTCCTATCGGGCAGGCCCTTTTTTCGTTGCTTTGGTTTGGTATTTGCTCACCCCATCATCACCTAAATTTCAACCATAACCAAAAAGTGAAAAGTATGAGACGAAATTTTCTTGTGATGGGTCGTGCGGCACTGCTTGCCGTGGCCGGCATGGGTCTCATGGCCTGCAACGACGACGACAACCCGGGGTGGAACAGCAACTCGCCCCGCATCACCTTCGAGAACAAGAGCCCCGAGTGGGAGCTGGTCCAGAGTGGCGTGTTCAATGCCCTGAACGAGGGGGAGAGCTCCTCGTTTACCTTCGCCGCAGCCCCGGGCCAGGCGTTGGCGCTGGCGACCGGCGTGGTGGCGACCAATGACCTCTTCATCGCCCCCGCCAACCCGGGCATCGCCCTCTACAACAACGAGGGTAACCCCCTGACGGGCACCCTCACGGCCCCCTTGAAGCTGTGGGACAACGGCACCCGAAGCAACGGCGCAGAGGCGACCCCGACCGCCGACACGGGGGTGACGGAGGTTGTCGGCAGCGATGCGGAGGGGAACAACTACCCCGCCGCCTCGGAGCTCTTGGAGGTGAGCCTGAGCTACGATGCCACCACCTCGATGTTCACCTGCACGCTGACCAACATCTCTGCCGAGACGACCCTTCCGACCACCCTCTCGGCCGGCGTCTATGCCGTGTCGAATGTCTTGAACGGGAAGCTGCTCGACCCCACGCCCATCTTCGAGAGGGGCGAGGAGGCCTCCGATGAGCTTACCGCCCTGGCCGAGGCGGGTAACAACGAGCTGCTGTGGCAGGAGTTGAAGGAGGATACGGGCATCATGACGACCCTCAACGGCGCCATCGTGGTGATCTATACGGGCGACAGAAACCCCATCTACGAACTCAACGAGCCCGATGCCGGCCTGGGTCTGGCCCTCTTTGCCCAGACGGGTAACCCCGAAGCCCTCGAGACGGCCCTGGGAGAGCTCTCGCATGTGAAGCGCATCTACTCGACCAAGAGCGTGGTGCAGCCCGGGGGAAAGATCGAGTGCCTCTACCGCGCCCGCGAGGATGAGAAGATCGCCTACGCCCTCGCCTTCGGCTACTCGAACGATTGGTTCTTCACGAACGGCCCCGAGATCAAGGCCCACCAGGAGGGGAGCATCACGGGACGCACGCTGCTGCTCGATAGCGGCACGGCCGTAAGCCAATACCCGGGTGCCGGTGCCGCCCAATTCCTCTTCGGCGGAGAGCCGATTCCCGAGGAGTTGCCCGTCGGCCCCGTGAGCGAGGAGTTCCCCCTGCCGAGCGTGAATCAGCTGATTCAAGTCACGATGAGATAACAAAGGGAGGCAAAACAAAGGGAGGCTTGCGAGCCTCCCTTTGTGAATTCAGAATTTAGAATTTAGAATTCAAAATTATTTTTCCTATTACCCCAAAATAGTTAGACCTGACACCCTAAAAAAGCATTTGGCAGAGGGGTTTTCAAGGCTTGCGAAAAAAGGAGGGCCGCAGTTTACTTGAAGTAAATGAGGAACTCCTTTTTGAAGCGTAACGCAGAAAACACCCTGCCAAATGCTTTTTTTACAGTTTGATGTCGTAAATCTGTATCACCCCCACCAACCTCTCATCCTCTTCGGTCACCAGAAGCGAGGTTACCTTGTTGCGGGTCATCATCTTCTCGGCGGCGATGAGCTTCTCGGTGGGACGAATGGTCTTGGGGTGCATGGTGGCGATGTCGGAGGCCTTGATGGTGAAGAAGTCGGCCTGCAGACGCTCCATGGCACGGCGGATATCGCCATCGGTGATGATACCCTCGACGCGACCATTGCCGTCGCCCAGCACGATAAGGCCGAGGCCCCCCTTCGATACGGCGTGAATCATCGCCGTGGCGGAGCAGTCGGCATCGACGATGGGGAGGTTCTCCTTGCGCATCACATCGCCCACGGTCATCAGCAGGCGGCGTCCCAGCGAGCCTCCCGGGTGGAGGCGGGCGAAGTCGAGCGAGGTGAAGTCGCGCATCTTCATCAGCGCCACGCCCAGGGCATCACCCATGGCAATCTGTGCCGTGGTGGAGGTGGTGGGTGCGAGCTGCAGGATGCAGGCCTCGTGCTCGACCGAGACATCGAGGTGAATATCGGAGTTGCGGGCCAACGACGAGTCGGGCTTGCCGGTCATCGAGATGAGTGTATTGCCGTTGGAGTGGATGAAGGGGACGATTTTGAGCACCTCGTCGGTCTCGCCCGAGTAGGAGAGGGCGAGGATGATATCCTCCTTCGAAATCATGCCCAGGTCGCCATGGAAGGCCTCACCCGGGTGGAGGAAGAAGCTGGGGGTGCCGGTCGATGCGAGGGTGGCGGCAATTTTGCGGCCTATGAGGCCCGACTTACCCATACCCGTTACGACCAGCTTGCCGCGGCTGGCGAGGATGGCCTCGACGGCACGAACAAATTCGTCGCCCAGGCGACTCTTCATCTGCAGCAACGCCTCGGCCTCGGTCGAGAGGGTTTGGCGTGCCAGCTCCAAAATCTGCGTCTTCTTATTGGTTGTCATCCTAAATCAAGGTTTTGATTACACCTTCCAAATCCTCCAGGCGGAGCATGTTGGGGCCATCGCTCAGGGCATTGTCGGGGTCGGGGTGCACCTCGAAGAAGTAACCCGTGGCGCCAAAGGCCTTGGCTGCAAGAGCCATGGCGGGGACAAATTCGCGGTTGCCGCCCGTCTTACCGCCGGCAGCACCGGGGCGCTGTACCGAGTGGGTGCAGTCCATGATGACCGTCGGGGTGATATGGCGCATGTCGGCCACATTGCGGAAATCGACCACCAGGTTGTTGTAGCCGAAGGAGTTGCCACGCTCGGTGAGCCACACCTCCGAGGCACCCGCTTCGAGGGCCTTCTCATAGGGGTAGCGCATATCGAGGCCCGAGAGGAACTGCGCCTTCTTGATATTGACGATGCGGCCCGTGCGGGCGGCGGCCACCACCAGGTCGGTCTGACGGCAGAGGAAGGCGGGAATCTGAATCACATCGACCACCTTGCCCACCGGCTCGGCCTGCCACGCCTCGTGGATGTCGGTCAGGAGCTTCAGCCCCCACTTCTCGCGTACGGCCTGCAACATCTCCAAGCCACGCTCCAAACCCACTCCGCGGTAGGAGTGAATCGAGGTGCGGTTGGCCTTGTCGAACGAGGCCTTGAAGATGATCTCCACGCCCAATCGGCGGTTGATCTCTACCAGCTTTTCGGCTACCGTATCGAGCAGCTCGGCCGACTCGATGACGCAGGGTCCGGCTATAAGTTTGATTGCCATGATTCGTTTTGGGTTAAAATTCGAAAGTGAAAATAGGTAAAATTTTTCGGTTTTCCTATTTTCACTCGATAAACTTACGATTTTTGGCTCAAAAAGGCCTCGGCACGCTCCAAATCCTCGGGAGTATCGATTCCGATGGTCTCGAAAGAGGTAACTCCCACCCCGATTCGATAGCCGTTCTCGAGCCATCGGAGCTGTTCGAGCGACTCGGCCAATTCGAGCGGTGAGGGGGGCAGCGAGGTAACCTCCATGAGGGTCTCGGCGCGGAAGGCGTAGATACCTATATGTTTGTAGAAGGTGTGGCGCGTAAGCCACTCCTTGCGCTCCACACCGCGCAGGTAGGGAATCACCGAGCGCGAGAAGAGCAACGCCCGCGACTCACGGTCGAGTACCACCTTGGGGGAGTTGGGGTTCTCAAGCGCCACCAAGCCGTCGGCTTCGGTAAAGGGCTTTACCAGGGTGGCAATCTGCGTCGAGGGGTTCTCGAAGCAGCGCTTCAAGGCCTCGAGCTGCTCGCGGCGGATGAAGGGCTCGTCGCCCTGCACATTGACCACCACATCGAACTCCCGACCCAACTTCAGGTAGGCCTCACGGCAACGGTCGGTACCGCTGCGGTGGGAGGTGGAGGTCATCACCACACGCCCGCCAAAGGCCTCCACAGCGCGGTAGATGCGCTCGTCGTCGGTGGCAACCACCGCCTCGTCCAACACCCCTGCGACCTGCTCATAGACGCGCTGAATCATCGGCTTGCCGCCCAGCATGGCCAGGGGCTTGCCCGGGAAGCGGGTCGAGGCGTAACGGGCCGGAATAATGGCTAAAAATTTCATTTTCAGTAGCTTATTGAAGAGCCAACTTGAGCACCTCGTCGTTGGTGCGCACATAGTGGAAGGTGAGCCCCTCCAGGTAGTCGGCCTTGATTTCGGCAATATCCTTTTTGTTCTCCACCGAGAGCAGGATGTCGGTGATGCCGGCGCGCTTGGCGGCCAGAATCTTCTCCTTCACACCACCCACAGGCATCACACGGCCACGCAGCGTCGTCTCACCCGTCATGGCGATGCGCTCCTTCGGCACGCGCCCCGTAAAGGTGGAGGTGATGGAGGATACCATCGTGATACCGGCCGAGGGGCCATCCTTCGGAATCGCCCCCTCGGGCACATGGATGTTGATGTCGTACTTCTCGAACTTCTCGCGCTCGATGCCCAGCTCCTCGTGGTGGGCCTTCACCCACTCGTAAGCGATGGTCGCCGACTCCTTCATCACATCACCGAGGTTACCCGTCAGGTTCAATGCACCCTTACCGGGGGTGAGCACCGACTCGATGTAGAGGATGTCGCCCCCCACCTCGGTCCAGGCCAGACCCGTCACGACGCCAACCATGCCGCCCACCTCGTACTCCTCCTTGTGGAACTTCGGCATGCCGAGCACCTTCTCCACCTCGGCGGGGGTGAGCTCGGGAGCAAAGGCCTCGTCGAAGGCGATCTGCTTGGCACGCGCACGCGCCAACTTGGCGATATGTTTGTCGAGCGAGCGAACTCCCGCCTCACGCGTGTAGCCGGAGATGATCTGCTCCACCACCTCGCGCGTGAGGAGCATCTCCTGCTCCTTGATGCCGTGGGCCTCGCGCTGCTTCGATAGCAGGTGGTCCAGCGCAATATGCACCTTATCCTCGGCCAGGTAACCCGGGATGTTGATCATCTCCATACGGTCGCGCAGGGCGGGATTGATGTTCTGCACATTGTTGGCCGTGGCGATGAAGAGCACCTTCGAGAGGTCGTACTCCACATCGAGGTAGTTGTCGTGGAAGGTGGTGTTCTGCTCGGGGTCAAGCACCTCCAACAGGGCACTCGAGGGGTCGCCGTGGTTCGACACGGTGAGCTTATCGACCTCGTCGAGGATGATGACCGGATTCGACGAGCCGCAACGCTTGATGGTCTCGATTACGCGGCCCGGCATCGCCCCGATATAGGTACGGCGGTGGCCGCGAATCTCCGCCTCGTCGTGCAGACCGCCCAACGCAATACGGCCGAACTTACGACCCAGGGCGGCTGCCACCGACTTGCCGAGCGAGGTCTTACCCACACCCGGAGGGCCGTAGAGGCAGAGTATCGGCGACTTCAAATCGCCCTTGAGCTTGATGACGGCCAGGTGCTCCAAGATACGCTCCTTGACCTCCTCCAGCCCGTAGTGGTCGTTATCGAGTTGCTCGCGGGCCGCCGTCAGATCGAGGTTATCCTTCGTCACCTCGTTCCACGGGAGCTCCAACATCAGCTCCAGATAGGTAACCAGAACCGAGTACTCGGCCACGGCGGGATTCAGACGCTCGAGCTTCTGCACCTCCTTCTCGAAGAGGGCGCCGACCGACTCGGGCCAATTTTTCTTCTCGGCCTTCTCGCGCAGACGACGGATATCCTCGTCGGTATTGTCGCCCAACTCGTCCTGAATGGTGCGCATCTGCTGTTGGAGGTAGTAGTCGCGCTGCTGCTGGTCGATCTGCTGCTTGACCTTCTCCTGAATCTCGTTTTTGAGCTCGGCCAGCTGCTGGTTGCGAATCAGCACCTCCAACAACTTGCGGGCACGAGCTAACAGGCCCGGGGCCTCCAACAAGGCCTGACGATCCTCGTCGGCAAAGTCGAGGTTGGTGCAGATAAAGGTGATGAGCCCCTGCTGCGACTCGATATTCTTGATCGGGAAGGCGGTCTCCTTGGGCATCGTGGGCGAGAGGTTTACCAGCCCGAGTGCCACATCACGAATCGAATCGACCAGCGCATCGAACTCGATGCTGTGGCCCTCCGAGACGCCCGAGTCACGCAACGGCGTAACGGTCGCCTTGAAGTAGGGGTCGGTCGAGATATACTCGCCCACCTCGATCTTCTCCAGACCGTTCAGCACCACTGTAAAGGTGCCGTTGGGCATCTCCAACACCTTGATCACACGGGCCGCCGTACCCACCTTGTAGAGGTCGTCGGGTGCGGGATCCTCAATCTCGCCCTCCTTCTGCAGCACGGCACCCAGAATACCCGACGAGGCGTTCACCTCCTTGATCAGACGGATACTCTTTTCGCGCCCCACGGTGATGGGGGTTACCGAGCCGGGGAAGAGGACCGAGGTGCGCAACGCCAGGATGGGAATCACCTCGGGGATATTGTGTGCCTCATCGGGCTCGCTTGCCGAGGTGACGATGGGCATGATTTTGTGTTTGCCGTCGAAGAGCTCGGGCAGTGCGCCGATATCCTCGATTTCGATGGCATCCAATACTTCTATTTTGTTTTTCTTACTCATAATCTCTTGCTGTTGGGTGCAAATATAGCTATTTTTTAGCGAGAAAAATTTCAATTTTAGCAGATTGTTGATAACTTTGCACTTTATAAACGAAAAGCAAAACACATAAAGTATGCCGATTGCAGATAAATACCTCCCTTCGGAGATTGAATCCAAGTGGTACGACTATTGGATCAAACACCGTCTTTTCCACTCGGAACCCGACGAACGCGAACCCTACACCATCGTTATCCCGCCCCCCAATGTGACGGGTATGCTCCACATGGGCCACATGCTCAACAATACGCTTCAGGATGTACTGATGCGTCGTGCCCGCATGCAGGGCAAGAATGCCTGCTGGGTGCCGGGCACCGACCACGCCTCGATTGCCACCGAGGCCAAGGTGGTGGCCAAGCTCAAGGCCGAGGGTATCGACAAGTCGAGCCTCACGCGCGAAGAGTTCCTCAAGCACGCCTGGGCCTGGAAGGAGCAGTATGGCGGCATGATTCTCACGCAGCTGCGCAAGCTCGGCGCCTCGTGCGACTGGGAGCGCACCTGCTTTACGATGGACGAGCCCCGCACCGAGGGTGTGATTCGCGTCTTCTGCGACCTCTACCGCAAGGGTCGCATCTACCGCGGTGTCCGCATGGTGAATTGGGACCCCTCGGCCCAGACGGCCCTCTCGGACGAGGAGGTCATCTTCAAGGAGTCGCACGGCAAGCTCTACTACCTGCGCTATAAGGTAGAAAACTCCGACCGTACGCTCATCGTAGCCACCACCCGTCCCGAGACCATCTTGGGCGATACGGCGCTCTGCGTCAATCCCAACGACCCCCGCTATCAGGATCTCCCCTCCGATGCACGCGTCATCGTGCCTCTGGTCGGCCGCTCGATTCCGGTCATCCGCGACGAGTATGTCGATATCGAGTTCGGTACGGGAGCCCTGAAGGTAACCCCCGCCCACGATGTGAACGACTACATGTTGGGCGAGAAGTATGGCCTGGAGAGCATCGACATCTTCAACGACGACGGCACGATCAACGACAAGGTGGGTCTCTATGTGGGCCAGGAGCGCTTCGCCGTACGCCGCCAAATCGAGCAGGACTTGCAGGAGGCCGGCCTCTTGGAGAAGACCGAGGATTACACCAACAATGTAGGTTACTCGGAGCGCACGGGTGTCGCCATCGAGCCCAAACTCTCGATGCAGTGGTTCCTCTCGATGGAGGAGCTGGCCAAGCCCGCCACGAAGGCCGTCATGGAGGATATCATCAAGTTTGTCCCCGAGAAGTATAAGAATACCTACCGACACTGGATGGAGAACATCAAGGATTGGTGTATCTCGCGTCAGCTGTGGTGGGGTCAGCGCATCCCGGCCTACTACCTCCCGAAGGGGGGCTATGTGGTGGCCGAGACCCAAGAGGAGGCGCTGCGCCTGGCCCGCGAGAAGGCGGGCGACGAGTCGCTGCAGCTCTCCGACCTGAAGCAGGACGAGGATGTATTGGATACCTGGTTCTCGTCGTGGCTCTGGCCCATCTCGGTATTCGACGGCATTCGCCACCCCGAGAACCCCGAGATCAGCTACTACTACCCCACCAACGACCTGGTGACGGGCCCCGACATCATCTTCTTCTGGGTGGCCCGCATGGTGATGGCCGGCTACGAGTATCGCAACCTCTTCCCCTTCCGCCATGTCTACTTCACAGGTATCGTGCGCGACAAGATCGGCCGCAAGATGTCAAAGCAGCTGGGCAACTCGCCCGATCCGCTCGACCTGATTGCCCGCTACGGTGCCGACGGTATGCGTATGGCGATGCTTATCTCGTCGTCGGCCGGCAACGATGTGATGTTCGACGAGGCGCTCTGCGAGCAGGGCCGCAACTTCGGCAACAAGATCTGGAACGCCTACCGCCTGCTGGGAGGTTGGGCCGTGGATGCCGGGCTCGAGCAGTCGGAGAACAACCGCCTGGCCGTGGAGTGGTTTGCCGAGCGCTACCTCAAGACCCTGAAGCAGGTGGAGGAGGATTTCGCCGCCTACCGCATCTCGGAGGCCTTCATGGCGATCTACAAACTCTTCTGGGACGACTTCAGCGGCTGGTACCTCGAGATGGTGAAACCCGCCTACCAATCGCCCATCGACGAGGAGACGCTCCAGGCCACGAAGCACTACTTCGACCTGTTGCTGCGCATGCTGCACCCCTTCATGCCCTTCATCACCGAGGAGATTTGGCAGGATCTGGAGCCGCGTCGTGAGGGCGAGTCGATCATGTATGCCCCGATGCCCGTGGTCGATGAGGCCGACGAGCAGCTCCTCGCACGCTTCGAGCTGGCCCAGGAGGTGGTATCCGCCCTGCGCAACATCCGCAAGCAGAAGAACCTCCCCCAAAAGGAGGCCCTCAAGTTGCAGGTCATCAAAGACGAAAACTTCCCCGCCGAGTTTATCCCCGTCATCCAAAAGATGGGCAACCTCTCCGCGATTGACGAGGTAGCGGAGAAGAACCCCACGGCTGCCGCCTTCATGGTCAAGACGACGCAGTACTTCGTGCCGATGGAGGGTAAGATCGATGTGGAGGCCGAGCTCAAGAAGATGCAGGAGGAGCTCACCTACCTCGAAGGCTTCCTCGCAAGCGTGATGAAGAAGCTCGGCAACGAGCGCTTCGTAAGCTCCGCCCCCGAGAAGGTGGTGGCCAACGAGCGCGCCAAGCAGGCCGATGCCGAGGCTAAAATCGCCGCCCTGAAGGAGCGCATGGCCGCCCTGAAATAGACCTTTGCAACCCCCAAGAGTGGCTAAAAGAGGTGATTAGAGCCTTACCGCTTAACGACAAATCGCCTTTTAGCCACTCTTTTTTTAAAAAACAAATGCCACAAATTACCATCTATACCGACGGCTCCTCGCTCGGCAACCCCGGACCCGGGGGCTATGGCGTGGTGCTCATCTCGGGCCCCCACCGCAAGGAGCTCTCCGAGGGTTTCCGCCTGACGACCAACAACCGCATGGAGCTGATGGCCGTCTGCGTCGCCCTGGAGGCCTTGAAGTTCGAGGGGTCGGAGGTTACGCTCTACTCCGACTCGAAGTATGTGGTCGATGCGGTGGAGAAGCGCTGGGTCTACGGATGGCACAAGAAGAACTTTCAGGGTAAGAAGAATGCCGACCTCTGGATGCGATTCTTGAGAATCTACCCCCGCCATCGCGTACGCTTTGTGTGGGTCAAGGGGCACGCCGAGACGGTGGAGAACAACCGTTGCGACCAACTCGCCGTCGCCGCCGCCCAGGGCCAATCCCTGCACGAAGACACGGGCTACCAACCCGAGCCATAAGCGGCAAGGGCACTGCGCCCCACACCTAAATATATAACAAAGGTGTCGGATTGAATCTTTGCCTCGCCTAATCCCATGTCGGATAGCGAGTTAAGCCCCCCGACGGGTCATCAGCCCAACCAATTTAGGTTATAAACAGATGAAAAAATCGGAAATTTAGAACATTCCCGATTTTTTTGTTACCTTTGCGGCGCAAATGAGTAACAAAATTTGTTTTATGAATCGTTTTTTTAAGTTGATGATGGCGGCCCTGATGGTGATGGGCGCCACGACCCTCTTTGCACAGTCGAAGGCCGACCGTCTGGTGGGCACCTATGCGGTGGTAGAGGAGGGCAAGGAGTCGAAAGTACGCTTCACGAAGGAGGCCGACGGCAGCTACAAGGGGCAGATTTTCTGGCTCAAGAACGCCACCGAGGCCGACGGCTCGCCGAAGCTCGACAAGAAGAATCCCGACCCCAAAAAGAGTAAGATGCGCGCCGATCAGGTGGTCGTGGTATGGGGTGTACGCTACGATGCCGAGAAGGATTGCTGGTCGAAGGGACGCGTCTACAACCCCGCTACGGGCAAGGAGTACAACTGCACCGTATCGTTCGACGACGAGCAGACACTGCGCGTACGCGGCTCGATCGGCCCCGTGGGGCTGTCGCGCTACTGGAAAAAGATCGAGTAGGCAAACCCTGCCAACGCGCTTATTTCCAACGCATTAAAACCCAATCTTAGGGCTATTCCCGTCAATTTGAACGGAAAATAGTCGTGGGATTTGGTTTTATCCGAAAAAAATTCCTATCTTTGCAACCCCTTATGGGCATTAACTAAATTAAAAACAACCATGAAAGTTTGCGAAATCACTGGCAAAACGGCGATCGTGGGTAACAATGTTTCCCACTCGCACCACAAGACCAAGCGCACCTTCAGCCCCAATCTGAAGACGAAGCGTTTCTGGTCGGAGGAGGAGGGCCGCTGGATTACCCTGAAGGTAACGGCTGCCGGAATGAAAACTATTAACAAGAAGGGTCTTGCTGTAGCTCTGCGTGAGGCTGCCGCTCCCAAAAAGGTTTACTAAAAAGAGGCTGAAAAATGGCAAAGAAAGGTAACAGAGTGCAGGTGATCCTGGAGTGCACCGAGCAGAAGGAGAGTGGCGTAGCAGGTATGTCGCGTTACATCACCACCAAGAACAAGAAGAACACGCCCGATCGTCTGGAGCGCAAGAAGTACAACCCCTATTTGAAGCGTGTAACCGTACACCGCGAAATTAAATAATTTTAGTGCAATATGGCAAAGAAAGTAGTTGCAACACTGAAGACCGGTACCGGTAAGCAGTACACGAAGTGCATCAAGATGGTTAAGTCGGAGAAGACCGGTGCCTACATCTTCAAGGAGGCTATCGTTCACAACGACGAGGTTAAGGATTTCTTCGCCGAGAAGAAGTAATCAAACCCCACATCTTATTTATTTAGGGTAACACCTAAATATAAAGGGCAGTCGATTGACTGCCCTTTGTGTTTGTATCGTTCTCTATCCTCTACTTTTCATGCTCCGAACGGGCATTGTAGGCTTCGAGCGCCTTGCCCAGGATAAAGACGGCGCGTTGCAAATCCTCCTTCTTCAACACATAGGCAATACGGACCTCCTGACGCCCTCGCTCGGGGTCGGAGTAGAACCCCGAAGCGGGAGCCATCATCACCGTCTCGCCCTCATACTCAAAGTCGCTCAAGCACCAGGCGCAGAACTTGTCGCTGTCGTCGATCGGAAGTCGGGCCACCGTATAAAAGGCTCCCATCGGAATGGGCGAATAGACTCCGGGCAGGCGATTCAGACCGTCGATAAGACACTTACGACGCTCGATATACTCCTCATAGACCTCGGTTGAATAGCTGCGCGGAGCATCAATCGAGGCCTCGGCCACAATCTGCCCCAATAACGGAGGCGAGAGGCGTGCCTGGCAAAACTTCATTACGGCATTACGCAGTGCTCTATTCTTGGTTATCAGCGCTCCGATGCGGATTCCGCACTCCGAATAGCGCTTCGATACTGAATCGATCAAGACCACATGCTCCTCGATACCCTCCAGATGACAGGCCGAGATGTAGGGCGAGCCCGTATAGATAAACTCACGATAGACCTCGTCTGAGAAGAGGAAGAGGTCGTGCTGCTTGACCAAATCACGAATCTGCTCCATCTCCTTGCGCGTATAGAGGTAACCCGTCGGATTGTTCGGATTGCAGATCAATATGCCACGTGTACGCTCGTTGATCAACTTCTCGAACTCCTCGACCGGAGGGAGAGCAAAACCCTCCTCAATGGTCGAACATACGGGGCGAATCACCGCACCTGCCGAGATGGCGAAGGCCATGTAGTTGGCATAGGCCGGTTCAGGAACGATAATCTCATCCCCAGGATTAAGGCACGACATAAAGGCAAACAAAACTGCCTCCGAGCCTCCCGTCGTTACAATGATATCATCGGGCGTCAGACGAATCTGATACTGCTCGTAGTAGCTGACCAACTTCTTGCGCAACGAAAGGTAGCCGTCGCTGGGGCTGTACTCCAAAATCTGTCGGTCAATCTGCTTGAGGGCATCCAAACCCACCTGCGGAGTCGGCAGGTCGGGTTGACCGATGTTCAGATGATAGATTTTCGTTCCTCGCGCCTTGGCAGCCTCGGCCAAAGGGACTAATTTACGAATCGGAGAGGCGGGCATATCATACGCCCGCTGCGAAATCTGTGGCATAACCTAACTATTTTAGAACTTAACTATAACTACTTGCCTGCGGGCAAGTTTCAATACATACAATAGAGCACGACGGCTATTCGGCGAGCACCTCGCGCAGGAGTTGGATGGCGTGGGCCGTAGCGCGGCGAATGATTTGACCGCGGTCGGTGCCGCAGTGATAGCGGCGTGCAACCACCTTGTCGGGGGTGGCGACAGCCATCCATACCGTGCCGACGGGCTTCTCGGCGGAGCCTCCCGCAGGGCCGGCGATGCCACTCGTGGCGAGGCCGTAATCGGCCCCGAGGCGACGACGCACCCCTTCGGCCATCCCGCTCACCACCTCCTCGCTGACGGCGCCATGCATCACAAGGCACTCATGCTCCACGCCCAACAGCTGCTCCTTCACCTCGTTTTGGTAGGCCACCACGCCCCCCTGCAGGTAGGCCGAAGCTCCGGCCATGGCGGTAAAGGTGGCAGCAATGGCACCTCCCGTACAGCTCTCGGCGATGGCCAGGCGCTTTCCGCGGGCCGTCAGTTCATCGTGTACCAGCTGCTCGACCGAGGCCCCCTCGTAACCGATGACATAGTCGGGAATCAACGCCCGCAACTCCTCGAAACGGGCCTCAATCTCACGCTCCACACGATCCCCCTCCACCTCATAGGCCGAGAGACGCAGACGCACACGCCCCGGATTGGGCAGGTAGGCCAACTTCAGGTAGGGGGGCAACGCCTCCTCCCACTTTTCGATGCGCTCGGCCAAAATCGACTCGGCCAGCCCCGCCGTGATAAGGGTACGATGCACGATGGCCCGCAACGAGAAGCGCTCCTTCAGGCGCGGCAGCACCTGCTCCAACATCAGGTGCTCCATCTCGAAGGGGACTCCCGGCAGCGAGATTACGACCCCGCCCTCGTGCGAAAACCACATGCCCGGAGCCGTACCGTGGTCGTTGAAGAGCACCTCACAGCAGCGCGGCACCATGGCCTGACCCCGATTCAAGTCGTTGAAGGCGACCCCGCGCAGCGACAAGAGGTGCTCGACATGGCGTGCCACCTCCTCGTTGTAGTACATCTCGCTCGCAAAGAGTTCGGCCAAGGTCTTCTTGGTGATATCATCCTTCGTGGGGCCGAGACCTCCCGTCACGATGACCACCTCCGACTGCCGCATGGCTCGGCCGAGGGCTTGAAGCATCGCCTCGCGCTCGTCGCCTATCGACAAACGCTCACGCACCACCACCCCGATTTGATTCAGGTGGTGGGAGATAAAGACTGCATTGGTATCGACAATCTGACCGATCAGAATCTCGTCACCAATGGTTATGATGGTTGCCTGCATGGAATCTCTATTTTTGGGGTTGTGCAGATTGTGCGGTTTGGGGTTCGGGTTCGGGGTCGGGCTTTGGCTCGGACAGGGCGTCGGGCGCAGGCTCCGCGGACTCTTTGACCTCGACCAATCCGCGGCAGATGTTGCCGGCCGTAGCCGGGCCCTCGTAGATGAAGCCCGTATAGAGCTGTACGAGCGAGGCACCTGCCTCCAGCATCGCGCGCACATCGTCGGCCGAGAAGAGCCCCCCTACACCGATGATGGGATAGGTACCCTTTGCGCGCGCATGAATGCGCCTCACCACCTGCAGGGCACGCTCCTTGAGGGGCATACCCCCCAGACGGCCACTGCCCACGCGCGTAAGGGCCGAGATCGAGGTATCCAACCCTTGGCGACTATTCGTACCACTTACGGCCACAATGCCGTCGAGCGGTGTATTGATCATCATGTCGGCCATGCGATCCACCTCCTCGTCACTGAGGTCGGGCGAGATCTTGAGCAGGATGGGGCGATATTGATTCTGTCCGCGACGGAAGTCGAATAGCGGGTCGAGAATCTGATGCAGACGCTCGTCGGAGGGTCCCGACGACTCCTGCGTCTCGTTGTCGCAGTTGATATTGACCGTGAAGTAGTCGGCGTATTGATAGAGGTTGCGGAAGAGTTTGAGGTAGTCGTTGGGCACCTTCGAGGGGAGGGTGTCGAGGTGGCAACCGATATTACACCCCACCACCATGCCGTAGTGGTCGCCACGCAGCTGCTCGAGGGCATACTCCAAGCCTCGGTTGGGCAGTCCCATGCGGTTCACCGTGGCCAGGTCGCGTTGCAGGCGGAAGACCCTCGGACGGGGATTTCCCTCCTGGGGGCGAGGCGTGAGGGTGCCGATCTCGACAAAGCCGAAGCCCAGCGCCGAGAGTTCGCGGAAGCTCTCGCCGTTGATGTCGAAGCCGGCAGCCATGCCGACCGGATTCTTGAAGGTGAGGCCATAAACCTCGCGCTCGAGCGAGGGGTGCTCAAAGGCGTAGGTGCGGTGAAGCCACCAGCGACCTCCCGGGAGTCGGCCCACCATCCGCAACAAAAAGAGCGCGAAGCGATGAGCCCGCTCGATGGAGAGGCTGAAGAGCAACGGCTTGATGATTTTGTTGTAGAGCATAAGGCTTGACGACTTTACGCGGGCAAAGATACGAAAAATTTCGATAGGTTGTCCTACTCTCCACCCGATTAGAAGTACTCCTCGCGGTAGTTGTAGCCATCGCGCAGCGCCTCGAAACTCTCGGGCGCCCCCTTCAGGCGGGCCGTCTCGCCCACCACATCGAAGTGGTTGCGAATGGTGGAGCAAAGCTCCTGCCAACCAATTTGTCGAGGCTGCGAGGGGGTAACCCCTGCGGGATACCACTCCCCGAGAGGCCATCCGAAGTGGCGGGCCACGGCCCGAGCCACGATGGCCGAGGCATTGGCCTTACCCTGCTTCGAGTAGCCGGCAATATGGGGCGTCGCCACCTCGGCACGCGCAAGCAGCTCCTCGTCTAAACGGGGCTCATGCTCCCACACATCGAGGGCATAGGGGCGACCACTGCGTCGCAAAGCCTCGTTATCGACCACCTCGCCACGCGACGAGTTGAGCACCACCGCCCCCTCGGGCAGACGGGCCAAAAGGGAGTCATCGCAAAGGTGACGGGTAGAGTTGTCGAGCGGCGTATGGAAGGTGATGATGTCGCACTGCGGAGCCAAATCGGCGATATCGAGCGAGCGGAAGCCCTCCCTTTGGGCGCGTGGCGGGTCGCAACAGAGCACGCGAAAACCCCACGCCTCGGCATAGGCCTTGACCAACGACCCCACATGGCCCACGCCCACCACACCGAGCGTGCGCTCCTCGGGGCGCCACCCCTGCACCTGCGAGAGGTGGGCCAACACACCGGCCACCCACTGCAACACCCCTCGGGCATTGCACCCGGCAGCCGTCACCACCTCGATGCCCGCCTCACGACACCAGGCAAGGTCGATGTGGTCGAAGCCGATGGTGGCGGTGGCAATCAGGCGCACACGCGACCCCTCGAGCAGGGCGCGGTCGCAGTGGGTACGGGTACGAATGATCAGGGCGTCGGCCTCGGCGACCGCATCGCGCCCCATCGCTCGTCCGGGCAGGCGTACCACCTCGGCCCACGGCTCGAAGAGCCCCTCCAAAAAGGGGATGGCCGCATCAACGACCAGGCGCGGTCGCCCGGCCCCCTTGTCGGCATCACTTCTCATTATATCATCTCCGCTTTTCATAGGCATGGGAATTGACCACACAAATATAGGCAATAAATGCACAACCTATTCACTTTTTTTCTACCTTTGTGCAAATTTGTGGTGTATAGTTTATGAGCAAACGACCCCTTAACGACTTTGACCCCAACGGAGTTGGTGTCGATAACGGCAACTACTACGGACTCCCCGTCGAGCCCGAGCAGTCGGCCCTGGTGCTGATCTCGGCTCCGTGGGATGTGACGGTATCCTATGGCGCCGGCACAGCCTATGCCCCCGACGCCCTGATCGAGGCCTCGACGCAGCTCGACCTCTACGATGCGTCGGCCCCCGACGAGTGGCGACGCGGCATTGCCACCGCTCCGGTGGACTACTCGCTGCAGGAGCTCTCCGCCTTCCTGCGCCGCGATGCCGAGCGCATCATCGAGCACCTGGAGGAGGGGGGAAGCATCGACGACGACTCGATTGCCCGCAAACTCAAGCGCGTAAACGAGGGGTCGCACAAGCTCAACGAGAACATCCGCACCCAGGCCGAGGAGTGGCTCTCGCAGGGCAAGCTGGTCGGCCTGGTGGGTGGCGACCACTCCACCCCCTATGGGCTGGTGCAGGCGTTGGCCGAGCGCCACGAGGCCTTTGGCATTCTGCACATCGACGCCCACTGCGACCTGCGCGAGGCCTACGAAGGCTTCGAGTTCTCGCACGCCTCGATCATGTACAACCTCCTGCGCGATGTGAAGCAGATCAAGCGTCTGGTGGAGGTGGGTGTGCGCGACTTTTGCGACCGGGAGTACCACCTGGCACAGCACGACCCCCGCATCGAGATGTTCGACGACCGCCGCTTGGCCGAGGCCTCGTTCCGCGGTGAGTGCTGGCACGAGCAGTGCCGCCGTATCGTGGAGCAGCTCCCTCATGAGGTCTATGTGAGCTTCGACATCGACGGTCTCTCGCCCGACCTCTGCCCTCACACCGGCACCCCCGTGCCGGGCGGTCTCTCGTTCCGCGAGGCGGTAGCGCTCTTGGAGGCTGTCGTCAGCTCGGGACGCCGCATCATCGGCTTCGACATGGTGGAGGTGACCCCCAAGGCCGAGGAGCGCATCGACGAAATTGTGGGGGCACGCATCCTCTACAAGCTCTGCGGTCTCTGCCTGAAGAGTAACCCCGAAACCGAAAAAGAGTAACTCACAAATAGGATATGAAGCGCCTTTTTAATTATACCCTTTTGCTGCTGCTTCCCTTGTTGGGGGCATGCTCCCAAAAGCAGAGCACCTCGAAGGAGGTACTTGCCGTCGAGCGCGACTCGGTGGACTACATTCTGGGCATGAACATCGCCCAAAATCTTCGGGAGATCGACTCCACGATCAATATCGACGCCCTCTGCGCCGGCATGCGCGACCACTTTGCCCGTCGGGAGCGTTTCGACAGAGAGGAGGCACAGCGCATCTACCTCCACCACCAGCACATCTCGAAGGCCGAGGAGGTGCTTCTCTACGAGGAGCGCTTCCTGGAGGAGTTTGCCCGCGACAACCGCAACTACGCCCGTTCGAGGTCGGGTCTGACCTATGCCGTGGAGGAGGTGGGTGATGTGGCGCAGACCCCCAAACAGAACCTCGACACGGTATCGCTGCGTTTGGTGGGTCGTACCCTCGACGGTCGGGAGTTCTACTCCTCCTACGAGCGCGGCGACACGCTGCGCACCTCGCTCGGCTCGCTGCCCAAGGGGTTGCAGGAGGGGTTGAAGCTCATCGGCACGGGAGGCCGCATCATGGCCTATCTGCCCGCTGCCATCGCCTACGGAGCCGAAGGGTGTGATTCGTTGGGTATCCAACCCAACTCGACGATCTACTACGAGGCCGACCTCGTAGGGCTCAAGAGTCGCGCTGCACGCCGCAGAAGTCGTTAGTTTTTCCCAAAATTTGGAGAAGACGACAAAAGAGCGTATATTTGCGCGCCTTAACAAAAAAGGGGGGAGGAACAGGAGTGCAACCCCAAACGGAAGAGGCCCAAAACGGAAGAGGTTCCAAATGGGAAAGGCCCAAAATAGAAAAGGCCCAAAAGACCGAACATAACTAAACAGATAACCAAAAAAATAGAAAAGATGAAAAGATTATTTTGTGCAGCATTGCTGGCAGGTGCCATGATGATGAGTGCCTGCGCCCCGAAGAGTCCCATCAGCGAGGGCAACGCCTCGACGCTGGACACGCTCTCCTACGCCATTGGCGCCAACATCGGCGGCATGGCCAAATTCCAGCTCCGCGGTATTCCCATGGACTACGAGGTAGTAGCCAAGGGCCTGACCGAGGGTGCCATGGGTAAGGCCTCGATGACCAACATGGAGTCGCTGGAGCTCCTGCAGGACTACATGATGACCAAGCGCGGTCCCCGCATGAAGGAGATCATGGCCAAGCGCAAGGAGGCCGACAGCATCCGTCTGGCCGCCGGTGACTCGACCAAGGTAGAGTACCCCATTGCCGACGAGGCGATGTTTGAGTCGGAGGAGGAGCGCGAGCAGTTCTCCTATGCCTTTGGTGTGAACACGGGTTGCAGCCTGGCCGAGATGGAGCTCCCCTTCCAGATGTACTGGGTGCGTCAGGCCCTGCTCGACTCGCAGGAGGGCAACACCCCCGTCATCGACGACCGCACGGCCGGCATGTTCTGGCAGAACTACATGATGAAGACCCTGCCCGAGCAGAACAAGCAGCTCAGCGAGGAGTGGCTGAACAAGGTAGCCAAGAAGTCGGGCGTAAAGAAGACCGAGTCGGGTCTGCTCTACAAGGTCGTTAAGATGGGTGACACCACCGTGATGGCCAAGGATGTACGCGACAAGGTGAAGGTACACTACAAGGGTACGAAGCGCACGGGTAAGGTGTTCGACGCTTCGCGCTTCGCCGACATGCCCAAGATGCGTCAGGAGATGCTCAAGAAGCAGCTGCCCGAGGGTTACGATCAGGACGAGCCCATCGAGTTCCCCCTCAACCGCGTGATTAGAGGTTGGAGCGAGGGTATGCAGCTCGTGGGTAAGGGTGGCAAGATCATCCTCTGGATCCCCTCCGATCTGGCCTATGGTCCCCGTGGCAACCGTGGCATCTACGGCAACGAGGCGCTGATGTTCGAGGTGGAGCTGATCGATGTTACCCCCTACGAGGCTCCCGCCCCCGTACTCCCCGCCGCCCCTGCCGAGGAGAAGGCCGAGAGCACCGAGGAGTAGCAGACTCCCATTGCTGAAAGATTGAAGCGAGGCTGTGCAACAAATGTTGTGCAGCCTCCTTTTTTGTATTTGATAAATTCGGGGCAATTATTTTTGTAGATATCCGACATTTTCCCTATTTTTGTACGATAGTATACATATAACAACCATACAAGTTATGAAAAAGTTGCTTCTTATTCTTGGGCTTGGGCTGATGGCCTCGGCCTGCGTCAGCAAGAAGAGCGCCGACAACATGGCGCTTCAGATCGATTCGTTGCAACAGCAGGTGGCTGCCAAGGAGGCGGTCATCGACGATGTCTTTGCCTCGATTGGTGCCATCACCGAGAATCTCGATGCCATCAAGGAGCGTGAGGGTCTGCTGACCCTGGCCACGGAGGAGACCCCCGACGAGTCGCAGATTCAGCGCATGAACCGCGACCTGGAGGCGATCGACAACCTGTTGGCCGACAACCGCGCCCGCATTGCCGACCTGGAGAAGAAGGCGGCACAGCTCAAGCAGGCCAACACCAAAATCAAGGGGTTGGAGCGCCTGATTACCAGCCTGAACGGCCAGGTGGAGGAGCAGCGTACCGAGATTGCCGGCCTGAAGAGCAGGGTGAGCACCATGCAGCAGGAGGTGGAGCGCCTGAACCTTACCGTAGAGGATAAGAGCCGCGAGGTGGCCCTCTTGAGCGAGGCCAAGCTGGGGCTGGAGAAGAGTGTCGAGATGAAGACCAACGAGCTCAACACGATCTACTACCTCATTGCCCCCGAGAAGCAACTCATGAGCGACCAAGTCATCGACAAGCGCGGCTTTATCGGCCGTACCCCCATATTGAGCGAGAATCCCAACTTAGCCCTCTTCACCGCAGGAGACATTCGCCAGGTGAAGAACCTGCCCATCGGCAAGAAGGATGCCGTACTGATTACGGCCCACCCCGAGGAGAGCTACTGGTTCGTGGAGAGCGAGAGCGAGAAGGGAGTTATCGAGTCATTGACCATCATCGACAGCGAGAAGTTCTGGTCGCTATCGAAAATTTTGGTCGTAAGCCACAAATAGCCAACTCTTAATCCAAAAGATAGCACCATGAGTAACACCCGCTATCGAAAGCTTACCGCCTCCGAAATCGAACTCCTGGAGCACTATGGCAACAGCGCCGAGTGTTGGGATTGGGTCGAGGTATCGGAGAGATTCCACCCCGAGCAGATTCGCCACAGCCGTCTGGAGGGCAAGGTCTGCATCGGAGAGGGGAGCATCATCTACGGTTCGTTGATCAAGAACTACCGCATCGGTGCGCATTGCCGCATCGAGCAGGTCTCGCGCCTCGAGTGCCGCCACGAGAGTCGGTTTGGCAACGGCGTGATGGTTGCGACCATGAACGAATGTGAGGGGCGCCAAGTGATGCTCTATGAGCGTTTGAGCGCCCAAACGGCCTACATGTTGGCCCTCTTCCGCCACCGCCCCAACCTCATTCGGCGCCTTGAGACCATGATCGAGGCCTACGCCGAGGAGCGTCGCAGCACGATGGGCGAGGTGGGTGACGAGTGCCGACTTATCGGAGCCCGCTTCCTGCGCGAGGTGCGCATCGGCAACCGCGTAACCATCGACGGAGCCTCAGCGCTGGAGTGCGCCACCCTCTGCGACGATGTGGAGATCGGAGTCGATGTGAAGGGGTATGAGTTTATCGCGGCCGAGGGCGCCCGCATCCGCAACGGCGTGATTTTGGAGCGCTGCTTCGTAGGCGAGGGGGTCATCCTGGACAAGGCCTTTTCGGCCGGCGAGTCCCTCTTCTTTGCCAACTCGCACTGCGAGAATGGCGAGGCCGCCTCGATCTTTGCGGGGCCCTACACCGTCTCGCACCACAAGTCATCGCTCCTGATTGCCGGCATGTTCTCCTTCTTCAACGCCGGCAGCGGCTCGAACCAGTCGAACCACCTCTTCAAGAGTGGTGCCGTACACCAGTCGGTACACCGTCGCGGCTGTAAGTTTGCCAGCGGCGCCTACATCATGTCGCCCGCCCTGGAGGGGGCCTTTACGATGGTGCTGGGACACCACTCCTACCACCACGACACCTCGGCCTTCCCCTACTCCTACCTCATCGAGAAGGAGGGGCGTTCGATGCTGATGCCGGGAGCCAACCTCACCAGCTATGGAGCCGTGCGCGACATCGAGAAGTGGCCCAAGCGCGACAAGCGCCGCGTGAAGCGCGACCGCATCAACTTCGAGGAGTACAACCCCTACATCTGTCAATCCTTTATCGAGGCGGTCAATGTACTCAACACGCTGCAAGATGCCGACCCCGATGCCGGTATCTACGACTACAACAAGGTCTTCATCAAGGCCAACCTGTTGCGCCGCGGATTGAAGCTCTACCACAAGGCCATTGTCGCCTCGTTGGGCTATATGCTCTCGAAGGGAGAGAGCAGCGAAGCGCGCGTCGGGCGAGGCCGTTGGATCGACATGGCGGGCCAGTATCTCTGCCGCGAGCGTGTGGAGGAGCTCCTCGACCGAATCGAAGGGGGAGAAGTTGCGTCGCTTGAGGAGGTGGAGCTCTCCTTCGATGCGCTGATGCAGGGGTACGACGACTACGCCCACGATTGGGCCCTGGGTATCTACGCCGAGCTGTTGGGCCATGCCCCCACACGGGAGGAGGTCGAGGAGTTGGTTACGGCCGGCCGCAACGCCCACGAGACGATGCGCCAGACCACCGAGAAGGATCGTCAGCGCGACTGCTCACTCGAGATGGCCGTAAGCTACGGATTGGACAGCAACGACCCCGAGATACGCAAGGCCGACTATATGCAGGTACGCGGCTTGAAATAGAGCCCTATACGATAAGAAAAACAGGATGTATCAAGCGAGTATCACACGCCAACACCGCACAGCCTTTGTGCTGCTCCTCGACCACTCGGGTTCGATGGCAGAGCACCTGCCCAAGGAGGTGGGGCGCACGAAGGCCGAGGCCGTGAGCGAGATTGCGAATACGCTGCTCTACGAATTGGTGGAGCGCGCTCGTCGTTCGGAGGGGGTACGCAACTACTACGATGTGGCAGTAGTCGGCTACTCGGGACGCGGTGTAAAGAGTCTGCTTGATCCCCACGAGTGGTTTATCCCCATCAGTCGTCTGGCCAAGCTGCAACCCGAGATGAAGAGTCGCTGGGTAAAGCGGCCCCACCCTGCCGGTGGCGAGGTGATGCAGCAGGTGACGCGACCCGAGTGGGTGAAGCCCTGCGCCGAAGGGACTACACCCCTCTATGAGGCGTTGTGCGAAGTTCGGATGGAGTTGGAGCGCTGGTGTCGCGAGCCGCAACACCGCGAGAGCTTCCCGCCCGTGGTCTTTCACATCACCGACGGCGAGGCTTCGGATGCCGACCCGACGAGTTTGAGGGAGGTGTGCCGCCGCATCCGTTCGCTCGGCACGGCCGACGGGGAGGTGCTCCTCATAAACTGCCACCTCTCGAGCCATCCGCTCACCGAATCGGTACTCTTCCCCTCGACGGAGGAGGCATTGGGCGAGAGCCGCTACGGGCGTCTGCTCTACGACTGCTCGAGCAGCATGCCGGGCTGTTTCGATGAGGAGATTCGGGAGTTAAAGCAGGGCAAGGAGCGCGGGCCCTTCCGCGGCATGTGTTTTAACAGCTCTCCCCACGAGGTGATGCTGTTGCTCAACATCGGCTCGATTAGCAACCCCATACAATAACACACGAAGGGAGATGTCTGCTACAGTACGAGAGTTTATCGAGGCCATGGAGTACCCCACCCCTGCGTTGCAAAGGGTGCTGCCCGAGGGGGCCCTGTCGTTACGACGCAGTGCCGACGGCGTGGCAGCCCATTGTCGCACCTACTTTATCGAGGCAGAGTTGCAGGGCGGAGGTTTTCGCTGCCTGGTCTCGCTGCCGAAGAGCAGGGAGGCTCTCATGCGTGCAAGCCACATCGCCACCCGTCTCAAGCAGCTCCCCGAGGCGATATGTGGTCGCTACGAGGTGGTCGAGAGGGGCCTGTGCCATCGTGATGCTGTGGGTGCGATACGCACGGAGGACTTGGTGGTGGAGTTGCTCCCCAGGGGCGAGTTTCTCGACTGCGTGATGGAGATAGGAGGCCAAACTCCTGCGCTCGCAGCAGCCCTGCGCAGGTTGCAGGAGCAGATGGCGCGATTTGGAGTTAGGCACAACAACCTCAAGTGCGAAAACCTCTACCTGACCCATCGGGGCGAAGTGCTGCTTGTGCGTCCCCACCGCATGAGCTTCGAGGGGGCGAGCGACGAGGAGCGCAGCGCTTTGGAGGCGCTGGAGGCGGCCTATGGCGAGTATGACCTCGTCGATATGGAGCCCTCGACCCCGCGGGAGGTTGTGGCAGAGGGGGTGATTGCCGTCGGGGTGATGAGCGACGAGCGCATCCGTATCTGGCGCGACGGACTCTACGGTTATGCCGACTGCGAGGGGGAGGTTGTCATCGAGCCACAGTTTGTGGGGGCCGGCGACTTCCGCGAGGGGCGTGCCGAGGTGCAGACCAAGAGTGGCTGGGGTGTGATTGATAAGTGGGGCCGATGGATTGTCGAGGCCCGCTACGACGGAGTCGATTACAACGACATGGAGGGGACGATTCGCCTGCGCATAGGCAAGGAGTGGGCCCTGGCAGACTACTCGGGCCGACTGCTGTGCGGCAGCCAAAAGGAGCACACCCCCAAATAGGAATAAGGCCCGAGATTAGAAACAGGGCCCCAAATTAGAGATTCGACCAAAAATTAGAAATACGGCCCAAATTAGAAATACGACCAAAGTTAGAAAACCTAAAAATAGATGATTATGGAGAAAGTTAAAGTATTGATTATTGGTAGTGGTCCGGGTGGATTCACCGCCGCAATCTACACCTCGCGCGCCAACCTGCAGCCCGTATTGTATGAGGGTATCCAGCCCGGTGGTCAGCTCACGACGACCACCGAGATTGAGAACTTCCCCGGCTACCCCGAGGGTACGAATGGTACGGAGATGATGGCCGACCTGAAGAAACAGGCCCAGCGTTTCGGTGCCGACATTCGTTCGGGACAGATTACGAAGGTAGACCTCTCGAAGCGCCCCTTCCATGTGGTGGTGGATGGTCAGACCGAGATTGAGGCCGAGTCGCTGATCGTGGCCACGGGAGCCTCGGCCAAGTACCTGGGCCTCCCCTCGGAGACGAAGTTCCGCGGCATGGGCGTGAGCGCCTGCGCCACCTGCGACGGCTTCTTCTATCGCAAGCGCGATGTAGCGGTTGTGGGCGGTGGTGATACGGCCTGTGAGGAGGCCACCTACCTCGCCACCCTCTGCAAAAAGGTGTACTTGATTGTTAGAAAGCCCTTCCTGCGTGCCTCGAAGGCGATGCAGGAGCGCGTATTCAATACGCCCAACATCGAGGTGCTCTTCGAGCACAACACGGTGGAGGTTCTCGGTGATGAGGATGGCGTAACGGGTGCCCGCCTGAAGCACTCGACCACGGGTGAGGAGTGCGAGATTGCCATCGACGGCTTCTTCCTGGCCATCGGCCCCCACCCCAACACGGAGGTCTTTGCCGGTCAGCTCGACCTCGACGCCGAGGGTTACATCCAGGTGGTACCCGGCACCTCGAAGACCTCGGTAGAGGGTGTCTTCGCTGCCGGTGATGTGAAGGATCCGCACTACCGTCAGGCCATCACGGCTGCCGGCTCAGGTTGCATCGCTGCGCTGGATTGCGAGCGTTGGCTGATGGCTAACAGTATTAAGTAAGCGGGGTAATCGAGGTGAGTTTCTCGGTTACGATACTCGGTTCGTCGTCGGCCAAGCCTACCGTGGGGCGCCACCCCTCGGCCCAGGTGGTCAATCTCAACGAACAGTACTTTTTGGTGGATGCCGGCGAAGGAGTGCAACAGCAACTCTTTCGCTTCGGCATCAACCCGCTTAAGTTGCGTGCAGTGCTCCTGACACACCTGCACGGCGACCACTGCTTCGGTCTCTTTCCGATGATATCGACCCTGAACCTCTACGGTCGTAAAACACCCCTTACGATCTACGCTCCGGCCCCCTTTGGGGAGATTTTGGAGTACCATATCCGCTACTTCGACTCCAACCTCGGCTACGAGGTGAAGTGGGAGGAGGTGGATACCACACAGCACCGGCTGCTCTACGAAAACCGCACGCTGGAGGTGTGGAGCGTACCCCTGCGCCACCGCCTCCCCTGCGCCGGCTATCTCTTCAAGGAGAAGGAGCCCGCACTCAACATCGAGAAGTTCAAAATCGAGAAGTATGGCCTCTCGATAGCCCAGATTACCGCCGCCAAGCGGGGCGAGGATGTCGTACTGGAGAGTGGGGAGGTGATTCCCAACGAGGAGCTCACCTACCGTCCCCATCGGGCCCGCAGCTACGCCTACCTCTCCGACACCAACTTCTCGGCCAAGGCTGCCCGCCTCTGCCGAGGTGTCGATCTGCTCTACCACGAGACCACCTACATGGACTCCGAGCGCCGTGAAGCCCACGACCGCGGCCACGCCACCACGCTCGAGGCGGCCAAGGCGGCCCTGCAAGCCGAGGCCGGGCGACTCCTTATCGGCCACTTCTCGTCGCGCTACAAGGAGCTCGGGCCCCTGGTCGAGGAGTGCCGCACGCTCTTCCCGGCCACCGACATCGCCGAGGAGGGGCAAACCTTCGTTATTCCCGAAAACCGCATCCGCAAATGATTACCAAGGCCGAGATACAACTGATACGCTCGTTGGACGACAAGCGCAACCGCGACCGCGAGGGTCTCTTCGTGGCCGAGGGCGAGAAGCTCATCGGCGAGATTCTCCACTCGGGGCTCAAGGTGCGCCGCATCTACGCCACCGAGGGGCTCTTTACGGGCGACAAGGTGGAGGTCGTGGGGCGCAAGGAGCTGGAGCGCATGACCCTCTTAAAGACGGCCAACAATTCGTTGGCGCTGGTCGAGATTCCGCGCTACGGCTTGAAGATGGGCGACCTGAAGGGGCGACTGACCCTGGCACTCGACCAGGTGCAGAACCCCGGCAACTTAGGCACCATCATCCGCCTGGCCGACTGGTTCGGCATCACCGATATTTTGGCCTCTCCCACAACGGCCGACTGCTACAACCCGAAGGTGGTGCAGGCCACCATGGGGGCCATTCTGCGTGTGAGGGTACACTACGGCAACCTGGCCGAGTGGCTCTCGGAGGCCCGCAAGGAGGGTATTTCGGTCTATGGCACCTTCCTCGAGGGGGAGAATATCTATCGCAGCGAGCTCAAAAACGAGGGCATCATCCTGATGGGCAACGAGGGACGCGGCGTGAGCGAGGAGTGCGCCCGCGAGGTGAGCCACAAGCTCTTCATCCCGCCCTACCCTGCCGACTGCCGCACAAGCGAGTCGCTCAATGTGGCGATGGCCACGGGCATCATCTGCTCCGAATTTCGCCGCAGAGAGTAGTCAAGACTATTCTCAATTCTCAATTTTTTCCTTGACGGTGGGGATTGGGAGATATGGGAGATATGAGAGATATGGGAAATATGGGAAATTTTGCATTTTGCATTCTAAATTCTAAATTCTGAATTTAACCCCCCCCGCTTCACCCAAAATTAGAAATGTTCGCCTGCAAGAGCGAACTTTTTTGTTTGTAGCGCGTTAGTTTTCGGAATTTTATCTATCTTTGTCAATTAAAATGGGCGTAGAGCCGCCCATGAGAGAGAAGAACGATGGAAAACCAGAGAGTGAAGATAGGCCTGACGCAGGGCGATACGAATGGTGTGGGTTGGGAGGTCATCCTGAAGGCCCTCGCCAATCCGATGCTGACGGAGCTTTGTACCCCCGTAATCTACGGCTCACCCAAGGTGGCGGGCTACTATCGCAAGACGCTGCGCGAGGTGGAGGGCATTAACTTTTTCACGGTCTCATCGGCCGCTGACGCCCACGAGGGGCGGGTCAATATCGTGCCGGTAGGCGAAGGCGAGATTCGCGTCGAGCCGGGTGTGGCAAGCCGTGAGGCGGGCCGTGCCGCCGTGGATGCACTGCGTCGTGCCACCGAGGAGCTGAAGAGCGGAGCGCTGGACGCTCTCGTCACGGCGCCCATCAACAAGGAGACGGTGCAGAGCGAGGAGTTCCGTTTCACCGGCCATACGGAGTATTTCGCTTCGGAGTTTGAGGGTGAGCCCCTGATGGTGCTCTGCAGCGAGCGTCTGCGCGTGGGGTTGGTTACGATTCATATCCCGGTGAGCGAGATCAGTCGTTCGATTACGCGCGAGAAGATTGTGGAGCGCCTGAAGCAGTTGCGCGGCATGCTGAAGCAGGACTTCGGCGTAGTGGAGCCGCGCATTGCCGTGCTCTCGCTCAACCCCCATGCCGGTGATGGCGGTCTGCTGGGTCACGAGGAGGAGGAGACGATTCGTCCCGCCATTCTGGAGGCCTACGAAGAGGGTGTTCTGGCCTATGGTCCCTTCGCGGCCGACGGGCTCTTTGCGAGTGGCAACTACCGCCGCTACGATGCGGTGTTGGCGATGTACCACGACCAGGGGTTGGCCCCCTTCAAGACCATCTCGCCCGAGGGGGTGAACTTCACCGCCTGTCTGGATTGCGTACGCACCTCGCCCGACCACGGCGTGGCCTACGACATTGCCGGCAAGGATATGGCCGATGCGCAGTCGATGCGCGAGGCGATCTACATGGCAACAGATATTGTCCGCAACCGCCGCGCCTGGAGGGAGTGGACCGCCAATCCGTTGCAGCACATCGAGCGCGAGAAGCGCGAGAAGCGCGACCGCTTCGAGCGTGGGCCCAAGACGGAGCGCTCGGCCGAGACGGCACTGCAGGAGGGCGAGCACAAAGAGGAGTAAAAGAGGGCCCGGAGGAGTATTCCGTCTCGTAATTGTGGAAGCTTCGAGGGGTCAAAAGTTTAATAATTTTATAATTTAACGATGATTAAAATTACCTTTCCCAATGGCGATGTAAAGGAGTTCGCCAAAGGAATCACGGCTTATCAAGTCGCCGAGAGCATCAGTCCTCGTTTAGCTGCTGACTGCTTGGCTGCTTCGGTAAACGGCACCACCGTGGATATGTCGCGTGCCATCGAGGAGGATGCCTCCGTAAAATTCTTTAAGTGGGACGATCCCGAGGGCAAGCACGCCTTCTGGCACACCTCGTCGCACCTTTTGGCCGAGGCCCTTCAGAGCCTCTATCCGGGCATTAAGTTCGGTATCGGCCCTGCCATCGAGAGCGGCTTCTACTACGATGTGGACTCGCCCATTCCGATCACCGAGGCCGACCTGCAGAAGATTGAAAACAAGATGATGGAGCTGGCCCGCCAGAAGGAGGAGCTTGTACGCACCGAGGTCTCGAAGGCCGAGGCCCTCAAGACCTTCACCGAGAAGCAGGACCCCTATAAGGTGGAGCTGATCTCGGACCTGGAGGATGGCACCATCTCGTTCTATACCAACGGCACCTTCACCGACCTGTGCCGTGGCCCGCACATCGCCAACACGGGCTTTATCAAGGCGCTGAAGCTCACCTCGGTAGCCGGTGCCTACTGGCGCGGTAACGAGAAGAACAAGATGCTGACCCGCATCTATGGCATCTCGTTCCCCAAGAAGTCGATGCTCGACGAGTATCTGGTGATGATGGAGGAGGCCAAGAAGCGCGACCACCGCAAGCTGGGTAAGGAGCTGGAGCTCTTCACCTTCTCGCAGCGCGTGGGTCAGGGTCTGCCCCTCTGGCTGCCCAAGGGTGCCGCCCTGCGTGATCGTTTGGAGCAGTTCTTGCGTGGCGTGCAGAAGCAGTACGGCTACCTGCAGGTCATCACTCCGCACATCGGTAACAAGGAGCTCTATGTTACCTCGGGCCACTATGCCAAGTATGGCAAGGATTCGTTCCAGCCCATCCACACCCCCATCGAGGGCGAGGAGTACCTGCTCAAACCGATGAACTGCCCCCACCACTGCGAGATCTACCGCTCGAAGCCCCGCTCCTACAAGGAGTTGCCCTTGCGTCTGGCCGAGTTCGGTACGGTGTATCGTTACGAGCAGTCGGGCGAGCTCCACGGCTTGACCCGTGTGCGTGGCTTTACGCAGGATGACGCCCACCTCTTCGTGCGCCCCGACCAGCTGTTTGAGGAGTTCGAGAAGGTGATTGACATTGTGCTCTACATCTTCAAGACCTTGAAGTTCGACAACTACACGGCCCAGGTTTCGCTGCGCGACCCGAACAACAAGGAGAAGTATATCGGCTCGGACGAGAATTGGGAGAAGGCCGAGAACGCCATCATCGAGGCTGCCAAGCGCAAGGGCCTCAACACGGTGGTAGAGTTGGGCGAGGCCGCCTTCTATGGCCCGAAGCTCGACTTCATGGTCAAGGATGCCATCGGCCGCAAGTGGCAGCTGGGCACCATCCAGGTGGACTACAACCTGCCCGAGCGTTTCGACCTGACCTACAAGGGTTCGGACGACAAGATGCACCGCCCGATCATGATTCACCGTGCCCCCTTCGGCTCGATGGAGCGTTTCGTGGCTGTGCTGCTTGAGCACACGGGAGGTAAGTTCCCCTTGTGGCTCTCGCCCGACCAGGTGGTGGTGCTTCCCATCTCGGAGAAGTACAACGACTACGCCTACGAGGTGGTCGAGTACCTGAATCAGCACGATGTACGCGCCCAGATCGACGACCGCAACGAGAAGATTGGTCGCAAAATCCGCGACAACGAGCTCAAGCGCATCCCCTACCTGGTGATCGTGGGCGAGAAGGAGCAGGCCGACCGCCTGGTTTCGGTACGCGCCCAGGGCGAAGGCGACAAGGGTCAGATGCCGCTCGAGGAGTTCCGCAACCTGATTCGCTCGCTGGTAGAGCAGGAGATCGAAGCCAACAAGATGAACGCATAAAACCTTATTATTAACTCTTAACAATTTACAACTATCGCTGCACCGAAACCGTTCCCGCCGAGACCGCAGTTCTCGGGGAACAACAACAACCAGCAGAGACCCGGAGGTAACAACGCTCCCCGCGGTCCCCGCAAACCGGAGAAGGAGAATCCGAACCGCATCAACGACGAGATTACGGCACCCGAAGTGCGTGTCGTAGGCGAAAACATCGAACAGCCCACGGTGATGTCGATTCGCGATGCCCTGCGCCTGGCCGACGAGATGGAGCTCGACCTGATCGAGATCTCGCCCAAGGCCGTGCCCCCCGTGTGCCGCATTGCCGACTACCAGAAGTTCCTCTACCAACAGAAACGCAAGGCCAAGGAGCTGAAGGCGAACCAGGCAAAGGTGGTCGTGAAGGAGATTCGCTTCGGCCCGCAGACCGACGACCACGACTACAACTTCAAACTCAAGCACGCCGAGAACTTCCTGAAGGAGGGTGCCAAAGTGAAGGCTTATGTCTTCTTCCGCGGCCGCTCGATTGTCTTCAAGGAGCAGGGTGAGATTCTGCTGCTGCGCTTCGCCAACGACTTGGAGGAGGTGGGCAAGGTGGAGATGATGCCCAAGCTCGACGGCAAGAAGATGAATATGATGCTTGCCCCCAAGGGCAAAAAGTCGTAAAGAAGCCGTCTAACGCGGTGATTTCTGCGTTTCACACGCCCTCGAAATCCTCACATACGCCCAAGTATGCTACGGGTTCGGGCTTCGCAGGCCGGAAATCCCTCCTGTTACACAACTTCTTGCAAAAACAGAGGGTTGCCTTTCGAAGGCAACCCTTTGTTATTCGCCGACAAAAGATTATCTTTGTCCTATGATTCGGATTTCGCTCATCATCGCCACCTACAACCGCGCCGAGGCCTTGATCAAGGCCCTGGAGTCGGTCGTGCGTCAGTCGCTACGGGCCGAGGAGTGGGAGTGTGTGGTGGTCAACAACCACTCGACCGACGATACGACAGCCCGCTTTACCGCCTTTGCTGCCGCCCACCCCACACGGCAACTGCGCCTTCTGCAGGAGCCGAAGCAGGGGCTCTCGCACGCCCGCAACTGCGGCATCGAGGCGGCCCGAGGGGAGTATATCGCCATCATCGACGACGACGAGCGCATCAATGCCGACTTCCTGAAGAGTTATGTTGAGCTCTTCGACCACCACCCCGAGGCCGCTGCTGCCGGGGGCAAGGTGATCGCCTGCTACGAGGAGGAGCCCCGCCCACGGTGGATGTCCCGCTATACGGAGGAGCCGATTGCCAACCCGATGGATTTCGGCGACAAGGTTCGCCCCTACCCCGCAGGTCGCATCCCGGCCGGAGGAAACATGGCCTTCCGCCGCGAGGTTTTCGCCCGCCACGGTCTCTTTGACCCCAACTTGGGGCGTGTGGGCGACCGCCTGATCGGGGGCGAGGAGAGCGATCTCTTTGCCCGTCTGCGCGCTGCCGGTGCGAGCTACCTCTACAACCCGGGAGCTGTGATGTGGCACCTGATACCCGCCCGTAAGCTCACCGACGACTACTTTGACCGCTTGAGCTACAACATCGGCATCAGCCAGCAGGCCCGCGCCCTTCGTGCCGGACGCCTCACCCGACAGCGTATCGCCGAAGTGGCCAAGTGGGGCGCCTCGCTCCTTATCGCCGCAGGCTACCTCCTAACGCTCCAACCCGCCAAAGCCCGTTACCTGCTCCGCCTCCGCCGCGGCATCTCGAAAGGGCTGTTTAGTACCCTTTCAGCAGGTGAAATTCGGGAATAGAGAAGCCGGAGAGGAGTACCAACAAAGCGCAGAGGCCACCTCGAAAAAGGGTGGCCTCTGCGCTTTGTCTGCGACGGATCTTACTCGATGACTCCCGAGCCGACGAGTTCGTCGCCGGCATACCAGGCGGCAAACTGCCCCGAGGCGATGCCGCGTTGCGGCTCGTCGAAGCGAATATAGAGCCCCTCGTCGCGCATCAGCAGTTCGGCTCGCTGAAGGGGTTGGCGGTAGCGGATACGCACCTCGTAGCGGCGACTCTCGCCCACCTGCATCGAGGCGCGAGGGTCGAGCCAATGCACCGCCTCGGGCTTGATAACGAGGGCACGGCGGTAGAGGCCCGGGTGGGAGTCCCCCTCGCCCACATAGATGACATTCTCCTTCACATCGGTGGCCAGGATGAAGAGCGACTCCTTGCGGCCGCCGATACCCAACCCCTTACGCTGACCGATGGTGTAGAAGTGGGCACCGTTGTGGGTGCCGATCTTCTTACCGTCGCGCACCGTATAGCGCCACGGCTCGGCCATGAGGGGCAGATTCTCCCCATCGACCTCACGCCCATACTTGGGCCACTCGCGCTTGATTTCGTGGATATTTCCACTTTTGGCAGCCAATTTCTGCTGCAGGAACTGCGGCAAATCGACCTTGCCCACAAAGCAGATGCCCTGCGAATCCTTGCGCTTGGCGGTAGCCAGGCGGTGCTCCTCGGCTAAGCGACGCACCTCGGGCTTGAGGAGGTCGCCCACGGGGAAGAGGGCGTAGCGCAACTGCTCCTGGTTGAGCTGACAGAGGAAGTAGCTCTGATCCTTGTTGGGGTCGCTGCCGGCCAGGAGGTGATGGACTTCACCTCCGTCGTCGGCAATGGTCGTACGCTTGCGGCAGTAGTGGCCCGTAGCCACATAGTCGGCACCCAACTTCAAGGCCTCCTTCAGGAAGACATCGAACTTGATTTCGCGGTTGCAGAGCACATCGGGATTGGGGGTGCGCCCCTCCTCATACTCCCGGAACATATACTCCACCACACGGCGGCGGTACTCCTCCGAGAGATCGACCACATGCAGGGGAATATCGAGGCGCTTGGCCACCAACTCGGCAAAGAGACGGTCATCGTGCCAGGGGCAGTCGCCCTCGAGCGTGCCCGTCGTGTCGTGCCAATTGATCATGAAGAGGCCCACCACCTCGTGGCCCTGCTCCTTGAGGAGCTGCGCCGCCACCGAGGAGTCCACACCTCCGGATAACCCTACCACCACCTTCGCCATAAGCTGCTACAAATCTAATAACCCCTCGGGGAGGAGGAATTTGATGGAACGATGCTCGAAGTCGATGCCTGCAATGAACTCCTCGACGGCGGGCACCAGCACCTTGCGGCCGTCGAGCTCCAGCTCGAAGAGGGGATTGGCGTCGCTGTCGTAGAAGTCGGTAATCTCCCCCTTCAGGCCGTTGGCCTCGACACGAAAGCCGATCAGATCCTCGAGATAGAACTCGTCGTCGTCGCGCTCGTCGTCCGGCTCCTCGACATAGAGCTCCTTGCCCAAGAGCTCCTCCACACGGCGCTCGGTGGCCAAGTCGGCAAACTGTACCAGGGCCCCCGTGCGACCGCGACGCTCGAAGCGGTCGCAGTAGAGAGGCACCCAAAGGCCATCCACCTCGGCCAACAGAGCATCGCTCTCGGCGTCGAACATTTCGGGAAAATCGGCATAGAGCGAGAGCATCACCTCGCCCTCGGCCCCAAACTTTTTATTGATGCGCGCAACAGGAATCATCGGCTTCAAACTTAAATCTTCGGCAAAGATAGCAATTTTCGATTCACAATGCACAATTCACGATTCACAATTAAGTGAAAACAAGTTTCGCTCTGCGCTCGGCCAGCTCCGCAGGTCTCGATGAGTTGTCAGCCAACGGCCAATCGCTTGATTTTTTTGAATCTGCATAACCGATTTTTTTGTACCTATCCCCAACAATGCCCCACAGCGTGTTGTTCGTTTCGGAAATAATTTTTAATTTTGTGGTGCTATCCGAATGGGTGGCAACATATTGAAAGTGTTTTCGCAGTCCTTGTTGAAAATGTGGAAGTTTTCTAAGACCAAAGGATGAACGAACAGCACTCATTTCTTGTATAGCTATGTGACTTTGCACGCTCTGTGTATAATTCCCATACTATCCAAGTGTGGGGCATTGTAGCGTTTATTTTGGTCGGGTTCTTCCACAACCTTCAACAGATAAACGAAAATCAACTCCACACTTTCTTTTTATAATTAACCCACCATAGAGGAGTTGCTGTGGAAATAAACAACTTAATATTATGTATTTTACAAGCGAAGAGAGACATGCTATTGTCAAAATGGCCAATGCAATGATTAACGCAGACGGTAAAGCGGATCCCAAAGAGGTGCTGTATAGCATTGCAGCATTAAAGAAGTTTGGAGTTTCTTTTGAGGATATCAAAGATTCAGATAACCTTAATCCCGTGAAAGCTGTCAATATCATCTCTAAAATGAGTTATGAGCAAAAGAAAGTAGTTACCGCATTTTTAGGGACGATAATGGTAGTAGATGAGGATATTAATGAGAGTGAACATCGATATTGGGCATTTGTAAGTGAGTGCTGCAATCTTCCAACTATGAATATTGGAGAGGCTGTGGAGATTATGAATAATATCTAATCAGGTCTATCCCTCCCTAAGGTTTAGATAAAAACTTTGGGGAGGCTTTTTATATATAGTAAAATTAATAATTATGTTTTTTAATAACAAACTAAACCAACGGAGT
Source organism: Alistipes sp. (assembly GCA_045605785.1). Taxonomy (GTDB): domain Bacteria; phylum Bacteroidota; class Bacteroidia; order Bacteroidales; family Rikenellaceae; genus Alistipes. The sequence continues at coordinate 4,074 of JAZUQP010000016.1, read as the reverse complement.
CAAACTATTGTATCCACTATTTATGAGCAGATGAAGCATCTTCCTCAGTTTGCACATTATACAATCTGTGTTAATTCTAGTAATCTATTGACTACGGGCTGTATTTCAATTGATATTTCAAACAATGGACATTCTGTCAATATGTTTCTGTTCTGCCCAAAGGGTAATGGTGATATTGGATCAATAGCAATATATGGGAGTAATTTAAAAAAACATTACAACACAATCTTATCATCAAAAAATATTTTTGGATTCAAGGTAACGGATATTTCAATGGATGGGGGATTTACTGATTTTATAGATGTTTATATAGCACCCTATTAATTTAATAGATTTTAAAATTGTAAACAAACTTAAAAACACAGAACTATGACTTGGTTAATTGTTATTGGCGTTGTCGCAGCCATTTGTGGTCTAATTGGTTATTTCTCAGGAGAAGATGGGAACCGCGGTGAAAAAGCATTCGAAGGAGCGGCTGCAGGAGCTGTTGGTTGCGGATCGGTAATCTTTTATTTGGCTATGACAGCATTAAGTTTTTATCTATTATTTGCTATTATAGGATGGTTGTTTGACTAATGAAAACGAGAATAAACATAATACAGGAAAAGGTATGGTAATTATTAGACATATTTTTGAACGGCATCAACGATATCAGAATGGCGTTCAAGTTTCAAACGATTATGTCGCAAGACAAGCAAATTTGGAATATAATGAGACGGGGGATGTTGTTATCATTTCCATCATGCCAACACTATCGCCTAAGAAAGCTTTTTTAGTAAAACAAGACGGTTTTACTTTATACTACCGAGGAGAAGACCCTGATTACCGCTTTGAGGTGGAGTGTTGGCCAGATAATGGAACCATGAAACGCTTGTCTGTATTTAGAGATGATATGGGCATTGAAATTAGGTATATAAGCTCTCATCAATATTAGCATTTATCAAAACGAGTCTTGTTGTTTAAGTGTACTTATGCTGAACGAATGGTTGATTCGACACTAAAAAAGAGCCCGCTACGAGCAATTCACCGTAACGGGTTCCTTTTTTGACCGTAGTTGAACGGCGGGTAAATAGCCTTTGGTTCCAATTTAAGTGGCCTGCAAATTTTATCCTTTCGAGAGGACTATTATCCTGTTAGAGTTGATTTAATCTCCATTCTCTTTTGGTTGTCGCACCGGTACGGTTCTCTGTGGTGTCAGCATCATCCCATACGGTAATTGTGAGTGTTTGAGGGTCGAATTTGAAATCAACATTTGTATTACAGTTCTCGGTACCACAAACACGCATAAAGTAGCATAAGCGCTCTTCATTGTCAATAATTTCACCTTCATCGTTATATACAAAATACTCCTCTACGCCCGGTTCAAAGTCGAATTCCGAGGGGAAGAATTCGGGATGATAAGTTATGCTCCCATTGTTAATAGAGATAACGGTGACATAATAATCCCAACAACAACTCATGCCTTGAGAAAATTGTTTAACAAGATAGTATGAAGCATTATTGTAGGAAAAATCATAAAGAATAAAATCCGCAGGATAGCGCAGGTCGTTTAAGAAAGGAATAAATTCAACCTTGCCTTTATCATTGAGATATTGGATGTAATTCTTATAACTATAACCCTTTGTTCCCCCCGTGTAAAATCCAAAGCTATAGAACTTATGACCCGTTTTTGGATACCATGCAATATACATTTCATCCTTGAGTAATGGCATCTCATTCTCGTAGGTTTGAGGGTAATGCAGATAGTACTCCAATCGTTCTGAGAATGCGTCTACTAAGCTGCTTTTCTCAATATAATCGTCATCACACTTATTAACCGAACGAAGCATATTGGCAAGCTCTTGGTCAATCTCCTCTATTGTCCGAGCTTCGTCTCTCTTTAGGCCACCACACCCCGTTACAGCAATAGAAACAAGTAAAACAATCAGGTATCTTATCATGTTTTTTGTTTTGTTTAGTTTTCTTTGATTATTGCCCATGGCAGTTTTGTCAATCAAAGATAAGCAAAATTTCATACATAACAAAACTTGACAATAGGTATACTTATTCCACCTTGAAAACCACCCTTATAGAGCCCGAGAAAAACAACGGATGCGTATACTGTGAACTCTATATTTCCAGGATACGCCACTTCTGTTCTGTCCTGTCCGGTACCTAACGCTACTCGTGTCGCCCCACCATTCGCTCGGGCGGTTTTTTTCGCATATTTTCTATCTCTCTCGTATTTCTCACGCCGCCTAATAAATATAAATTATTGTAAAATCGTATTTCTGATTGTCTTTCCTGCCCGCTCCCATCCGCACACTCCACCGGTCGCACGGGTATCTTTTTTAATACCCTCTCTCGCACCCTCGGGTTTGAGATTGCCGCGTCGCTACGCTCCTCGCAATGACGCAAATAATGGTGATTTATGGGAGATATGGGAGGTGTGGAAGTTGTGGGAAGTTCGGGAGATATGGAAAATATGGGAGGTATGGGAGATATGGGAAATATGGGAGTTACGGGAAAATAATTCTAAATTCTAAATTCTAAATTCTAAATTCTAAATTTTGAATTTTAAATTTTCAGCCGACTATTTTCTTTTCGTGTCCAAATCTATTTGGGAACTTTTTGCTATATTTGTATTCATAGAGAATCAACAAACCAATTTTTCGATGATGAAACGCCCCCTTTTGCTGCTGATTGCGCTGCTGATGGTGCCGCTGGTGCTCGGCGCGCAGAACTACTTTGACATAGTGCCCCACACGACGAAGGAGGCCCCCGAGGTACGCTTTGCGGGCTATGCGTCGGCCGGTGTGATCTTCATGGAGGGTGGTGCCGGGCCGACGGTCGATGTGAGCCTCGGGGCACGCATCGGCGAGCACCTCTTCGTGGGTGCCGAGACGGGCTCCCACGCCCCCTTCATCCCCTATTCGCTCCGCTTCGATATCCCCACGCTGGGCGACTTTGTGGTCAACGACACCGTCTGCGCCCACTACATCCCCCTGGCAGCCCACATCAAGGGTTACCTGGGTCATCCCCAAAAGTTTGTCCCCTATATTTGCTGCTCGGTGGGTGGATTCTTCGGCACGACCGACATGCGGGGCATCAACGGCTTCTACACCCGCATCGGGGTGGGCTACGACCTGCGCCGCTTCTCGATGAGCGTTGGCTACAACTGCTTGGTCAAGCAGGGGGCCATGCACGGCGGATTTGTCAAGCTGGGTATTCGCTTCGGGCGCTAATTGGACCTATCCCCAAACCCTTCATCACCCGCACCCATGATTGCCCTGCCGACTCTGTTGCTGGCCCTGCTCTGCCTCACAAAGGCAAGGCAGCACGGCTGGTGGATTCCGCTCGGACTGCTCCTCTCGGCGGCAGGCGACGCACTCGGCTCTGTGGGGCTGTTCTGGGGACAGATAGGGGCTTTCGCCCTGACGATACTCTGCTATACGGCCGCCTTTCTCCCCGATGGTGCTCTGCACCGCAGAGGGGTGTGGCTGCTTGCGACCCTCCTTGCGGGGGGAGGCTTGGCATTGACCCTTTGGCTGATGCAGCGAGCCTCGACCGCGGAGGCGGTGGCGGTGGGAATCTACGCCCTGCTGCTCTGCTCGATGCTCGCAGCCTCCCTGCTCGATCGGGGCCCGGGGCGAGCCTGGGGCATCGTGGCAGCCCTCCTCTTCGTGCTCTCCGACGCGCTGATCGGCTACTCGCGCTACCTCGCACCCCACCCCCTCTCCGACGGGTGGACACTGCTCCCCTACTACGCCGCACAACTTATCTTCGCCCTACGATATGTGTCAAATTCAAAATGTAGAATGTAAAATGTAAAATTAGAGCCGTCAGCACATGCTGACAGCTTTTTTTAATTCACGATTCACAATTCAAAATTATTCCATATCTCCATTGCACCGAGCAAAACTAATTTTGAATTTTGAATTGTCAGCCTGCGGCTGACTGCACGCGTACCCCACCGGTCGCACGGGTATCTTTTTTAATACCCGTCTCTCGTACCCTCGGGTTTGAGATTGCCGCGTCGCTACGCTCCTCGCAATGACGCAAATAATACCGATTTTATGGGAGATATGGGAAATA